>NZ_ARQI01000084.1 GCF_000384655.1 Brachyspira innocens ATCC 29796 | reverse complement strand
TGATGATATTACCCTTTAGTATTTTTTAGTGTTTAAAAAAATAAAACGTCTGGTAACTTTTATTATCAGACGTTTTATTTTTATGTAATTATATTAATTAAATCTTTTATTTTAATTTAAAGAAACTCATAGCATCTTCAAGCTCTCTAGCTTCATTTAATAATGATTCAGCTGCTGCAGATGACTCTTCTACTAAAGCGGCATTCTGCTGTGTTACTGTATCCATTTGAGATACTGCTATATTTACCTGATCTACTCCAGACTGCTGCTCTATTGCTGTTTCGCTTATATCACGCATAATATTTGAAGTCTCTTCTAATTTTTTCTCCAAGTCTTCAAATATCTGCTGAGATTCTTTTGCTTTTTCAGCTGACTTACTAATTTTTTCATAAATTACATTAATAAGATTTGTTATATCTTTGGCTGATGTCTGAGAGTTTTGTGCTAAGTTTCTTACCTCGCTTGCTACTACAGCAAAACCTTTACCCTGATCACCTGCCCTAGCCGCTTCCACTGCAGCATTAAGTGCAAGTATATTTGTCTGAAAAGCAATGCCCTCTATAACTTTTGTAATATTTTTTATTTTCTCACTATCTTCGCTTACTTCTTCTATACTTTTAGTAGTTTCTTCTATTATAAGACCTGCATTTTTTATAGAATCCATAGACTCTTTCATCATATTATTACCTTCTACAGAATGCGAAGTTGATGATTTTATTGTAGAGGCCATCTCTTCCATAGAAGAAGCTGTTTCCTCAAGACTTGCTGCCTGAGATTCTGTTCTTTTAGATAAATCAGCATTACCATTGGCAAGCTCCTGTGCTGCATAGGTAATCTTTTCTGAAGAGGAATGAACCTGTGAAATAATTTCTGTCAATTTCTTACGCATATTTCTAAATGAATCAAATAATATGCCAAGCTCATCTTTTCTTTTATGTTCATTAGCTGCGTAAGTTAAATTTCCTGATTCTATTTCTTTAGCCTCTTTTATAATACTTCCTAAATGTCCCATAATTCTCTTTATAAATAAATATACAAATACTGTTAACAATACAATAGCAGCTAAAGCAACTATAGAACTAATTGATATTAATTGTTTATTTACAGCATATATTTCACTGTCAATCATACTCATACCTACAACCCAATTCATAGTTCTCATTTTACAATACGATCCTGTTCTTTCCGCACCTGAATAAAAATATGATAATCTTCCATTCTCTAAACCGCTTTCAAATGCTTTTTTATACTCATCATTAGCTGTTTCTCCTATTTGTTCATATAAAGTATCCATTACATCTATTAATCTTGAATCCACAGCAAATATTCTTCCGCTTTCTCCAAGTGCTATATCAGAAAAATAAGTATCATATATAAGTTTCCAGTCTATAATAACGAAAGCATAACCTATTAATTTACCTTCATAATCTTTTATGCCTCCGCCTATGGCTATAGAATGAACACCCGTATCTTTGGATTCTACCAAATCATCATCATAAGTGAATTTACCATTGTTTGACTGTAATTTCTTCCATAAAGTAGGTCTTCTCTCAGTCATACTTCCAGTTGTGTTTCCAACTGCATCCATAATAACATTACCATTCAAATCTGAAATAACTGTATTTATAGAATAATCATTAGCACTATTAACCTGCTTCAATGTATTTAAAAGATTTCTCAAAGAAACATCATTTCTGTTTATTACAGAATCGATAACAGCGGGCATTACTGAATAAGTTTCAGCAAGAGAAATTTGATTTATCAGTATAGAATCAAATAATTTAGCATAAGCCTGTGCAGTATTATCAAAACCCTCAAATCTGCTTTCGCTTATTCCAATATTTGCAAAATTTACTGCTATTAAAAGAATAATAACTATAAATACTAATGATATTACTGATATTATAGCAGGTATTTTGAAAGATAAACTATGTATTCTTTTCATAATAGACTCCAATCATCAATAAAACGAATATATTGCATAAATTATACTTAAATTTTCACATTCTGTCAAAAACAAATTTACATTTTTGTAAAATAAATATAATTAAACTGGGTAATAATATCGTATTTTTTACAAAAATCGAAAAAAATTATCAATATTAGGCTTATTTTATAAAAAAAATTTGTTTAACTAATAGCATAATAATTAATAATTTTAAGGAGTTCGATTATGTCTGGAAATACTAATATAGTAATAGTAGAAGGAAGATTAACTAAAGATCCAACATACATGAAAACAAAAAGCGGAAAATCTTTATGCAAATTTAGTATAGCAAATAACAAATGTTATTACAGCAATGGGGCTTTTCAAAAAGAAGTATATTATTTTGACCTAGTTGCTTGGGGATATAATGCCGATAAAGCAGCAGTAAATTTGTTTAAAGGAAAGCATGTATTAATTAACGGAGAATTAAGACAAAATATATACACAGCCAAAGACGGAAGCAAAAGAAACAGTTTTTATATATTGGTTTCAGAAATAAATAATCTTGATAAAAAAACAGTAGGAAACATCGAATATACTAAAACTGCAAACAATCAAAGAGTATCTGATTTTATTGAAGAGAATCTTGAGGAAGTATTTTAGAATCTTTTATAATTTGTATAAGTTCATTTTTTATAGTCTCTTCATCTTTATCAGCATTTATATGGTATATATTTGAGGCATTAAAAGAAGAAAATATTTCATCAACTTTCTGAAGATAGTTTTCATTTTCAAATCTATCGACAAAACCTCTTTTTTCCATAATCCTATTTAAAGCGGTTTCTATAGGCAAATGAAATATAAATACCAAATCTGGCTCTATTATAAAGTCCTTATGCAGATTATATATATATTCTCTGTCAATGCCTTTTGCACCTTGATATGCTATAGAAGAATAGATATATCTGTCCAAAACTACTATATACCCGTCATTAATTGCAGGCTTTATCATATGCTGAATATGCTCTTTTCTGTCGGCTATAAATAGTGATAATTCTTCTTCGGGTTTTAAATCTTTAGAAAGCATACTCTCTCTAAGTTTAGAACCAAAATATGCATGAGTAGGCTCGAAAGTATATATAGATTTTATGCCGATATTATTTAATTCATTTGTAAGCATCATACCATTTGTAGATTTCCCAGATCCGTCTATACCTTCTAATACTATTAATTTTCCATCCATAATTCTTTCCTTAATTATATTATTATATTTAAATATACAACATTACCCTATATTATAACAATTATTGAAACAATTAATAAAAAATTATATAAAAAATTATCTTATTTTCAAAGTTGCTATACCAATAATTGCCGCTATTATACCTATAATGTAGAATCTAAATACGACCTGAGTTTCTTTCCAGCCAGATTTCTCAAAATGGTGATGCAAAGGAGCCATTTTAAACACTCTCTTTTTGAACAATTTATATGAAAACACCTGTAAAACAACACTGAATGCTTCTGCCACATAAACAACACCTATAATAATAAGAAGAAGTTCATGTTTAATAAACAATGCTATAATCCCCAAAACTCCTCCCAAAGATAAACTTCCTACATCTCCCATAAATACCTGAGCAGGGTGGGCATTAAACCATAAAAATCCTAAACCAGCACCAATTAAAGCACCCACAAAAACTGTAACCTCTCCTGCATCTGCTATAAAAGGTATTTTTAAATATGTTGCTATAAGTGAATTTCCAGACACATAAGAAAGTACTGCCAACGCCATAGACATTATGATTAAAAGACCTATAGCAAGCCCGTCAAGCCCATCAGTAAGATTAACAGCATTACTCATACTCACAACTACAAATGTGGCAAATGGTATATATAAAAGTTTCAAATCTATATAAAGCGTACTTGCAAATGGTATAAATATAGTAGAAGAAGGCACCTGTGCTACCTTTACTGCCTCTAATACTCCTATACCCTGATTAAGTTCAAATGTCATCAAAAATGTTAATTTGTCAAAATAATATAAATAAACTCCTATTACAATACCTACAAAAGTTTGGAAAAATATTTTGTATTTACCCGGAAGACCTTTTGAGTTTTTATATTTAATCTTTAAAAAATCATCTAAAAAACCTGCAACAGCAAGTATAAATAATGAAAAGGAAAGAAGAATTATTTTTAAATTATCGAGCTTTCCCCATAACAGTATGCTAATCAAAATACTCCCTACTATAAATATTCCGCCCATAGTAGGAGTGCCTGTTTTTACCAAATGTGTTTCAGGTCCGTCATCTCTTACAACCTGTCCGAAATGGAGTTTTCTTAATTTTTCTATAATGTTTGGAGCAAATAAAAGAACTAATATCAATGCCGTTGCAACTGCACCTGCTGTTCTAAAAGTAATATATCTAAATAGATTAAAACCAAAAAATGATTCTCTTAATGGATAAAAAATTTCGTATAACATGACTATTAACAACCTTTACATAATAAAAAAAGTTAAACATTTACTCTCTATACTATTATATATAAATTGTTTTGTCAATTAAAAATATTATGTTAATTTATATTTTTGTACCAATATCATTACAAAAACTATTCAAAACATAAATAATTTCAAAATTATAATATAGATTATAATAAGCAATTTTTAAGTTCATCAATTTTTTATTGCTGCCTTTGGAAGATAAAAAATGACATAGACAACAGTACTTACTTTGTTCTATGATAACTTTACAAAAAAACTTCACCGCCTAAATATTTAAAAACACAATATGTACTCTATTGCACTTAAATCATACATATAATTAAAAATAATATCCTAGCAATTAAAACAATGCCATAAAAAATGGAGGAAAAAGTAAATTATGAGTACAACCAGATATGGTATTATAATAGTTATAATATTAATGTAAATTAATAATCCAAAAGTTGAAAACAATTATAAATTATATATAATATAGCAAAATAGGAGTTTTTTAGTTATCTATGAAAACAAATAATAACAAGGAGTTTACTTATGCAAGAAAAAAGTCAAAAAGATAAATGTAAGGATTGGACTCAAATAACAGGAATTATTTATGCCACATTCGATGCAATAGAAAAACAGCTTGTAAACGATAAAATGGTAATTAAAGTATTTGAATCATTTAAAGAATCAATTAAATGTGTTAATAATGAATTTAATAAAGCATATAATAACGATGAATATGAAGGAATAGAATTTCCTCCATATAGAATAGATGATTATACACAATTACTTAGTAATATTAATTTATCAACAACAGCTGATAATGTTACTTTAGACAGCAAACCATATATGATAGGACATTCTGATAAACCATATAATGTTTCACTAAAGTTGCAAGCTTCTAATCCAGTTTTCAACTGGAAAGAGTTTGTTATGGGCATCATTCAAACTATTGAACCTTTAATAGTTTTTTTCACTATATGTTTGAGAAATGAATATAAATATGGAGCATTATATACTTCTATAAATGGGCTTGTCAATAGTATCAAAGAGATAAAAGAAATCATTGCAAAATAATTATTTATAATTTTATTTACTAAGTATACAATATTATGTATGCTTAGTATTTTTTTAATTAGACCTGTTGCAATTTTATATATATGTCTATATTCATTATACAATGATTTAAAATAATATTATTTGTTTAGATATATACTGAAACAATTATATTTTTATAATATTTAAATAATATCAATATATAAAAAAGAGAGGATATTTATTCATATCCCCTCTTAATTAAATACTATAAATCAATTTAACCTAAAAAACCTTGTATAACAGGCATTAGTATTTTTATTAAAAGAAGTGCTGATAATATCCAAGTTAATAAAGATATATCTTTAGTTTTACCAGAAACAAATTTTAATATAGTAAAAGACAATACCCCAAAAGTAATACCTTCAGCTATACTGTAGGCAAAAGGCATAAATATTATACATATAAAAGCTGGTATTGATTCAGTATAATCATCAAAATTTATTTCTAATATAGGAGTCATCATAAATAATCCTACTATTATCAAAGCAGGAGCAGTAGCCGCAGAAGGTATAGCTAAAAATAAATGTGATAAAAATAATGATACAGTAAATAATATAGCAACTACCAAAGAAGTAAGACCCGTTTTACCGCCTTCAGCAACTCCTGAAGCACTTTCTACATAAGTAGTAACAGTAGATGTTCCAAGACATGCACCTACAACAGTACCTACTGCATCAGCAAATAAAGCCTGTTTACATCTAGGTACTTCTCCGTTTCTTGTAAGCATATTAGCTTTGGTACAAACACCTACCAATGTACCTACTGTATCAAACATATCTACAAAAAGAAAAGTAAACAGCACTATAAACATATTAGGAGTAAATATATTGCTGAAATCAAGTTTAAAAGCTATAGGTTCTAATGAAGGAGGTATAAAACTTGCATCTGGAGAAAGTTTTGTAAGCCCCATAGGAATGCCTATTATAGTGGTAATAAATATTCCTAATAAAATAGCTCCTTTAACATTGTAGGCAAGCAAAATAGCTGTAATAATAATACCTAATATAGCAAGAAGTCCGCTTCCAGAAGTAATGTTTCCAAGTCCAAGCAAAGTAGAATCATTATTAACTATTATTTTAGCATTCTGAAGTCCTATAAAAGCAATGAACAAACCTATTCCCACAGAAATAGCTCTTTTCATATTAACAGGTATACTATTAACTATAGCCTCTCTTACATTAAATATAGTAAGAACAACAAATATAATACCTTCTATAAATACTGCAGTTAAAGCTGTCTGCCAGCTGTAGCCCATACCAAGAACTACAGTAAAAGCAAAAAAGGCATTAAGTCCCATACCGGGAGCTAAAGCAAAAGGCAAATTAGCAAGCAAAGACATAATTAATGTTGCTATTATAGATGACACTACAGTAGCCGTAAAAACAGCCCCTTTATCCATACCTGTAGCACTAAGTATATCAGGGTTTACTGCCAATATATAGGCCATAGTCATAAAAGTAGTAAAGCCTGCTATAACTTCTGTTTTTACATTTGTGCCATGTTCTTTCAGCTTAAAAAACTTTTCCATAAAAATATATCCTTTATTATTTTTTATCACAAAAATTTCATATTAATATTGTGAAAGCTATACTATATATGAGTATTATAATTTTTGCAATATTTTTTGAAAATAAATTGATTAATAATAATACTAAAAAAATCATAATTTTTATGACAGTTTTTGTCATAGCATTACTTTATAATATTAATAAATAGTTAAATAAAGAGTTAATAGGAGCTAATGATTATGTATAAAACTAGAAAAGAAAAAATTAAAGAAGCAAAAGAAATATTATCAAATGAAGCAGAAAATAAAGAAGCATTAAAAACACTATACACATCATATATGCAAATTGAAGATTATAAAAAATCAAAAATATATTTAAAGAAGTATTTGGAGATAGAAAAAAACGATTATAATGCTTGGAAAATATTAGGTAATTACTTGAATAATGATGATAATAATTTTAAAGAAGCTGAAAAAGCATATTTGAAGGCTCTTGAAATTAATGATAAAGATATAAGAGTATTTGCTAATTTAGCAAGAACTTATATTAAATTAGATGATAAAGATAATGCCTATAAAACTATACAAAAAGCTATTGAATTAAAAAGCAGCGATGAAAAAATGACAATAGAAATATCAAATATTCTATGTTTGATAAACAAATATGATGAAGCTATTAATCTGCTTGAAAATTTTTACAAAAACTGTTATTCAAAATCTTTAACTGAACAATTAGCATATATTTATGAAACAGTACATAGTTATGATAATGCTTTAGAGTTATATAAATTATTAGATGATGAAAAATCACTTTTACATATATATCTATACTCAACAAATCAATTAATAGAAGCAGCAAAAATTTGCAGAAAAAATATATATATGGATTATTACGATTACGGATATAAATTAGCTGATATATATTTATTTCTAGGATACAGTAAAAAAGCAATAAAAATACTGAAGTTGGCTAAAGATAATGATAAACATTTTTATATGCTAGCTTATATGGAAAGATTAGCTAAAATTTATGAGGCTTCTAAAAAATATTCCAAAGCAGCATATATGAGAGAAAAAATGGCTAATATTGATCCTGATGAAGAAATAAACTGGTCTTATTTATCAAAATACAGATTTTTATCTAATGATTATGACAGAGCAATAGAAGCAGCAAAAGAAGCATTAGAAATAGATAAAGACTATAGAGTTCCTTTATATTATCTTGCAGCAAGTTATAAAAAACAGGGAAAAGATAAAAAGGCTTATAAAATATACAATAAATTAATAAGTAATTTTGAAAACAGATTGGAAATATATAAAAACTTTTATTATAAAAATCTGTATAAGTACTGTAAAACAGAAGAAGAAAAAGAAAATTTTCATAATACAGATTGGAAATATGAAAGACTTAGTAAAGAAGAATTATTATACACATTATTAAGCTATAAAGATTTAGAAGAATATCAAAAAATAAAAGAAGTTTTTAATGATTACATATACAGAGAAAAAGATAATAATAAAAAAGATATATATTTTTTTGAAAGTAAATATATGAAAATATATATGAATGAATTTCATTATAATAATGATAAGATAACTTCTATTGAAATTGGAGAAATATTTGAAGAATTAGAAATGTATGAAGAAGCTTTATTTATATATTTTGATGTTCTAAATAAATATTCTTATGATGAAAAAATAGGCATTTATCATAGACTTTACAGCTGTTATAAAAAATTAAATAAAGATGATTTGGCAAAAGAAATATTGCACATAGCAAAAGACATAGGAATTAATACAAATAATTTTGATGAGTAATAAAGTTATAAATTAATTTTTTAGAAAAAATAGGAGAATAAAATGCAAAACAATAAAAAAAATTACACAATAGAAGAAATAAAAGAATTAATAAATAAAAAAATAAATAATGAAGAACTTGAATATGATGATGTACTTTACTATAAAGAAGCTCAAGAAATATTAAAGAGGCATTTAAAAAATGATCCTAATAATAAAGAATTATTATTTTTATTAGCTCTAGTGCAGTATGATGATTCATATTTTAATGATGGATATAAAAAATTAAGAATAACATTGAAAAAACTTTTAAATCTTAATTATAAAAAAGATAAAGTTTTATACTATTTAGCAGCATCATATTATTATGACAGCGATTATGATGATAATAAAAAAATACAGAAAGAAATTATTGAATTATTAGAAAATGCTATTGAATTAAACGGTAAAGATTCTGAATATTGGTATTTACTTGGAAAAGTACATTTCTTTGTTATAAAAGATTATGATAAAGCTATAGAGTTTCATAAAAAAGCAGCTGAAATAAATTATACAGAAACAATTAATAACTATAAAGAATATTATTATTATACATTGGGGAAAATAAATTTATATTTAGGAAAAAGCCAAGAGGCTATAGAAAATTTTAAAAAAGCTATAAAAGATTCAATAGATTGTTTTAGTGATTTTTATAAAGCGTCTGATTATTGGCATTATTTAGGATTAAGCTATGAAAAAAACGGACAGTATGATGAAGCTTTGAAAAGTTATAAAAGGGCATTAGATATAAATATAAGAAGCGAGTTAGATGATTATTTTTATGATTGTTTAAAGGCATTAAAATCATTGTATGATTTATATAAAAAACTCGGTAAAAATGATGATGCTTTGTACGCCTTGAAATACAGTATAGAAAAAGATATATCAACACCATTTATGATTATACCTTTTTGTGATGAGAATTTTAAAGGAAGCGAAACTTATAATGATATAGTTCAGGCATACACTGATATTATAGATGGTAGTTGGCATTATTGTCAGTCAAATGCATGCCGTGAAGAGCTTGCAGATCTTTATAGAAGATACGGTGGAGAATATGATAAAGCTATAGAATTATATAAGCAAATATCTATAGAAAATTATAAAAATATAGCTGAAACATATAGAGAAGGCAAAAATTATAAAAAGGCAATAGATACATATAAAATGATTATAAAAATGTATCCTGATAATGAATTGAATTGTTATATTGATATTGCACGTACTTATGAAGAGGCAGAAAATTATGAAGAAGCTGTTAATTATTATAATAAAGCTATAGAAATTGACAGCGGAAATTCAGACTATTATGTTAATATTGCTGAAATTTATGAAAAATTAAAAAACTATGAAGAAGCTGTTAATTATTATAATAAAGCTATAGAAATTTTAAATAAACCATGCAAATATCATGAAAAATTAGCAGAATGTTATGAAAGGCTTGGAAAATACAATAATGCTATAGAAGCATATAAAGAATATTTTAAAATAGCTGATGATGAACTATTCATATATATAATAGGCAGTAAACTTGATACATTAAAAAATATTGCTTATCTATATGATAAACTTAATGATATAGAAAATAGAAATTTATATTATGAAAAAGCCATAAAAAAATGCCGAGAACTTATAAAAGAATATAAGAGAAACAAAAAAGAATATTTAAAAGAAATAGCAGATATTTATATAAAAATAGGAAATAAAGAAAAAGCATTTGAAATATATAATGACTTAATAGAAAAGTATAATAAAGAAATATCAAGAAATAAAAATGATTATGAGCTTTTGGAAATACAGGCAGATTTATATTTGAAAATTGATGATAAAGAAAGTGCATTAGAAACATACAATAAAGCTATAGAAGTATGCCTTAAAAATATAAAAAGTTTTGAAAATAAAAAAATATCAATTGCAGATGATGATTATAAAAATAAAATAGATTATTATATGAAAGATTTATCATATTTAGCATTTTTCTATCAAAAAGTTTCAAAACCAGATAAAAGCATACATATTTATGAAAAGCTTATAAAAATATATAAGGAAAATATGCCAGATAAAGAAGATAATATAATTTATTTAGAATCCATTGCAGAGCTTTATATAAAATTAAATCAAAAAGATAATGCTTTAAAAACATATAAAAGGATTTTAGAAATAGATAAAGATAATAATGAAGCAAAAGAACAAATAAAAGATATAGAATCAGGAAAAGAGGTAGAAACAGCATACATTTTTGAATTATGGAATAGGAAGTATAAACAATAGGAGAAAATATAAATAGTATTTATTAAATAATAAAAGCCTAATATGTTTTTATCATACTAGGCTTTATTATTAAGTTGATTGTTAATCAATTTACTTCTTTTTATTCTTTTTTGATTCTTTTGTATTCATTTCAAGTGCGGTATTATCTTTTCTTGTGTAAATATATATAAGCATAACAGCACCTATTATCACCATAGGCACAGAATAAATAGCACCTGCAGTAATTGGTCCTATAGTCCATTCTGTGATATCGCGTGCGAACTGCTCTATTAAAGTTCTAAAAAGCCCGTAAAGCAAAATCCATACCCAAAGTCTTGTACCAGGTCTTATTTTTTTATTTTTCTCACTTAAATATCCTATTAAAAAAGAAACAAAAGCAAGAACAATACCTTCAAGAAAAGCCTCATATAACTGCGAAGGGTGTCTAGGTTCAGTATAAGGTCTTATTGCCTCAAACATAGAAGCCCATCTTTCATAACCACCAACCGCATCATATAATGGAAATTTCATGCCTAAAAAAGAATCTGTAACTCGTCCGTAAAGTTCGGCATTCATAAAGTTGCCAATCCTTCCAAAAAATAAACATAAACTTGCAGGAAGAGTTCCGTTATCTGTAATATTATAAAAATCATATTTATATTTTTTGCTGAATATAAATAATGCTATAAACATACCTATAAATCCGCCATGAAATGACATTCCAGCAAAACCAGTAAAAGTAAATCCGTTATCGAGATTGATACCTAATATTTCCCAAGGCGTTAAAAAACTCTTTGGCGAGTAAAAAAGAAAATAACCTATTCTAGCCCCTACTATAGCACCAACAGCAGCATAGAATACCATGTCATATATACCGCCGTTTTTTTCATCAGCATTAAATTTTATCCAGCCTCTTTTTTTCACAAAATATAAAACTATACATGAAGTTACAATACCTACTATATACATAAGTCCGTACCATCTTACAGCCCCTAATATAGGTATGCTTGGCGGAAATACGAACGGAGTAAAAAATTCAGGATAAGTCATATGTTTTCCTTTATTTTATTATATTATTTTTTATAATAACCTATAATCTATAATTAATGTAATTTTTTAATATAGGATAATACATTGAAATGATTAATCTATCAAGTGTAAACAACCTCATTTATTAAACTTATTAATAAATTTATTTTTAAACTCATTTTCACTATAAAAATTAATATCTTTTAATAAAAAACCTTTTAATTTTAACACACCGCCATATAATTTAGTCTTTTTATTTGCCCTCTGCTGAAAATGATTATTAAAACTCAATTTTCCATGTTTTTTTATATTATAAATCAATATATATTCGATACTTGATTTTGAAAACTCTACTATACTATTTATATATTTATGTCCGTCATTATATTTAATATCTGATAATATAAATAAACTGTCATATATTTTTGTTTTTATATTATCTTCATCAATTTTTCCGTTTTTAAACTCTAAAAAATACAAATGGCTGCTATCTGCAATATATAAACAATCATTAGAAGCTGGTAAATAATTCAGGTATTTTTCTTCTTTATAAGACTTTGCGGTATTATCAAAATTTATAACAGTTAGTTCACTATCTGTCATATAATAATTATTATCAGTATCTGAAGAAGTATTTTTAAGTGTATCTATATTATTTTTTAATATAGCAGGCAGACTATCTATTATATCTTGTTTCATAATAAAAAATTACTTTATAAAAAATTATTATTTAAAACTATTTTGCAAATCTTCCAGCTTCTCTATAGGCTGAGCCATTATATTGTATATATCTTCTATACTATCATTTACCAATTTAAAAACGGAATGCTTATTTTCTATATCTGCCAAATAATAATTAGTTTTTTCCTCTATGCCATGTGATTTAGAATACATTTCTATAGCTTCTAAAAAATAAGGGCTATGAGTTGTTATTAAAATATATATGTTAAACTCTTTTTGTAAAAGCACTATTATTTCAGCATATAAAAGCTGCCATTTAGGGTGAAGATGTATTTCGGGTTCATCTAATATTAATATATCATCTTCTTTTAATGCGTTTCTTTCTAAAAGCATTTTTATAATAGCAAAAGATTTCAGTCCAGCTGATAAATTATGTACGGATATAGGCTCATAAAAAAAATCTTCTTCCAAATAAAAGTCTTTATCTTTTTCTACAATTTTACCATTTACTGCATTTGATAATTTATCATATATATTTTTTAATTTATCTTCAGCTAAAATTTTATCTAATGTGTTTGGCTTTTCTGAATATAATATATTATTTATTAAATGCGATTCTGCTATAGACAAAGAATATGAATAATTTTTTCTATCAAAAATAAAAGGATTATCTACAAAAAATATATTTCTTCTATTAGAATAACTTAGGCTTGTATTTATACGCTCATCATCTTTAAATTTAAAATATAAATCTAATATATTAATTTCTGCTATAGTATTTCTTTCTATTCTGCTGTTTATTTGATTATTAAACATTTCATTAAAATATTCTTCTATTTTCTCATAACCTATTTTTTCATACGAAATATTAATATATCCTTCTATTCTTTTAGAAGCTTTTTTTATATAATCAACAACATTTTCATCTTTTAAATCTACATATCCTTTTAAATTATCTATTAGAATATCATATATATTTTTTTTAGTATAGTTAAAGTATAAAGTATTAGCAAAATTGTTAATTTCATCTAATGTTAATTTATCATCATTCTGACTATTTCCAATATTAAGTAACAGATTGCATAACATAAAAATTTCTCTATTTATAGATTTTTTTTTATCTAGAGAAATAGATTCTTCGAGATTATTTAATGAATTAAAACAAGAAAATAAAACTTTTCCTACTGTGGTTTTGCCTGTATTATTTTCGCCTGCTATTATAGTAATACCGTCTATATTTATTTCTGCTTCTTTTATTCTGGCAAAATTTTTTATAGTTAATTTCATTTATATACCCTAAAAAATAGTAAAAGTTTTTTTATTATATCATTTAATAGATTTTTTTAAATATTTATTTTCTATTTAAAATATTCAAAGACCTCATAGCTTCCCAAAATAAAATATCTTCATAACCATATTTATTGATAAAACTATTTAATATATCTCTGCTTTTTAAAAAATTAAATGCTGATAAACAAGTTAAAGATTTCCATATAAGGAGTTTATCATCTTTATATTTGTTTATTAGATTAATTACATACTCAAGATTTTTTTCATTTTGTAAAGTTTCATTGTAAAAACACATATATCCGAAAGCATCTGCTGCCTCATAAATCTTTATTAAATCATCGCTTTGTAAAACTTCTATTAATACGGGTAAAATATCCGCATTCATCTTTGCTAAAGTTCTTGCTATTATATCTCTAGGAATAGGATATGATTTTTTTGATGATACTTTTTTTGGTAATTTTTTATACTGCTTACTTTCTATTTTGCCAAGATATTCAGTCATCTTTCTTGCAGTATCAATATTTCCAGCCGCAAGAGTCTCACATATTGACATTTTAGTGTACAAACTACTCTCTTTATATAGACGCATTAATAAATAGTCTGCCGCCTTATTGATATGATATTTTAAATTAATAGCTGCCGATGTTCTTACTGAAGCATCATCATCATTTAAATAAGATATAAGCTCTTCTAATGATTTATCTCTAAGAGAAATAATATCTTCTTCTAATGGAAGCCCTCTGTCTTTAAGTTTGTACAAATCGGATTTTAAATTATGTTTCATGTCAAATATGATATTAAATTTTTAATAAATATGCAAGAAAAATAAAAAATATTTTAGTTAATCGATTACATGATTTTAAAAAACAGTATATTTTTATATTATATAAATGTGAATGATTTTTTTACTAAAAATTAATAAAAATGGTACGAAATTTATAATATTTTTAAGAAATTTTAATAAATTCTATTTTACAAGCTGAAATTTGATGAAATTTATTGCAAATTTTTAGCTATATTCTATAATTTAATAGAGGTATTAATCTTATGCTCGAAAAGGTAAAAGATTTTTATAAAACGAAGAAAATTTTATTTTTCGTCATTATTTTTATTTGGTTATTATTAACTATACTATTAGGGATATTAATAGGCTCTTGTACCAAGCCGAAAGTTATACCATTAACTCCCGAAGAGGAAAATTCAAAGGCTATTAATATTATTAAAGAAGACGAAGAAAAAATTTTAAAAGGAGAAATGCTTTCTACAAAAAATAACTTGGATTTCGATGAGCTTAAATACTCAAGGAATTACACAGAAAGCCGAAAAAAATAATACTAACTTTTAGGAGACGACTATGCGTGTTTTTTTATGTTCTAGTATGTTACTTATGTTTACTCTTTTTCAAGCAGCATTTGCTCAGGAAACAATCACTGTACAGCCAGATGATAAAGTAGTAACTAATGAAACAACTGCAGCCCGTGTTAAAGGCGGACCTTTAGAAAAAGACCTAGTAAAAACTGTAGATTTATCAGAAAATACTCTCTTTTCTATAAAACTAAATGCTACAAATTTCGACAGATATATACGTATAACAAGCTACTCTACTAATTTAGACTTTGTAAGATTTACAAGAGATAAAACTAATGCTTTCTTAACATTCAGAACTTTAACTGCTGGAATAGGAAAATTAGATTTCCAAGTAGATAATGAAGAAAATATAATAAGAAAATATTTCTATACTATAAATGTAACTAATAGTCAGGGAATAGCTGCTATGGAAACTAATGCTGTATTAGATCCAGATAACGAAACTAATGATATGATGTCTACTAATACAACTATGACTAATAGTGTATCTACTAACACAGATATGACTAATGAAATATCTACTAATACTATGTCTACTAACACAGCTATGACTAACGAAGTATCTACTAATACAACTATGACTAATGAAGCTAATAATCAAAACAATACAGCTTCTACTAATCAGCAGTCATCTGTTATAAAAAAACCTTCTGTGATGAAAGAAAATACTCAGGCTAAAGCACCTGTTGAATCTAATCCAGAAACTATAGCTTTATTTAAATCTGCAGAAGATTTAAAAAACATCAAAGATTATAATAATGCAGTTAATACTTACAGCAATGTAATAAGCCAATATCCTAAATCAAAATATTCTGTTTACAGCTATTTTAGAATAGGAGATATTTATAATCAAAATAAAGACTATAATAATGCTTTTGATATGTATAAACAGGCATCTTCTTTAGAAAATGCTAATAATAATGAAAAAGCAGCTGCTCTTTATTCTATGGGTGTTGTGAAAAAATCAGAAAATAAACATGATGAGGCTATTGCTTACTTTAATGATGTTATGAATAAATATTCTTCTACTCCTATGTATGGAAATGCTGCTTATGAAATTGCTGACAGTTTAAAAACACTAGGAAGAATATCTGATGCTGCTCCTATATTAGAAAAATCTTTAGAAGGAAATAATAAGTTTGCAAGACGCGGAGATGCTATACTTCTTTTAGCTGAAGTATATGAAAAAGGCGATAATAATACAAGAGATTTTGATAAAGCATATCAAACTTATAATCAGTATTTAGCTGAATATCCTACTTCTTCTAAAGCTAAATATGCTAATGACAGAAAAAATTTCTTATACAGAAATGCTGTTAATTTAAGATAACAACTATTTTTTAATAAAGCAAATAATAAAAACCCTTTAAGAAAAACTTTTCTTAAAGGGTTTTCTTTTATAAAGACAATTTTATAAAAACAATAAATAAAGTTTTATATTACATCATATTTAATATCATCTATCAAATAAATATTTTCTTTGTGATTAGTTTTATCTGTTTTTTTAGGCTCATCTTTAGTTTCAGTATTATTATTATTTTCATCAATTTTTTCTTCTGATGAATTATCCTGCTGATTTACTATAATAGATTCTATTTCTGAATTTTCTAATATAGTATCATCAAAATTGGCAGTTAAAATAAGTTCTTTTAATCTATTTAAATCATAAACATAAGTATAAGTATATTTTGCATTGTCAATATCTTCAAAAGCCCTTACAGCTAATACATTATGTGATAACAGCTCTTTTAATAATATTATACTCTTTTCAGAAGATACTTCCTGATTTGCAGATAATGAATAAAATTCTGTTTCTCCGTATTTATTTACTGTATTTGTTCTAGGTTCATTTTTATCCAAACGGTATATAAGAGTTATTTTATCTTTATCATTAAATCTTTTTTTAAAAATAATAGAAGGAGTATATAGGTTTATATTAATAGAGTTTTTATCAATTTTTATCATCAAAGTATTGAAATTCAAGCTGTTTTCTTCCTGCTTTTTTATAAAAATAGATATTTCTTTATCATCTGTTATAGGATCTGTTTTTTCAATCAAATACCACTCATTTATACCATAATACTCTCCGTATAGTATAAAAGAGTTAATAACCATTAAAACAGCTATTATAATTTTTTTTATCATATTATCACTCCGCCTTTACAATCTTATTATATATTAAGATTGTTTTATTATTAAATCAATAAGAAATATTAATAATATAATTTTTTTTGTACTTTTTAGTTTACATATTAAAATAAAAAGAGCAGAAAGCCTATAATAAGCTCCCTGCTTCTCAAAAAATATAAACTGAAATATAAATAATTTTTATTTCAAATTAATCTTTTTAACCTCTACTTTATCAAGCAAATTATTCATATTTTCAAATGTAGTAAGACCTTCGCTAAAAGCAGTTGCTGTTCCAGAAGCTATAGCATACTTATAAGCATCAATTATACTTAAATTTTGGCTTATTCCATACACAATACCTGCTACCATAGCATCACCCGCACCGACAGAACTTACAAGCTCACCATCAGGAGCATTTCCTATATATGCCTCATCTTTATTAACTATAATAGAGCCTTCCTTTCCTAAAGATACTATAACATTTTCACTTCCGTCTTTTACTAATTGCTGAGCATAAACAATTATATCATATACAGAACGTATATCCTTTCCAAAATACTCTGATAATTCCTTTTTATTAGGCTTAGTAAGAAAAACCTTTTCTTTTACCGCTATTTTAAAAGCATTATCTCTAGAATCTACTATTACTCTTACATTATTTTTTGATTTTGTTTTGTCTATAATATCTTTATAAATATCTTCTTTTACAGAGCTAGGCACACTTCCAGATAGCACCAATATATCATTATTTTCTATACTATCAATAATAGAAAGTAATGCATCTATATTTTGTTTAAGTATTTTAGGAGATTTTCCCATTATTTCAGTTTCTTTTTTTTCTGTTTTTATTTTTACATTTATTCTAGTATCTTCTTCAAGTAAAATAAAATTATCTTTAATTCCATATTTATTTAAATCTGCTCTTATATATTCTCCAGTAAACCCTCCGCAAAAACCTAAAGCCATAGATTCAATTCCAAAATTTTTCAACACTTTAGAAACATTTATTCCCTTTCCGCCAGCCAAAGTATATGAATTATTTACTTTGTTTAATTCTCCTTCTTCCAATTTATTCATGTCCATATAGTAATCCACAGCAGGATTTAATGTTACAGTGTAAATCATAAAGAACTCCTATATTTTATTTTTGATAAATAGCATATAATATATAGATTATACAAAAAACAAAAAAAATCAAATGAAATTTTATTATATAATAGTAACAGTTATAATTTGTAAAAAATATATTTTTAAATTTATACAGAAAGCTTCACCAAAAAATAATAAACAAATTTATAAAATTAAGCATTTTAAGTATTTGATAAAAAACTTCCGTAGAAACATATAGAACTTGAAGCTATTAGTAAATGTAATAAATCGCCCATATAATTTAAACAATCCACCAAATTATTATAAAAATAGTTTTGAAACACAAAATAATTCTTTGACTTTTTTATAAGTTGAATTATACTTATATCAAAATAAATAAAAATTGGAGTATAAATATGGCTGTTTTAGTATGCGGCGGAGCTGGTTATATCGGCTCACATGTTGTTTGTGAACTTTTAAAACAGAATATAGAAACTGTTATAGTAGATTCATTAGAATACGGACATAAAGAAGCTATAAAAGAGTGTAAGAATTTTTATCAGGGAAATATAGGAGATAGTGATTTACTTGATAAAATTTTTAAAAGCCATAATATAGATTCGGTTATGCATTTATGTGCCTATATAGAAGTAGGAGAAAGTGTACAAAATCCTGCTAAATATTATCAGAATAATGTATCTAATTCTATAAACCTTCTTAATGCCATGCTTAAAGCTAAAGTAAAAAACTTCATATTCTCTTCTACAGCAGCAGTTTACGGAGAGCCAGAAAAAATACCTTTAGAAGAAGACTGCAGAAAAGAACCTACCAATCCGTACGGAGACAGTAAATTGGCATTAGAAAAAATACTTTCTTGGTATACAAAAGCATATGATTTTAACTATGTTGCTTTGAGATATTTTAATGCCTCAGGAGCTCACCCAGACGGACATATAGGTGAAGACCATAATCCAGAATCACATTTAATACCATTAATACTTCAAGTACCTTTGGGAAAAAGAGAATCAATAAAAATATTCGGTGATGATTACCCTACAAGAGACGGCACTTGTTTAAGAGATTATATACATGTATGCGATTTAGCTTTGGCACATATTGCCGCTATGAATTATCTAAAAAACGGCGGAAAAAGTGTGTCATGCAATTTAGGAAATGGAAACGGATTTAGTGTAAAAGAAGTTATTGAAGTAGCTAGAAAAGTAACAGGACACCCTATACCTGCGGAAGTTTGCCCTAGACGAGCAGGAGATTCATCAGAACTTATTGCAAGCAGTAAGAGAGCAAAAGAAGTTTTGGGATGGACTCCTACTATAGACTCATTAGAAACTATAGTACAAACCGCTTGGAATTGGCATAAAAATCACCCTAAAGGCTATAATGACAGATAATATTTCTGTTTTTTAATTTATTTATAGGTTCAGTAAATGTAATATGTATTTATTGAACCTATTTTTATATTAACAATCAAAAATGAGTTTATTAAATGCTGTAAACTAATCCTAAACCAGACTATTTATAATCCCAATTCTTTATAAATAATATCCGAAATAAAATTAAAATATTTATTACTTACAGCTTTTACATTTTCTCTTGCATTAATCTGTACATAGCCGTCATACTTTTTTATCATCTCTATATCATTATTAGAGTCTCCAGCAGTAAATATTTTAGTAATATCTTTATCAGCTTTCAAAAGATTATATAAAAACTCTACACCATTAGCTTTATTAACAGTATTTTTTACTATATCAACAGTTCTTATATTACCATAAGCAATAAGAGAAGAAGAAAATTCTTTATTGATAGTATTTGCAACATTCTCTGTAGCTTTAATATCAGAAGTCATTTTATTTATCTGTATAATATTTTTTACAGTATCTATTTCATCAATAGTTATTTTTTTATCTACTCTAAAAGGAAGTATATCGTTGCCGTCTTTTGATTTTACAGATATAATATAATCATCATTAGCTATCTCTACAGTACCTCCGAAAGTATTATGAAGAAATCTTATAACTTTATATGCTGTATCTTCATTTATAGTATCTTTGAATATAGTTTCTCTTTTATCATTGAATATCAAAGCTCCGTTATTAGCTATAAGATAATCAAATGTAATACCATGTCTGTCAATATGCTCAAATATAGAAAATTTATTTCTTCCAGTAGCAATAGCAAATATATTTCCAGCCTCTCTCCATTTTGATATGGCATCGAAAACAGTTTTATCTATTTTTTCATGTATATATATAGTCATATCATAATCGCTAACAAATAATTTCATAACAACTCTCTTTAATTTATTATTTAAAATAATTTAATTTTTTAATGCATCAATTATAATTCAAATTGACTATTATGCAATTATTTTTATAGTTTTTATCATTTATTAATATTAAAATATTCAATTAATTTTTTTAAATATTAATTATTTAATATTATGATATATTAAAAATTTTTAAGTTTGTCAAAAGTTAGATTTTCAAATTTATTGTTTACGGCGGATTTGCCCTGCGAAACACACAGTCGCACTATAACCCCCCCGCTTCTTTTGCCGTCTGCTCTGCGTGCCGTAGGCAATGGCACCTACTTGGTGGTGACGAAGTCGCACACGCACAGACCGCAGCATCGAAAGACTGCATTTTTTAATAAAATACAGATACTATCACACATTTAAAACTTTTTTATTAATAATACTTTATATTATTTATAACTTATAATTACATTTTCAAAAATAAAAATTGACAAAATATAATTGTTTAGGTATATTATAATAATATATTTATATATCTATTGATACAATCAATACCTAAATATCGGAGATAATTAATGATTAGTTTTATGAAAGATTTTAAAACAATAAAAAATAAAAAAGATAAAAGAGAGCTTCTAAAACAAAAATATTTTAATAGTTCTATATACTGTGTTACCGCTGAAGATTTTTCCAACGGACGAAGCAATATAGAAGTAGTTAAATCAATGCTTGAAGCTGGTATAAAAATTATTCAGTACAGAGAAAAGGATAATCCTAATAAATATATGCGTGAAAAATATAATGAATGCTTAAAGATTAGAGAGCTTACAAATAAATACGAAGCATTATTTTTGATAGATGATTATGCTGATTTAGCTTTAGCAGTTGAAGCTGACGGGGTGCATATAGGACAAAAAGACATGCCTATTGAGGCTGTAAGAAAAGTTGTAGGCGATGACCTTATTATTGGGCTTTCTACTACAAATGAAAATGAAGCTTTAAGTGCTGTTAATACTTCTTGCGACTATATAGGAATAGGTCCGATATTTTCTACGCAGACAAAGCCAGATGCTAATACTGCAACTGGTATTGATTATCTTGATTATGTAGTAAAAAATCTTGATATTCCTTTTGTATGCATTGGCGGTATAAAGTTAAACAACATGGATACTCTTATAGAACATGAGGCTATGAGTTTGTGTATGCTCACCGAAATAGTATCTTCTGAGGATATAAAAGCTAAATGCGAACTTTTAATAAAAAAAATGAAAAGATTATAATAGTTTTTATTTGTTTTTTTATTATGATATTTTATTTTCTTATACAATTGCTAAACTTTAAAGAAACAAGAAATCTATTCATAGAAGGCAAATCTTTAATAAGCATGATAGAAAATAATAAAACTTCTATTATTTATGATTATATAAAAAACCGAGATAAAGTATATGTTTATAATGCCCTCACTAATCAGGATAAAAAATATATAAGCATGCATTTTCCAAGTATAAAATATATTGGATTTTTAAGGCTTTTTATTTACTCAGTACTTTTTAAAGATAAGATTATGTTTTATGCTTCTGATGATGGCATTATTAATAAATTAAAAATTCTCAATATAAAATACTGCAGGGTTGTATTAAATATAGATAATATAAATATTGAAGAATACTTAACTCTTAAAGACAGTAATAATACAAAGCTATTTCTTTCTATAACAAATAAAGATTTTAGTGAGATAGACATTAATAATATTAACCGCAAATATTTAATTTCTCTAGATAAAGATTTGATAAAAGTATCAGACGGCGACACTATAAAATACAAAAATAATTATTACAGATTTATAGGAGTTGATGCTCCAGAACTCAAGCAGGACTATGGAACTAATGTAAAAAACTATGTAATAGAAAAAATTAACAATGCTTCAAATGTGAGTATGCTTGTATCTTCTTATGATATTTTTGATCGTATATTATGTCATTTATTTATAGATGATGTACCTTTAGCATATTACATGATGAAAGATAAGCAGGCAAAAGAAACTATAATGAAGTATGGAGATAACGGCTTTGTCAATATAGCAAGCAACATTGTTTATTTGTCAAAATTTCAAGGAAGGCGTCCTTTTACAGACCCTGCCAGATTCAGAGCTGAAAACAGATAATATAAATAATTAAATGAGGTTTTTCAATTTAAAACACACTTGGGTGGGCAGCCAGAGTAACAGTTAAAATTAAAAAATAAAAACTATACATAAATAACAAAATAGTATCAAAAAATTTAAAGGGTGGGAGTGAAAATAATTTTCAAAATTTTATTTTAATCCCCGCCCTTTTAGATTTTAAAGCTTTGTTTTTTATATTAGTTTGATTAAATTTTGTAGGTCTTAAGTTTATAAAGTGCACCCGCCCAAAGCGTTATTTAAATTTGAACTTTCCTAAACGCACGCAGAACGCATTTTTTTAATATAAATTGATTTAAAATCCTTATTTATCTTATATATAAAATTTCATTCTACGT
>NZ_ARQI01000083.1 GCF_000384655.1 Brachyspira innocens ATCC 29796 | reverse complement strand
GTTTTACCATATTTATATTTCTTTCGTATTTCAACAATTTTATTAATAATCTTTTTATTTTTTAATTTATGAGGACTATTTTTAGGTTTCCTACTCCTATTTTCTATACTATCTGTTTCTTCTAATTTTTTCTTCCAATAATAATAAGTTCTAATACTAATATTAAATTTGAGAGCCTGAACTTTTTTATTTTTAACTTTATTGATAATCTCTACTATCTTTTTTTCTGATTTGTATTATATTGTTTCATAGGTATTCCTTTTTGTTTATTTGTGCTTATTTAAATTATAAGGAATACCTTCTTTTTTTAAACCAAAAGTGTGCAATATCTATAGCTCTTAAACACAAAATTGCAGTATCTATATTGTATGATAAACATATATATTATATAATAAGAAGGATATAATAATCAAATATGATTATAAAAAATTAAGCAATATCTCAATGGAAATTATTAATGAATAATAATAAATCATTTAATAATAATGAATTAGTAAATACTATAGATTATTTTTATTCAGAAATGAATAATTATAATAAATACGTTATTAATTTAATATCTAATATTAATACAAAAAACATAAATAAATACTACGATGTTTTAAAAATTTGAATTTAATTTATTTGATATAATAACTCATAAATGGAATAAAGAAAAATTACATTCAGAATTACTAAAATTCTTTTTAAATAATTATGAAGATTTTTTCTATAATTTTCTTGATTTGATTGTAATAGAAAATAAAGAAAATTATTCAAATGCTGAAATTGCTGAATATGAAAAAAATTATATAGATATTTCAATAATTGGTAATAAAAAAATAATAATTATAGAAAATAAAATTAATTGGGCTAAAGATCAAAAAGAACAATTGGCAAATTATTATAAAAAAGTATGCAGAGAATACGAAGTAGAAAAAATAGTTTATATTGTACCTTTAAAATACAAAGAGCCAGAAGAACATACTTTTGGATTTGATGAAGAAATTAAAAATCAAGTAAAAGATAAATATATAAAAATAATAAGTTTTGATGCTACAGATAGAGATTTAGTAACTTGTTTTGAAAAATCAATATATAATTTGAAAGATGATAAATTATTTTTTATGAATCATTATATAGAAATTTTAAAAAGAACAGGAGAAGGAGATATGTCAGAAACAGAATTAAATTTTTTTAATGAAATATTAAATAAATACAAAGAAGACAATCAAATATTTCAGAAAATTAATTATATAGGAAAAATGTATAATAATTTAGCTAAAATACAAAATGATTATATAATATCAAAAACATGTATGGATGATTGGGGTTATGATAAAAACGAAGGTTGTTATGTTTGTGCTCATTATATTGAATTAAAAAGAAACAACGCTTTTTCTATAGTTATATATACTTATGTATCAGGAGAGATATATTTATCCGTATATGATGATAAAAATAAAAATATTCAGATGTTATATATGATATATTATCAAAATATTTAAACGAAGAAGAAATAAAAAAACATAAAGACGGATGTTTAAAATATAGCAGATGATGAAAATAAATTATTTGATTTAGTGAAGAAGCTAAAACAAGAATTCACTGATTTTGCTAATAATAATTAAAATTAATATATTTAATTTTATAAAAGCACTTTCATTTATAAAAAAATGGAGGTGCTTTTTTGTATTAGATATATAATTTATCAAATATAAAAAAAATTTACATTTTATTATTGTAATATTCTCTATATATTTTATTATATGATAAATACAAAAAAGGAGTAAGAATGAACAAAATAATATTAATTGTACTTATTATATCTGTTTTAGTATTTTCATGTACAAAGACAGATACATCATCAAATAATGAAGCAGCAGGAACTATGAATATAGATTTTAAAGCCGTATTTGATGAAAATGCTAATGATGACAATAAATTAATGGAAAACTCATATTTAAAAGTTACAGGTACTTATGGAAATATTGATGCTAAAGTAGACGCTGAAACAGGAGCTTCAACACCAAAAGGAGCTACAAAATCTTGGGATTCTTATAGATATGAGAACAATCAATATGCAAATAATAAAATAGAAAGAGGATTAGGATTTTTTGTATTGTATGGGGTTGCCCCTGCTAAAACTTTCGGATTTGACGGAATGAATGGTAGTGGAGTATCTCAAAAAACTTTAGACGGTACTAACGGACCTAAAGTTACAGGTACAGGTGTAACTAAAGATGATACTGGTATTATTACTATAAGATATGCTCATGCAGGAGGCCCTACAGTTTATCCTTGGGTATATGAATTAAAGTCTGATACTAATGGAATATTTAAAATAGGTTATGGACTAGATAATAATAAAATCAGCACTTCTCAAGTTTCTAATGATATAGATTTTAATAATATACAAATGGTTACTGATAAAGCTAAAAATGGTATTGCTTATTGGCAGGGAGATTTACAGGGCACTTTTGAAAATGGTGTTTTAACTTTAAAAGGTAATTTGAAAGAAGTAAAATAATTTTTATATTTTGAATTAATAAATAAAGGCTTTTAGAATATTTGAAGTTTCTAAAAGCCTCTAATTTTTTTAATTATTTTTAAGGAGTATGAAATATTTTTTATAATTTTATTTGAAATTCTTTTCTATTAATTTTTCATAAGTTCCATTTGTCATTATTTGAGCAAGTCCTTCATTAATTTTTTGTAAAAGCAAAGTATCCTCTTTTCTCACAGCAATGGCATAATCTTCTTTTATAGCATCACTTTCTATTAATTTGATATCGTCATTATATTTTTCAAAGTTTTTGCAAGGCTCTTTATCAAATACTACAGCAGCTATCTTTTTTGATTTCAAAGCAAGCACAGCAGCAGCACCAGTATCAAATTTTTCAACATTAATATCTGTTCTTTCACTCATTACAGTATCTCCAGTAGTTCCTATAACAACACCTATATTTTTTCCAGCCAAATCGTCAAATGTGATAATAGAATTATCATCTTTATGAACAAGCATTACCTGACTAGATACATAATAAGGCTCTGAAAAATTAACAAATTGTTTTCTCTCTTCAGTTACAGTCATACCAGCTACTATTGCATCTATTTTTTTAGCCTGTAAAGCAGGTAAAAGTCCGCTAAACTGCATATGTACAAACTCGCCATTAATTCCAGACAATTTAAGAGCCTCACTCATAATATCATAATCAAAACCAGCTATATTGCCATTATCCAAATATCCGAAAGGAGGAAAATCTACGTCTATACCAACATATATAGGGTCTTTTATAGTTTCTTTAGATGTATTTGATTTGTTTGAGCATGACAATACTGCTATAATCATCATAAATATTAATATTATTTTCATTTTTGAACCTTCTTTATATATAATTTAATAAATACTATAAATAGTATTTATTTGCAAAAATATTACTTCAATATAATCTAAAAGTCAAGGATATAATTTTATATTTTTAAAATTAAATATGTTTTATATTAAAAAATATAGTTATCATAATATTGATATAATGATTATTTAATATATAATAAAAATATGAAAGTTAACATATTTACAGATAATTTGAATACAAAAATATACGGACAAAATACAGTATTATTTGAATCATTAGAAAGCACAAATAAAAAAATGATTGAAGATTTAAATAATGGTATAAGTCTTAAAGAAGGGAGTGTATATATAGCATTAAAACAGACGGCAGGAAAGGGCAGCTATGGAAATACTTGGCAGTCCGATAATAATTTGGGACTGTGGTTTAGCATTTTACTTTATAGCCCATTTAAAAAAGAGGCTTTGAGTTTTCTTCCCGGTATTGCATTAAGTAAATGCCTTAGAGAAAAGTATAATACATTAGCTCATGTAAAATGGCCTAATGATGTTTTGGTAAAAAACAGAAAGATATCAGGAACATTAATTCAAGTTACTTCTGCTAATAATAAAAATGCTTGTATTATAGGTACTGGGGTTAACTTATATCATCAAAAAAAAGATTTTCCTATAGATATACAGCACAGAGCAACATCTCTTTATATGGAAACTGATAATAAGGTTGAGCTAGAGACTTTTTATAAGGATTTAATTTATTATTTTGAGGAAGTTTATAATAGCGATAAAAGTTTAGCTCAATATTTTAGAGAGTACAGCAATATGATAGGGAAAACTATCAAAGCAAAAAAAGACAGTAAAGATGTTGAAGCTTTAGTTAAAGATATAACAGAGGAAGGCTATTTGATAGTAGAGACCGATAAAAAAACGGAAACTTGGATATCAAGAGCTTCTTTAGATATAGATACAAATTATTAAAATTACTAAAAAAATTAATTTAATGGAAGGGTAATTATGAGAAAACCAATACCATACAAAAAGCCTGAAGAAAAAAAGCCAGTTAATAAAAAAAGAATTATAGTACTTGTAATATTAGAATTAATCGTCATCATATTAGCTACTGTAACAACTGCTATTATATCATTGTTGTTCGGGGTTACACCGTATATAAGTGCAGCTATAAGCGGTATTATACTTATAGTATTCAGTGTATTTTTGGCAAGAGAATTTTTAATTAATAAAAAAGATTAGTATTTTTAATATATTATACTTAAATTATTTTATTTTTGACAAAATTAAAAATTTTTAGTATATACCTAAACAATTATAATTTGTCAATTTTTAGTTATTTATTAATCTTATTATCATCTATTAGAAATATGTTTTTAAAGGTAAAATAAATAATTTATTTTGTATAATAGTAATCAGCCTCACGTATAATTGACATTCGATAATAGTTAATAATACCGTGCAGGAATGTGTTTGTGAAGCGTCCCGAACGAAGATGATGTAATGCTCGCGATTGATAAACTTTATATGCTGTAATAAAATTGCAGTGAATATATGATATTTTAATATTGACAATATTGAAATATATTGTACGCTATATATTCACAAGGTAGGGCTTGTATTAGTTCTTTAATATAAGATTTCCGATAAACTTCGATAATTTACTCTTTTAATATTCAAAAACGAAGACTGGCTGCCTGTCCAGTAATAATCATTTTTTAATAAAAGGAGAATTATATATTATGAAGGTTATGGGTATAGTAGCTGGAAGACATAACGGCAATAGTGAAATTTTAGTAAAACAAGCATTAACAGCTGTAAAAGATGCAGGCGGAGAAGCAATACTTATTAATTTGTTTGACTACAATATAAAACCCTGCTCAGGCTGCGAATCTTGTACTATAGCTATGGGTAAAATATTTAAAGAGGGCGGAGAGTATAAGGGCTGTATATATAAAGAAAAAGATGACATGGAAAAAATAGTAAATGTTATGAATGAATGTCAGGGCATAATAGTGGGCTGTCCTACATATGATTTGCTTCCTTCTTCTTTATATTTATCTTTTGCTCAGAGATTTTTAGCTTATGAATTATCATTTAGAATACAGATAGGTCAAGTTAAAGAAGACCCTCATACAGTTGCAGGACTTATAGGAGTTGGAGGCTCTAAACATGATTGGCAGACTATGAGTTTGGAAGGGCTTGCTGCTACAATGTTTACTCAGTCTATGACAGTTGTAGATATGTATTTGGCTACTAGTGTAGGAAGACCTGGTAATGTTTTAATACATAAAGACTATTTAGAAAGAGCCTATCAGATGGGTAAAAATATAGTTGAGGCAATAAATACACCAGTTGAAGAGAGAAAATGGCTTGGGGATCCTAATTTGGGATTATGTCCTAGATGTCATTCTTCATTAATATACCCAGGTGATGAGCATTGGGACGGAGTGAAGTTCAATTTTGAATGTGCTGTATGCGGTGCTGGTGGAGATTTAGTAAAAGAAGAAAACGGAAAATATAAATTTGTTATTGCTGAAAACGGACTTATAAGAGACAGAAATATTAACGAAGCAAGGGCAGTTCATTTACAGGAAATACTTCATACAAGAGAGAATTTTATGTCTCAAAAAAGCGAAATAGAAGAAGAATATAAAAGATTCAGAGAAATGAAGTTTGAAACTATAAAATAGCCGTTAATAAAACTTTTTCAATAAATAAAAATAAGCACTATGATAATATTTTTTCTTATCATAGTGCTTTTTTGTTTGTAATAGTTATATATTATTTTGTATATTTTTCGTTAGCTTTATACTCTGTATGTAAGAAGTGATGAGCTCTCTCTCCAAGAGGCTTTCCAAGAAAATCATCATAAAGTTTTTTAAGATTTTCATTTTCATGAGAGCATCTATGTTTAACAATCTTTTTATCTTCATCATACAAGCCTTTAGCTCTGTCTGTTCTAGTTTGATTTGTAGTTCCGTAAGGCTGACCGCCTCCTCCTACACATCCTCCCTGACAAGCCATAACTTCTATAAAGTTGTAAGGAGGATTTTCACCTTTTTGTTTCGCTTCTCTCATCTCCTGCATTACGGGATCAACATTATGAAGTCCATTAACAACAGCTATTTTTACATCTTTATCAAGCACTTTAACAGTAGCTCTTTTAACTCCTTCAAGACCTCTAACCTCTTCAAAATCAACATTATCAAGATTAGTACCTGATATAATATTATAAGCGGTTCTTAAAGCAGCCTCCATAACTCCGCCAGTAGCACCAAATATAGTACCAGCTCCAGAGTATTCTCCTAATATGCTGTCAGCTTCTTCAGGCTCTATTCCAGCGACATCTATACCATAGTGCTTTATCATTCTTGCAAACTCTCTTGTAGTAAGCACCACATCAACATCTTTATATCCGCTTGAATACATAGTTTCATTTTTTCTTATTTCATTTTTCTTAGCAGTACAAGGCATTATAGATACATTAAAAATAGTGAAAGGGTCTACATTTGCTTTTTCAGAATAATATGTTTTGGTCATAGGTGCTAACATCATATGAGGCGATTTTGCACTTGAAACATTATCAAGTAAGTCTGGATAATATTCTTCTGCATATTTTACCCAAGCAGGACAGCAGGAGGTAGTCATAGCAGATGTGCCGTTACTTTCTGTAAATCTCTTAACAAATTCATGAGCTTCTTCTATAATAGTTAAATCGGCTCCGAAATTGGTATCGAATATAGCATTAAAGCCCATCAAACGCATAGCAGCGTATATTTTTCCAGTAATATTTTCACCAGCTTTAAGACCGAAATATTCTCCTAAAGCAACTCTTACAGCAGGCGCCATTTGAACTGTAACATAAGTATTAGGGTCATCTATAGCAGCCTCAACTTCTTTAGTTTGGTCTTTTTCATATATGGCAGCTACAGGGCAGTGAGCAGCACATTGTCCGCAGTCTACACAAGGAGAATCTTTTAATGAAACAGCACTAGGTGCAAAATAAGTATCAAATCCTCTATTAACAAAACCCAAAGCATGAACTTTCTGCATTTCCTGACAAACTACAACACATCTTCCGCATTTAATACATTTTTCCGGATTAAGTACAATGCTTCCTGCAGATTCATCTCTAGGGTGATTTTGTTTTATATTATCATATTTAGAGTTTCTAACCCCAAAGTCAGCAGCAGCAGTTTGAAGTTCGCATTCACCATTTCTTATGCAGTTCAAACAGTCATTAGGGTGAGCTGATAATACCAATTCAAGTACACCTTTTCTTACAGTGTTAATTTCAGCATCATGTGTGATAATATCCATTCCTTCTTCTACAATCATAGAGCATGATCTTACATATTTATTTCCCTGATTTGCTAATTTTACAACACATATACCGCATGCTGATGTAGGCGGTATATCAGGGTGATAACATAATGAAGGAATTTTTATTCCTAATTTTTTGGCAGCCTTTAATATAGTAAGACCTTCTTCTACCTCTATTTGTTTTCCGTTTATTTTTATTTTAACCATAATTTTTATACTCCTTCAATTTACTCTCATTAATTCTTTTTAGGAACAGGCGGAGTAAATATACCAGCTCTATATTCTTCTTCAAAATGCTTAAGTGTAGACATTACTGGATTAGCTGCAGTAGAACCTAATGCACATAATGAAGCCTTTCTCATAGTTAAAGCAATATCTTTTAATTTTTGTATATCATCTTCTTTTGCTCTTTTTTTGGTGAACTTTTCTAATATTTTAAGCATCTGCATTCCTCCCACTCTGCAAGGCACGCATTTTCCGCAGCTTTCATCAACACAGAAGCCAAGATAGAATTTAGCAAAATCAACCATATTACTGTCTTCATCAATTACAATCATACCGCCAGAGCCCATCATAGAACCTAATTCTACTAAATTATCAAAATCTATATGAGTTCCGAATAATGATTCTGGTAGTATTCCTCCAGAAGGTCCTCCAGTCTGAACACCTTTAACGAATTTGTCATTAGGTATTCCGCCTCCTATATCAAATACTATCTCTCTGATAGTAGTACCCATAGGCACCTCTACAAGTCCAGATACATTTACATTACCAGTTAAAGCAAATACTTTAGTTCCTTTAGAGTTTTCTGTACCGATAGATGCAAACCAGTTTCCGCCGTTATTAATGATGGCTGTAACATTAGCGAATGTTTCTACATTATTAATTACAGTAGGATATTCAAACAAACCTTTTATAGCAGGGAAAGGAGGTCTTGGTCTTGGGGTTCCTCTGTTTCCTTCTATAGAGGCAAGAAGTGCTGTTTCTTCTCCGCATACAAAAGCACCTGCTCCAAGTCTTATATCCAAATCGAATGAGAAATTACTTCCTAGTATATTTTGACCTAATAATCCATAATTGTAAGCCTGTTCTAATGCTATTTTGACCCTGTCTACAGCAAGTCCGTATTCTGCTCTTATATATAAATACCCCTTGCTTGCACCTACAGTGTACCCTGCTATAGTCATAGCTTCTATTACAGAATGCGGGTCTCCTTCAAGTATACTTCTGTCCATATAAGCACCTGGATCTCCCTCATCAGCATTGCATACTATATATTTTTGCTCTGATTCTACGCCTTTAGTAAAGCTCCATTTCTTCCAAGTAGGAAATCCAGCTCCGCCGCGTCCTCTAAGACCTGAAATCTGCATTTCTTTTAGAACTTCATCTGGAGTCATTTCAAATAATGCTTTAGATAAGGCTTTATATCCGTCATTGCCTATATATTCATCTATATTTTCTGGGTCTATCATACCGCAGTTTTTTAATACTATTCTTCTTTGTTTCTGATAGAAGTTAATCTCTTTTGAGAAATCTCTATGTTCTCTTTGTTCTTTATAGAGTATTCTTAAAAGGAGTTCTCCTTTCATTATATGTTTTTCTATAATATCTTTTGCATGTGCTGGTTCTACATGCGTATAAAAAACTCTGCCCGGCATTATTTTTACAACAGGTCCCTGACTGCAGAAACCAAAACAGCCTGTTTTTACAACTAATACCTCATTTCCTATACCATTTTTCTCAGCATATTCTTTTAATAGTCTTACTATTTCATCGCTTTTATTGGACTCGCATGCTGTACCGCCGCATACAAGTATATGATATTTATGAGATGTAGAGGATTCTGTACCTTTTCTTAAAGCTATTTCTTTTGCCTTGTTAATTCTATGTTCTTCTAATTTTTTTCTGTCTAATTTTTCTGTCATTTTTTTCTCCATTAATCTTTTTTATCTTCTATAAACTTTGATATATCATCAACAACTACTCTTCCAGATACATCTCCATTAAATGTAATAACTGGAGCCAAACCGCAGCAGCCTATACATCTTACTTCTTCTAATTTGTATTTCCTGTCTGCAGAATATTTTTGATCTCCTTTAAGATTTAATTTTCTTTTGATTTCTTCTACTAATTGTCCGCCTCCTTTTAAATAGCATGCTGTACCCATACATACTGCTATATTATTTTCTGCAGGCGGTTCCATTGTAAAGTAGTTATAAAATGTAAGAATTTCATAGATTCTTGCTAAAGGAATATTTATTTGTTCAGATACATATTTAGCAACATTTCTAGGAACATAGCCGTAATGTTTTTGAATGCCATGGCAAATCATTATAAGATTACCCTCAGAATCTTTCCATTTTTCAACTAATGCTTTTATTTCATCAGCAATGGCTTCTTCGGTTAACAAAGATACATCTTCACTCATTATATTATACCTCCATTATACAATATAAATGTAATTTAAAACTATACCTAAATAGTATAGGAAAAAATAATTTCAAATTCAATAATATTATTTCCTATATAATATTTTTTTTCGTTTTTTTAGTATATTAATAATGTTTTGAATACTATTTATTTACTATTTTATATAAAATACTATACTTGGGTGTTTTTTATGATTATAATAATATTAAATAATAATATATTAATTACTGATATTGTACTAATGAGTATTGAGTATAGAAAATTATCTTTTTCCAGAAGCATATTCTAAAGTATTAATATCCAAAATCTCTCTATGCGGTTTAAGTAAAGATTTTTCATATTGGCATTTCCACTGTACATTTTCAAATATGCTTTGTATGGTGTCGCCGCTTTTTATAATATCGCCTTTATCAAATATATAAGCTGCTATATTTAAAGCATGTGATATAACATCATTTACATTTAAATCATGGAAGTGATACTGTATGTCTGGAAGTCCTATAGCGTACATTCCTAAAGTATCAACTATAATATCATTAGAGTTTTGTACATTGAAAAGTCTTATATTAACACCTGAAAGCAAAAATCTAAAATCTTTTGGATAATTATTATTAAGTATTTGTTCAGGTAAAAGAAGTTTTCCGCTTTGTTCGTTATATACAGCTATGCATTTATCAAAAAGCTGTAATGATACATAAAGCCAATTATTTAAAAGTGCTGCTCTATCTTTATAATCAAGACCTGCTGCTAAAAAATCACTTAACATTATTTCGTAATTACAGTTTTTTATCAATTCTTTAGGCTCTTTTATATCCCACATCTGACTGTAATAATAATCGCTTATTGAAGTATAATCAAATTCCATAGCACTAGGCATCAATATCTGAGCTGGAACTTCTTTATCATCTTTATATTTTACTTTCAAATTATTTATTGCTATACTGTAAATTCCATTATCAGATGATACAACATCAATATCTTTATAATACTTTTTTATTTTTTGTTTTACAAGCTCTATATTAGGAAGAGTTGGTTTTTCTTCAAATAAAAGTTTATAAAAATATACATGCGAAAAACTAGCTTCATCATGGTTTACGCTTTTATGATTAGTATTAGGATTAACTTCTTTTTTATCTTTCATATATGCAATACTCCTATTAATATATTACTATATTTTTTAATAAAAGCAATTTATTATTTTTTTACTGGTACAAGATAAGTGAAGTCAAATTTTAGTGTTTGGTCATATCTTATTCCTATTTCATTTTTTTCATTAAGGAACAGCCCATTAACAAAACCAAGTCCCAAAACTATGCCGTTATCAAATACAAAATCTTTTCTTATATTAAGTCCGAAATAGAAAGGAACTCTGTAAAAAGGATCTCCTTCCACACTTATAAACTTATGTTTTTTATTTATATACCAGCCAGAAACAAATATTATAGGTTCTATTTCAAACCAAGTTTTTACAGGTATTGTTCCTCTTAAAAAAAGTCCATGTCCGAATACTCCAGGCTCATTATCTCTATCAACTAAATTATAAGAAGCCATATAAAGTACAGATACATAATAACTGTTAATACCTATAGCTCCTACATAGTTTTCGGTAATAGCAGGGCTTCCTGGAACAAATGGATATTCATGTCCTCCATTATGCCAATAATGTACTGCCGCATACGGAGTAGCTATGTCATGAACAAAGTCCATAGCATAAGTAAGTCCTACATCAAATCTCTCTCTATGTTTGGCATTATTCTGTATCTGCCAATTCATATATATTTCGCCTTTACCGCCTTTAAACCATTCAAATGAAGCCCCATATTCATAATAACCATGTGTAAAAGGTTCATTATATTTATACTCTTCTGGTCCTTTTGCTATTAATGTATTATCGGGAGTAGAACGCACAACTGGGGTCATATCCATTAGAGGATCTCTTATAGGAGAGGGAAGATTATGTCCTCCAGTCATAGTTCCTATTCTTAAAGAAATATATTCATTAGATAATTGAGTTGTAACTACTGGAAAAACTCTTATTCCTTGCGGAAATTCAAATGTAAATGGAAAAAATATTGAAGCTCCTACTCTTAAGCTAATAAAATCATTAAATTTTATATCAAAAGCTCCTTCTGTAAAATTTTCAAAATATGTTAATGTTGTTCTAGTATCAGGCCATAGAGTGTTCTCAGCATTATATGCATAAGAACTTGTAAATAATCTGAAATCTACTGTTGTTTCTGCGTATATATTAAAAAATATCATCATAAAAGATATTAAACTAAAATAAATAAAACGTTTCATAAGCTGCCTCTAATTTTTCATAAATAATATAGGAAATAATTATATCATAGTTAACATAAAATTACAATTATGATAACTATATATAAGTGCTTTCGCAGAAAAAATTTTTGGAGTGCGGGGTTCAGTATTGATACTTACGATGTAAAAGTTATTTAGTTTTTTTATGAATAGGTCTATTGTCTAAACAAAATTTAATAAATTCATGCATATTTGAAATATTTTTTACTTTTAGTAGTTTTTTATAAAATTCTTCTATTTGTTTAACATCACTTTCTGTATCTTGTTTAGTAATTGGAAATATTTTTATTTTATAATTTTTTTTATCTTTTTTGTTTTTTATAGTATTTTTATCTATAATTTCAGACTTAATCAATACATCTTCTAAGTTTGTAATATTATATATAGGTACTATATAATCATAAGCCCAATAATTCTTGAACATATTTTTATTGATAAAATTATTTTTTTCTTCCTTATTTTTACAGTCATCTGTATCCATTATTATAAAAATTTTAAAATCTTTCTCTATTATTGTTTTATTATCTTTAATTTCTAAATTATCTTTATATGTATTTTTTAAATTATCTAATGTGTTAATATCTTTGCCTTTTAATCTTTTCATTATACTTGAAATTTGTATAGAATGTTTTCCATTATCTTTAGATATAATATCAATTTTTAATTTTAAATTATTTTTTATAAAATCACACATTTGTAATTCAGATTGTCCATGAACAATAACTATAGCTTTAAGATAATTTCCTTTATAGGACATATAGTTATTCCTCTAATATATCTTTGAAATCTATATCAGAAACAATTGGAATTCCGTAGTAGATACCTTTTAAATACCTTTTTCTAAAGTTTATATTTGGGTGTTCTTTTTCATAATCTGTTATAGGAACTAGTATTTTTTTTCCTTCACTGTCTATATTAAAAATATATATACATTCTTTTTTTATATCTGACTCTAAAATAGTTGTATTATGCGTTGTTAATATAAATTGTCCTTTGATATCAGCGAATAATGATTTTAGTATTGATGCAGTTAAAAGATCATGTATACCGCTGTCTAATTCATCTATTGCTGATACATTATTTTTTTTCATAGATGATAATATCAATGGAAATAATCTAAGTAATTTTTGTGTGCCTGTTGATTCTAATTTGAAATCTATATCTATGATTTTACCGTATATTTGTTTTTTTATAAACAAATTATAATGAAGCTTATCATCTTTTATTTCTCTTTTGTAATATACTTTTTTTATATCACTATATATAGAAGTAAAAAAGTTATTTAATACGTTTTCTGTATGATTAAGTTTTTCTTCTTCATTTGGTTTTATATATCCATTATTCATAATAGAAATAAATTTTTTATCTATACTTATTTTTCCTTTTTCTATATTACTTCCATTTTTTATATAAATAGACATAGATGAAAAATATTTAATAACATCAAATATATTATTATTTATATTTTTTGATATGTATTTTCTTGTTTTATCTTCCTGTTCAAATAATAGAATAGATAAAAATGAATGCTTACCCCAAAATTTATCTGCTAAATCTTTTATTTCATTTAAATATTTATCAGATTTAAATAATGATGGATTTATATAATTATCTTTACTATTATGATATAATTCAAAATATTTTGTTTTATTTTTTTCTAAAACATATTCTAATTTTTCTTTAACAATACTTTCATTATTAGTCTCTATATAATATACTCCATTTTTGCCATTTAGTTTAAAACCAAATTCCAATATCATATTATCTTTAGAACCTATTGTTTTACTTTCCTCTATTATGGCATCTAAATTCTTAAAATTGTATTTTATTATTCTATTAAGAAAAAATTCTAATTCTTTTTTGTCTTTTTTATTATCAGAATTTTCTAACATAAATTCATCTACAGCCGTTTTATATATTCTTGTATTTAATGTTTCAAATAAAGTAAAAAATGCATTTATAAAATTAGTTTTACCCGCACCGTTTTCTCCATAAATTATAATCATTTTTTTAGGATTATTTTTTGATGATGTTAAATCTACTTCAAAATCAACTAATGATTTATAATTTTTAAGTTTTACATAAGTAAACATTGTATTATAGCCTTTATTTTATCTGTTTTTATGACATTTTATCATAAATTTAGTAAAAATCAAGATAAAATAAAATTACTCTTTACAATAATACATTTTATATTATAATGTATTATTGTTTTTATTTATTTCAATGATAAAAACTATTAAAAAACTATTATTAGGAGTTGCTGCAATGATTAAAAGAGCATTGATATCCGTATTTTATAAAGACGGAATATTAGAGTTCGCTAAGTTTTTAGTTTCAAAAAATGTGGAAATAGTTTCTACAGGTGGAACTTATAAATATTTAAAAGAGAACGGTATAAATGTTATAGAGGTTGCTGAAGTTACTGGTGCTAAAGAAATGCTTGACGGAAGAGTAAAAACTTTAGACCCTAAAATACATGGTGCAATACTTGCTATAAGAGATAATCCTACTCATATGGAAACTATTAAAGAGAGAGGAATAACTCCTATTGATATGGTAATAGTTAATCTTTATCCTTTCTTTGAAAAGGTACAAGATAACAGTTTGAAGTTTGAGGAAAAAATAGAGTTTATAGATATAGGCGGACCTACAATGCTTCGTTCTGCTGCTAAGTCTTTTAAAGATGTAGTTGTTATAAGCGATGTTAAAGATTATGATTTAGTTAAAAATGAGATGGAAAAAGGAGAAGTGAGTTTTGAGACTAAAAAATGTTTAGCTTCTAAAGTATTTAATTTAACTTCTGCTTATGATGCGGCTGTGTCTGAGTTTATGTTTAATTCATTGGAAAGTAAGGAAGATAAAAAACTTAATTATCTAAATATGTCTTATAGATTAGAGGAGAAATTAAGATACGGAGAGAATCCTCATCAGGGAGCAAGCTATTATGTATCAACTACAGATAAAGGCTCTATGAAAGATTTTGAACAGTTAAATGGTAAAGAGCTTTCATTTAATAATATTAGAGATATGGATATAGCTTTAAAAATAGTATTAGAGTTTGATGAGGCTAAAAATGAATATGCTTGTTCTGCAATAAAGCATTCTACTCCTTGCGGTGCTGCTTTAGGTTCTAATGTACTTGAGGCTTATACTAGAACTTATAACTGTGATCCTACTTCTATATTCGGAGGCATTGTTGCTTTTAATAGTACGGTAGATGAAGCAGCAGCAAAAGAACTTGTAAAAATATTTTTAGAAATTGTTATTGCTAAAGACTTTACTAAAGAGGCTTTGGAAGTGTTAAAAACAAAAAATAATTTAAGAGTAATAAAATACAAAACTAATACAAGCGATAAAATCAATCTTGTTAAAGTAGACGGAGGATTACTTGTTCAAGATGAGGATAGTGTTTTAGCAGAAGATTATAAAGTTGTAACTGAGAAAAAACCTACTGAAGAAGAGATGAAAAATTTAATATTTGGTATGAAGGTTGTAAAATATGCTAAATCAAATGCTATAGTAGTGATAAAAGACTTCATGGCTAAAGGTATAGGAAGCGGACAGACTAATAGAATATGGGCATGCGAAGATGCTTTGGAACGTGCTGGTGACGGAGTTGTAATGGCATCTGATGCCTTCTTCCCATTCAGAGATGTTGTTGATGCTTGTGCTAAATATAATATCAAAGCTATAATTCAGCCCGGTGGGTCTATAAGAGATAAAGAATCAATAGAAGCATGCAATGAACATGGTATAGCTATGGTATTTACTGGTATAAGACATTTTAAACATTAATTAATTTTTTATAATTATAAACATTATAGTGAAGTTAATTTTATTAGCTTCACTTTTTTTATTAATATAGTGTTTTTATAGGATTTACTATGCATAAAAAATTTAAACCGAATAATACAAAAGAATTAAAACAATTAGTTGATAATGAAAGCGTCAATTTAAATGACATTGATACAAGCCTTATCACTAATATGTCAAATTTATTTAAATGCTCTTTAAGAAAAAATTACGATGGAATTGAAAATTGGGATACTTCAAATGTAGAAAATATGCATGGTTTATTTTCATTTAATAGTTATTTCAATAGTGATATAAGTAAATGGAATGTTTCAAAAGTAAAAATCATGTTTAAGATGTTTCATTTTGCTTTATGTTTTAATCAGCCTTTGAATGAGTGGAATGTAGGCAATGCTGAAAGTATGAATATGATGTTTCACTCTGCTAAAGAGTTTAATCAAAGTTTGTATAAATGGAATGTGTCTAAAGTAAGAGATATGAGGGGAATGTTTGCTGATACATTAAAGTTTAATCAGGATATTAATAATTGGAATGTAGGCAATGTAAAAGAAATGGATAATATGTTTAATGGTGCTTTGTCTTTTAATCAACCTTTAAATAAATGGAATGTTTCAAAAGTAGAAAGTATGAAGAAAATGTTTGCGGGTACTTTTGCATTTAATCAGGATTTAGATTCTTGGGATATGAAAAATCTTTATTCTATGACTTCTATGTTTGAAAATTCATTTATGTATAATAATAACAAAATATCATTGAAGTTTAAAATTTATTTATACTGTTTAGAAAATAATAATAAAGATTTTTTATCAGATCTTTTAAAAAATAATGATATTAAGAAAATATATTACTGCATCAATACAAGTAATAATAAAAAGATAATGCTTTTTCGTAAAAGATTAGAAAATGATTATTATAATGAATTAAAAGAAATTTCTAACGATTTTAAGTCTATAGAAGAAGCAGAGAATTACATAGAAAATAATTACAATAAAAAAAAAGATGAAAATAAAGTAAAATTTATAGATAATTTAAATATTGGCGATGTATTTACTAAAGATAAAACAAAAGTAGTTAGTATAAAAGTTATTAAATATATATACTTATCTTATTTAGCATTAAAGAGAGATGTTTTTAAAATAATACTTACAGATAATATCATTAATTTGCTTGACAGAAAATCTTTTATAGAAGCTGTTAGAAAAATATATATATCATCTAAAAAAGAAACTTCAGCTATAATTTACGGTATTTATGGAGTAGATGAGGCATTAAAAGAGATATACAGTAATGAAAAATATTCTAAACTTCTGCTTATAATATTATCATTTCATAAAGAAAGTGATTATGCTATGAATTTAGTATGCAATGTATTTAGATGCAATGAAAGAGAAGATATACAAAAAATGGCAGATGATATATTGCATGATGCTGCTTTGATAAGAAATATAAGCGAAGATGAACTAATATTTAAAACTATACCTAATTTCGGATTTGATAAAAATGGAGATAAAATTTTAGAAGATAATAAATATAAATTAATTATTAAAGATAATGAGGCGGAGCTTTTTGATATTGAAAAAAATAAAATATTAAAATCATATACAAAAAATATGTCTTATGATTTGAAAGAAAAAATAAAATATCTTAAAAAAGAAATTTCATTTACTATAAAGAATCAGAATTTTAACTTGATAAAACTTTTAATGAGCGGTAAAAAATATAGTTATAGTTTTTTTAAAGAAATATTTATTGATAATATTATAATGAATAGATTTGCTGTAAGTTTAGTATGGAATATGCATAGTAAAAATAACATATATACTTTTAGATATTGTAATGATGGAAGTTACAGTGATGAAAATGATGAGAGTATTGAAATTGATGAAAATAGTTTTATTAGTTTGGCAAGTCCTTCAGAGATGCCAAAAGAAATTGTATCAAAATGGAAAAATCAGCTAAATGATTATGAATTGGCTCAGCCTATAATGCAGTTTAGCACAATTAATATAGACGATATATATGAAACTTTTAATAAATTAAAAACTATAGAAATAAATTATGGTCTTTTAAAAAGTTTTGTTCAAAAATATGAAATGAAAAGGCATTTCCTTAATACCAATACAATAAATAAATATTCTTTTTATGACTCTATAAGCAGACAATGTTTTTATATTGATACTAATATATCATATTATTCTAAAAGTGATGATACTGTAATTATCAAGCCAAATTTTGTGGGGCATGATAATTCAGAAGTAAGTAAAAGATTTATTTATACTTGGCTTACATTTTTAATATGGGAGTTAAAATATATTTTTTAATAAATTTTCTCTTTTAGTATATGTTATTTTAAAACTGATGAGAGCTGAAAATATCCCGCACCTCTAAGATTATTAATATTAGTAAAACCCAATTTATACATACGCATAGAAGCCATACCTGAACGGCTGCCGCTTGCACAGTATACTATATATTCTTTATTTTTATCTAGTTTAGACATTTTTTCATTAAATTTGCTGTCATCTAATGGTATATTTATACTGTTTTTTATATATCCGCTTTGCTGAACTTCTGTGTAGCTTCTTACATCTATTAAGCCTATGTTTTTGTTATTTTTGTATAATGATGCGGCTTCATTTATATTAATATTTTTAAACTTCCCATTGCTCATTATATTAAATATAATTTTTCTTACAAAGCTTAATATTATAAAAGTTAGTATAAGTCCTATTATTAAAGTTAAAGTATTATTCATTATATACCCCCTGTATGTATAAATTATTATATCATACAGGTAAGTAAATTTCAATTAATTAATTTAATTTATTTAAATAAATTTCATACATTATAAAAATCATCTAAATTATAAGCATCATTCCAAAATCTGTACTCCCAAACAAATGCTATATCAAAAGAAATTATCATTTTTTCTTTAACATAATTTGAAGCATTATTATATAAGTCATCAATAATTTTAATCATATTTTCTGTTGATTTTGAAAACTCTTCATCGGCATAAGCATCAATCCAGTTTTTGTATGGATTATTTTCTATTTTGGCATTTTCTTTTATGTATTTTCCTATTTCATTATATATCCAAAAGCATGGAAGTATAGAAGCAGCAGAAGCCTCAAATGCCTCAGTATGAGCCGTGTTAATTAAAAAACTTGTATAACCTAAATTTGCAGTTGTAATTTTATTTGTATTTTTTAATTGAAAAGTATCTCTGAAATATTTATGTACAATTTCTTCTTCTACTATATAGGCATTCATAGATGATTTTAAAAAAGCAATAGCATAATCTGCATTATTATTTATTTTTGAAGAGATTGTTGCTAATACTTTAGAATAGTATTTTAAATATAGGCTGTCTTGTTCTATATAGTAGGCAAATTTTTCTTTATTTAAAGTTCCTTCCATAAGTTCTTTATTAAATGGCATATCAATTATTTTTTTATATAGCTCTTCATTTTTTTTCCACACCATTTCTGAAAATTTCATTTTATTCTCCTTTTGTTATAAATTATTATTTAATTAAATTTTTATATTTTATTTAAATATTATTTTTCTATATATGCATAGTTAAACTTATATCTGCCCAAAGGCTCATCAATATAATTTTTTAATTTTGGGTTAACTACCAAAAAGTCAGTTCTATATATAAAAGGTATAATGGGTACTTCTTCAAAAAGTATAGATTCTGCTTCTTTTAATGCCTCCATTCTATCTTTAGCATTTGTTGCGGTAATGGCAAAATCTATTAAAGAATCGTATCTTGCATTAGAAAATCCTCCGTAATTTATATCGCTGTCACTTGTCATAATCTGAAGCATAGTAAGAGGATCATTATAATCGCCTGTCCAGCTTGTTCTAGCCATTTGATAATTTCCAGATTCTCTAAAAGGCAGAGTTATTTTTGATTCTTCTGTTCTTACAGCTACTTCTATATTAAGCGCTTCTTTCCACATTTGCTGTACTGCTTCCATTACTGTAGTATAAAATCCTGATGATACTTTTAGCTCTAAAATAGGAAAGTTTTCTCCATTCGGGTATCCTGCTTCAGCTAATAATTTTCTTGCTTCTTCAACATTTTGATTATAATTATTCGCTATAATATAATTACTGCTTTCTTCTCTGAATGATTTTTCAAGTCCTTTTACTGCTGGAGGTACGAATGCTTCTGCTGCTATTAATTTACCATATCCTATATTTGATACTATATAGTTTCTGTCTATTGCTAGCGATAATGCTTTTCTTACTCTTTTATCAGACAGTGTTTTATCTCTAGTATTTAAGTCTATATAATAAGTACCTATGATATCGCTCACAGCCATTAGATTTTCTTTTATAAGATTTTCTATCTCTCCAATAGGGGGAGCATTTATAGAAAAATCAACATCTCCTGTTCTAACAGCATTAAGTGAAATGTATTCATCAGCTATCAAAACAAAATTAATTTTTTTAGCAGCTTGATTTGTATAATTCCAATAATTAGTATTAATTTCAAAAACTAGAATCTCATCTGGTTTTCTTTCTGTCATTTTATAAGCACCGTTTCCTATATAAGTATCAGGATTCCAAGTCCAATCATCACCATATTTTTCTATTATATCTTCTATTACAGGCATATACACGCCTCCAGAAGCAAGTAAATCAGTAAAATATATTGTAGGCTCTTCAAGTTCTACTACTAATGTATTTTCATCTATTGCCTTAACTCCTAGATTTTCTATATTGTTTTTTCCTCTTATTATATCTTTGGCATTTTTTATATATTCCATTAAATAACTTAATGGAGAAGCTATTTTTGGGTCTACTGCTCTTCTATAAGAATATACAAAATCATTAGCTGTTACTTTTTTTCCATCGCTCCATTTAGCATTATCTCTTAAATGGAATGTATATGTTAGTTTATCATCGCTTATATCAAAACTTTCAGCAACGCCTCCTACAATATTGCCGTTTATATCTTTATTAAGAAGACCTTCAAATGCATGATTAATATAAATATATCCGTAAGTTTCATCATTTAAAGTGGGGTCTATAGTATTGAGTTCATATCCTAGGTTTACAGTAATTTCATCTTTGATGTTTTTTGTTTGTTTTTTACAAGATATGAATGATATAAATAGAAATAACAAAATAATAAATTTTCGTTTTGAAGTCATAAAAAGCTCCTTATATTAAAAATAGAGATTTTTATAACACCGTTTGTTTTGTTTTATTGAAATTTTTAGTCTTGCTTGATATTTTTTAATAAAACAAGACCAACTTTAGAAAAGGTCTCATTTTATTAATAATTTTAGAAAAGTAATAAAAGAGATAATTCCCTACGCTGGCATTACCCAAACAGGTTATAAGGGTCGAAGTTTTAAATAATAAAATTATATAAACTTCCTCTCAGCCTTTTCAAGCTCCCCGATTTTATACCAAAAATGATACAGCATTTTTATTTTTTTATCAATACTTATACAATAATAATTTATGAAATTAATCTAAAATAATTATATAGTGAGAAATATATAAATATTTGTATTATAATTAATAAAGATGCTGATACTAAAACAAGTTTATTTTCTTTTACTATCCAAATTCCATAAAATAAAAATATAGAAAATAAATATATTATAAAAGCATAAAAATATATTGTATTTTTTATTTTGAGAGTATATTTTATATTATCAATTTTTTTATTTATGTCTATTGCTTTGTCAGTTGTTAAAGTACCGAAAGGACTTCCTTTTTTATCCATCTTTATATTTTTGATAAAGCTATTATCATTAATAGTTTTTTTAGTATCTAAATATACATTATAAATATCACTGTTTCTAAAAACTTTATTATAATAGCTTATTCTAAAACTGTAAACATTATTTTCAATTAATTTTATTTCATTTAAATATCCTGTTCTAGGAATACTGCCTAGTATAATTAAAGCTAATAATAAGATTATAAATATAGATGATATTACCAGTACAGGTATTGCTGTTTTTTTATTTACTATTATAAAATTAATGAATATTTCTAATATATTTTTTATATTTTTAAAGAAATACAAAAATGTAAAGATTAAAATATATATTATAAAAGCGTAAAAATATATTATATTTTTTATTTTGAGAGTATATTTTATATTATCAATTTTTTTATTTACGTCTATTGCTTTGTCAGTCGTTAAAGTACCGAAAGGACTTCCTTTTTTATCCATCTTTATATTTTTGATAAAGCTATTATCATTAATAGTTGTTTTAGTATCTAAATATACATTGTAAATATCACTATTTCTAAAAACTTTATTATAATAGCTTATTCTAAAACTATAGGTATTATTTTCAATCAATTTTATTTCATTTAAATATCCTGTTCTATAAATACTTCCTAGAACTGAAAAAATTATTAATAATACTGCTATAAAAGCTAGAGGAAATATACAGATAAAAAAAGTTTTTTTATTTTTCATAAAAAATCCTTAAAGTATTGAGTCATAATTAACATGATAAATAAAAAAAATCAAGTATTTTTAATTGCTTTATACATCATTTTTTATATTTTTATATTATCTATTATTGATTTTTATTTGTTATGGTATATAATGCCTTCCTATGATGAGTATTTATTTAAACCAAACCAAACCAAACCAAACCAAACCAAACCAAACCAAACCAAACCAAACCAAACCAAACCAAACCAAACCAAACCAAACCAAACCAAACAGAATAGAATAGAATACTTTTGCATTTTTTTCTGGGAGTTAAATAATGTTATTTAATTCCACAGAGTTTATGATATTTTTTCCTATAACATTAATCTTATATTGGATATTTCCAAAAAAATACAGATATATTTGTTTATTCATAGCAAGCTATACATTTTATATGTTTTGGAATCCT
>NZ_ARQI01000082.1 GCF_000384655.1 Brachyspira innocens ATCC 29796 | reverse complement strand
ATAGAAAACTTAGATGATATACCTAATTTGAACGATGAAATAGAAGATAACAGTGAAGATAACAAAAATGATGAAGAAGATAATAATATAGAAGACACTATAGAAAACTTAGATGATATACCTAATTTGAATGATGAATTAGAAAATGATACTGAAGATAATAAAACAGACGATACCACTGAAAACATGGACGATATACCTGATAATGAAGAAAATCCAGATAGTATAAAAGATGATGAAGATAATCTTGAAGAGACAGTTGATAATGTAGACAATAATAAAAATGAGGATATAATAAAAGGCATTGATGATATTATAGATGATAATAATGAGGGGGACATTTTGATAAGTCATGGTTCTATTTTAGAAGATGAAATAGTAAAAAAAGAAGAAGAGTACTTTTCTTCAAGCGATGCTTTTAACTTCTCTCTTAACAGAGATTTTCTTCTTGGCGATTATGATGATGAAGAAAACAGCGATAATAATAATAATTCTAATTTATCACCTAATTTCAGGGAAGAATATGATGATGGAGAAGTAGTAAAACCTGCAAGCGAAAAAGATACATTTGATACAGATGACCTTACAGATAAAGATTTATATGATCCTGAAGAGGTACCTAAAATACCAGATGATTTTTACAGAGAAGCAGAAGAAAAAGTAAAAGAGAACATGACAGCTGGTTGGAAAAATGTATTAAAATCAATCAGAGGTAAAAAATTCATCAATAAAAATATGCATGATATGCTTAATTGGATAAAAGAGCAGTCTGGTCTTGATATAAAACATGCTGCTATGCTTACAAGAAAAGATGACGGAAACTATACTGTAGATGAATCGCAGAATATATCAGATGCTACAAAAGATAAATTAAATATAACTGAAAATGAAGCTTTATTTAAAAAGATTCTATCGCATAAAAAAACTTTATATGTATCAGATCCGTTTTCTTCTGATTCTCTAAAAAATAAATTTGATTCTGCTGACAGAGAAAATATATCGCATATGATATTTGTTCCAGTAGAAAATGATGAAGGAGGATTAAAATCATTCTTTATAGGACTTTCATCTAACTAAAATAATTTAATATAAAGAGGTTAAAGCAAATAAATGGAATATATTATAGTAGTATCAGCATTTATAGTTATAGGCATCATTGTAAGCTTAGTATTTGGAAAAATATTAAAAATCAAAGTATTCGGCGGCTGGGTTATGATGTTTCTTATATCTACTGCAGGTGCTCTGCTTGGTTCTTATTATCTTCCTAGAATAAGCAATATACAATATGTAAGAATAAATTTATCATCTGCTGTATTAGGTGCTATTATACTTGTTATTCTTTTATATATATTTACTCCTAAATCTTTAAAATAAAGGATAAAAATAAAATGTTTATAAAAGAGATGAAAGGTATAGTAAAACCAACTATAAAAGATGATGAAGCTATAGAAAATATACGAAAAGCAGCAAAAATCGCACAGGAATCTATAGATTTGGCTTTCAAACTTTGTATCTCTGGAGTAAGGGCTTCTAAAGTAGATAAAGAAGTTGAAAAATTTATAAAAGCTCAAAATGCATACCCTGCTAACTTTGAAGTTCCAGATTATGGATTTGCTACAAGCATATCAAGCGGTAATGAAATAGCACATGGAAGACCTACTAATAATAAAATACTTGTTCATGGAGAGCCTGTATGCGTGGATGTAGGAGTAAAATATAACGGATACTATGCTGACTGTGCTAGAACTGTAGTTATAGAAGGCGGTATGGGTTCTGTCAATCACAGGGCATATAAACTTATAGATGCCTGCAAAAAATCTTTAGAATACTCTATTTACAAATTAAAGCCCAATGTACTTTTAAGCGAATATGGAAAAACTGTTGAAAATAAAGTTCATGAATATGGATTTAATGTCATAAAATCACTTACAGGACATGGTGTGGGTTATGAATATCATGAAGCTCCTTATATATTTAATTTTTATCACCCTAATAATGATGTAATATTAGAACCTAATATGGTGCTTGCATTAGAGCTTATGATAACAAACGGCACTGATAAATATGAAAAAGAAAAAGACGGCTGGACTTTATCTACTCCAGATTATTCTTTAGCTGTACATTTTGAACATACTGTTTTAATCACTCAAACTGGTGTGGAAATACTTGGTATAAAAAAATAGAATTATTAATAAATTATTCTTCAAGCCACATAGGTTTTCTTTCAAAGCCTACATGATAAGTAAGCCATTGAAGAACTACTTGATGTTCTCCTAAATTAAATAGATAAAAATTTCTTTCTATACCTATAATTTTTCCTTTAGGAATTTCATTTAAACATTTATTTAAAAGCTCATTCGCTTTTTGATAATCTTCTTCTTTATAAGGAATATTAGGATCATTCTGACCTACTATTATCCTCTTAACATATCTTATATTACTTAAATCAAAAATTTTATTTTCAGCCATACTAAACTCCAAAATAAAAAACTAATTAACATTTTTACTAACTATCTATAACTAATACCATATTTTCAAAATTATTTACAATTTTATCATTGATTTTTATACCATTTTTAGATGAGAAATAAAGTTCATAAGAATCTTTTGAAACATTATCATTAATAGAAAATACATTTTCAGATATTTTATATGCTGTAATAGTAAAACTAATATCAGAATTGTAGTTTGTATAGGAAAGAAAATTATATACTTCTTTAGTATTAAATTTATCCTGTAAAAGAGGTATTAAAGCAGAATACTTTTTGAAAAGTTCTGCCTCACAGACCTCTTTTATCAGAATAGATTTTTCATCTAAATTTTTTTTTATATTATTAAAACTAATAATCATTTTTTAATTTTAATATTAGAAATATATAACTTTATTATCATTTATTTTTATTATCATCATTAGATGATTTAGGTGATACAGGAGCTATATTAGCATTAATAATATCTAATACTCTAGCAAGCCCTTCAGGCATACCTTGATCAACTGCATGAACTTCTACATGGTATTTAGCTGAAGTATCTGTTTTTCTAGTATTTTCTTGATGAGAACTTACAGAACCTGTTATTGTAGCTTTAATAGAAAATAATCCTAAATTAAGGTCGCCCTCACCTGATCCTGATCCACTTGCATCCTTATCACTTTTTTCTTCTTCTGAACTTTTTACTTCCATATCAAAAGTAATATCAACTGAATCTACAAATAGAGACGGTACTTTAACTATACTAATAAAAGGTACACTTAATTGCATATCTACAGTACCAGGATTATTATCTGCAGTATTTTGACCATCTGGTGTTATTAATCTTTTGTATTGAAACTCAACCATTCTTAATGTCTTATCACCATCTTTAGTTTGATCAAAAGCTACCGTTTCTATAAAGTTTTTTGTAGTATTAGCCAAACTTAATTGGGCATCGGCTACCGCCTGTAAAGGACCTCCTATAAGAGATGCCATTGGAAGACCTGTAAATTGATTTGCTATTATACCAGCCATAATTTCCTCCTTAAAGTATATTTTTTATATTTTAATATTTAATTAATTTTCATTATTAATTTCATTATTTATATCATTATTAATATCATTTTTGTCATCTTTGACTTCTATGAGTCCTTGACTTAAATTTGTTATTTCGTTTATGAGTCTAGACATTCCATCACTAATTTCTGTCTTAGAAATTAAAACTTCAACATTTATAGTTGTTCCTTTGCATTTATCTAAACCAGCACCTGTAACATCGACAGATATATTTGAAGAATTTTCAAAATCTCTCATTTTACATACTTTATCATCATCATAAACATCATTAAATACGGATTTATTATTACTTTTTTGTGGTTCTATAAGTTCAACAAGACCTATATCAAAAGAAGTTTTAACTGAATCTATATTAAGCTGAGATATTGGAAGCAAATTTATATATGGAGCACAATAATACTTATTACCATATTCATTGTTTTCATCAGGTACGCCGATTTTTAATCTTATAGGAAATACACCAGGCAAATATTCGCCTACACCACTATGATTTCTATCTCTCTTTTTTTTAAAGTATTTTGATAAATTACTTAGCTGTACTTCTTCTAGCTGAGCTTCTGCCTCAGCTACTGATTTTGCAATTGCAATAATTACTTCATTAAATTTAGCCATAACACTAATCTCCTAATATATTTTATTATTATAATAATCATATAGAAAATTTTTTAAATGAATTATAGTATACATTTATTACTACAATTAAATAATTTCATAATCATAATATATTTTTTATTAATTATAATACATTTAATACTAAATAAATTTTATTAAAAAACTAACATTATATAACTTTTAAATTACTAATCTAATATAGAAAGTTTATAAAAAATAATATATACTAATATAAAATTATAGTTATAAAAAATTATAATAAAAAAATTAATTTCAGGAATATATTTATGGGAAGCGTATTTGGTAATAATATTAAATTAAGTTTATTTGGAGAATCACATGGCGAGGCTATAGGCTGTGTTATAGACGGTTTTCCTTACGGCATTAATATAGACTATGACTTTATAGATAGTGAAATGGACAGAAGAAGGGCAAAAAATGCAAAGCTTGCAACAGCCAGAACAGAATCTGATAAACCAGAAATATTATCAGGTATTCTTGAAAATAAAAGCACTGGAATGCCTATTGCTGCCATAATTAAAAATGAAAATAAAAGAAGCGGGGATTATTCTAATTTAAAAATAATGCCAAGACCTTCTCATAGTGATTATACTGCTATGCTTAGATATGACGGATTTAATGACATAAGAGGAGGAGGGCATTTTTCTGGTAGATTAACTGCTCCTTTAGTATTTGCAGGGGCTTTAGCAAAATTAGCTTTAAAAGAAAAATTTGACATAGAAATAGCTGCTCATATTAAACAAATATATAATATAAAAGATAAATACCCTAATAATACATTCCCAACTTATGAAGAGTTCATAAGCAATTACAATAAAGAATTAAGCGTTTTTGATGATGAAGCTATGAATAAAATGATAAGCATAATAGAAGAAGCTAAAATGAATATGGATTCTGTTGGAGGTATTATAACAGCTGCTGCCTTTAATGTACCTGCTGGTTTTGGAGATCCTTTTTACTCATCTATAGAAAGCAGAATAGCCCAGTCAATGTTTGCTGTTCCTGCTGTAAAAGGAATTGATTTCGGACTCGGATTTGATTTTGTAAACTATAAAGCAAGTGAATGTAATGATCTATATACTATAAAAAACTATAATAATATAAAAAAAGTGGAAACAAAAACTAACAATAACGGAGGAATACTAGGCGGAATATCAAACGGCATGCCTATAATAGTTAATGCTGTAATAAAGCCTACTCCATCAATATCAAAAGAACAACTCACTCTAAACATAGAAACAAAAGAAGAGGATATTTTAATTATTAAAGGACGTCATGACCCATGCATAGCTGTAAGGGCAGTACCTGCAATAGAGGCGGCACTTGCTATTGCTATACTTGATTTATGCATAGATATGAAAGGGAAATTACTATAATTAAGAAAAAATATTTACCGCACGTTAAACCAAATTCTTAAATATAATGAAATTTGAAATTCCAAATAAAACCTATAATTATTAACTTCATTCTACGTGCGGTGAAAAACGCAATGAATTTAAAAAACCCTTGGGTGGGCAGCTAAAAATAACAGATTAAAACTATAAAGAAAAAATAATGCATAAATTACAAAATAAGGTTAAAAAATTTAGAGGGCGGGCAGATGTAATGAAATTTTTTAAATTTTATTAAGATTCAGACATTTATTATTATAGTATATTTTAATTCATATTGTATTCATTACTTAAATTATAAATCAAGAGTTAATAAGGTTTGAAATTTCTTTAATGAAATATTAGTAAAATTTTAATTATAGATAAACTTATATTTGTTCTGTGTGTGTAAAGAAGGCTATAAATTAAAAAAACATTAGTTGGGTAATCGGTTTAAAATTAAAATCCCAATCACTATTTACTGGAATTGTATGTCCGTCACTGTTTTTAAAATAAAATGTTATACAGTTTTCATAATATATGCTTATAGATGTTAAACTTATTGATTTTATGAATTCTTCTTTTTCTGTATTATGAGGCTTAAATATACTCTCTGCCGCGCACTCTTTTAATTTCCTATCAATATCTTTTTTATTAGCGAATATTTTTTTGATTATATCAACGCTTCTTTTATTAAAATCTTCATTAATATTGTCAAAGAAGATTAAAATATTATTGTTAGTCCAATACATCTCTTTCTTAAAACTGTTTATATCCTTATTAAGTTCAAAATCGCCTAACTCTTCATCTTTATAATAAATAATCTCTGAATATTTTTCTAATATGATATTTAAATCATCATCTTTATAATCATTATCAACTATATCTTCAAGTAAAAAATTAATATAGAAGTTATCAGGATCTTTTTCTTTTCTTACCTTTAATCTTACTATGCTTTCATCTTTAAGTATTTTTAAATATTCTTGAGCTTTTTCAATCTTTTTATGAATAATAATATGAGTATTTTCTATAATTTCATTGGTAGAAATATTTTTTAAAGCGATAGCATAAACAAATAAAGTATAATATTTATCCCAAGGTATTTTATTGTATTTGCAGCATGACCTTTTTAGTACGAATGCCATGTCAAAAATTTCATCATCAAAATTTTTATTAAAGTCTTTAATTTCTTTGTCCATTTTTACACCCTGTTAATATTTTAATATGCTAGTATAAAATATCAATAATAAATTTTAAAAGTTTTATTAATACAAACCATTTATTATATATAAATTTACTAGTAGATTTAATTTTTAAATATGTGCTTTTGCAGCTTTTGCCACGGGAAAAGTTGACATAAAAATAAAATAGAACTTAGATATCAATACTTTGTTTTTATATATTTTATCACAAGCTAAGGCATAATTATATTAAAAATTTATTTAATGCATGATAAGTAAAATTCATGTTTTATCGTGCATAGAAGTAATTAAAAATTAATTATCCTTCTATATGAGCATCTGTAAAATTAAAATCACAGTCGCTTTCTACTACTATAGTATGTCCCCAGAAAATATCCCCGTCATCAAACCAAAATGTTATAATATCTTCACTTATAGTTATAGATGTTAAGGTTATTAATTTTTCAAACTCTTCTCTATTTATATGAGGCTTTTCTGCATCATCGTTCCAGCTGTTGGCATCTTCAATCATATTTTCGGATATATACTCTTTTAGTTTTTTGTCAATATCTTTTTTATTAGTAAATATTTTCTTTATTATATCAACACTTTTTTTATTTAGTTCTTCATCAATATCTTCAAATAAGACTGAAATATTATTATCATTCCATAGTATATCTTTACTAAACATGTCTATACTTTTATCAAGCTCAAAATCTCATAACTCCTCATCTTTATAATAAACAGGCTTAGAATATTTTTCTAATATAATATTTAAATCATTATCTTTATAGTTGGTGTCAATAATATCTTCAAGCAAAAATCTCATATATAAATCATGAGTATTTTTTTCTTTTTTCACCTTTAATCTTGCTATGCTTTTACTTTTAATCATTTGAAAATACTCTTTTGTTTCTTTAACTTTTTTCTGAATAAGAATATTATCATTTTCTATAATTTCATTAGAGGCAATATTTTTTAAAGCTATCGCATGAATATATAAAGTGTAATATTTATCTTTATTAGCTTTACTAGCCCCTAAGCATGATTCTTTAAGCACGAACGCCATGTCTAAAATTTCATCATCAAAATTGCTATTAAAATTTTCAATTTCCTTGCTCATTTTATATCCTTTATCTTTATTATTTTTGTAACTTTTGTATTCTTATATATAATTCATTAATTTCTACTTTATTTATATTCTCATTATAAATTTCTGAATGTATAACTAATGGTATAGTTTTTATATATTTTAAGGTATATTTTAAATATTCTAGTAAATTACTTAAATAATTCTTATAATTTCCTTCATCTATTCTTGATAAATAATCGTGTATTAATAATAATGAATTATAATATATATTATAACTTACATCTATTTCTGTTTTAAACATTTCAAAGGATTTGATAATATGTTCTATATCTCTATTGTATATTTCTTTAGCATCTAATAAAGTATTATGAATATGCATATATTTTTGATATTGTACTCCATATTTATAATTTTTTACTTTAGAATATTCATTTTCAATTTCATTAATATAATATTCAAAATAATTCTTTACTATATAAGCAATTCTATAGGATTGATTTTGTTTTTTTATTTCTTCTGCCTGTTCTTCATTTTTTTTATTTAATTTGTTATTAAGACATATGCCATGAATAAATGCTATAAGCGGAATAATAATACTTCCAATTAAAGATAGCATATCAATTACTGATTTGCTTGTAATAATAGATATAGTATTATCATTTAACCCTACATTTGTTATCTCTATAATATTAGTTAAGTAGTTAGTAACGAAGTTTGTTGTATAATTAGTTATTGTTATTTGGTTTGTAATCATTATATCCTCATAGCTTTTTATACAAATGTAAAATCTATTCTAAAATATGTTATTTATGATAACTAATCAAACACACCTATTAAGTACTATATAAAATAGCCAATAGGTGCGTGAATAAGTTTTTACTTCATAAAATAAGATTTTACTGTTCCATATATTGACGAGGTAAATCTCTTATTAATTTCTAAAGGATTTATATATTCTTCTTCATTGCAGCTGCCGTTTTCATCTAGTCTGTGGAAAGCAATATTTTTAAATGTTACTTTTTCTCCCGCCTCTATTCCAAACCACATATATTCAAAATCTATACGACATGCAATATTTAATATAGAGTCTTTTAATTCATAATAAGTATAGCTTCCTCCGTCCTCAATATCTCTGCTTCTTTCAAATGACATTTTATTTGCCATTGACATAATCTCGCCTGCTGTTATTTCTTGATCTTCAAAAGAAATGATTTTGTTGTTTTTTATATACTCTTCTTTCACTTCTTCAAATAATAAATCAAGCTGGTTTATAGGCTGTGATATTTCGTAGTCGCTTAATTGAGTTTTCCATTTTGATAATTTTTCATCGTCTAATTCTATAGGGTGAACTAAAGTAATATTCTTTTTATTTTTAAGACTGTCTTCAAATATATATTCTTCTTCATCAAAGGTATTGAAAGAACCGTCTTCCATATATCTAAAACTCTCTATTAAATTATTTTTTTCATCATAAACACCCCATATAAGTTTTAAAGCAAATATATTCATTATAGGGTTTTCCACAAAAAGCTCAGTAAAAGTTTTATAAGACCATTTACGTCCGTTCAATAAAACTTTATTTAATCTTGTCATTTGATTAGAAGTTATCATTTTAATATTTTTCTTTATCAAAGTTAATTCTTTTTTAGCTGCATCTGCTTTTTCTTTATCATCTTTGCTGTTTGGTGCAGGAAGCGATTTTAAAACTTTATTGTTTGAATCTGTTATTTCTATAGTGAAATCATTTTTTATTTGAAGTTTAAATACTCTGTCGGCTTCTCCTCCGTAATGAAGTTCTCTTGACCCTTTTTTATCAAAATCCAAATCTGGTATTATTTTATCTATAAGTTCATCTTCTGAAATCTCTAATGCTTTGGCAGTCTTTTTTAATGCATCTTTAGCAGCATTTTTAACCTGATTATTTTTAACTTTTACAGACATAGTATCAACTAAAACCAATGCAAATTTGCTTGCTTTTAATGCTATGGCATATACTGCATGTGCTGCTAATGCTCCTCTTGAGTTTAATGCCCATTCTTCAATCTGAGCCTTTAACTTTAAGAGTTTATCTTCAGTTTGAAAAAGACAATATGGAATAAGTATATTTTTTAATTTTGTATCTGCCTTATTATCAAGCCAATTTGAATATATATCATCAAGTACATTTCTAAGTGAATCAATATCAAAAAACTCTGCTATCTTGTTGCAGTCTTTTAATATTGAAGGCTCTTTTAAAGCAATATATTCCATAAACACATACTTAACTATATTTAAAGGAGCTTTAGTTTTTTTATCTTTTAATAAAATATTAGAGAGTATATTTTCGTCTATATCTTTTATTAGAGTTTCATGTCCTTCATTATAGTATTTATTTAAATATTCGTTTATTTCGTCAACACTTTTAAATTGAAAATCATCATCAAACTTTTGTAAATCCCAATATTTAATTATCTCTTTATAAACTGTTCTTGAAGCCTCTTTTCCCTCATTTGCCAATTTTTCTACTTCGCTTCTTACAATGCTTTCATTATTATTTATTACCGATACACAATGCTTTTTTATTTCTTTTGATTTTGCTGTGTCGAGAACTTTAAAAACAAAATCAAATTTATTATCAATAAGTTCGTTTAATTCATCACTGAAAATATAATTAATGAATGATATAGTACCACTAATATTTGCTGTTATAGAAGTGATAAATGATTTTTCTTCCATAATAGATTTTGTTTCTTCTACATTATTTTTGATAAGTGTGATAATATCATTTTTTGAGTTTAATAATGATAAATAAATATCTTTTAACGGTACTTTTTTATCATTAACTAATTTTTCTTTAGCTTCTAAAATATTTCTATTATAGAATATTTTCTGAATAGAAACATAAATAGAAATTTTGCCGTATATTCCGTAATGCTTTAATAATTTAGTAGTAATTTCTGATGCTTGATCATTTATACCATCAAGCGACATTATAGCCGATAAATAATGACTATGATTATCATAAGAATAATCTTTTACATATTTAAAGCTTTTAGAAGTTATTTCATCGAAACTTTTAATAGGTCCTTCTATTTTTAATAATTCCACACACATTGTTTTGAGAGTTTCTACAATAACATTAGTATCAATATTATATTTGTTATCATTTGCTGCAAGCATAATTGATGAAAGCATAGTATAATCAAGATATAATTGTTCCAATTTTGATTTTGCTATTATCTCATAAAGTCTATAAAATGTTTCTCTATCTTCATCATATAATTTTTTTACTTCTACTGTTAAATATGAAATAAAAAGTGTTTTGTTGTTAACGATTGTGTTTAACAAAATACATTCTTTAGGGAAATTGCATAGTTCTAAATATTCAGGTATAAGTTTTTGTGTGTAGTAATAATATCCTTTATCCTCTGAATATCCTTTAAATAATCTTTTATATAGCTTTATAGTTCTTGTCATATCTTTGTATATATTCACAAGAAAATAAATGATGTTATTATCTTTATTTAGAATATTCATTAATCTTTTATAAACTTCTTCATCTTTATCAACTATACTAAAAAGTAATGATATAGTTTCTTCATCATTTATTTTTAGAGAATCTATATAATTTAATAATTGTTTGATGAGGCTTTTATCATCATCTCTATTTATAAGATATACCAAAATAGTTAATAATAAATGAGACTCTTTATTCAATAATGCTTTATTGTCATTTTTTACTTTTTCTAAGTATTGATTAAACTTTTTAGGCATACAGCCTTCTAATTCTAAAAACTTATAAAAATTATTGACTTGTATTTTTATATATTTAGATGCTTCATTATTAGCTAAAGTTGCTTTAGAATATTTTGTATCATATATAGTTCTTTCAGCTGTATTATTATAACTTTCTATTAATACTTTTTCTAAATCTTCACCAGTGCATAATCTTAAAATTATATAAGCATTTTTACCTTTGTATATATCTTTAATCACAGTTTCAGCGTATTTTGACAGAGCTTTTTTATCTTCTTCTTTAGTATTTTCATCAAAATAAAACTTAAAAATTTCTTCTGCATCAACACCGTAATAATTTCTTAAAGTGGGGCAGCTGTTTGATCTTCCGTAAAAATAATCAAGAAATGCATTCTTATTATTTTCATATTGGAATATTCTTTCAAACTTATTTCTTATTTGTTCTTCATTACTGATATTATTCTCCATAGTTAGTACCTCATCTTTCAATAGTATTTTTATATAGTATAATTAATTTTTTTCATTATGTCAAATTTTTATTACTGTTGCTATGTTCGCCTTCGCCTATAATTAGCAAATAAATAAATTTATTTGCTGGCTTCGGCTCACTGTTTGGTTTATATGTTTCTTAAGCAAATATTATTATTTTTTAATTGTATTTATATCAACTTTTTCCAGCCTTCGCTCTACGGGCTTTGCCAAAAGTTACAAAAAGTGCAAGTATAAAATTAGTGCTCAATCATATTAAAATAGTATTACATGTAAGATAAATTATTAATTTAAGCTAAAATATATCCCTTCGCGAAGCGTATCTGAGTTTATTGAGGATATAGCTTCTTTGGGGCACCAGTGGGGTTCGGCATGACTGTGTGTTTCGCAGCAAAGCCACAGATATTAAAAACAAAATATGATTTTATTTTTGACAAATTGTAATTGTTTAGGTATATACAAATTCTATTTACCGTGCGTTAAACAGATTCAAGGCTTAACTAATGATTAATTTGTAATAATATTTTTAAATAAAACTTTAAAATATAAATAAAATATTAAAATGGAATGCATCATAAATATATTTTTTATTTTTAAGAATTTGACAAAAAATATAAAACATGTATAATTAAAAATGTTAGACTATTCTAACATTTAGAGGAGCTATATTATGAATATTAATTTAAACGGAGTATCTGAAACTTTATTAATTACACTATGGGCTAAAGCAGAAGAAAGTAAAAGAGAAGATTCAATTATCAAAGATTATAAATCTATAGAAATATTAAAAGAAATAAATTATGATTTTTCAAAGTTCAAAAACTCTAAAGGAACTCAAGTAGGTACTTGTGTAAGAACAAAAATAATAGATGATATAATAAGAGATATTATTGAAAAAAGTTCAGCAGAAAGTTTTAGTATTATCAATTTAGGAGCAGGTCTAGATACAAGAGTAAGCAGATTTATAAAGGATAATATTTATTGGTATGATATAGATTTTGAAGATGTTATTTTGTTAAGAAAACAATTTTTTAAAGAACTAGAAAATAATAAAAATTATGAATGCATATCATCATCTATACTAGATTATAGGTGGATAAAAAATATTAAAGTAAGAGGAACTGTTATAATAATATCTGAGGGGGTATTGATGTATATAGAAGAAAGTTATATAAAAGAATTAATTGAAAAACTATCTGAAAACTTTATTAACTGCCATTTTATATTCGATACTATACCTACAATTTTTGCTAAAAATACAAAACTTCATGAAACAGTAAAAGAAACAAATACAGTATTTAGATGGGGATTAGATATACCATCAGATATAGAAAAATTAAGCAGTCATATAAGATTTATAAACAGTTATAATTATGCTGATTATTTTAAAAATAGATGGGGACTTATGGCTATATTAAGACATTTACCATTTGCAAAAAATATGATAAACTTTAATACTATTCATATAAGACTTGTTTAAAATATTCTTTATTTAGTTTAATAAATTTTATTCTCACTCCCCGCCCTCTAAATTTATTTGTATTATTATGTTACTGATATGCTATTTTTTGTTTTTTGGTTTGATACTGTTATTTTAGCTGCCCGCCCAAGAGTTTTTTAAATTTGCTGCGTACTTACCGCACGAATTACGTAATTATAAATAACAGATTTATTTGTAATAACAATATTTATTATATAATGAGATTTATTTACCGTGCGTTAAAACATGTGTAGTATGAAATAAAATATTTTATCAAAACTGGAGATAATGGGGCTCGAACCCACGACCCTCACAATGCCATTGTGATGCTCTCCCAAACTGAGCTATATCCCCTTGAAATGTGTAAATATTCTAAATGATTTTTAATTAAAAGTCAATTATATTGGTATTAAGTTTTTGTTTAAAAAATTAAGTATTTTGAAAATAGTTATCGTATCGGTAAATATGGTTAATTTGTATTATATTTTAATATATCAATGTAAAAATCTATTATAAACATCTATTATCAAAAAAAACATTAAACAATTTTTAATTATACCGAAAATATTTTATAAGAAATACTAAAATTTTTGGAGGAATACGCCTTATGATGCGTTCATTATTTGCCGGCGTGTCTGGTTTACAAAATCATCAAACTCGAATGGATGTAGTAGGAAATAACATTGCAAATGTTAATACATACGGATTTAAAAGAGGAAGAGTTACTTTTAAGGATATGATAAGCCAATCTTTAAGCGGGGCAGCAAAGCCTCAGGAAGATAGAGGCGGTATCAATCCTCAACAAGTAGGCTTAGGTATGATGGTTGCAACTATAGACACTATACATACACAAGGTGCTTTACAAGTTACAGGTGTAAACACTGATTTAGCTATTCAGGGAGAAGGTTTCTTTATCGAAAAAAGAGGAAATAATTCTTACTATACAAGAAACGGAGCTTTCTCTTTAGACAGAGACGGTTATTTAGTTAATCCTTCTATAGGTTATAAGGTACAAGGCTGGAATGCTGTACTTAACCCAGAAACAGGAGAAATGGAATTAAATACTTCAGCTGGTGTAGAAGATTTAATTATACCAGTAGGTTCAAAAGACCCAGCAAGAGCTACAGCAAATACTAAATATTTCTGTAACTTACAAAAAAGCGGAGAAACACATCAGTCAGATTTAACTATATATGACTCTACTGGAATACCACGTCAGTTAAGAGCAACTTTCACTAGAACAGATGTTAACAGATGGGATATGACAATAGATATACCAGATGCAACAGAAGGAAGTGTAAGCGTATCAGCAGGCGACCCAGTAGAAGGCGGCGGAAACAATACTTTCCAATTAGTATTTAATGATGCTGGTTCTTTAATTTCTGTAAGCGATGGTACTAATACTCAAACAGAAGGAGTATTAATGCCTAATGTATCTTTCACTTATCAAGGAACAGAAGGCGAAGTAAATCAAACTATCAACCTTACTATGGGAGAAGTTGGTTTATTTAATGGTATTACACAATTTGAATCTCCATCAACTACTAAAGCTATAGAACAAGACGGATACACTATGGGTATGCTAGAAGGTTTCAGCTTTGATGACAACGGTCAGATAACAGGTGTATTTACTAACGGTAATAGAAAAACTTTAGGACAGGTTGCATTAGCTAAATTTAATAATGCAGGCGGTTTGGAAAAAGCAGGCGATACATTATTTGTAGCAAGCAATAACTCAGGAGCTGCTAATATCGGTACTGCTTCTGCTGAAGGAAGAGGTTCTTTAAAAGCAGGCGCTTTGGAAATGTCTAACGTAGATTTGAGCGAACAATTCACTGATATGATAGTAACTCAAAGAGGTTTCCAATCTAATGCCAGAACTATTACTACAGCAGATCAAATGCTTCAGGAAGTTATAGCACTTAAGAGATAATTATAATAGTAGTAGTATACTTTTTATAATTTTATAGTATAATAGAGTTAGGAGTTTCTGATATTATGATACATATAACAAGATTTGACGGAAGTATATTATATGTTAATCCGCATCAAATAGAATTTATGGAGGAAACTCCTGATTTAGTAATAACGATGTTATCTGGAAGGAAGGTAGTAACTAAAGACAGCTTTGAAACTGTACTTAACAGAATAGTAGAGTACAGAAGCAGAATAGTTTGTGAAAATAGTGTAAAAAAGCCATCATTCTATGGTAATGAAGAATAAAAAAATAAAAATAAATTTTAGTTAGAGAGTAAAATATGGATATAATTGTACCTATATGTCTTATAATGCCATTAGCAATTAACTTATTCGGTATTATCGGGGGAGGCGGTTCGTTAGGGAACTTCCTTGATATAGCATCAATAATAGTAACAGCAGGTGGTGGTGCTAACTCGCTTATAATGGCTAATGACATCGGAACAGTACTAGGCGTACCTAAAGCTATTAAAGTACTTTTACAAAAGCCTGCATATTCAGAAGACCAAATAATAATAACATTAATAAGTTTTTCTGAAAAAGCCAGAAGAGAAGGACTGCTTGTACTTGAAGATGATATACAGGAAGTTTCAGACCCATTTCTTAAAAAAGGTATGCAGCTTGTAGTAGACGGAACAGACCCAGAGCTTGTAAAAAACATTCTTAATACAGAAATAGATAATATAGAATCAAGACACGACTCTGTAAGAAAAGTATTTGACGATGCTGCTTCTCTTTTCCCTGCTTGGGGTATGATTGGTACATTAATAGGACTTGTAATCATGCTTAGAAGTTTGGGCGGCGGCGGCGGTCTTGAAACAATAGGTTCTGGTATGGCTGTAGCACTTATTACTACATATTACGGATCTGTTATAGCTAACGGTTTTGCTTTGCCTATATCAGGAAGGCTTGCTGCAAGACACTCTTCTGAGGCAATGGTAAAAAGTATTATGCTTGAAGGTATTTTATCTATACAGGCAGGTGATAACCCTAGAATAGTAAAAGATAAACTTGTATCATTCTTACCTCCAGCTCAGCGTCAGAAAGTTAATGAACAAGTTGGAGATAGATAATAATTTTAGAGGTAAAAAATGGCAAAAATTAAGTTTGGTAAAAAAGCTAAAAAAGCAGGCGATAAGGCAGACACTCCAGGTCCTTCAGCTCCATTATGGCTGCAAACTTACGGGGACTTCGTAACTTTGGTATTAACATTTTTCGTAATGCTTCTTGCTACAATGTCTACTTCTGTTAATGATTCTGCTATACAGCTTATTGCCACAGCATTCCAAGGCTCATTCGGTGTTATGCCGGGCGGTGCTACTCTGTCACAAAGCAAACTTGTTTACGGCGGAGCTAATGCCGATACACTGCCTTCTACAGACAGAGGATATTCTATGGGCAGAAGTATTGATAAGGCAGTAGCAGTATTGGAAGCTGAAATAAAAAGCAAAAAAGTAAGAGTAGAAGAAGATGAAAGAGGTTTTGTTATAAGTCTTGGTGCTGACCAATATTTTGAATCAGCTTCTACTAATATAATAGACAGCCAAAATAATGTAGAAACATTTATTAAATTGGCTTCATTGCTTAGCGGTATCCCAAATGAAATAAGAATAGAAGGTCATACTGATTCAGGTTCTATTATACCAGGAAGTATTACTGAACAGAAATTTGGTAATAACTGGGGACTTTCTTCTGCAAGAGCTATGGTTATTTTAGAAAAACTTTTTGAAAATGATCAGACTGGAAAGCTTGATAGAAATAAATATTCTATTGCGGGATATGCCGATACCAGACCTGTGGCTTCTAATGATTTGCCTGACGGCAGAGCTTTGAATAGAAGAGTGGATATTGTTATAGTAAGAAATGATGTTACCTACTATAACCAAAGATAAATAAAATTATACTAACTAAAAATTATGCTTTTAGCTGATAAATGGCAAGACTATAAAATTATAGACTGCGGAGATGGCGAAAAACTTGAGAATATAGGCGGCTTTTTAGTATCGCGTCCAGATTCTCAAGTTATTTGGCCTAAACGTTTAGATAAATGGACTAATGTAGATGCAATATACCATCGCTCGGATAAAGGCGGAGGGTATTGGCAATATATTAATAAACCTAAAGATAATTTTATAATCAAATACAATGATTTATCATTCAAAATAGAGTTTACTAATTTCAAACATATAGGACTTTTTCCAGAGCAGGCCGTTAATTGGCAGTTTATTATAGATAAAATCAAAGAAAAAAAATCTTCTACTCATGAAAATAGAGAAATTAAAGCTCTAAATTTGTTTGCATACACTGGCGGTGCAACTGCAGCATGTGCTTATGCTGGATGCAATGAAGTTGTACATGTTGATGCCTCAAAAAAAATAGTCTCTCATGCCAAAACAAATATAGAAATTAATAATCTTCATCAAAAAAAGGTAAGATTTATTATAGAAGATGTTATTAAATTTGTACTTAGAGAAGTAAGACGCGAAAGAAAATATGATGTTATAATAATGGATCCTCCAGTATACGGAAGAGGACCTAACGGAGAACTTTGGCAGATAGAAACAAGTTTAAAAAGACTAGTAGAAGAATGTGTTAAACTTTTGTCAGACTCCCCTATTCTATTTTTAATCAACTGCTACACGGCAAGTTTTTCTCATATATCTTTAAAAAATATATTATCTTCGTATATAAAAAATAAAGGTACTTTTGAAAGCGGAGAAATAGGACTTCCAATAGAAAATTCTGATATGATTCTACCTTGCGGTATATATGCAAGATTTTATTCATAAAAAAGGAGCCTTTTCTAATTAAAAAAGCCCCTTCTTATTATCTTTCAAACTTTTATTAATAGCTTATTGTCTCACCTTTTTCATGTATTTCTAAAAATCTTAATAATTCTGCTTTTACCTCATCAGCAGTATCTAAAGTAAGAACTCTTTTTGCAAGCATCTGACATTCAGCTTTATCTAAAGATATAATCATTTTCTTAACTTCAGGTATTGATATAGCAGACATAGAAAATACATCAAGACCCAATCCAAACAATAAAGGTACAGCAAGTAAATCCCCTGCTAATTCTCCGCACATAGAAATAATAATACCATTAGCATGAGCACCGTCTATAGCCATTTTTATAGCTATAAGTACTGAAGGATTATAAGGATCGCAAATACTAGCTATTTTTTCATTTCCCCTGTCTGAAGCTAAAGTATACTGGGTAAGGTCATTAGTACCTATAGAGAAAAAGTCAGCTTCTCTTGCAAATGCCTCTGCTCTGAATACAACTGAAGGTGTTTCTATCATCATTCCAAGTTCTAATGCTTCATTAAAAGCAATATTTTCTTTGACAAGCTCAAGTTTGCATTCATTAAATATAGCCTTAGCTTTTCTAAGTTCTTCCAAAGATACTATCATAGGAAGCATTACCTTTATCTTACCGAAAGCGGAAGCTCTAAGCAAAGCTCTGAATTGAGTTCTTATAATAGAAGTTTTATCCAAACATATTCTTAAAGCTCTCCAGCCTAATGCAGGATTCTCCTCTTTAGGCATTTCCAAATAAGGCAGATACTTATCGCCTCCAATATCCATAGTACGTATAGTAACTGTGTGTCCGCTCATAGCAACTGCTACTTCTTTATAAGCTTTAAACTGCTCTTCTTCTGTAGGAAAATCGGTATTTTCCATAAAAAGAAACTCAGTTCTGTAAAGACCTATACCATCAGCACCATTTTTCAAAACTCCGCCTAAATCTGCAGGAGAACCTATATTGGCATATACTCTTATTTTTGTTCCGTCTTTAGATATAGCATCTTTATGGGCATATTCTTTTAATAAAGCTCTTTTCTTATCAAATTCATCTTTTAATTTTAAACATTCATCTATAGATTCTTTGGAAGGATCTATGATAACAGCCCCTGTATTTCCATTGATTATAATAGTTTGATTGTTTTCTAAATCTTTTAGAATTTCTCCGATACCAACTACAGCAGGAAGCTCTAAAGATCTAGCCATTATAGAAGTATGCGAAGTACGTCCGCCTATTTCTGTAATAAAACCTAAAGTATTATCCAAATCTAAATTGGCAGTATCTGAAGGGGTTAAATCTCTAGCAACAACTATCGAGTCCTTTGGAAGATTAGAAACATCAACAATTTCTTCCCCCTGAATATTTCTTATCCATCTGTCAGAAATATCTACTAAATCACCAGCACGCTCTCTTAAATATTCATCTTCAACTTCGCTTAAAATTTTAGTATAAACTTCTATACCTTGAGATAAAGCATACTCAGCACAAACTTTATCATCAGCTATAATATTATTAACCTCTTCAAGTAAATCCTCATCTTCAAGCAAAGTTATATGAGCATCAAAAATTGCTGCCTTTTCTTCTGAAACTTTTTTTGCTGTTGTTTCTCTAATTTTTAGAAGCTGTTCTTTTGTTTTATTTCTAGCTTCTAATAATTTCTTTTGCTCCTCAGCTACATTTGCACAAGGACATTTAGATACTACAATATCCTTCTTAAGAAGCAGATATACTTTTCCTATAGCTATACCGGGGGAAACCCCAATTCCACTAATTCTTTTTTCCATATTATAAGTCCAAAAAAAATTAATCTTTTAAATTAGCAAGAAACTCTTCTATTTTTTTTAGATTTTCTTGTTCATTTTCACCATCGCAATAAATAGTAAGTACTGAATCTTTTTTTACTCCTAAAGATAAAACTTTTAAAAGAGATGAAGCATTTACTCTTTTTCCAGCTTCATTTTCTATTTCTATTTTACAATTTTGTAATGTTTTTATGAATGTAACAAATTCATTACCAGGTCTGGCATGAAGCCCTGTATCATTTTGTATAGTAACTTTACCTGTAGTCATCGGCAAAACTCCTCCGTTCTTTTCTTATATATGTTTATATATTTTAAAGTATATCAGTTTTTTCTCATTTGTCAAATTATATATGTACTAAAAAGTATGTTTTATATACTAAATACATACTTTTTATTTAATTTATATATTAAATATAGAATTACTTATATAGTATATATCTATATCTTATTTATCATATTAAAATAAATTCCCTGAAGAACCAAAAAAGGATAGACTTTGCATTTTAAGAGTTTTAAATTTGATATGCCGCCTGTAAGAAAGATTTTTGATTTTATATTATATTTAGATTTTATATATTTTTTCGCTTCTAAAACAACATAATTAACGGTTCCTATGGTATTATATATAGCCCCAGACATGATGGCATCTTTTACATTATTATTTATAGGGCTTGGTATTGATGATATTGGACCTATTTCATAATAAGGAAGTGAAGTTGTATTAGATAATGCCTGATAACTGGTTTTTGTACCAGATATTATCATACCGCCCAAAAATGTAAAATCTGAAAGCATAACACTGACTGTTGTTGCTGTACCCATATCTATAACTACAGAAGCATATTTATTATTATCATCATACCCCTCAAGACATATAGAAGCATAAGTTGATAAAATTCTGTCTATACCTACAGAATCTTTAGGCTCATATAAATTATCTTTAAGTTTTATATCATTATGTGTAACTCTATAAGGCTTAATGTTAAAACAATCTTCTACACTGCCCTCAAACAAATCATTTACCTTTAAAGATACACTACTATAAAATACATTTTTTATATTGCTGTAATTATTTTTTATTTCATCTAATGCATTTACCAAATCCAAAGCATTGCTATGCTCTATAGCTTTAAAATATATTGGAGCATTGTTATTATTTTCAAATATTGCTAACTTAACTCTCGTATTTCCAATATCAGCAAGCAAGTACATTTTCTTCTCAAGCCTCGTCCCTTATATTGTTGCTTTCTAAAAAATTTCTAGTTTTTTCAAGTAAAAATTCTCTGTTATTTAATTCAGGCTCATCTAATATTAAATCAAGCAAATAATTTAATATTTTACCTATCAAAGGGCTAGGCTTTAAATGAAATTCATTAATAAGATCATTACCATCTATTTTTAAATCTTTTACTGTTATAGCATTTTCTTCTTCAATTATCTTATCAATTCTAGCCAAAAGTTTAGGTATAGCCTTACTTTCTTTATCTTTTCTGTGTCCGCTTCCAAGTCTGTCAGCTTCTCTTAATCTTAAAAGAGGCTTTATATTTTCAACACCAATAGCACGCATAAACCTTCTAACTGCTCCATCTGTCCACTCGTCCTGATAATAAAACATATGCTGCCTAACTAATAGTGTTACAAAATCTATCTCGGAATTAGAATATTTTAATCTCTTCATTACATTTTTAGCTACTTTTGCTCCTACAACCTCATGATTATAATAAACAGGATCATCTTGTTTTGAAACTTTTTTCTGAACCATAGGTTTAGCTATATCATGAAAAAGAGCAGCAAGCCTTACTAATAAAGTTAATTCTTCAGTTTCTAAAGGTTCTACAGACTGTATAGTATGAAGTATATGATAATAAACATCGTATTTATGAAATTTATTTTGAGTAACTCCGTATCCCTGCATAAGCTCTGGAAGTATTAATGATAGTACGCCAGTTTTTCTTAAAAGCTCCAAACCTCTGAAAGGATTTGAAGACAATAATATACCATTAAACTCTTCCCGTATACGCTCAGCTGCAATAGAAGCAAGCATACCTGTAGAATGTGTTATAGCCTCAAATGTTTCTTTTTCTATTTCAAAATTTAATTTAGCAGCAAATCTTATAGCACGCATTATTCTAAGGCCGTCTTCTCTAAATCTCTCATAAGGATCACCTACAGATTTTACTATCTTACGCTTGATATCCTTCATACCATCAAACATATCTATAAGAGTACCGTCTAAAACATTATATGCCATCGCATTTATAGTTAAATCTCTTCTTGGTAAATCATCTTCTATACTTGAAGCATATTCTACATTGTCTGGGTGTCTTCCGTCACTGTAATTGCCGTCGCTTCTGAAAGTGGTTATTTCTACATGCATGTCCTCTATAATAACAAGTATAGTACCATGCTTTATACCAGTTGGAACAGTATATTTAAATATTCTTTGTACATCTTCTGGCTTGGCATCTGTAGTGATATCATATTCATGCGGAGTAATTCCCATTACAGCATCTCTTACAGCCCCTCCAACCAAAAAACATTGAAAGCCCTCTATATGCAGTATCCTTGCTATTTCTTTTATCGGATGCGGTATATCTGTAAATATTTTCTTCACTTAATATCCTATTTATTTTATACTCTATATAGTATATACAATTTTTCATTAATTACAAATTATATTTTATATAAAATAGACAATATAATTAAGCTTAATAAAAAAATTATCTACAAACAGTTGTATAAATTTATTAATCTATATAAAATTATATAATATTTAAATTAATACATTATAAAATGATGTATATGTACTATATACTTAAACAACTATAGTTTGTCAAAATTAGTTTTTATATTTTTATTATTTTCGGGAACTAGCCCTGCGTGCCTTCGGCAACCCACACTTCTTTTGTGACGCTGTCCGCCTCGCTCTGCGTGCCGTAGGCAGGTGTGCCACAAAGAAGTAAAAAGGCTACATTTCAGGCTAAATTTAGTAATT
>NZ_ARQI01000081.1 GCF_000384655.1 Brachyspira innocens ATCC 29796 | reverse complement strand
TTATGTAATTATATTAATTAAATTTATTATTTTAATTTAAAGAAACTCATAGCATCTTCAAGCTCTCTAGCTTCATTTAATAATGATTCTGCTGCTGATGATGACTGTTCTACTAAAGCGGCGTTCTGCTGTGTTACTGTATCCATTTGAGATACTGCTATATTTACCTGATCTACTCCAGACTGCTGCTCTATTGCTGTTTCGCTTATATCACGCATAATATTTGAAGTCTCTTCTAGTTTCTTCTCTAAATCTTCAAATATCTGCTGAGATTCTTTTGCTTTTTCAGCTGACTTACTAATTTTTTCATAAATTACCTCAATAAGATTTGTTATATCTTTAGCTGAAGTCTGAGAGTTTTGTGCCAAGTTTCTTACCTCACTTGCTACTACAGCAAAACCTTTACCCTGCTCCCCTGCCCTAGCCGCTTCTACTGCCGCATTAAGTGCAAGTATATTTGTCTGAAAAGCAATGCCTTCTATAACCTTTGTAATATTTTTTATCTTTTCGCTGTCTTCACTTACTTCTTCTATACTTTTAGTAGTTTCTTCTATTATTATACCTGCATTTTTTATAGACTCCATAGACTCTTTCATCATATTATTGCCTTCTACCGAATGCGAAGTTGATGATTTTATTGTAGAAGCCATCTCTTCCATAGAAGAAGCTGTTTCCTCAAGACTTGCTGCTTGAGATTCGGTTCTTTTAGATAAATCAGCATTACCATTGGCAAGCTCCTGTGCCGCATGAGTAATCTTTTCAGAAGAAGCATTTACCTGTGAAATAATTTCAGTTAATTTCTTACGCATATTACCAAACGATTCAAATAATATTCCAAGCTCATCTTTTCTTTTATGTTCATTAGCCGCATAAGTTAAATTTCCTGTTTCTATTTCTTTAGCCTCTTTTATAATACTTCCTAAATGTCCCATAAGTCTCTTTATAAATAGATATACAAAGATAGTTAATAATACAATAGCAGCCAATGCAACTATAGAACTAATTAGTATTAATTGTTTATTGACAGCATATATTTCACTGTCAAACATACTCATAGCAACAACCCAATCCATAGTTTTCATTTTGTAATACGAACCTGTTCTATTGGCATTTGAATATGTATATGATAATTTCCCATTAACTGAACTGCTGTCAAATGCTTTTTGATAAACCTGAACAGCTGAACCTCCTATTTGATCATATAAAGTATCCATCATATCTATTAATCTTGAATCTATAGCTAATATTCTTCCGCTTTCTCCAAGTGCTATATCAGTAAAATAGGTGTCATGTATAAGTTTCCAGTCTATAATAACAAAGGTATAACCTATTAAGTTTCCTTCATTATCCTTTATGCCTCCGCCTATAGCTATAGAGTGAACACCTGTATCTTTAGATTTTATCAAATCATCATCGTAAGTGAATTTACCATTGTTTGACTGTAATTTTTTCCACAAAGTAGGTCTTCTCTCAGCCATACTTCCAGTTGTGTTTCCGGCTGCATCCATAACAACATTACTATTCAAATCTGTAATTACAGTATTTATAGAATAATCATTGGCGGTATTTACCTGTTTTAAGGTATTTAAAAGATTTCTTAAAGAAACATCATTTCTATTTATTATAGAATCGATAACAGCAGGCATTACTGAATAAGTTTCTGCAAGAGAAATTTGATTTATCAGTATAGAATCAAATAATTTAGCATACGCTTGTACAGTATTATCAAAACCTTCAAATCTGCTTTTGCTTATTCCCATATTGGCAAAATTTACTGCTATTAAAAGAATAATAACTATAAGTGCTACCGATATCAATGATATGATAGCTGGTATTCTAAAAGATAAACTATGGATTTTTTTCATAATAAACTCCAATAATCAATAAAACAATTTTAAAAATTTCATAGAATATTTAACTATCAATTATATAATATAAATAAATAAAGTATATATATTATTACTGTTTTATTCGTTATTTTTTGAAGTTTTTTTAAAATAAAATGTTTTTTTCATATTAAAATTAAATTTTTTTTTTACACTTTTTTTAAAAGTTTTATATATTATATATATCAATAGAATTGATTTGTATCTAATTTTATAAATTTTTTTCTTCATAATTTACCTTAATAGCGGGCATAATTTTATGTCCGCTGCTTTTTAAAATAATTTTATTATAAAACATTTTTTAATATAAAATGAATGAAATAATAATAGAATACAAAAAAATAAAAAATATTTATATAAGAGTTAAAGCAGATTTAAATATATACGTAACCGCCCCAAAAAGAGTTTCTAAAAAATATATATATGAAATTGTAGAAAGTAGAAAAGATTGGATTGAAGAAAGAAAAGAAAACATAAAAAAGAAAAATTCATATGATATAAGCAAAAAAGAATTAATAAATGGAGATAAAATATACTATCTTGGAAAATGTTATGAGTTAAATATATTAAAATCAAAAAAAGAAAACATCATAATAAATGAACATATTATAAACATGTATGTAAATATAAAAGAAGATGAAAAGTTTATAGATGCTAATATCAAAAAAAAATATAAACTGCTTGAAACTTGGTATAAAAAAGAAGCATTAAAACTATTTAATACACTTTTAAAAAAATATTGTTTGATTATGTCGCTTGAAATAAAAGGCTTCACTGTAAAAAAATTAAAAAGCAAATGGGGTTCATGCGACATTTTAAAAAAACATATTACGCTAAACCTAGAACTTATGAAATACCCTATCATAGTTTCAGAATATATAGTAATTCATGAATTAGCACACCTTATAGAAGCAAATCACAGCAAAAAATTCTATGAAATTATAAAAAAATATATGCCAGAATACAAAAAGGTAAAGAAAATACTAAATAGTTTTTTTAATGATTTATAAATTAAAACTATTGAAAAAAATATGATTTATACTATACTTAAAAACACTATTTAATATAAGCATTAATTTTAACAAGTTTATGAGGTAAGATATAATGGATTATAATGAAAAATTATACAATGTATTTTCAAGCGGCGAACAAAGAGCAGAATCATGGATGGCAGCAGTATTTTCAAAAGAGTATGATCATAATGTCAGCATTGACGAAGTGAGAGAAATACTTTCAGAAGCTGATGAATATGTGGTTCTAGAATTTGAAGAGATAGAAAAAAGCAATTTTATAAGAGATAAATCAAAATGGGAGATAGCTGTTAAACTTCAGTATTTACCTATGGTAATGGACGAAAGTCATCATGATTGCGGATGCGGTGGGCATTGTGAAGAAGGCGGATGCGGCTGTTCTCATTCTCATGATGATGAAGAAAGCGAAGAAGAAAATAACGAAGAGAATAATGATGAACTTAGCTTTTATATTGCATTGGTTGATGCTTCATCTGTTACAGAGAATGTGCCTGAAATATTTTCAGTAAACACAGTAAGAGAAACTGATTATAATGAAGCATGCGAATGCAAATATGCAATACATGTATCTACAATATTTGATAATTTTCCTCTTACAGACTATCAAAGACAATTAAAATTATTAGACAGTTTAGTTCCAGAAGCCTCTATATTTTTGGATATGTCATGCTACACTGCTCATTCTGGGGATTGGCTTTCATATACATCTACTTTTGCATTGCCTGCTTCTTTGGATTATCTTTATACTATACATGCTGTTTATGATGATGATAAAGATCCAAACAAAGTAGAGTATTGGTTTCATACGCATGGACTTTACAGAGTGGGTTCTATAGAACTTGAGATAGTTGGAGTTGAAGATTCAAATGCTTCTTATGGAGCACTTTTAAATACTTGTGCCAAAATGTTTATAGAAAGAGGCGTTCCAGATGCAGGTTTTAAATTCAATCCAGCTTATAATGTTTATGTATGCTGGTTTCCTTGGCAGGAGGCATTAAAAAAACTTAATATTGCCGATGATGTTTCTGGAAGTGCTAAAGACAGAAATGACGGAGTGCATAATACTCCTTCTGGTATACTTCTTGCTGTAGATAATGACGGTAATTATCATTCGCTTGATTATTATAAAAAAGAACTCACCGATAATCCTATGTTTATGATGAGCTATTTTGAAACTTCACTTATGAGAGAAGCTGCTTTTGAAAAATTAGAATATTTCTTAGAACTTCTAAACAAAAACAAAGGCGATGAAAAAACTTCTTTTTTGGTAAAACTAGGATATGGAGAAACTGAAGAAAATCCTAATGATTTGGAGCATTTATGGTTTGATGTTCATGATTTCACAGATGACGGATATTTTGACGCCACTTTAATCAATGAGCCATACAAGGATTTAGGTATGCATGAAGGCGACAGAGGAATGCATAGTATAGAAAGACTCACTGACTGGACTATATATTCAGAAGAAGGCGAATACAATTCAAGAAATATTTATTTATTATTTGAATAAGTATTTTTTATATAATATAAGTGCATTATAAAACAATGGGCTTTAATAAGCTCATTGTTTTTTTATAAATATCAATTTTTAATATATTACTGTTTATAGAAAGAAAATATATCAAATTTCACTATTATAGTCCTTATAATTCATCATTTTAAACAAAATAGTTACTATTAACTATAGTTTTTTTGATATTTTATACTACAATTATATCATGAAAATTATACCTTTAACTACATTGAGGAGCGTCAAATGAAAAGAGCATATATAAAGAATATAGCATATTATGTGCCTGAAAGAATATTAGACAATAAATATTTTGAAAGTATATTAGATACCAATAATGAATGGATAATAACACGTACTGGTATAGAAACAAGACATATGGCAAGAGCCGATGAAACTATATTTGAAATGGGCTTCAATGCAGTTAAAAACTTAGAAAAAAAAGGTGTAGATTTAAAAGAAGTTGATGCTATTTTAGTTCCTACTGTAACAAAAGATTATATATTTCCTTCTATGGCAGGTCAGCTTCAAAATGCTTTAGGTCTTAAACATTGCTTTGCTTTAGATTTATCAGCTGCATGTTCTGGATATATATATTCATTAAATACGGCGGTTGCCTTAATAGAAAGCGGTCAATGTAAAAATGTCCTTATAGTCTCTTCTGAAAAATTAACTAAAGATATTAATTGGAAAGACAGAGGTACTGCTATATTATTTGGCGATGCTGCTACTGCTTCATTAATAACAACAAGAGATGATGGAAAAGGTATTCTTGGAATGCATATGCAAAGTGAGCCTGATATGAGCATAGTGTTAAACGGAGGAAGTGTATGCCCTATAAGAGAGGACGTAGATGCTCCAGAGTTTAAAATATATATGGCTGGTTCTGAAACTTTCAAAAGAGCTGTAACAGAGTTTTCTAACAGCATAGATAAAGTTTTGGCAAGCACTGGAAAACAATTATCTGATGTAAGTTTCTTTGTTCCGCACCAAGCCAATTTGAGAATTATGCAGGCTGTTGCTAAAAGAATAGGTCTTCCTATGGAAAAAGTAAGTGTTGTATTAAACAAATTTGGTAACTGCTCTTCTGCAAGTATAGGATTAGCTTTAACTGATGCTTTGGAAAATAATAAAATTAAAGACGGAGATTTGGTTCTTCTTACAGGATTCGGAGGCGGTTTTACTTGGGGATCTACTTTAATGATCTGGTGATATATCTATATTTTTGAATAAAATTATCGTTGGGATAGCTTTTCATGCTATCCTTTTTTATTTTCTATAATTTCTTATTATGATATTTTTTTGAAAGGCATACAAATCTCTTCTTTTGTTCTCTTATTATCTGAATAAATACATACATAACCTCTATTATAGCTGTCAAAATGTATAACATATAAAGCATCATTAGGATCAGCAAAGTTAAACTCTATTTCTGTAGAATCTGGAGAACCAATATTTATTTTATCTAGTTCTTTTAGCTGATCCCAACCATGAGAAAATTTTAAGCTTACTATATTTCCAGAATCATCTAATGTAAATTTAAATCCTACATCATAACTTCCAATGTTTTTACTTGCTTTATATTCACCTTTTCTTTCAGAAAGTTTTATTTTTTCAGACATTTTTCTGCCCCAATTTTATAATTATCATGATATTTTATTAAGTTTTAATTTGTTAATATTAATTAATTACATCAATATTATACATTATTATAATATTTAATCTGTTTAAATCAAATATATTATATTATTAATGTATACTATATATAACAAAAACCTATTATAGTAGGTTTTTTAATAAAAAAATGTCTATTTTTATCAAAAATAATAATAAACGCTTATTTTAACAGCCAATTATTAATTATTGCATTATACTGTTTTTATAGTAAAATATTTTTCATTGTGAAGGATTTTTGTAATGAAAAAATTAATTATTTTGGAGATATTAAATGAATTTGTGGATTTTATCAGAAGAATACCCTAGATTACAAACTTTAAATACAATTATAAAAATGTTTTTAAAAGATAATAATTTTTCATCATTTATAGATAACATTAGGGTTATACCTATGCTTGAAAATAATTCATTTAATTTTACATATAAAGTTATAGGTATTAATTGCAATAAAATAAAAAATATATTTATAAAAATAGTCAAAGGTTCTTCAAGTTTTGTAGATTATTTAATATTTTATCAAAATGATGAACCTAAATATTCTGATAATCCTATATATGCAATAGAAGAAACAAAAACGGATGATAAAGAGAGCCGTAATACATCAATTTATCAAAGGGCAATAAAATTTATATTTATTGATACATACTATAAAAATGTAAAAAAAGTAATGCTTCATCAGAGAAAAAATATTAGTAGTAAATTTACAGATACGTATATTTTTGGAGTTAAAATATTAAAGACTTTTAATGTATTTTTTACAGATGAAGAAACAAATAAAATTGAACCTTTTTATAATATTGATGATCTTATAACATTTAAAAATAACATGAAAAAACCGCCAAAAGGTAATACACCTATAATCATTACCAAAGTAAATAATAATTTATTGGAAATATCTGGTATACTTAAAAAATCTGATAGTTTATCACATGATCCAAATATAGGAGCATTAACAGCTATATCTTATGCTTTAAGAAAGTTAGGTTGGAAATATTATATAATTATTACTAAACATCAATTAGAACAAAGACACATTAAAAAAAATAAATTTGTACAAATTGCTAATTTTATTAATATAGGTCTTGATGAACTTGATATACCAAATATAGAGTTAGATAATTTATATTGGTATTATGATAAAGAAGGTGAGAAATTAGCTACAATATTTGTACATGTTATAGTTGAAAGTTTTACTAATGGATATTCTATTTTTGAAAATCATGCAGGATGTGAAAAAGGATATTTTATAACTTCTGAAAATGAGTATATACCTTTAGAAAAATATGTTGATAGAGAAGATTATAAATCAGGTAATAAAAGTGCAAAATTAAATATACCTGATTTGATTTTAATAGACGTTAAAAAATTGGAAATAATCAACATAGAAGGTAAGAAAATAGCTAATCTAAAAGAAGGATTAAAATCATTAGAAGAATATTATAAGATAGAAAACATATATATAAAAAAATATTATCCTAAATACAAAATTATAAGAACTCTAGTTATATATGGTGGAGATGAAAAAGATCTTAAACAAGAAATAAAAATAGGTTTTTTATTATCAAAAGATGGAAATATTTTGCTTGGAATAGAAGCTCCAGATTTGTTTAAATTAGCGGTTAAAAATTTATTGGATTTTTGGAGAAATTGATATGCCAAAATCTAATATTTTTTTTGTGAAATCTCCGTTAAATTATATAGGAGGTAAATATAAAATACTAAATCAAATACTACCTATATTTCCAAATGATATTAATAATTTTATAGATTTATTTACAGGTGGTGGAAATGTTGCCGTAAATGTAAAAGCTCAAAAAATATTTATGAATGATAATTTAATTTATTTAATAGATTTATATAAATTATTTTATGAATTAAGATATAATAAAATATTGGAATATATTTATAATAGGATAGAAGAATATAAGTTATCTGATGATAATGCGGATGGTTATAATAAATTGAGAGACGAATATAATACCAATAGAAAACCTCTTGATTTATTTGTTTTAGTATCATATTCATTTAATCATCAAATAAGATTTAACAATAATCATCAATTCAATAATCCTTTTGGAAAGTATAGAAGTTCATTTAATAATTCTATAAAAAATAATTTAGAAAATTTTATTCATAGAATGCAAAGTTTAAATATAGATTTTAGTAATGACAATTTTGAATCTTTTAATTTTGATTTTTTAAAAGAAAATGATTTTATATACTGTGATCCTCCTTATCTTATTAGTACTGGAACTTATAATGATGGTAAGAGAGGATTTACCGGATGGAATAAAGATAATGAAATTATGCTATTAAACATTTTAGATAATCTTAATAAGAGAAATATAAAATTTGCTTTATCTAACCTTTTAATTCATAATGGGCAAATTAATAGTATATTAAAAGAATGGATTTCTTATAATAATTATAATATAAAAAAAATAGATTCTAACTATAATAATTCCTGTTATAATAAAAAAATATTAGCACAAACAAAAACTATAGAAGTCTTAGTAACTAATTACAAAACAGACTGGGAAGGTATAGATATAAATACAAATGATAGAAATTTATTTTTCAATATGGAAATATAATTTATGAGATTTATAGGAAATAAAGAAAATCTAGTAAAAAATATGTATTCAATACTAAGATCAAAAAACATATACGGTGAAATATTTTGTGATTTTTTTGCTGGAACGGCTAATGTTGGAAAATTTTTTAAGGGATTAAACTATAAGATATATTCATCAGATATATTATATTTTTCTTATTGTCTTCAATATGCTTATATAAAAAATAATACAATACCTAGATTTGATAAATTATTAGATTATTTGAATATAAAAAATAATTATCTATTTTCTGATTCAAATTTAGAATTGATTTTAGAATATTTAAATAATATTGATTCTTTTGAAGGTTTTATATATAATAATTATACTATTGGCGGAACTGAAAATAAAGAATATAAAAGAATGTATTTCTCAGATGAAAATGGTAAAAAAATTGATGCTATAAGAATCGAGATAGAGAAATGGAAAAATTATAGTTTAATTAATGATAATGAGTACTTTATTTTAATAGCTTCATTAATAGAAAGTGTTTCTTTTTTTTCAAATGTATCTGGAGTATACGCAGCTTTTCAAAAAAAATGGGACAAAAGAGCATTAAAACCTTTTATATTAAAACCAATAAATTTAATATTTAATGAAAAAGAGAACGAAGTATTTTTTGGCAATAGTATCAATATAATAAAAAATATAAAGACAGACATATTATACTTAGACCCTCCATATAATGAGAGACAATATGCACCAAATTATCATATATTAGAAACAATAGCTAGATATGATAATCCCATAATAAAAGGAATATCTGGTATGAGAGATTACAGGAATCAAAAATCATCATTTTGTAATAAAAAAACAGCTTTGATTGATTTAGAATTTATTATTAATAATGCAGATTATAAATATTGCATACTAAGTTATAACAATGAAGGCATTATGGAAAAAGAAAATATTATATCGATAATGTCTAAAGTTGGAAAAGTAGATTTAATAGAGTTTGATTATTTAAAATTTAAAAGTAATTCGAATAACAATAAAAAATTTATAAAAGAACAATTATATATATTATCAATTTGAAAAAGAGAATAAAATAAATGAAAAAGAAAGATAAAAAAAAAGATAATAACCATCTTGATGAACATTTTGAAGAGAGCATAAAAGATAATGTAATATTCTTTCCAATAAGACACCATTCTCCAGCATGCTCATATCATTTAAAAAATATTTTTGAGAGTTTTAAGCCAGACGCAGTGCTTATAGAAGGGCCGAGTGACTGTAATGATTTGATGAAATATATGATTGAAGAAGATACCAAAGCACCTTTTTGTATTTATTCAAGCTATATTGATAAAGAAAATCAAAAATACAGATGTTATTATCCTTTTTTGAACTATTCTCCAGAGTTTACTGCTATAAGAGAGGCATTAAAAAATAATATACACTGCAGCTTTATAGATATGCCTTACGCCTTTATGATTGAAAATTCAGAAGAAAATCCTAATTTAGAAAAAGAAGATTCAAAAGATTTGGAAGACGAAGAAATCAATAATAAAAATGATACTGATATAAAAAGAAAAAAATTAATATCCATTTATGATAATGATGATAATATATTTAATGTTAATGCCTATACGGTAGAGCTTACAAGAAAGGCTGGACTTAGAAGTTTTGCTGAGCTTTGGGAGAGGGACTTTGAAATAAATGGTATACACAAGGAAAGCAGAGATTTTATAAAAAGTGTTTATGCTTTAGGATATTATATGCGTCTTATAGAAGATGAAGACTTTGAAACAAGAAACAGAGAATATGTAATGGCTAAAAATGTCAAAGAGGCATTGAGTAAATATAATAGAGTTTTGGTAGTTACTGGAAGTTTTCACACAAAAGGCATAATTGATAAATTAAAAGAAGATGAAAAAAATAATAAAAATTTGGATAAAGAATATAAACACTTAAATAAATATATAGTTTCAAATACAGCAAGCTATTTAATACCATATTCATTTGAAGACGCTGATTCCAGAAGAGGCTACAGAGCAGGTATAGAGTTTCCTGCATTTTATAATTTTGTATATAAAGAGCTTGAGAATTACAGCCAACAAAATAATAATAATATAGTCGATATATATTTAAATGTTGTAATGTCATTCATAATAAAAGCCTCCAATATAGACAGATACAATCATAATGTTACTATACCAGACTGTATTAATGCTTATTATATGGCGGTTAATCTAGCCAAATTAAGAGGCAAAGAATCTGCAGGAGTATACGAACTTATAGACGCTGCTAAAAGTGCATTTGTAAAAGGCGATATATCTTTAGAAAATACGAGTAATCTTGATTTAATGATGAAGCTTCTTTCTGGAATATCCAATGGGCAAGTATCTTCAAAGAGCATAGTCCCTCCTGTTATAATAGACTTCAGAAATAAATGCAGAGAATATAAAATAAAAATAGATAAAACTGAAGAGATAGAATCAACTCTTGATATTGTAAAAGATAAAAAACATTTTGAAAAAAGTAAATTCTTTCATAAGATGCAGTTTTTAGATGTAGGTTTTTGCAAATTAATAAGAGGTCCAGACTATGTTAATAAAGTTAATAAAAACTTAGCACGTGAAATTTGGAAATATGAATACAAAACTATAGTGGAATCCTCTTTAATAGATAAATCAGTATACGGTGTTACAATAGAAGAATTAGCTTCAAACTTAATAACAGAAAGACTTGACTCTAATATAGATGCTAGAGAAGTGTCAAAACTTTTAATAGAAGCTGATGTTATGGGAATATACAATTTCTTTACAGACAATTATCAAAAAATAGAAGCAGCTATATTAAGAGATAATAATTTCATAAATCTATGCGACTCATTAAATAATTTATCATACTTAGCAAACATGGAAGCTATTAATGATAATATATCAAAGGAGCGAGAATCATTATTTGATAGCTATGATATAATACCAATAATAGAGGATTTGGCAAAACAGGTATTTGTACTTGCTGTTTCTAATATGGACGAGATAAAAAAATTAAAAGAAGAAGAGGCTTTAAAATGCTCTCATTATATAAAAAATCTATATTCATTTATTTTAGAAAATCCTAATTGGTGCGATATAGATCTATTTAATGAAAAAATAGATTCTATGCTTGACAATACATTTGGAAGCTCACATATATATGCGGTGTGTTTGGCTGTAAAATATAAATCTGGAAGACTTGAGGCATATGAGTTTTCAAATATAGTATCTAACTTTTTAGAATATTGCGAAAGCGAAACAGCAGCTTATTTTTTAAATGGTATATTACTTGCGGCAAGAGATATTTTATTTATTAATGACAGTATTATAAAGAGTATAGATAATACTATAAAAAATATAGATGAAGAGAAGTTTATCGAAATACTTCCTAATTTCAGATATGCATTCACCAATTTAAGCCCAACAGAAATAGAACGTGTTTCAGATATTATTGCTGTTATGTATAGAGCAAAAAGAGAAGAAGTGTTAATTGATATTAATATAGATATATCAGAAATACAGAAAGCAATGGATATAGATAATAAAGTTTATAATTTATTAAAAGAAACTTTATAATAAGAAATAAAATAATAAACAATATTTTATTTTATAAATGAACTTCCGAAAATTATAAAATTAGTTATAATAACAACGTATAAAAAATATTTATGGAAAAAATATGGTAAAAAGATTAACCCTTGAAAATGGAATTAGAGTTGTGCTTGAAAAAATGCCTATACTTGATACTGTATCAATAGGCTTCACATTTTTAACAGGCAGTGCCAATGAAAAAAAAGATGAAAACGGATATACTCACTTTATAGAGCATATGCTTTTTAAAGGTACTGATACTATGACTTCTAAAGATATTATAAGAGGTATAGAAGGAGTGGGCGGTATATTTAATGCATTTACTTCAAGACATCTCACTTCTTTCTACATCAATATAATATCTAAATATTTTAGCAGAGCAGTTGATACTTTAGAAAATGTTATACTTAATTCAGCATTCAAAGAAGATGATATTAACAGAGAAAAAAAAGTAGTGATAGAAGAATTAAAAATGTCTAATGATACACCTGAGGAAATATCTGCTAATCAATTTTTTGCAGCTGCCTATAAAGGTACTTCTATGAGTTTTCCTATAGGAGGAACTATAAATAATATAAAAAATATAAACAGAGATAAAATATATTCGTACTTTAAAGAACACTTTCATTCTAATAATTTAATTGTTTCTGTTGCTGGAAATTTTGATATTGATTATGTTGTAGAGAGGCTTTCAAAAATAAAACTTCAAAAGAAAAATAAAACTGAAAATGAAGAGCTTCCATTTTACTATAAAACTATTACAAAAGAAAAACAAGAGCTTCATCAAGTATATTTCTCGCTTATAACGCCCTCATACAGTGCTGTAGATAATAAAGAAAGATATGCTATGAATATAGTTAATGATATATTTGGCGGAAGTTCTTATTCTAGGCTATTTCAGGCTATAAGAGAAAATAAAGGTCTTTGCTACAATATATACAGCTATAATTCAAGTTTTATAAATGGCGGAACTTTTGAGATACATGGCTCTACCAGTTTAGACAGATATCAGGAAACTATAGAAAGCATATATTATGAAATAGAAAAACTTATAAGTGAAAGAATATCGGAAGAAGAACTTGAAGAAGCTAAAGAAAGTTATAAAAGTTCTATGGCGTTTAGCAAACTTAATGCTGAGTTTATCATGAACAAAAATACAAGACATGAACTCTATTTATCCAAATATGTTTCATTTAAAGAACTCTACAGTATGATAGATAAAGTTAACTTAAAAATAGTTAATGAAGTTATAGATGAAAAACTTTCAAATAAAAAATTCTTCCTCACCGCTGTAGGAGCTAAAGGAACTAAAGATATAAGCGATGCATTAAGTAAAAAATTAAAACTCAATTAATTTTTTACTATTTGCTTTATATTTTCTATAAATGTACTCATCTCTTCATCAGTACCTATTGTTACTCTTATATAATTATTTATAATATCAGATTTAAAATATCTTACCAATATTCCATTGTCTTTTAATTTTAAATAAATATCTTCAGCAAATACATTCTTATGCGATACAAATAAAAAGTTTGATCTTGAATCAAGTACATTAAATCCCAAGAGTTTAAGCTCTTTTTTTGTATTTTCTCTTGTTTTAATAATTTTTAAAACAGTATCTTTAAAATATTTTTCATCTTTTATAGCTTCTATACCTGCTAGTATTGAAAGCCTGTTTATAGTATAAGAATTAAAAGAATACTTTATATTTTTAAGCCCTTGAATAAGGTTTTCATTGCCGAAAGCAAATCCTAAACGCATACCTGCCAAACATCTCGATTTTGAAAAAGTTTGTATTACAAGAAGATTATCGTATTTATCTATTAATGATGATGCACTCTCATCAAAAGCAAAATCAATATAAGCCTCATCTATTATTACAATATTATCTTTATTGCTTTTTACAATCTCTTCTATTTGAGAAAGTGTTAGATATATTCCAGTAGGAGCATTAGGGTTGGCTATAAATATTCCAGAATCTAAATTTTTATAATCATTAATATCTATAGTAAAATCATCTTTAAGCGGTATTTTTACTTCGTTTAAATCAAAAAGACTTGAATATACAGAATAGAAACTATATGTAATATTGGGATAATAAATTTTATCCCCTCTATCAAAGAATGCCATAAATGAAAAAGCAAGTATCTCATCAGAGCCATTTCCTATAAATATATTATTTTCTTTTGTATTATATCTCTTTGCTATCTCTTTTTTTAGTTCATATACATTAGGGTCTGGATAAAGTCTTAAATCATCAAAATTGCTTTCAGATATAGCTTTTTTAACAAAAGGAGAAGGAGGATATGGAGATTCATTTGTATTTAATTTTATATATTTTTTATCTCTAGGCTGTTCACCGGGGGTATAAGGTTCTATTGAATTGGCTTTACTGCTTAAAAATTTATTCATAAATTAAATCCTTTTATTCATTACAGTATTATTATATATGATATTCTGTTATATAACAATAATATTTTATTATTATTTTTTTAGTATTAAATTTTTTTAATAAAAAAGGACAGAAACATTTTCTGCCCTTTTATAATTTTTATAAAATAAATATTTTAATTACCATTTAAGTACAAACTCAGTATAAATCTCTCCGTCTTTAATAGATTTGGTTATCTCCATAGAAGATCTTATATGAGTAATAGATTCAAGTAAAAGTGTAGCCCAAGAAAGTACAGCAAGCTCAATAACTTCAGGGTCATCATTAAAATTAGTAAGATGTACTACAAGAAGTTTTCTTCTAGCTTTAATAATCTCTATCTGTGCTGGGTCAAATAAATCAGGGAATATATGTTCAGCTGCATATGTTAAAGCTATATGTTTAGGTATAAAGAACAATAAAGGTCTTATATGTTTCGGTATAATCTGATTAAAGTGATATTCAGAAATATCTTTAATACCAGTATTAGCTCCAGAATAGAAGAGATCGCATACCAATTTATAAGGCTTATGGAAAGAAGTCATATAAGGATACCATTCTTTACTTGATATATCATTTTTAAATATTAAAGAAGATGAAGGCTCCATAGCAGTTACCCATTTTTGGTATCCCTCTTCGCCGAATTTTGTTTTAACAAATTCTTTTAATATTATCAAAGTGATACCTCTGACTCTTTGAGTAGTAGTATCCTTTTTAGATTTCATATCTCTGATTTTATATTTAGATATTTCACCTTCAAGTTCTGATAAAAGTCTGTTATTATCAGATGCGAATTTATTCATAGTATTTGCAGAAGCCGAAAGATCATTAGAGCTTTCAGAAATACTTTCAACACTGCCATGAATAGAATCTGATATATTTTTCAATTTATTCATAGTTTTTGAAGTGGCAAGAGAAATATTATTAAGCGATTCAAGATTAGTTTTTATCGTACTCAATTTGTCTGCCATATCAATATACTGTGTTTTAATATGTTCGCTGGATTCAGATATTTTAGTAATAGAAGTTACTATTTCATTAATAGCTTTCAACTGTTCAACAGAAGAAGTATGAACTGTACCCATTATCTCAGTAACTTCCTGTACATCTCTGGTAAGAACATCAAACTGCTCTGTAGATTCTGTCAAATCATTAGTAGTTATTATTATTTTATCTTCTATATTTTGAAGTACTTTATTAGCATTATCAGCCTGTTCATTTGATACTTCTGATAATTTACGTATCTCTTCAGCTACAACAGCAAAACCCGAACTGTATTTACCAGCATGAGCGGCCTCAATAGCTGCATTCATAGCCAAAAGGTTAGTTTGATGAGCTATATTTCTGATGGAACTTACAAAATTAGAAATGAAACCTAAAGCATTTCTTAAATCTCCTGTAGCCATAGATGTAGCCTGCATTTTTTCTTTACTTTTTATAGAAGCAGCAGACAAATCTTTAGCTTTATTTGTAGCTTTAGAAATAATACCGTCTATACTTTCTATGGTTTTACTCATCTCTTCTACTGCAGTAGCTATTTGCTCTATATTCTCGCCTTCTTCAATAATCTTACTTTGAAGTTCTCTAGTATCTTTTTCTATCAAGTCAATATTGCTGGTATTTGCTGATATATATTCCTGCATATTCTGATTGCTGGTCTCTACAATTTCTACCTGACTTAATTCATCATTAACATTATTTTTGATGGTTTCTATATTATTATTAATACCATATATTATTGCTAAGTTATCACTAATTTTTTCAGATAAGGTATCACTTTGTTTTTTAGAAGTTAAAATAGTCCTTTTTACAGTTGAAAGTACAGATTGAAGAGAATTATTTAGAAGAACTACCCACTTTGTCATCTCCCCTATTTCATCGCCACCTGATATTTTAGGAATACTTACTGTCAAATCTTTATTATCTACAGAATTACCTATAGCATCTGATATTTTAGTAATAGAACTAAATAATACCTTAATAAAGAATATTATAGCTACTATTGCCATCAAGAATGCTATGATAATAGTATAGAATATAGAATTATTCATATCTTTAATCTGCAAAGTATAATATGAATTAGGTATAAGCATTACTATATTTAAAAGTCCTGCTATACTAGTAACATATGATTTATAAGGTTTACCGTCTAGTTCTATATCATCTATTATAACATCTCCTGATGCCAAATTAGAATTAAATATTTCATAATAAGCGGGGTATAATATATCTACGCGGGCATTAATCAAATCACTATTTTTAGAATTAACAATGCTTGAATTCTTTTTATCTATTACAAGTAAATCAGCATCCTCTATATCAAGAATATCTTTTATATTTTGTGCCGAATAATTAAATAATACTCCTACATTTGCCAAACCAATAATTCTATTATTTTCTAAATCTGATATAGTAGAAGCCATATTTAATGTTATACCAACACCAGTACTTTCTTTAATCATATAAGGAGTTAATATTTGTCTATGTAATAATCCTCTGTCTTGGGAGCCATAAACATTAGTAAAATTAATCCACATAGTTTCATTTGTAATATCTGTTTTTGAAAATCTGTTATCAATAGTAGAATATCTATAAATAGCAAAAGGCTCATTTCCATTTCCAATAACTGATGGGTGAAACAAAACACTAATTATCCTATTAAAATAAAGCTGAGATTCACTTATCGAAGCTGATAAAAAATTCTGAAAATAATTATCTCTTGTTTGTAAATCATAATCCTTTATAGTATTATAACTTACAGCAAGAGTAGTAGCTATTTTGGCTGCTTCTTCTCTTGCTGACATTATATTATATTCAAATTCTTTTCCTATTAATCTAAATCTATTATCTAGGCTTCTTTCCGTAATAGCAGAAAAAGTTTCTGTATTTAAAGTATTGCTCAAGAAGTTGGTACTCAATGCCACTAAAGCCATAACTCCAACTATTATTAAAATTATACGAATTTTTATACCCATTGCAAAATGCTCCTGTGCAGTTAATATCGGAATTAGCATTATATTTTTTAAAGAATTATTACTATAATATATATTTAAAACAAATAACTGTAAAGTAATATTATAAAAAAAGTATATTAATTTTCTATAATATTTATTATTTTTGTATGTAAAAAAATTTAAAAAACGCCGCTATAAAAAATGTATTTCTCTGTTGTAGAGATTTTAAAGCAAATAAAAAGGCGATATCCTATAACAGGACACCGCCTCCAATAATTTTATATATTACTTACACACCCATTCTATTTATAACAACATCAAGAAGCTGATCCATAATGCTCACTACTCTAGCGGAAGCATTATAACCATGCTGATACATAGCCATTTGAGCAACCTCTTCATCTAGGTTAACACCAGACACTGACTGTCTTAATCTTTCAAGATATTCCATAACAACAGTTTGTTTTTCTGTTTCGGCATTAGCACTCTCTGTTCTTGAAGCAATTCTAGCAATACTTCCAGTATAAAAATCATTAAATGTAGATTTGCTTTCAACCATTATCTCTTTATTTTTCAAATTAGCAATAGCCAAAGCATTAGCTCCATCACCCAAACCATTCCATTTATCATTAAATCCGTTTCCTGTAGTATCTATACCTTTGGAAGCTGCAATGTAGTTTACATCATTTCTTATAATATCATTAACGGCAATAGCTGAAGCTGGATGTCTGTATGGAGTAGTTGTAAAGTTTCTGAAATCACCTGCTAATTGGTTTACCTGATCTGTAGCCTGCCAATTATATGCTCCGTTAGCTCCAGACTGATTTAATACTCCTGTTATACCAACCAAGAAATCACCTGAATCTTCTATATGTTTAATGAAATATGAAGGTCTCATATAATCATCAAAAGCTCTGGCTTTAAGTACAAGTCTGTTGTTATCATCTAAATAAGCAGATACATTAGCCTCGCTTGAATTAATTTTATCTATTAAATCACCTACTTTCATCTGTGCAGTATAATCTATTGCAACATCAGCACCTTCTCTTGATTTATTACCAAATATTAAAGTTCCGCTGCTTCCTATACTATCTGTAGGGTCTATAGAATTTATACCGCTTACTTTAAACATTATAGTAGAATCTTCCTGTCCGTCATTATTGCTGTCAAAATTACCTATAACTGAAGGAGTAGCTTTTGTCATAGTAAAGAAGTCAATACCTGTTTCCTGATTAAGTCCGAAACCGCTTCTATGTACTTCGTTTACACTGTCAGCCAAATTCATAGCGAATGTATCTATATCATTAATAGCGTCAACTGTATCAACATCTCTTAATTCTAATAAAGCCTTTAATTCTCCGCCTTCAAACTGTACCTGAACATGATCTTTCTTCCAATATATATCATACATTCCTTCGTTATTGACATTTTTTTCAGCACTCAATTCACTTACAACATTTCCCTGAATTAAAGCTCTTCCTCCTATGTAAACAATAGTTTCATCAGGATCCATAGATTTTATATCAACATTAGCAAGAGAAGAAAGCTCATCTACAAGCAAATCTCTTCTATCAAGTAAATCATTAGGGCTTTGTCCTAATGCCTGCTGCTTAACTATTTCAACATTCAAATCCTTAATAGAGTTAGATATATCATTTATTCTATTAATTTTACTTTCAACAAGATTGTTCAAATTATTACGCATATTATTCATTTGATTGAACATCTGATTAATAGAATTATTAACCCTATCGGCTCTCTCTACCAAAACCATTCTAGTGCCTCTTTCTGAAGGGTTAGCAGCCATTTCCTGCCAAGAATCCCAGAAAGCATCTAAATCACTTCTTAAATTAGCATTACCAGGTTCATTATATATAGCCTCTAATTGCTTTAAATAATCAGACTTTGTTTTCCAGTATCCGTCTGTACCAAGTTCCATCATTATTTTTGAATCTATAAACTGATCTCTTATTCTCTCTACTGTAGTGATTTCAGCACCCTGACCTAATTGACCAGCACGTTCTGCTCTATTAAGACTAGGAGCTTCTAAAGGCTTATCAAAAGTACGCATTACAACTCTCTGTCTGCTGTAGCCTTTAGTTGCAACATTATTTATATTATGACCTGTAACTTCTAATGCTGTTTTGAAGTTTTGAAGGGATCTTTTACCTAATTCTATACCAAAAAATGAGCTTGTTGACATTATTATGCTCCTTAAAAATAATAGTTTGCTTCTAATTAATTACTAGAATTATCGTATTTATAAAAAAATTTATTACATTTTTTTTATTATTATTGCAGCAAAAGGTAACATAATATAACAAATTATACATATATTTTCTGTTTATTAAAGCTTATTTATTTCTTCTACACTAAGCCCAGTATTCTCACTAATAATCTTTATATCTATACCAGCATTTTTGAAACTTCTAGCTATAGCAATCTGCTCTTCTCTTCTGCCTTCCTCTATACCTGCTATTCTGCCTTCCTGCAAGCCCTTCTCTATACCTTCTTGTATACCTTTCTCTATACCTTCTTGTATACCTTTCTCTATACCTTTTTCTATACCTTCCTGTATACCTTCTTCTCGCTCTCTTTTTAGCATTATAGTCTGACCATATAAAAAAGCATCTCTGGCATTATAAACCTGCATCTCATCTTCACTTGATATAAAACGTTCGTATCTTTTTATTACTTTAGGCATGATATTATTTACCTCCTTTAATTTTTCTTTTACTTTATCTAAATCTTTAGCCGTAAAAAACTCTATCCAAGATAATATTTTCTTTTTCTTAATATCTTCTGTGTTACTATTATTTAGTATTTTCTTAAATCTCGGCACTTCCACTATATGCATTTGAACCATATCTAAAACAATATCTGGATTTTCTGTGTCTATTAGCTTAAAACACCTATGGGGCTTACCCTCATCATTAAAATCCATATTGAAGTCTACAAAATTAATGCTTATAACCTCACTAATTATATCATAAGGCTCTTTTTCCTCCACTTCGCTTACTATGTTCTTAGATATATAATAGTATATTCTCTTTAAAAAGTCTATATTACCAGAAAGCTGTATCTCTATAATTATTTTTCTCTTATCTTTGGTAACAGCCTTTACATCAAGT
>NZ_ARQI01000080.1 GCF_000384655.1 Brachyspira innocens ATCC 29796 | reverse complement strand
TGTGCTACTAGATTAAGACTTGAAGTAAAAAATGCTGATAAAATTAATGAGGAAAAATATTATCCTGTAATACAAAAAATAAGTCCTACAGAGGTTCATGTGGTAGTTGGTATTAAGGCTTTTGAGCTAGCTGATGAATTATCAAAGATTTTAAATGACTCTGATGCTAATACAGATTATTCTAATAGAGCTTGGTTGCTTATTCCTATGATTGGAGGAATAGAAAATATAGTAAAAGTAAATAATTGTGCTACTAGATTAAGACTCAATTTAAAAGATGCTAATAAAGTAAATGCTGAAGAAATAAAAAAATATTATCCTGCAGTACAAAAAATAAGTGATACAGAATTGCATATAATAGTTGGTACTTCTGTAAGCGAACTTGCTGAAGATTTGGAAAAATTGTTAGGAAGCCAAACTTTAAAAACATCATTGCTTCTTCCTTTAGTTGGCGGAATAGAAAATATAGTAAAAGTGGATAACTGTGCTACCAGACTTAGACTTGAAGTAAAAGATATGACTAAAGTTAATACTAAAGATATAATGAGATATTATCCAGCTTTAGAAAAAATAAGCGATACCGAGCTTCATATAGTAGTAGGTACTGATGCTAATTTACTTGCAAATGAGTTTAAAACATTTACTTTATAAAAAAGTATATTTTTAATATAAATTAAATAATTTTTGACAGAATATGAAGTTTTATAATTTATATTCTGTCAAATGATTAATTTCTCTATTCTGATTAAAATTATGTATTAATTAAAAAAATACTTAGTTTTATATTTATTTCTATGTTATCGGTTATAAATGTGAAATATGGCAATAAAAATTGAATTATGTGTCATAAAAACTTGACAATTATATAAAAAACTATTAAACTTTAAAAATATATGACTTTTTAATAATTGATAATTTTTTGGCTTAATGTAATTTAGATATATTATAGATATAAAAAAAATATATTGTAAATAAAAGGAAGGGGTTATTATGTCAAGTATAAAATTTGAGCATGTAAGAAAAGTATATGATAATAAGGTAGAAGTAGTTAAGGATTTCAGTTTAGATATAGAAGATAAGGAATTTGTTATTCTAGTAGGTCCATCTGGATGCGGTAAATCTACAACACTTCGTATGATAGCAGGATTAGAAGATATAACAGACGGTAAGCTATATATTGGGGATAGATTAGTTAATGATGTAGCTCCAAAAGATAGGGATATTGCTATGGTTTTTCAGAACTATGCTTTATATCCTCATATGTCAGTATTCAAAAATATGGCTTTTGGGCTTGAACTTAGAAAAACGCCGAAAGATGAAATAAAAAAACGTGTTGAATGGGCTGCTAAAGTTCTTGATATAGATCATTTATTAGACAGAAAACCTAAAGCATTATCAGGAGGTCAGCGTCAGAGGGTGGCTTTAGGAAGAGCTATGGTAAGAAATCCGTCCGTATTTTTATTAGATGAGCCTTTATCAAACCTTGACGCCAAATTAAGAGTACAGATGCGTACAGAATTAATTAAACTTCATAAACAGCTTCAGACTACTTTTGTATATGTAACCCATGATCAGGTAGAGGCTATGACTATGGGTACTAGGATTGTTGTTATGAAAGATGGCGATATTATGCAGGTTGATGATGCTAAAACTCTTTATAATAGTCCTAAAAATTTATTTGTAGCTGGATTTATTGGGGCACCTCAGATGAATTTTATAAATGCTGTTTTAACTAAAAAAAGCGGAAAGTGGTATGCTAGCTTTGACAGATATGAAATTGAACTTAATAATGAGCGAATTTCAAAAGTTGATGATTCTTATGATGGAAAAGAAGTTGTACTTGGAATAAGACCAGAAAATGTTTCTTTATATAAAGATAAATCAGAAAGTAATTCTAAAAATTTAATACAGGCTATTATTGACGTTATAGAGATGATAGGCTCTGAAAGTTATTTGTATATGAACTTCGGAGATTCTCAAATTACTATAAGAATAAATACAAGTGATGATTATCAAAGAGATCAGCAGGCATTTATGGATTTTGATTTGAATAAACTTCATATATTTGATAAAGATACTCAAAAAAATATTTTAGTAGAGCAATAAGAGATAATAGAATAATAGTTTAAATAATGATAAATAAGGCTTTGTTTCTTAATGCATAGCCTTATTTATTTATTTATTTATTGTAAATATTTAAATCATTAAGATATTATTCTATCCAATATTTTAAATAATTCTTCTTTGCTTTCACATTTCATAAGATCAATTTTATTTTCCATTCTATATCCAGTAAGGTATTTCATAACAAACTTACGCATAAAATGTATACCGCTTATTTCGCCATACAACTCACAGCAGCCGTTTATATGTTCTTTTATAATATTTTTTAAGCTGTCATTTTCTGTTATATCATTATTATAATTATCATTATCTTCAAATATTGTATTAAGCTCGCTAAATATCCAAGGATTGCCAACTGCTCCTCTTCCTACCATTATGCCGTCCACATTTGATATATTAAATGCCTTTAATGCATCTTCTTTAGTTTTTATGTCTCCATTTCCTATTAGTATATAATCTTTTCCAAGTGCCTCTTTTACTTTTGCTATAGCTTCCCAATCAGCGGTGCCTCTGTACAAATCGCTTGCATATCTTCCATGCAATGTAAGAAAGCATGCCCCATTTTCTTTTAATGCCAATGCTCTTTCTATTTCTCCGCCTTCTCCTCGTTTGAGTCCAAGTCTTATTTTTACGCTTACAGGCAAAGGAGATACACTCTTTACAGCTTTTAATATAGAAACCATTTTATCCGTATCTTCTAAAAGTCCAGCCCCTCCGTTATTTCTTACTACTTTTTTTGTGGGGCAGCCCATATTAATGTCTATAAATGAAAATCCGCTTAAATTGGTTATTTCTATTGCCTTTTTATAATCATCTTCATTAGCTCCGAATAACTGAAGCGATATCGGGTATTCATCTTCTTTATGCTCCATATATCTATAAGTTTTTTTTACTTGTCTTGCTAAAGCTGCAGCACTTACAAGCTCTGTTATAAGAAGTCCTGCTCCGAATCTTCTTGATAATCTTCTAAATACATAATCAGTATATCCAGCCATAGGTGCTAAGAAAAATCTTGATGGTATATTTATGCCTTCTATTGTTATGCCTCTTTTCATATTTTCCTTAAAAATAATTAAATTTTTTGATATAATATAACAATTAATAAAAAAACTTCAATATCATCTTATTAAATAAAACTGCATTAATTTTATCAATGACTATTAAAACGAGTAGAATGCTTAAAAAGAAAAAATATATGTTGACTATAAAATACACTATGATATAATAAAATAGTATATACTAATAACATTTAGAGGTATTGTGTGGATATATATGATATAGTGGATAATCCAGAAAAGCAGCTTGAAGTATTTTCTGGTATTATCAAAAGAATGAATGCCAGTAGCGATCATGATGAAACCCTAGTTACAATCATATCAGAAATAAAAACTATTATGTACACAGATTCTATTCTTTTATATTTGGTGGATCAGGAATTATATAATCTTCACTATGAAATGTCTATAGGTCCTTTGGGAAGTAAATTCTTTGGAAACATTATTGACAGTGAAAGACCTCTGGCTGTAAGAGCTTATACTACATCATGTTCATTATATTCTAATGATCCGCAGGAAGATTCTGCTTTTATTCCTATGAAAGAAGTATTAGGAGAAGAGCTTAAAAATATATTATTTGTACCTCTAAAAGTAAGAAAAAAAAATATAGGTTCATTATTTTTAATAAATAAAAAAAATGGTAAGTTTATAGAGCAGGATACAGTTGTAATGTCATTATTTGCAAATATTGTATCTTTGGCTTTAGTTAATAAAATGGTATATGACAGAGCACAATCAAGAGCTTATGAAGTTGGTGCTTTGTATCAGATGTCTATTTCTATTAATAAATGCGAAACTATAGAAGAGATACTCAATGATAATATTAGTATAGTGTGTGAGGCATTTGAAGCTCATAGGGTATCTGTTATACTAAAAGAGAATGGGGTTTTTAAGTTTAAGGCTGGTATCGGTATTGATGAAGATGTTCTTAAATATGGTGTTGTAACGGTTGATGATAATGTTCTTTCTGAAGTACTTAGTACTGGAAAGCCTGTTTATTCTTTTGATGTAGACAGAGACAGCAGATTCAGACCTAATAAGAGTCTTAGATATAAGAGAAATAGTTTTATGGTAGCTCCTATAATAGCTAAAGATGAGATAATAGGTTTCCTTTCTGCCACAGAGAGAAATATTGATAAGGCATTTAATTTAAGTAATTTATCGCTTTTAGAGATGCTTGCTCAGCAGATAGGTGAGAATTATATGCATGTATTATTATCTGAAGAGTCAAAAATAAAAGAATCTCTAACAGAAGAGATTAATTTTACAGAGCAGCTTCAGAAAAGCGTACTTCCTAAAGAGTTTCCTAATAACGGTTTATTTGATATAGCAGCTGTGAGCATACCAAGTAAAAATGTAGGCGGCGATTTCTACGATTATATAAAAATAAGCGATACTAAATATGCTCTTGTTATAGCTGATGTATCTGGTAAAGGTTTAGGGGCTGGATTTTTTATGACTATGACACGCTCTATACTTAGAGTGTATTTTTCTGAAATGGACGATCCTGCTAAAATATTAGAATCTGCTAATAAGCATATATACAAAGATTCTAATAATGGTATGTTTGTTACTTGTTTCTTAGTTGTTATTGATACTGAAAATAAAACTATTACATATTCTAATGCTGGACATTTGACTCAGTATTTACTAAAAAAATATGATATTAGTACTTTAGATTCTATACTTGAAATGCATACTCATGGTAAGCCTTTAGGATTTATTGAAGATGCTTCTTATCAAAATAAGCAGATTTCTTATTCTAAAGGAGATACTATTATTTTATATACTGATGGTATAACTGAAACTTTCAATAAATCTGAAGAAGAATATGGTGAAGAAAGACTTAAAAATATTCTTAAAAATGATTATGATGATGCTAAAGAATTAGTTGATGATATAGTAAATGAAACTGTTTCGTTTAGAGGAAAAACTCCTCAATTTGATGATATCACTCTTTTAGTTGCAAGATTATTATAATATTTTGTTGATATATTTTTAATTATATTATACTATACTACATTATATTTTTTATGGAGATTGATATGAAAAAAATACTTTTATTAATTACAATTATGTCTTTATTTATAATTCAGTGCAATAATAAAACTAATACTCAAGCTAATACTGTTAATACAAATGAGTCAGTACAGTCAAATAAAACTATACCAGCAACAGAAATATTATCAAAAGAAGATGCATCATTTTTAGAAAAAGTAAAAAATAAAATATTAATAGGCGGAAATGCTCAATATACTTTCAAAGATAATGGTGATATAGAGTATGTATTTGAGTATGGAAGTTATAGAGAAGATAAAAATTATATCTTTGAATCTTCAAAAGACTCAACTAATGCCTATTATTATGAAACTTATAATATACAGGATAGGTATAAAGAAGGACCAAGTAATATAGCCACAAATTATAAAGGCTTTTCAGTAATAAATGGAATTCTTTATGAAGATAATTATCAAGGTTATGAAGGTGATCCTATTGAAACTATAATGACTAAATGGGAAAAAGAAAATTATTATTCTAATTACTATTACAGAGAAGTAAAAGAAAATCCTAATTTTGATAATTTTCCTTATGAGAATAAAGCCGATGTAACTTTTGATGAGTACAATAGAATATCAAGAGGTATATTAATATCAGAATCAGATTACAGACCAGAAGAAGTAGGAGATATTAATAATTATAATTTTGATAATGTATATACAAATGGTTATAATGCTTCTATCGAATTAAAGAAAAATGATGACGGAACATTTTATTTTTATGCTATTAATATAACTACAGATGAAAACGGACAGACAGTAACTAATATTCAAAGTACAGATATTAGTAAAATGGTATTATCAGAAAATCAGTATGTTGGGCCTTATTGTGAGATATTTGACAATTCTATGCAGTATGGAGAAGTTTACGGTGCAGATTTTTCATATTTTATAGATATAACTCCTATAAGTTCCGATGCTTTAGTTTTAGTTGAAAATCATGGAAGCTATGGATTTAGCGGAGTGTTTAAAAAGCAGTCTAATTAATTTTTATTTAGTTTGAAATTTAAGGGCTTTATCATCACTTGATTGTTGGTTAAAGCCCAAATATTAAAATTATAAATATTATTTTAAATTATTGTATAATAATATAACTATATACATGTAAAAATATCTGCTTTTTAAAAACAAAAAGAGTGCAATATCTATGGCTCTTAAACAACTTAAACAGTATTTAATAGTTGACTTTATAGTTATAATTTAGTATAATTTGTAAAAGTGAAATTACAATTTTTATTTAGGAAATTTATGTCGGATTTATGTTTTAAAGTTTTAGATTGGGACTTTTTTGCCCCTAATATAGATAAAAAATTTATATTGGATAATATAAATAGTGATATAAAAATTACTTATGACGATGCTAATCCAGATTTGGATTTTATACCAAGAGCACAGAAAAGAAGACTTAGTCAGATAACTAAATTATCATTTGAATCCGTAAAAAATATACTTAAAGAAAATGAACAAATGCCTATATTTTTTGTATCCAAATACGGCGAGATAAAACAGCAGTATAATATATCTAAAAAGATAGTTACAGAACATGAAGTCTCTCCTGCACTTTTTAGTTTTTCTGTTTTTAATACAGCAGCGGCACAGCTTACAATATTTTATAAAAATCATGAAAGAGCAGTTGCCATTACCTGCTATGACAATTTTGTAGATACAGCACTTATACAGGCTATTTCTTTTTTAAATAATTCTGAACATACGAAAGCACTTATAATAATAGCTGATGAAAAACTGCCTGAAAGCTATGAAGCTATATCAAAAGATGTTAATTATTCTTTTGCCTTTTCATGCATTATTTCAAAGGAAGATGCTGATATAAATATGAATATGATTGACAGTGATATTAAAAAAGATGAAAACTCTATTATTGATTTTATTAAATTTATATCATCAGATAACAATACCAATTTAAAATTGGGAAAAATCGAATTAACAAAAAAATAACTTAATTATTATTAGATTTATGTAAAATTATTATTTAAGGAGAATTATAACATGACTATTGAAGAACAAATAAAACAGATAGTAATAGAGGCGGCAAATTTGGAAGGCATGACAATAGATGATATAGATACAGATGTACCTTTATTCGGCGATGAATTGGGGCTTGATTCTATAGATGCTTTGGAAATAGGTGTTGCTATCAGAAAAAAATTTAATATAAGTTTTTCTGATATAGAAGAAAATAATAAAAAACATTTTTATTCTGTTGCAACATTGGCTAAATATATAAGAGAAAATTCAGATAATAAATAAAATTAAAAAAACATTATGAGAAAATTAAGCAATACAAATTTTTATTCATTAAAAGATTCAGAAGATATTTTTCTTTTGCATAAGGAAAATACAGGTTCCATAAAATATAAAGACTTTATTTGTGATATAGTAAGAGCTTTAGAATATATTTCTAAATATGAAGAAGATACTATTACAATATTCATTGAAGATGCTTACAGATTTATTGTAATAACTGTATCTGGATTTATACTAAAAAAAAAGGTAAATGTATTAAATAATAATAGTCCTAAATATGTAGAAAGCATAATAGGCAGTTCCATGGTTTATATATCCGACAATGATAAGTCGGATATCAATTTAGATGAAGTATTTGAAAGTTCATGTAATGATAAATGGTTTGATCTACTTAAAGAAACTGTTATAGATGAAAATATCAACATCAACTTTTATACTTCAGGTTCTACTGGATACCCTAAACTTATAGAAAAAACTCTTAAGCAATTTGAGGCAGAGGCTTCAAAAATAGTTAATCAATTTACTGATGATATGAAAGATTCTGTGTTTTTATATACAGTTCCTCATTATCATAGTTATGGTTTTGTTTTTGCAGTATTAGTTCCTTATATGCTTGAACTTAGATTTTTAGATAATAGAATAAATTATTTAGAAACAGTAAATAATTTTCATGAATATAAAAAAATTACTATAGTTACAACTCCAGCATTTTTAAAGAGAATAGACAGAACTTCTTTAAAAATAAGAGCGGATTGGCATTTATTTTCATCTACGGGATTGTTGGATAAAAAAGTTAATGATCTAGCTAAATATGTATTCGGTGTTGATGTTACAGAGATTTACGGAAGTACTGAGGCAGGTGCTATGGCTTACAGACGAAGAAGCGAAAACGATTTATGGACAAGACTTAATGTAGTAAGCCTGAAAGTTGATGAGCATGGAAGTATAGAATGCTGTTCTGGATATACTGGTGATAATGTCTGGATACATGTCGGCGATGTAGTTAATATGAAAAATGAAAATGAGTTTGAGCTTATAGGAAGAGAAGACTCTATAGTAAAAGTTGAAGGAAAAAGAATCAGTGTTCAGCAGATAGACAGACAAATACTTATGGATAAGCATTTTAAAGACAGCTATACTATATACTGCAGGTCTGATAAAAGAGAATATATAGCTTCTTTTATAGTGCTTAATAACAGTAATAGAAATTTAGAAGATATGAAGCTATATGTTATAGATTATTTAAAAGGATATTTTGAAACAGTTGTACTTCCTAAAAAGATATATTTTGTGGATAGTATTCCAAGGACAGAAATTGGAAAAATAGACAGAAAAGCACTTGATGCTATAATGCAAGGAAATTAAGTTGGATAATTATATTGATAATAAAGATTATAAAATAGAAGAAAAAACTTCTGATATGTTTAGAGTAAAAATTTTTATAGATGAAAGAATGCCTTATTTTGACGGACATTTTGAAAACTTTAAACTTTTGCCTGCTATAGCTCAGGTTAAAATTGCTCTTGATATATGTAAAAGTATTTTCAGCAGAAATTTTTCTGTCAGTAAACTTTTGAAATTGAAATTTGTTAATATGATTTTTCCAAATACTATTATTACATTAGAATGTTATTGTTTAAATAATACGCTTTCTTTTAAGATGTATGATGAAGATAAAAAATATTCTGACGGTAAGATTTATTTAAAATAAAGGTTCATCTTATGAGTCATTGGAGCGAAGAAAAAGAGATAGGCACAAGATGGAAAGCTATATTTTCAGCTTTTGTTTATAAACTTCTGGGAAGAACTTTTGTTATAATATATCTTATTCCAATAAGTATAGTTTATTTCTTCTATTCTAAAAGCAGAATGAAAGCTTCAAGAGAATATCTTAAGAGAATGTCTAAATATAATAAAAAAGTAAAGTCTAACTTTATTTGTTCTTATAAGCATTTACTTTCATTTGTTGTTTCTGTAGCTGAAAAAATAGCGGCTTGGAATGGGGATATACCTATAAAAGATCTTATAGTAAAGACTGAAGATGACTATAAAAAAGTTATTGATTTGCTTAACAGTAAAAAGGGAATGATAATATTATTTTCGCATATTGGAAATGTTGAGCTTTTAAAGGCATTAGCGGTTATCAATGAAGGCAATCCTATAAAAAATTATAAGATAAATATCATAATAGATTCTCGTGTTAATAAAAATGTTAATCTATTAATGGGAGAGGGTAAGAATAATTCTTTTATAGATTTTATTGATGCTTCAAATATAGGACCTGAAACCATTTTAAGTATTGAAAACAAACTTGATAACGGCGAGATAGTTGCTATAGCAGGGGATAGAACATCTAACAAAACCGATAGAGTAAATTATATAGAGTTTTTAGGAGAAGAAGCTCCTTTTCCATGCGGTGCTTTTTTGATACCTATTTTGCTTAAATATCCTGTTTATTATTTCTTTGCTTTGAGAGAAAATGATAAAATACTTTCAAAAAAATACAATTTTTATATATATTCTTCCAAAATAAAACTTGATAATACAGAATTAAAAAATAGAAAGAAAAAAAATGAAACTATTTTAGATTTAACAAAGGAATTTGCTTCTATTATTGAAAAAAAAGCTATAGAATATCCTTATCAATGGTATAATTTTCATGATTTTTGGTATAAGGGGAATTGATTTATGAAAAAACGTACTGATAATAAAAAAGTTTATTTAGAAAATGATTATTATATAAAGCCTTCTTTTTATGATTTGGATCCTATGGGAGTAGTTTGGCATGGAAATTATATAAAGTTTATGGAGCAGGCTAGGGAGGCTATGCTTTCTATTATAGATTATGATTATGATATTATGACAGCTAAAGGTGTTATGTGGCCTATAGTAAAACTTGAAATAAAATATATTAACTCAATAAGATTAAATCAAAATGTGAGAATACATACTGAAATTACAGAATATTTAAATGGTATGAAAACAGAATATACTTTTTATGATGAAAATGATAAGGTTATATCAAAATCAAGCACATTGCAGATGCCTATAGATTCTGAAACTAGAAAAGGTTTTTTAAATAGTCCTAAAGATTTTGTTGAAAGAATAGAAAAACTTAATAAACTTTGATGCTATTTATATAAATTTTTTTTACAAATTATTGTTTTTTTGTATTATAATATATACTAATAATAATTGGGGAATAATAAATGAAAAAATTTTGTTTATTAATGATATTAGCTCTTTCTTCTCTATTATTTGGACAAGTAAAAGATGAATATAAAAATGCTAAACTATTAAAAGGTACTTATACTCAAATAGTAAGCCAGAAGGGAAGGAGTTTTGAATCGTCTGGAGATTTTATAGTTGCTAGCGGATATGGCATATGCTGGATTACAAAACTGCCTAAAGAATCAATAACTGTTATGGGAGAGAAAAATGTTGTGCAGATACTTCCTAATGGAAAAAAGAAGGTTATGGCTGATTCAGGCAATGCTATGTTTTCTCAAATAGCTAATATTATAAAATCAATTTTTATATATGATGAAAAAACTATATTAGAATCATTTAATCAAAGTAAAGAAAATAATGTTACAGTTTATACTCCTAAAACTGAAGAGTTAAAAAAGATAATAGAAAAAATAGAGGTGAGTTTTGCAAAAGAAGGATATATAGAAAAGATAAAAATGTATTCTTCAAATAACAGCACCACAGAGTATATTATGAAAGTTTTATCCAAATCAAATACTTTAACTTCTGAGGAGATAAAATATTTTGAAGAGGAGTAAACTTCTAATAGTTTTATGGATATTTTTTCATCTATCTGCTTTAATTTTATTTATAGCAAGATATGATAAAACGGCAAAAATAGATACTAATTTTTTGTCAATAACGCCTAAATTTTTGGAAGATAAAGATTTTCAAAAACCTTTGGAAGATTTCTTTTTAAAAAACTCAAGCAGTATTAAAATATTTATAGAAAGCGATGATTTTGATACTGCTAAAAATAGTGCATTAAAATTAGAAGAATATATAAATAATTTAGACAGCAATGTTTTAGTTAATTTATATTCAAGAGATTATGATGATATTTTAAATATGATGATTAAATATAAGTATCAGCTTCTTTCAAAAGAGATAAGAGATTATCTTTTAAATGATGAGGCTTATATTGTTGCTGATAATTCTATTCTTAATTTTTATTCTCCTTTTTTTATTCCTATAGTTGGTAATATTGAAGATGATCCTTTTTTTGTGGTTAATTCTAAAATAAATGAAATTTTAGTTTCTGAAAATAATATGCAGTCAAGAGACGGTATTCAGTTTGTAAATTATAATAATAAATATAATATACTTATCAATATAAATATGCCTAAAAAAATAGACAGTGAAAGTTTTTTTAATAATCTTACAGTTTTTTTAAATGATTTGGCTGTTAATGATAGTGTAAAAACATATATATCGGGTGTTCCTATTCATACATATTATAGCCAGAAAAGTGCCAAAAAAGAAATTACAATTATATCTATAGTTTCTCTTGTAGTTATATGTATGATGTTTATATTTATATTTAAATCGGTAAAGCCTTATATTATTTCAATGTGCACAATATTTATAGCAGGTGCTGCCGCATTTTTGTATTCATCAGTGTTTTTTAATTCTATTCATATATTTACTTTTGTATTCGGAACTAGTTTGATAGGCATATCAATAGATCATTCAATACATTTTATCACAGAATGGTACAATGAAAAAGATAAAAAAGAAGTTTTAAAAAAGATATTTCCAAGTATGCTTTTAGGTTTTTTAACAACCATAATAAGTTATTTATCGCTTTTCTTAACTTCTCTTACATTATTAAAGCAGATAGCATTATTTTCTATATTTGGGCTTATAAGTTCTTTTCTTACTGTAAATATAATATATCCTATTATATTTAAAAATGATAAAAGAAATATCAAACAGTCTGTATTATCAGGAAGCAGAAATATATTAAATGAATATGTAAAAATAATAAATATAAAAACTGCTTTTATTATTTTTGTAATAGTTATTATACTTTCTATAATATTTATACCTAGAATAAAAGTTAATTTTTCTGCAAATCAGCTTTATGATACTCCAGATTTTCTTCTTGAAAGTGAGAGTGAAGTTTATAAAAGATTAAATACATCACTTGCAAAAAATATTATAATATCAAGCGGCGAAACTCTTTCAAAGGCACTTGAGGCTGAAGAGAGTATAGAAAATTATTTTACTAATAATTATAATGCTATATCAAGAATATTATATTCTGAAAAAAAGCAGAGAGAAAATATAAAACTTACAGAAGATAAATTAATGCCTCTTTTAAGAGAACAGATAAGAGAGCTTAATTTAGATGAAAGTTCATATAATAAAATAAAAACAGAGTTTGAAAGTATAAAAAATGATGTGCTTGATATAAATAGTATAATAGAATCAGATAGTTTTTCTGAACTTAAAAAAATTATTACTACCAATAATAATAAATATTTTATCATAGCTACAAGCGATTATGATACTAATAATACTATAAATGTTACTAATAATAATGTAAAAGTGTTTAATCTTAATGAAGAGATTAATGATGCATTAGACAGCACAGCAAAAACAGCAGTAAAAATGGCTTTGATAGCATATATTTTAATATTTATAGCAATGGCAGTATTTTTTAATAAGAAGCAAGCACTTGCCATAATACTAGTTCAATTAATGTCTGTTTTGATAAATTTATCTATACACTCTATATTTGGTATTAATATAAATATATTTTCTATATTTGCTTTGATACTTTCTATAGGTATATCTATAGACTATGCGATATTTTTTTCAAACAGTGCTGCTGATAAGGAGATTACATTTTTGGCGGTATTTTTATCTATGATGACAACTGTATTATCATTTGGTACTTTGGCATTTAGCAGTTTTATACCTGTAAAATCTTTTGGTTTATTTTTATTTATAGGAGTTTTATCATCATTTATAATTTCTCCTATATTATTTAAATTTAATAGATTAATAGAAAAAGTTTAATATAAATAGTATATTTTATGTATATATGAACTATTTGACATTTTTTTTATAGAATTATATACTTGACATTTGAGGTGATAACATGAGCAATATACTACTTGATTTCGGCATTATTAATTGTTTGGCGAGAGATAAAGAAGAGCTATATAATAAGTATTTTTTAAAAGGAGAATACGGCTTAAAAGAAAATAATGATTATAATAAAAAATTTTTTCTTGGTAAAATAGATAATGATTTTTTTAATTTTAAGCTTGAAGATCCTTATAATAACAAAATAAACAAAATGGCTTTGCATGCTGTAAATCAATTAAAGCCTATTATAGATGAAGCAAAAAAAAGATATAAAAAAAATAGAATATCTGTTATAGTGGGCACATACGAAAATGGAAGTGACGAAACTAAAGATTATATATTAAAAGGTTCTGTTTCTGATGAGAGAAGAATATTGGTTATGCAGAGCCTTAATATATGCTGTGATTTTTTGCAGAAGTACTTTGATGTTTCAGGACCTTCTTTTACAATTTCTACGGCATGTACATCAAGTGCGAATGCTATAATAGCTGCTGATGAGCTTATAAGAAGTAACATAATAGACGTTGCTATAGTTGGCGGTGCTGATGTTGTAACTGATACTGTTGTTTATGGTTTTGACTCTCTTGAAGTTGTTTCTTATAATAAAACCAATTCTTTTTCAAAAAACAGAAGTGGAATAAATTTGGGAGAGGGTGCTGCTTTTACAGTTTTGGCAAGAGAGAATTTTGTTGATTCTAAAGATGCTATATACCTTAAAGGCTACAATAGTAATTCAGACTCTCATCACATGACAAGCCCAGATATAGACGGAAGCACCACAAGCAAATGTATTAATGACGCTTTAAAACATGCATCTATGAATATTAACAATATAGATTATATTAATCTTTATGGTACAGGTACTTTGATAAATGATAAAATGGAGAGTACAACATTAAACAGAGTAAATGCTTCCAATATATGGTGCAGTTCTAGTAAAACATCATTCGGTCATACTATAGGGGCAGCTGGGGCTATGGAGCTTGGTGTTTGTTTTATTACTATTTCATCTATGAATAAAGAAAAAATACTTCCACCTCATTTATATGACGGAGAGTATGATGATACACTTGAAAAAATAAAATTAGTTAATGGAAAGGTTGTATCAAATAGACTTGAAAATTGTATGAGTGTATCGTTTGGGTTTGGTGGAAGCAATACTTGTTTGATAGTTGGAAAATAATTTATTATTGATTTGTTTTATTGTTATGGAAAATAAATATAAATTAAATATACCGCATAAAGGCAGAATGCTTTTGATAGATGGTATTGTTGATATTAATTTTGATGATAATGAAATACTTACTTTTTCTCATATAAAAAAAGACAATGTTTTTTATGATAATAATGAAGGTATTGATTCTTATATTTTTACTGAATATGCGGCACAGACTGCAGCAGCTTATAATGGTGCTTTAGAAAATAGTGCTGATGATAAGAGAATAGGTTTCCTTTTAAATATTAAAAAAGCTGATTGTTATATTGATAAAGTTAAAGCGGGAAATAAAGTTTATATATTTGTAAAAGAGACTTTAAAGGACGGAAATATTGCATATTATGAAGGTAATGTAATTATTTGTAATGATGATATAAATAGTATAGAAGAATATAAAAATATAATAAGTAGTGATAATATAAAAAAAGTTATGGACTGTTCTATAATGGTAATGGAGAGTTCTATACAAGATTTGAGATTTTAGTTTTTTATTTTAATAAAGAGTGTATACAATTATGAAAAATAAATCTATTTTAGTAACAGGTGCATCTGGGAGCATAGGGCTTGCGATATCAAAAAAGATTATATCAAGCGGTTATGACACTATTATGTGCTATAATAAAAATGATTCTTTTATAGATGATATAGAAACTTATTCAAGAGATTATGATGTTAATATAAGATTTTTAAAAATGGATGTTTCAAATAGAGAAGAGACTAAAAATATTTTGCTAAAAGATATAGAAGATAATGGAGCATATTACGGAGTGGTACTTTCATCTGGTATAACTATGGACAATGCTTTTCCAGCTATGACTTCAGATGAATGGGATAAAGTTATAGATGTTAATTTGAAAAGTTTTTATAATATAGTCAATCCCATAATTATGCCTATGATAAGGTCAAAAAAAGGGGGGCGTATTATAGCGATAAGTTCTGTTTCTGGCATAATAGGCAATAGGGGGCAGGTTAATTATGCTGCTTCTAAGGCTGGTCTTATAGGTGCTGTGAAATCTTTGGCTATAGAATTGGGTAAAAGAAATATTACTGTAAACTGCATTGCTCCCGGTATAATAGAAAGTGAGATGATAAATGATGAGATAATAGAGCATGCCAAAAATATGATAGCTTTAAAAAGAATAGGAAAACCTGTTGATGTTGCCAATGCTGTAAACTTTTTACTCTCTGAAGATGCTAATTATATAACTAAACAGGTTATTAGTGTTGACGGAGGAATGTTTTAGTTAACTTCATATTTAAATAATTGTTTTTTTTTGTATAATTTGTATATTTATAAAAAAATATTTTACAAATAGAGATTTAATCTTATTTTATATTATGAGATTTATATATAATGGGTTATTTATGAAAAAATTGTCTTATGTATTTTTAATATTTATTCTAATTTTTAATGCTGCTCATACATTAACTGACAATGAAACTAGTTTTCTTAAATCATGTGAAGAAGGAAAATATGACAGGGTAGTTTCTCTTATCAATAAAAAAGTTAATGTAAATGCTGTTTCAGAAGATGGTGTTACAGGTTTAATGCTGGCAGCTCATCATGGTCATAGTGCCATTGCTAGACTTTTAGTTAATTCAAATGCCGATGTTAATATTGCTGATAAGGTAGGATACACTGCTCTAATAATGGCATCCACTGGAGGATATACTGATATAGTAAAAATACTTTTGAAAGCTGGTGCTGATGTTAATGCTGCTAATACATACAGAGAAACTGCTTTGCATACTGCGTCGTATAAACTCTATTCTGATATAGTTCAGACTTTGGTTGATTATAAAGTTAATATAAACGCAGTGAACAATGACGGGGATAATGCTTTAATAATGGTTTTTATGTCGGCAGATAAAAGCGAGAATATGCTTCCTGTTGCTAAAATATTATGTGATAATGGTATAGATGTTAATGCTAGAGATAAAAATGGAAGAACAGCCCTTACTTATGTTAAAGAAAATTATAAAAAGGCTGATACATTAATATCTTTTTTAAATGAATATGGTGCTTTGGAATAATTATTTAATAATGTTAAATAAATATTGTAAAAAAACTAAACTTATATATAATTATTTTTATATTTTAATTTTTTGAGGTAAAATAATAAATGATAGAAGATTTAATAGAGAGACTTCCTAAGTTGGGAGGTATAAAAAAAGATATAGAGAATGCTATAAATGAAACTATAAATGCTTATGAAAGAGGTAATAAAGTATTAATAGCTGGAAATGGGGGAAGTGCCTGCGACAGTGAGCATATAGCAGGTGAGCTTTTAAAAAGTTTTTTAAAAAAGCGTCCTATCAATGAGGAGATAAGAAAAGAGCTATTAAAAATAGAAGACGGAGAATATATTGCTGATAATTTAGAATCTCCATTAAGAGCTGTAGCTTTAACATCTCATTTGGGACTATCAAGTGCTTATCTAAATGATAAAGAGCCTTATTTGGTATTTGCTCAGCAGTTATTAGGTTTTGGTGATAAAGGGGATATTTTCTTTGCTATAAGTACTTCTGGTAATGCTAAAAATATTATTTATGCTGCCAAACTTGCTAAGGCTATGGGGATAAAGGTTGTATCTTTTACCAATGAGAATGGAGGAAAACTAGCTTTAATGGCCGATATTGCAATTAAAGCTCCTGCCAAAGAAACTCATATATCACAGGAATATCATGAAGCAATATATCATGAAATTTGTATAAGAGTTGAAGAGCATTTTTTCAAAGAAAATAGATAATTAGTTTTTTTCATTAAAAAAATTATTATCAAATATAAAAAATTAAGCTATTGAAAAATTATTGATTATAATATATCATATTTACAATATTAATTATAATTTTTAAGGATATAATAATGACTACAGACAGAGAAGAATTAGAAGCACTTTTATATCAAACTAGATTAAGAATAGAAGAAAATCAAAAAGATGAAGTATTAGATAGATTAAATAAAGATTTAAAATTTATAGAAGAATTATTTGAAGTTAATGTTGATGGTATAGATCCTTTATATCATGTTATAGATTTACCTGAATATTTGAGAGAAGATGTAGCTGGTAAAACTTTAGATAATGAAGTTATAATGAATCTATGCCGCAGCGGAGAATATGGTTATATTGTAGTTCCAGCTGTACCAGCAGCTTTGGAAAACAGTGAGCATCAGGCTAAAAAATCATAAAAAATTAGAGGTCATCAATTATAGATGAATTATTCTTACGACAGAGAAGAATTAAAAAAAGAAAAGCGTAATGCTCTTAAAGCTATATTAAAGCCTTTTATATTTATTTATTATAGAAGTAACAGTCTTCTTTACAGAGCTGCTGCTAGGCTTATATTGGGGTTTATTATAGCTTTTGTTTTGTTCGGCATTCTTACTTTATTCATCAGATTTGATAGAATGAAAAGTTCAACTATGATGAATACAATAGAGCCTAACGATATAGTTATAACTTCAAAATTGAGATACGCAGTTTCTTTAAGACCTTTTGTTTCTTCACTTACAGGTAAAACAATAATTTTTTCAAGACCTAAAAGAGGGGATATTGTATTTATGATAGACCCTAGAACAAAGAGAGAATTTTTTCTTAAGAGATTTGCTTCATATTTTGTATATTTTGCAACTTTTGGAAATGTGAATATATCAAAAACAAGATATTTAATAAAAAGAATAGTAGGACTTCCTAATGAAACTATAGAGATAAAAAATAAAACAGTTTATATTAACGGAGAAATGCTTAATGAGCCTTGGGCTAATATCGATTCTGACAGCAGGATATTAGACAAAGAAGTATCCACCAGAGATAATTTTGGTCCTCATATTATAGGATATAATGAGTATTTTGTGATGTCAGATAACAGAGATTATGGATATGACAGCAGAGATTTTGGTAATGTGCATTTTTCTAATATAGATGGAAAAGTTATTTCCAAATAATTTTTATTTATTATCTTATTATCTAACTATACAAGAGTTTTATTATGAAACTTAAAGATAATCATAAATTAACATTATATTCCTGCTACATAGGATACATAACTCAGGCTATTATTAATATATTTCCGCCTCTTGTTTTTATAATGTTTCAAAAAAATTTTAATATATCATTAACTCAGATAGGTATTCTTTCATCTTTTAATTTTGCTGTGCAGATGATTGTAGATTTTTTATCAATTAAATTTATAGATAAAATAGGATACAGAGTTCCGATAGTAGCAGCACATATATTTTCTGCTTTAGGATTATTTTTGCTTGGAGTACTTCCTTTTTATATAGAGCCTTATTTAGCTATGTTAATATGCTTTTTTATTAATGCAATAAGTGGGGGACTTATAGAAGTTTTGGTAAGCCCAATAGTAGAAGCACTTCCCGAAAAACAAAAAACTAAAGCTATGAATATACTTCATTCATTTTATTCATGGGGTTCTATGATAGTAGTGATATTATCAACTTTGTATTTTAATATATTTAGAATTGATAATTGGAGATATATGTCTATGCTTTGGGCTTTAGTTCCTTTTATAAATATATTTTTATTTGCAAATGTTCCTCTTAATGTATTAAAAACTCATGAGGATAATATGAATGCTAATAACGTAGTTTCTATAAGAAAATTATTGTCTGTAAAAATAGTATTAGTGTTTTCTGTTTTGATGATATGTGCAGGTGCTAGTGAGCAGTCTATAGCTCAGTGGGTATCATTATTTGCCGAGGCTGGTCTTAATGTGGATAAGACAATTGGAGATATATTTGGTGCTTGTATGTTTGCATTTTGTATGGGAATAGTGAGATTAATTTACGGAATGAACTCTGAAAAGATAGATATAAAAAAGGCACTTCTTATATCTTCTTTTTTATGTATAATTGGGTATTTAATAACAGTATTTAGTCCGTATGCTTTTTTATCATTAATAGGATGTGCTGTATCTGGTTTATCTGTTGCTATGATGTGGCCTTCTGTATTTAGTCTTTCTTCAAAAATATACAGTAAAGGAGGTACTGCCATGTTTGCATTGCTTGCTTTGGCAGGAGATGCTGGCTGTTCTTTAGGTCCTTTTATAGTTGGTATTGTTTCAAATGATATTTATAATAATTTTAATAATGCTATAGTTGAATCATCATTAAAAGTAGGAATTTTATTTGCTGTATTTTTTCCTATTCTGATGTTTATAGTTTTACTGTTTTTTAAAAATAATAAAACAAATTCTTAAAAGTAAATTGATACAGTTATTTATTATAATTTTTTATTATATATTTTATTAAATATTAATAAGTTTTTATTATAGTTCTTCTATTTCTCTTATACTCAATCCTGTTAATTCACTGATAAGATTTAAGTCCATATCTCTATTTTTCATATTTTTAGCCATAGATACTGCCTTATTTTTTTCACCTTGTTCTATACCTTTCTCTATACCTTTCTCTATACCTTGTCTAATACCTTCTTCAATTCCTAATCTTCTTTCTTCCTCAAGCATTATTTGATTACCATATAGATACGCTTCTCTTTTATCGTATTCATTCATCATTAATCTATCTTTAATAAAGTTATTGTATCTTTTTTGTACTTCTTCCATTATAGGTTTTTCTTTTACTAAATCTGACAT
>NZ_ARQI01000079.1 GCF_000384655.1 Brachyspira innocens ATCC 29796 | reverse complement strand
TAAACGCACGCAGAACGCATTTTTTTAATATAAATTGATTTAAAATCCTTATTTATCTTATATATAAAATTTCATTCTACGTGCGTTGAAGAGCATTACAAATTTAAAAAGCACTTGGGTGGGCAGCCAGAGTAACAGTTAAAGCTAAAATATAAAAATTATTTATAAATAAGAAATAGCATTAAAAAATTTAAAGGGTGGGAATTAGAAAAAATTCAAAATTTTATTTTAATCCCCCCCTTTTAGATTTTAAAGCTTTGTTTTTTATATTAGTTTGATTAAATTTTGTAGGTCTTAAGTTTATAAAGTGCACCCGCCCAAAGTGTTATTTAAATTTGCACTTTCCTAAACGCACGCAGAACGCATTTTTTTAATATAAATTGATTTAAAATCCTTATTTATCTTATATATAAAATTTCATTCTACGTACGTTGAAAAGCATTATAAATTAAAAAAGCACTTGGGTGGGCAGCCAGAATAACAGTTAAAGCTAAAATATACAATTTATTTATAAATAACAAATAGTATTAAAAGATTTAAAGGGTGGGAGTGAAAATAAATTTCTTATATGTATTATATAATTAACTTTTCCAAAAATACTTATCAATTAGATATAATCTATAAATACTTATAATAAAAAAAGAGCCTAACTTAGAAAAGTTAAGCCCTTTACATTATCGTTGGAGTTTTATGCTGTTAAATTGAATTTTTTCAAATCTTCATCAACGCTTCCTATTCCTCCAATTCCGAATTTTGAAACTAATATATTAACTACATTAGGTGATAAGAACCCAGGAATTGTTGGTCCTAAATGTATATTTTTTACTCCCAAATATAATAATGAAAGTAAAACTATAACAGCCTTCTGCTCATACCAAGCTATATTATAAACTATAGGCAAGTCATTAATATCATCTAAACCAAATAAATCTTTAAGTCCCAAAGCAATAACAGCTAGTGAGTAAGAGTCATTACATTGTCCTGCATCTAAAACTCTAGGTATTCCGTTAATATCTCCTAAATCTAATTTATTGTATCTATATTTAGCACAGCCTGCAGTTAATATTACAGTATCTTTAGGAAGTTTTTTTGCAAACTCAGTATAATATTCTCGCTCTTTATGTCTTCCGTCACATCCGCCCATTACAATAAATCTTTTTATAGCCCCAGATTTTACAGCTTCAGCAATTTTATCTTTAAGTGATAATACCTGATTATGAGCAAATCCTCCAACTATAAAACCGCTTTCTATTTCTTTAGGAGCTTCGCATTTTTTTGCATGCTCTATTATAGGAGTAAAATCTTTATCGCTTTCTTTACCTGTATGGCTTTCTATATGTTTTAAGCCCTCAAAACCTGCTGCCCCTGTTGTATATACTCTGTCTTTATAACTTGGTAAAGGAGTTACTATACAGTTTGTAGTCATTAGTATAGGACCGTTAAAACTTTCAAAATCTTTTCTTTGATCCCACCAAGCTCCGCCGTAATTGCCTACAAAATGTTTATATTTTTTTAATTCTGGGTAGTAGTGAGCAGGAAGCATTTCAGAGTGAGTATATACATCTACTCCTGTGCCTTCTGTTTGTTTTAGTAATATTTCTATATCTTTTAAATCATGACCAGATACTAATATTCCCGGATTTTTTCCTACACCTATATTAACTTTTGTAATTTCTGGGTTACCGTAAGTAGAAGTATTAGCTTTATCAAGAAGTGCCATTCCGTCAACACCATTTTTACCTGTTTCAAGCACTAAAGCTAAAAGTTCATCGGCATTTATATCATTTCTTAATGTTTCATTTAAAGCTCTCTGTATAAAAGCATCAACTTCTTCATTCTCATAATCAAGCATATTAGCATGTCTCATATAAGCACTTAATCCTTTAACTCCATATATAACAGTTTCTTTAAGGCTTCTTATATCTTCATTTTTCTCTTCTAATACGCCTACTGTTTTTGATTTAGCGTCCATATCCTCTTTGCTTTTAGGAGTCCATAAAGATTCTTCAAGTATAAGTAATTTATCTTTTACCTGATTTGCTAATTCATTGCAAAGTTTTGCAGTGTATTCTATTCTCTTATAAAAAACTTCTTTATCAAAGTTGGCATTTGTTATAGTAGTAAATAAATTGAATGTTACATCATGATTAACTTTTTTATCTACTTTACCGCCCTCTTTTCTTATAGCAGTTGTTATATTAGAAAGCCCTTTAGTTACATGAACTAGTAAATCTTCTAAATAGGCTAAATCTGGTTTTTTACCGCATACACCTGATACAGTACAGCCTGTATTATTCATTGTTTCCTGACATTGATAACAAAACATTTTATTGTCCATTTAATCCTCCATTTATTTTTTTTGTTTTGATTTTTTATCATCTGTTTTATTTATCTTGAAATCCTTATCTAATAAATAATGATCTTTGATTGTATGGCTTTCCATATAGTTTTTGAACTTTCTGTTTATATCATTAACTAAATCACCCATTATACAGCTTGAACAGTATTTATCGCATTTAGAATGAAATAAACAGCTTCTCTGCCAATTTTTACCCTCTATAGTTTCGTATATATCCAAAAAAGAAGCATTTTCTTTACCCTCAGCAATTTTAAATCCTCCTGCAGGTCCTTTTGATGAAGTAAGATACCCAGCCTTTACAAGTGCCTGAAGAACTTTCGACAAATGATTGGGTGAAACATCAAATCTTTCTGCTATATCTTTAAGAGATGCAAACTCTTTAATAGATATATACACTGCAGAGTGCAGAGCTATAGCTGAGGCTTCAGATATTGGAATCATTTTTTATTCCTGTTATTACTAATTTAGTATATTGGTACTATAATACTAAATTATATTTTTGTCAATATCTATTAATAAAAAAATATAAATTGTTTATAGAGATAAATTTATTATATAAATATAACTAGAAATATATTTTATTTATCCAAATTTCAATGCATACGCCCATTCAAAATACAGCACAATTCATAATAGGAAACAGATAATTATTTAATTTTTTATGAAAAAATATTAATTTATATTAAAAAAACAATATTTATGACAATTTTTGTCATTAAAATGTGCTATACTATATAACATATATTTATTTTTAAGGATTATTATATGTCAGAATCAACTAATCAAGAAAATGATATAATAGAAAGTGTAAAAGAAATCTTTGATAATGGACGCATTTATAATATACCTGCATATCAAAGGGGATATAAATGGAATGAAGAAGATGTTGGGGCTTTACTAAATGATATTGATAAATTTGAAAAGGGAGAAAATAAATTTTACTGTCTTCAAAATATCACTATAAAAAAACAGGAAGATAATAATAATATTTATGAAGTTATAGACGGGCAGCAGAGATTAACTACTTTATCAATATTATTATCATATTTAGGTGAAACAGATTTATTAAATAAGATACAATACTCTATAAGAGAAAAAAGTGGGGAGTTTTTATATAAATTATTATTAGAAGAAGAAGACTATTTAGATAATAATTTAAGCTATAATGATAATTTTAATAAAGACTATGACAGCCAAGATGTTTTTCATTTTTGCTTAGCTAAGCATACTATAAAAAATTTTTTTGATAAATTTGGTAATGATAAAAAAGAAAGTTTTACAACTAAATTATTAAACAATGTAAAACTAATAGTAAATGATGTAAGCAATGCAGCTGGCAATAAAACTGATGTTAAAGGTGAAACTATATTCAAAAATCTTAATTCTAATAAGGTAGCTTTGGAATATTATGATTTGATAAGAGCTATATTTATAACAAGAGTAAAAGAATATGAAAGTGATGTAGATTTGGCTGAAAAAAGAATAAAAATAGGTATTGATATAGATAACATGAATATATGGTGGTCAGATAAAAATGTAAAAGAATATTTTAAAATCTTTTCTGGTGAAAATAATATATCAATGCTTTATGATTTATATTGGAAATGCAGAAATGAAGTAAATAATAGTAAATCAGAATCAAATAATAATAAAGAAAAATCTAATAATGAAGCCTTATTTAAATATTTAGATAGTAATACAGGTAACTCAGAAGAAGTATTTAAAGAAGTTGTAAGATTTCATAATACTATGGCAGATTGGTATGAGGATAAAGAAATATACCATTTGCTTGGTTTTATTGGTAAACATATAAAAAAAATAGAAATAAAAAAAGAAGAAGAAAAAAATAAAGCAGAGTATTTAGAAAATATTATTTATATATGGAAAAAATGGGAAAACAATACTACTAAAGAAAGTTTTAAAAATAAATTAAAGCAAATTATAAAAGATGATTTAATAAAAAACATTGAAAATGAAAATTATCTTAAAGCTATAGGAGATCCTAATAAAAATTGGTATTACCAAGAAAATAATACAATAAAATTATTGGTGCTTTTGGACATAATAAAAATACTTAATAATAAAAATATAAATCATAAATTACCAGCAAATTACTTTTCTGTAAATGGTGAAGATATTGAACATATATTTTCTAAAACTCCTAATGATAAAACAACTATAAAAGATGCTATTGACAATATTGATTTGATAGTTAATTTAGTAAATGATAATGGTTATAAAGAAGAATTAGATGATTTTGTAAAAGACTTAGAAAAAGAAAAAAAACTAAAAAACGAAATTACAACATTGGATAGTATAGGTAAGTTAGAAAAATACAGGGAGGTTATTAGAGAAGTTCCTTATGTACATTCAATAGGCAATTTAGTTTTAATAGACTCACATACAAATAGAAGTTACGGCAATGCTTCTTATATTGAAAAAAGAAGAATAATAATAGAACTGTATGAAGAAGGAGATAAATACATAAGAAATCATACTTCTAGTATATTTTCTAAAAATGTAAATGAATGGACTATTGATAATATAACAAATACAGCTGAAGATATTAAAGAAAAAATAGAAGAGTTTTTTAAAGATATAGAAAAAAAAGGGGAATAAACATGGCTGAATTGATAAAAAAAACATTTATAGATATATTAAAAAATGAAAATATTATTGTCCCAGAAATTCAAAGAGAATATGTATGGGGAAGTGAAGAAAATATTAAAAATTGTAAAAATTTACTAGATGATATTATTAAAAGAAGTGAAGATAGTAAATATAATATCGGTTTTTTATATTCTTATAATAAAGATAATAAAGTTTATTTGATAGATGGTCAGCAGAGATTTACTACTTTATATTTAACATTGCTATATTTATCTGTAAAAGAAAATAAAAAAGATGAATATAAAAAACATTTGGAAAAGTTCTCGTATAAAGTAAGAAATTTAACAAAAGAATTTATTGATTTGATGATAGAAAAAATTAAAGAAGAGAAAGATTTTTTTGATATCGAAAATAAAACTTGGTGCCTATCAGTTTATAAAAAAGACCCTACAATAAAAAATATTATAAACTTTTTTAGTATATTCAAAGAAGATAAATATAAAAAGATTTCTTTATCAGATATTGAAAAAGCAGAATTTTGGTATTTTAATACTCCAAATACTTCTCAGGGTGAAGAGCTTTATATAACTATGAACTCGAGAGGAGAAAAAATAGCAGAATATGAAGATATCAGAGTTTCTTTATTATCAGAAATACAAGAAAAATATTATAAAGATAGAGCAACAAAATTCAATAAAATAGAACATTTTTTCTGGAAGCATAGATATTATAATAAAAATAATGCTGATGAAGAATTTAACAAATTTTTAAAGCAAGTAATAGCTTTATCAAAATTTGAAAGCAAAAAAAATGCTGATGGTAAAGAAAGTGAGTCAAACGCAATTGATAAAATGGATAATATAATTTATCGTTATAATTCATTAGAGTTGTTATATACAGTATTGAAATCAGAAAATAAACAATATTTATCTGAATTAAATAATGATAAAAATATTTTAAATGAAGATACAATAATTATTCCATTTTTATATATAGTTAAAAATATATTTAACATAGATAAAGATAATTTTAAGAACATAGAAGAAAATACCAAAAAAGATTTATTCCAATGGCTTAGATTTTTATACAATATAAGATTTAATCATAACAAAGAACCTATAAATTATATTTTAGATAAAATTAAAGAATATAAAAATAATGAAAACAGTAATATTTTTGAATATTTTAAAAATGAAGATATAGGAACATTATTAAATTATTATAAAAATTATAATGGAGAAATAGGTGAATTTGATTTATTAGAAAGCGAAGTAAATAAAATTAAACTTCTATCTATTTATAATGACAATATTTCAAAAAGAAATGAATTACAAGAATTATTTTGGCAATTAGAAGATAATAAAATCTTAAGAGGAAATATTGACTATATTATAAAGTATTCTTTGGAAAGAATTAATAATAATTTAGAAGATATAAAAGCTGAAGAGATAAAACAAAACTTTTTTAATACTTTTAGTAAGTATAAAGATATATTTGAAACCTGTTTTAATGAAGAAAAAGTTCCAAGAGGTATTTTAATAAGGTCATTATTAACTTTTGCTAAACCAGTTAAGAGAGAAGAAAGTCCTTTTTTTCAATCCCATGCTCTATATGATAATTGGAGTAATACTTATAATGTACATAAAGTTTCTTTGTGCAGAGATATAAATAATTTACATGATTCATTTCAAAATAAAAAAAGAGATAAATATGAAACTAACCCATACTATAAAACATTGTTTGATAAAATTTATAAAATTATAGAAAATCAAAATAATGAAATACCATATATTTTAGAAGAAATAATAATAAAAAGTTTTACAGATAAGCAAGAAAATGAACAGAAAGAAAATCCTTTCTATAAAATAATAAAAGATGAAAATTATATAAAACATTTTGGATACATAGCATACGATATTAATAAAATTAAAGAAATAATGTTTGTAATGAAAAATAATAACTTTAAATCTCACCATGAACAAATTAATGAACAATAATTTATAAAAATACAAAAAGGAGTTTAACTTAAATTAAAAGCTAAGCTCCTTTTTTCTATAACCTTAATTAAAATAAAAAATATCATATTTCAATAAGAAAGCCTATTGACTTTATTTTTTTATGCATATAAGATTTTTCCTTGTGTCTTGAAATTTTACTTTTTATACAATTATTACAAATTAGAGGTATTTTATAATGAATAACAAAATGCTGGAGCTTACAGAAGGTAATGTCAATAAAGGATTAATAAAGCTTGTTATACCAATGATACTGGGCAATCTCTTAAATATAGCATACAATATAGTAGATACCATATGGATTGGACAGATGGTAGGACCTAAAGGACTTGGAGCTATTGCTGTAAGTTTTCCTATTATACTAATACTTATGGCTATTGCTTCGGGGGCAACTGTAGCTGCTAATGTATTAATAGGTCAATATTTTGGGGCTAATGATGAAGATTCTGTACTTTATGTTTCTAAAGTTGCTACTACAATTAGTTTGATAACTTCTTTGAGCTTAGCAATTATAGGATATATATTCGCTCCTATGATGATGAGATTTTTAAATACCGCTGACAGCATTATGGAATATTCTGTAAGCTATTTTAGAATAAGCATGATAGGTTTTCCTTTTATGTTTTATTATTTTTTGGTATCTGCTTTGCTTAGAGGAATAGGCGATACTGTAAGACCTTTAATATTTTTAGCCGTATCTTCCGTACTCAATTTGATACTAGACCCTATTATGATAAAAGGACTAGGACCAATTCCAGCTATGGGATTAAACGGAGCTGCTTATGCTACAGCTTTTTCTCAGTTTATTTCTGTAGCTGTAAGTATGATATATTTAAAAATGAAAAATAGTATAGTAAAGGCTAATCCTTTTAATTTAGTATTTGATTTTAATATTACAAAACTCATGTTCAGAATAGGTCTTCCATTTGCCGCTATGCAGTTAATAACTTCAATAAGCTGGCTCTTATTAAATAGGCTCATCAATACATACGGAGAATCAGCTTCTGCTTCAGTGGCTGTTTCTATGAGAGTAGATTCATTATCTTTTTTACCGCTTTTAGCACTATCAGCAGGTATTGCCACCATGACAGCACAAAATATAGGTGCTGGTAAAATGGAGAGAGTTAAAGAAATATATAAAGCAGGCATCAAACTTTCTGTAGGAATATCAGCTTTTATGGCACTTTTTTCTGTACTATTTCCAGAAATAATTGTACGAATGTTTACAGATGATATGAGCGTTTTAAAATATACCAAAAGCTATATATATGTAGTAATGCCTTCTATAATAATGCTTGCTGTTATGTTTTCTTCTAATGGAGTAATTAACGGAGCTGGCAAAACTTTTATGCTTATGTTATTTGCTTTTTGTGCCCATATAATAATAAGAGTACCATTAGCCTATATTATATCTCCAAAGATGGAATTATGGGGTATATGGACAGCTATGGCTATCAGTAATTTCTTTAGTATGAGCTTCAGTTTAATATATTATTTCTCTAATAGATGGAAAAAAGGAGCGAATATTGCATCACATTCTGCTGCCGAACATAATGTTTGATAAGATATTTTAGTTTTTGATTGCTTTTTTTTGTAAAAGTATTATAATCATAAATTGTGTTGTTTACATAATTATTTTATTATAACGAGGTGTTATATGGAGTTAAAAAACTATATAAGAAATATCCAAGACTATCCTAAAGCAGGCATACTCTTTAGAGATATCACAACTTTACTTCAAAACAAAGATGCTTTCAAATATGCAATAGACAAAATGGCCGAACAAGTAGAAAGCGAAAAAATAGATTATATAGTAGGAGCAGAAAGCAGAGGTTTTTTAATAGGTTCAGCATTAGCCTATAAAATGAATACAGGATTCATACCAGTAAGAAAAAAAGGCAAACTTCCTTACAAAACAATATCAGAAGAATATGCCCTAGAATACGGTACAGACACTTTATTTATGCATGAAGATGCTATCAAAAAAGGTGATAGAGTATTAATAGTAGATGACTTAATAGCAACAGGCGGTACAGCTCTTGCTATGATAAAAATGGCAGAAAAACTAGGCGGTATTGTAGCAGGATCTTCCTTTTTAATAGAATTAAAAGAATTAAACGGAAGAAAAGAAATATCCAAATATCCAGTACATGTATTGATAGAGTATTAATATATTATTGACTTTTAATGATTTTTATTATAGAATAGTATAAAAATTATTTAAGAAAAATTTTATTGAAATAAATACAATTATAAGGAGAAAGGAATATGCCATCTATTAAACCATTAGCAGACAGAGTGCTTTTAAAAGTATTAGAACAAGAAGAAAAAACTTCAAGCGGAATACTTCTACCAGATACAGCTAAAGAAAAAACTCAAAAAGCAGAAGTTGTAGAAATAGGCGACAGCGAAGATATAAAAGTAAAAAAAGGCGACATCGTTATATATGATAAATATGCAGGCATTCAAATAAAAGAAGGCGATACTGAATATTTAATAGTAAAAAATGAAGAGATAGTTGCTCTTATAAAATAATTAATAGCTATATAAGAACGATAACTAAATAAAAGAACACTTATCTTTAAAAAAGATGGTGTTCTTTTTTTACTTATTTGCTTTTTATCATGTTATTATTATTGTTAATAAAACTTTTTTTCGTATCATAAAAAATTAATAAGGTTAAATAATATATAGAAAATTATATTATTTAATTTTATTAATTTGTTTCGATAATTATTATACAGATAATACATTTCATTCTTTAATCGGGAGATATTTTTTAATGCATAGATACTTTATAATATTTCTTTTTTTGGTATTCAATATAGTATATGCACAAGAAAATACCAATAAAACTTCGGAATACACTTTTATATACGAAAAAGAAAACACTTTTAATATATCCGATACCAATTCTTCTAATGAAGTGTATATAATGATAGAAAGAAGAGGTCTTCCTCTTGTAAACAGACTGGTAAGATTTACTTCTCTTAATCCTGATGTATTTGATTTTGAAATACCTAATGATTCAAATAATAATGAAGAGGTATTATTAAAAGATTTGGAAGATGATGATAATGAAGAAACTAATACCTCCATTACAAATACTTCTGATATATACATTATTCCAACCGATGAAAATGGAATAGCGAAAGCTAAACTTAATTTAAAAGATCAAGGCAGCGGAGTAGTGCTTATGCATATACTCTATGTAGGTTCTACTGGAAACACTAATATATCATACGAAGAATATGCTTATGTTAATGTTGTAGAAGACAAAACAGGAAGTATATCTTCAAAATTAATAAACGGAGATATAGAGAATTTAAATGCTAAAAGTTCAATTATAATGACTGTAACACTCTTTCCAAGTCTTTTTCTTGTATCAATAGCTTTAATCTTAATAAGTTATTTCAGACATATATATGATGAATATAGAAATGCAAAGTCCAAAATAGTAATGTATACTTTTTTCGGATTTAGTTCTATTAAAAAGAATTTCAGATTAATGATATTTATTATACTTGCAGAATTAATCATTGTAGGCTGCTTTATGTTTTTAGACAGCTATATTTTCTCAGTCATTTTAATAGCATTCTTTATAGCTGGTTTTTTGGTAAAAAGAGAGAAAATGTATGCTATAGCATTTTTTATATTATCCTGTATCTCTATGATATATTTATACCTTGAAACATTTACAAGACATATGTCAATAGAATATATACTAAATAATAATATAATGCAGAACCCTGTATTTATATTCTTTTTATTTTTCTTTATTACAGCATTATCAGGAGGAATATATATACCTATATGCTTATTAGTACTATATAAAATAGCATTTATTACAAATGATTTATCTTTGGCTATTGCTTTGATTAGTATATTTGTATCATCAATTCTTTATATTGTAAAGGTAAAGAAAAATATACCATTTTTATATTCTATTAATTTATTAAAGATAAAAGACTGATAATATGATTTTTGATTTGCTTAGAGATTTAGAACTCATTATGTCTGATATAGTATTCAGCGGAATTAATAATATAGATTATACTACTATAGAAAAAATAGAAGTATTATCCAATAAATTTAAAAAAATATCTATGGATAATTTAAAAGAACTTCTTGATGAGTTCGTATTGTCTATAAAGAAATACAAAACAGATAATAATAAAAAAGAAAATATTAAAGAAGTATCTGATTATATTTGTAAAATAGAGTTCTATATAAAAAATGCATTATCATCAGAATAATAATATTATCTTTTAATATATCTTTCCATTTCTCGGTCTAAAGTTTTTCTTTTTAGAGTTTCTCTTTTGTCATGAAGTTTTTTACCCTTAGCTAATGCCAATTCTACCTTTACCTTCCCTCTTGCAAAATAGAGTTTAACTGGAATAAGAGTAAGACCTTGTTCTTTTATTTTTCCGTATAAACGTTTTAATTCTCTTTTTTTCATTAAGAGTTTTCTTTCACGAAGCGGCTCATGATTATTTCTGTTACCGAAATGATATGGGGAAATATGCATATTAACTATAAAAAGCTCTCCTTTTTTAAAAGAAGCATAACTGTCAGCCATATTAACACTTCTCTCACGCAATGATTTTACCTCTGTACCAAGTAAAACAATTCCAGCTTCAAACGTTTCTATAAGCTCATAATTGAAAAGAGCCTTTTTGTTTTTTGTTATCTCTCCAGATGAGATAGTATTATTTCCCTTTTTATCTTTCTTAGCCATAATTTTATTATACAAAATATAATCAATTTGTCAATTGCAGTTTTATTTTCATATGTTTAGTATCACACTATAATTTATAATACTCTTCAACGCACGTAGAATTAACCTATTTATATAGAGTTTAATTAGAATACTAAATTGATTGATATTAAAAAAATGCGTTCTGCGTGCGTTTAGGAAAGTTCAAATTTTTAAATTACGCTTTGGGTGGGGCAATTTTTGAGGTGAAGACTTACAAGATTTAATCAAATTGATATAAAAAATAAAGCTTTTAAATCTAAAAGGGAGGGGATTAAAATAAAGTTTTAAAATTTATTTTCACTCCCGCCCTTTAAATTTTTTGATACTATTTGTTATTTATAAATGATTTTTATATTTTAGCTTTAACTGTTATTCTGGCTGCCCACCCAAGTGCTTTTTAAAAAATTATACTCTTTATAAAATATGATTGTTTAGGTATATACCAATATATAAATTTATCAATTATAATTTTACTTCATATTTTTGATACATTCTTGAAAAAAGTTTTATCTATGTTATAATTTAAATATATAAAAATAAAAAAGGATTTTTGTTTTTAGGGATATAAATATTATGGACGATATTAAACAACTTAAAGAAAATAATGAAAGCATGGAAGCTCAGGCAGAAAACAAATCATCTGAAAAAACAGCATTTGAAATAGATGATTCTATTCTTTCCAACAGAGAAGAACTTGAAAAGGTAATGGAAGCTGTTATATATGTAGAAGGCAGTGTTCCTATAGGCAGACTTAGAACACTTTTTAAATGTGAAAATTCTGATATAAGAAACTATATAGAAAGTATAAATAGTAAATACAGAAATGCAGGCAGTGCTATAGAGATACTTGAAGTAGGAGACTCTATCATTATGACGATAATACCTTCTACATTCGGAACTTTATCAGCTATATATGATAAGAAACGTAAGAAGAAAATATCAAAAGCAATGCTTCAGACTCTTTCTATAATAGCATACAAACAGCCTCTTACAAAAGCTGAAATTGATGATATAAGGCAAAGTGATAGCGGATATCATTTAAGAGCTTTAATGGAAGACGGTTTTATTACTTGGAAAGGAAGGAAGGATTATTTAGACAAAAGACAAACTTATGGAACTACAGATAAATTTTTAATGCATTTTGGAATAAATAGTTTAGATGATCTTCCAAAATTAAGAGAGTTAAAAGATTTAGAGTTTAATAAAAATGAATAAAAGCAATTTTTTTGTTAAATTTTATTAAGTTTATTATTATAGTCCCATTTACTCATTAGCATATAATGATAAATGGGGCTTTTTTAATTTCACAAAATCATTTAAATAGACTTGTTTCAAAAGTACTTGACAAATAATTTTAATAGTTTATTCTTTTATGCTAATTTATATAATATTAATTATTAAATAAATTATATGTTTTACATGTTGTATAGTTTATCATTTTAGTATATAAATATGCAGTCCTTCGCGGCTGCGGGCTGTGCCTGCTTCTTTGGGTCACCACCGAGTAGGTGCCTAGGCGGCAAAAGAAGTGGGGTCTGGGGCAAAGCCCCAGTCATAAAAATACTAAAAATTGAAATAGTATAAATATTTCTTAATTTAGTTTTGAAACAAGTCTAATAATTGAATTTATAAAAAAGTTAGCATTTATATTTTTTAAATACTAACTTTTTCATTATTATGCTTTGTTAAATAATCGAAAAATTATACTATAAAATTAATATAATATTTAAAAGTTTTTCTTTATTTAATTTATTTCATTTAATTTATTCTGTATAGCAATAAAAAAATCTCCTTATTTCTAAAGTATCCGCTATTACATCTTTAAGTTTTGGACTTTGCATAGAAGGAGAAGTATAATGATAAAGCGGTATAAAAGCCATATCTTCGCCTATAAGCATATCCTCTGCCTTATGCATATTACTCATTCTTATTTTATTATCCAAAGTATTTTTGGCTTCTAGTATAAGTTTGTCATAATCAGCATTATTATAGCCTACCCTATTTCCAGAACTGCTGCTTACAAAAAGATCTGCAAAAGTCATAGGGTCAAGATAATCACCTATCCAATCAGCCCTGCAAACTACATAATTTCTAGTCTGCCTATTTTTCTGAAATACAGACCACTCTTCCTGAGTGATAGTCATATCTATATTAAGATTTTCTTTCCACATCTGCTGAATGGCTTCCGCTATTGTTACACCAGTACCCGGATTTGTCTTAAACTCAAGCACTGGAAAATTACTACCATTTGAATATCCAGCCTCAGATAAAAGTCTTTTTGCCTCTTCAATATTTTTATTATAGTCTTCTTTTTTAACGCTGTAATATTCGCCTCCATTTTCTCTAAAGTCGCCTTGTATATCCTTAAGCCCATAAGGTATAAATGCTGCTGCAGGTCTTTCTCCGCCTTTTGTAATATTTTCTACTATATAGTTTCTGTCTATTGCAAGTGCCAATGCTTTTCTTACTCTCTTATCTTTAAGAACTTCATTTGTATTATTAAGAGCATAATATGCTGTTCCTAAAGAAGGTGTTACAACCAAATATCCCTCTTCTTTAAGTAAGTCTATATCATTAGGAGGAATTTTATATGAATACAGTATAGAGCCTTCTTTTATAGCGGCATATGCTGTAGAAACATCAGAAAACATTATAAAGTCTAATTTTTTAGCTTTTATATTATCCTTATTCCAATAATTAGTATTTAATTCCAAAGATATTATTTCATCTGCTCTTCTCTCTGTCATCTTATAAGGCCCATTTCCTATATATGTATCAGGTGAAAAAGTCCAATCATCGTTTATAAACTCTTCTCTAAGAGGAGAAAATATAGGTACTGCTGCTAATTCTAAAAAATATGCTGTAGGTGCTTCAAACGATACTTCCAAAGTTTTATTATTTATCGCTTTCACACCAAGCTCTTCTATAGGCAATTCACCAGATATTACTTTAGAAGCATTTTTTATAGGTGTTATTAAAAAACTATATGAAGAAGCTGTTTTTGGGTCGGCAAGTCTTCTAAAAGAATATACAAATTCAGAAGCAGTAACATCTTTACCGTCAGACCATTTAGCATTGTCTCTCAAATGAAATGTCATAGTAAGTCCGTCATCAGAAATGTCCCATCTTTCAGCCACACCTCCTACCAAATTATTATCTTTATCTTTTGTAGTAAGCCCTTCAAATACATGTGCTGCATATATCATACTGTCTATAGCTGATAAAAATGACGGGTCTATACTTTGAGGCTCAGCTCCTATGCTTACTCTTATGCTTTCATTAGATAAATCTTTATTTTTACATGAAATTAATAATAATAAAATAATGATAATTGATAAATAGATTATTTTTTTCATAACTTTGTCCGTATATTAAAATATTATGTTAACAATATAATTTATATACAAAATATCAATATTTGTCAATAAATTGAATATTTTTTTTATAAACTTAATATATAATATTGATTTTTTTTTATTATTATATATATTAATAATAGTAATTTCCTTATAGAGGGTGAAATTGTGGAAGATATTATAAATAATATAGAAGATAGTATAATATATCAAGAAAGAGAAAAAGAATTAATAGATAGTTGGAAACAAATAAATGATCCTCTATACAATAAAATAATAGATGATTTAGAATCAATACCTGTTTTACAAAACCAAATAAAAGATTTAAATACTTTATTGGGTGAATTAGATAAATCTAATGAAAATTTGGAAGATTCTAATAAAGAATTGAAACTAGAAATTGAAAAATTAAATAAAGAAAATTTAAAATTAAAATTATTAAATAATTTAGGAATATGCCAATATCCTCCATATATCGTTTCTGATATGATAAAAGAAGTGTATAATATATACATATCTAGTCATAGAATAACTTCAATAGCTGAAGAAAATAATTTTTTTAGTAATAAAAATATTGTACTTAGAATACCAAGAAAAAAAAACAGTAAACAAAAATATTCATCTACTGTTATTTTTTCATTATTTGGTGTTATAAAGATAATATCAATAGTGAAAAAAACTTTATCAGATAATATTGATAAAATGATAGAAAAAAATAAAAATAATGATAAAGAACCTATTAATTTAGAAAAACATATCGAAAATATGAGAAATGGAATATTAGAAGATGAAGATTTGTTACACAAAATACGCACTTCAAAATAAAAAAGAATTTGAAAAAAATCCTTATTTAAAATTAGTATTAGATGGATTAGAAAAAACTATAAAAGAAGATCCAACTATAAAAAAATCCAGAAAATCTCCTATAAAAATAAATAATGAAATTAGTATAGACTTATATTATAGATCTTGTCCATCAAATTATCCTAATTTTATGTATGTTTATTTCATAGTAGTTAAAGATGAAATAAATATTATAAGTGTAATTAATGATATTGAAAATCCAGATGATAATGAACAATTAAATTTATTTTAATTCAAAATATTCAGCATAACAAAAAGAGGCTCATAAAATTAAGCCCCTTTTATAATATTATTATTTAGTATTATTCTTCGATATAAGCGTAATTAAATTTATGTCTTCCTAAAGGATTTAATACCACACCTTTTAATTTAGGATTTTTTATAAAAGAATCTGCTCTGTAATAGAGAGGTATTATAGGCATCTCCTCCATTAAAATATTTTCAGCTTCTGCCATAGACTTCATTCTTACATTATTATCAGCAGACTCTTTTGCTGTTAATATAAGACTATCATAGTTCTGATTATTAAAACCTGTATGATTTACTCCGCCGTAGCTTAGCATAACATCAAGCATAGTCATAGGATCATTATAATCTCCAGTCCAGCCCATTCTAGCCATTTGATAATCTTTTTCTAGTAAAGATTGAAGTGTGATTGGAAACTCTTCTTGAACCAAAGAAACATTAACATTTAAATTTTCTTTCCACATCTGCTGCAAAGCCTCTCCTACCAATACATAAATACCAGGTGAAACTTTTAATTCTATTACTGGATAGTTTTGTCCGTCTGGATACCCTGCTTCAGCCATTAATGCTTTTGCCTTTTGAACATTAGCCTCATAGTTATTAACATCTATATATTCTTTATTTTCTTTTCTAAATGTAGTTTCTAATCCTCTTACCTCAGTAGGTACAAAAGCACCAGCTGGAACTTGTCCTCCTTTAGTAACATTTGATACTATATAATTTCTGTCTATAGCTAATGATAAAGCCTGTCTTACTCTCTTATCTTCAAATGCTTTATTTGTAATGTTTAACTCTATATAATAAGTGCCTATAGCATTATTACCTACTATATATCCGTCATTTTTTAAAGTTTCTATCTCAGCAGAAGGAGGTTCTAATGCAGAAAAATCTATAGTTCCGCCTCTTATGCCAGCAATTGCTGTATTAGGATCGCTCATAAGAACAAAGTTTATTTCTTTTGCTGTTTGTTCATTCTTATCATAGTAGTTGGTGTTTATTTCAAAAACTATTTTTTCATCAGGTACTCTTTCTTTCATTTTATAAGATCCGTTTCCAATATATGTTTCTGGTTTTAATGTCCATTCATCGCCGTACTTTTCTATAATATCTTTTCTAACAGGAAAAAATACCCCAGTAGAAGCTATAAACTCTAAAAAATAAGCAGCAGGATTTGCTAATTCCACCTGAAATGTATAATCATTAACTGCTTTTACTGCCAAATTATTATAATCCATAGTACCTGAATTTATCTCTTTAGCATTTTTAACCACTTCCATCATATATGAATACTCGGCTGCAGTGTTGGGATCAACTGCCCTCTTCCAAGAATATTCAAAATCTTTAGCTGTTACTGGTTTTCCGTCAGACCATTTAGCATTTCTTCTTATATTAAAAGTATAAGTTAATCCGTCATCAGATATATTCCAACTTTCTGCCATACCTGCTTTAACATTATTATTAGAATCTATTTTTGTAAGTCCCTCAAATGCATGATGTATATAGCATGAAGCCATATTTAAAGAATTTAATGTTGGGTCTATTGTTTTTGGTTCTGGACCCAAATTTATTGATATTGATGATTTTTCATTATTATCTGTTTTTGAGCATGAAAAAATAAATAAAAGTATAACAGATAAAATTATCGCTATTTTTTTCATATTTTTGTCCTTATATAAATTTTTTCTATGTTATACTATAATTTTTTTTGTGTCAATAAATAATTCTTTATACAGTAATATTTATTGCCTTACATATTGACAAAAACAAAAAAAATAATATTATGTTTACTTATTATGCCAAATATTTTTGAGGAAACAATATATTATGATAAAAAATATTCTTACATTATCTATTATACTTTTAATAATATCATGTTCAAATAATAATAATCAAACAAATACTAATGCAATAAAAACTCAAACTAATGAAACAAAAACAAATGAATTAATACAAACAGAAGAATTAAACAATAATGATACAAAAAATGATAGTTATTATACATCAAAAAATATAGAATGGATATCTCATCACTATTACATGAAAAATGATGAAGGGGATTTCTTTTCAGTATATTTAAATGACAGATGGCCTGATTATATAAATAGCGATTCTGAATTAATTCCTAATTATGAAAAAATAAAGGCAGCTTTTAATTACAAAAATTTAAATGATGTAAATCAATTCTATGATAAAAACAGTATTCTCGATATAACTAATAATAAAATATATGCAGAAGCTGAAAATGGAGACAGTATAGAAAGTACATATTCAAATATTTCATCATTTAAAATGACATCAAAATCATTAAATAGTTCGTCAAAAGAAATAAATACAAGCTTATCATTAAAAGCTACAGTATATAACTATGTATACTCAGATGTATCTGAAACTAATGAATATGGAAGTGCATCTACATTCTCATACAAAGATACTATATTTTTGCTTATACCTGATGACACTAACAAATTAGAAGTATATGATAAAATTTCTTTTGATATAAATGAAGATTTTAATTTAAACAATATAAAAAGAAATGAAAATTTAGAATTTGAAGATAAAAAGGGAAGCATATCAAAATTATTTGAAAACTATATGAGTGATCTTTATAATGAATGGTTAACAAATTCAGCTTACAGCTATGAATCAAGTAAATCCATCAACATAACTTATTTTAATGATAAAACTATATCTATAAGAAGAACTTCAACACTATATTTAGGCGGAGCACATGGAGTATACAATAATTATAATTTAGTATATTCATTAGAAACAGGTGAAAAAATAGAAGTTACTAATTTGATAAAAGACTTTGATGATGGTGAATTAAAAAGTACTATGGTAAGCAAACTTCTATCCATAGATAACAGAACAGAAGAAGATTATTTAGTTCCATTAGATGAAATAACTTTAGCAGATACATCTTTTTATATATATGATGACGGCATGCATTTTGTATGGCCTATATATAGTATAACGGCTTATGTTTTAGGTGAAACAGAGATAGTTTTTGATTTTGAGGAGATTAAGCCATTTATAAAAGATGAATATTCATATATACTTAAATAAACTCGTTTCAAAACCTTATATATAAAAATATCATATATTTAATATTATATTTTTTATACAAAAATAATTTATTTTTTATAAAAAATTAAATATTTTTTATATATTTTATTAGTAGTTTATTTAAGTGATAAATCCAAGCAATAGACCATCACACAACAGCGAATAAGCGGGATTTAACGGGATAAAGCGGTATTTAGTGAAATGTAAAAAGAAAAAGAACCAACACATTATGCAATTAATTTAATAATTTTTATATGTAAAACGATGAAAAAAACTCATTTTAATATATTTATAAAACTATTACAATCTAACAGCAATTGGAAAATACACATTCCTTTTCATCGCATTAATTTCAGGTACTTGATTTGTAGGATATTTTTGTATACACTCTTTTGATAAGTACAAAGCATCTTTAACAGTTACAATATATTTAGATCTTAATCCTATTTTAGAAGCTTCTATTAA
>NZ_ARQI01000078.1 GCF_000384655.1 Brachyspira innocens ATCC 29796 | reverse complement strand
TGATATAAGGAATTGAATTACCTTTCGGTATTGCGGTATTACAAGATAAATAATATTATATATAGTTAGATTTCAATAAATCAAAATAGTGAGCCTCTGATAGCTTTAGATGTCAGAGGTTTTTATATTAATTATATATCTTACCCTTATCAATATTGTAAAGATATATAATAATTATATATGTTTTATTGACTTTTAATATAAAAATGTTAAATTATAAAAAATTGATATTAGTATATTTTTTTAAAATAAAATATATTAATACTTGACAAAAAAAACTTATGTATTATCATAACTTAAAAATTATACGAATTATGGAGTAAATAAAAATGGAAGAGTTAGAATCTATGAATTTATTAGATGAATTATTAAATAATAATGGTTATTTTTCAACAAGACAGTTTAAAGATGACGATGAAGATAATGATAATTATGGCGATGATAGTTACGGCGATGATGATTTTGATGATGATGATTACGATGATGATGATTTTGACGATGACGACTATGATGACGATGATTTTGATGATGATGATTTCGATGATGACTATGATGATGATGATTATGACGAAGACTATGATGATGACGACGACGACTACGATGATGATGACTACGATGATGATATAGATGATTTTGATGACGACTTTGATGATGATTTTGACGATGACGATGATGATTATGATGATGATTACGATGACGACTATGACGATTACGATGATGATGATGACTATGATGAATAATTAATTTTTATAATATATAAAGCAATACTTTTTTGTATTGCTTTATTATAAAAAGGGCTATTGATGTCAGAGAAAAAATTCAAAAAATTTAATAATAATAACAATAAAGAAAACAATAATAATAAAAAGTTCTACAGCGGTAATAAAAAAAATAAAAATAATTTTTATAAAAAAAAATACAATCATAATAATCAGTATAAGTATCATGAAAAAAGCATAGAAGAATATGAGAGAAATTATCTGAAAAGACGTATGAAAGAAGACGTTGAAAGGCCGTTTTGCCCTATATGTAATGAACCTATTTATATTATAGAGGAAGCTATAAGACATAATGGTACGGGAGAATTAGCTCATTTTGAATGTATATTAAATGAGATTAGAGAAAATAATTTATCTGAAATGGAAGAAGAGGATAAAATAGTTTATCTTGGTTCAGGTACATTTGGTATTATACAGGAAAGACAAAGCGGAAAAAATATGAGATTTTTTGTTCGTAAAAGGATAAATTACGAAAACAAGAAAGTAAAAAGAGTAGAAGATGATACCGATCCAGAAGAGGAGGAATTATTTAATGTATGATATACCTCTGGGGTTTTCATCTGCTGCTGTAAAAGCTGGTCTTAAAAATAATGATTATGATTTGGCTGTTATAAGAAGTGAACCTCCTAGTGTGGTATCAGCAGTTTATACTCAGAATAGTTTTCAGGCTGCTCCGATTCTTTTTTCAAAGAAGAATGATAAGAATAATATAGATTTGCTTATAGTAAACAGTAAAATAGCTAACTCTCTTACAGGAAAAAAAGGCTATGATGATGTATTAGATATAGTTAAATATGCTTCTGAAGTATTTAATATAAAAAAAGAGAATATATTAACGGCTTCTACTGGAATTATTGGAGAGTATCTTGATACAAAAAAAATCAAGGAAGGAATAAAAAAAGCAAGTAATTCTATGAGCTTTGATTTTGACAATATTGCAAGGGCTATTCAAACTAGAGATAAATTCAATAAAATATACACTTCAAGTATGGAAGTATCAGGTAAAACGGCAAGATTTTATGCCGCAGCTAAAGGAAGTTCTATAATTCACCCGAATATGGCTACTGTTTTACTTTTTATATTTACTGATTTGAATGTAGAGAAGGAAGCACTTTGCAAGGCATTTAAAGAAGCTGTTAATAAAACTTTAAACAGAATATCTATAGATGGTGAAACTTCTACAAATGATATGGCACTTATTATGGCTAATGGTGCTTTAAATAATAAGCCTATCACTGAAAGAAACAAAAAGCTATTTAAAGAATTAAAAAATAAATTAGATGAAATTTGTGCTTATCTTGCCAAAATGATAATACTTGATGGCGAAGGTATAACAAAAACTATGATAGTATCAGTAAAAAGGGCTAAAACTCAAAATGATGCTTTTAATGCTGCTCAGAAAATAGCTGTTTCAAATTTGGTAAAAATATTATTTCTTTCTAAAAATCCTAACTTTGAAAAAATATTATCTGTTTTGGGAAATATTGATATTAATATAAATAATTTATCTCTTCAGGTTAATGATGTTGATATATATAAAAACGGAGAAATAAATAAAAATGAAGAGGATATGGCAAAGCTAAAAAAAGATATTGATGAAGAGAGAAAAGAGAATTATATAACAATAGATTTGGGCTTTAATACCAAATATGAAGATTATTATTATTTTACCGATTTAACTCAGGAATATATATCAATACATTCGTCTTACAATATATAATAAGTTTTTTATATTATTAAAAATAAAATTGACAAAACAGCTTCATTTTAGTATAATAAAATAAAAAAGTGATTTTTGTTATGCCAGAATTAATTTTATTTCCAAATTATAAAGCGAAAAATAATTATCTTAAAGATAAATTCAAAAAATATACAATGGATATCAGTAATTATCAGATACTCCATAGATATTATAAAGATAATAAAGAAAAATTTTTTATAAACTACAGAATAGATAATCAAAAACAATACATAGATGAATCAATAGCAATAATCAATATTCATAATATATTAAATGAATACAAATATAATAATAAAAACTCTGTAATAGCAAAACAAAATATTACATATGAGCTTGCATACACTTTATACAAACTTATAGAAGAAATTACTTTGGCCAAATTTTATGGCTTTGATTTGAATAATTATAAAGAACTTAAAGAGATAAATACAGTTATAAGGCATTATAAAGAATATAATAAACAAAATGATCTTTTAGATGAGTTTGATATATTTGAGCTTTTTATAGATGCTATAAAAAATAGAGAGCTTGATTATTTGAATGAGTATGACAGTATAATTATTTATGGTTTTGAAAAGATACCGCCTTTGCATTTAATATTTTTAGAGAGTCTTAAAAAATATTATAATATAGATGTTAAAGTAGAACTGCCTTATGATATGAAAAAATATTTTTATGATTATAGATCATTTTATCAGGGCATTGACAATTTTGATATTAGTATCAATTCGGATTTTGCAAAATCTCTTATAGATAAAACTAATTTAACTAAATATAAAGAGAGAATAAAGTTTATAGCGGGTTTCGGAGCAAAACAGGAGGTTGATACTGCAGTAGATGAGATAATAAAATTAATAAAAAACGGTACTCCTTTATATGATATAGGTATAATATTTTCGGATATTCAAAAATATGGTGATATAGTTTCAAGAAGATTAAAAGAATGTTCTATTAAGTTTAATGAAAGAAGGGCTAATTTTGTTTGGAAAGTGCCTATAATACCAGTTCTTACTTCTATATTTTCTATACTTGATAAATATAATGGTGAGCTTAATATAGACTCTTTAATAAAGGTTCTTTCTTCTTCCTATATGAAAAATCTTGAGGGATTAAATCCTTATAATATAAGAGACTTGATCTATTCTTATGATAAGTATGATAAATATAACTCAGTAGAGATATATTCAAAAATGGCCTTTAATGACTTTAAAGAAAAAATAGCAAGGAAGTTTAATAACAATAACACTTCAAAAACTATAATAGAGTTTATTGATTTGCTTAATATATTGGTATCAAAGAAAACTTATAAAGAGATAGGGCTTGCTTATATAAATATTTTGAAATTTTTAAAAATTGGTTCTATGTCTTATGATGATAAATATGAAAAGGAATATTATAATAGAGATAATGAGGCATTGGCAATCTTTATTGATTTGGTGCTTACAATATCATATACAGAAGAGATAGAAACTATAGAAAATGAAAGCATTAGCCATTTTGATTTTCAAACTGCTTTGAATGTATTATTAAGGGATAAGTCTCTTATGGATAATGATGATAAAGAAATTTCTCTTACAGTGAGTAATTTATATGATGCCAGAGGACTTAGATTTAAGCATTTATTTATATTGGGTATGAATAATGACTTTATAAACAGAAGACCTAATGTATTTTTTATAAGTGAGAAATTAAGAGAGAGTATTAATAAAGATTTGAAAAAGCATGCATTTAATACTCAGCATTATTTATCGGATATTTCTTATGCTTTATTTTTGAATATATTATCTTACTGCTATGAAGATAGTCAGGTTTATTTTTCTTTCAGATTAAAAGATGATAATGGTAATTTGGAAGTTCCTTTTTATTATTTGGAAGATTTATATAATGAAATGTATCATAATGATTTTAAATTTGATAACTTAAAAGAAAACGGACTTATATACAGAAAAGAATATATACAAAAAGAAAATAATATTCACACTAATAAAGAAAATTTAATGAGTTTATTTTTTAATCATGAGGCGGCATATTATATAGATGATGTAAAAAGCATTATGAATAAAGTATATCATAAGAGAAATAAAAACGGATATAATAATTTTGATGATAAAAGCGAAGAGATAAAAACATTTTTCTATAATATTTTTAAAAGTCCAGTTTCAGTTACAACTCTTCAGTCTATAATGGAATGCTCTGCAAAGTTTTTTTATTCGAGTTTATATCAAAAGGATTCCGTTGAGGCTAAAGTTCAGGGGATAAATCGTGCTGATAAAGGTATTACTTATCATAAATTTTTTCAGAAGTTTTATGAAGATGTTAAAGGCAAATCAGCTATTTTTGACTGCTCGCTTAAAGAAGAAGAGTTTAATACTTACTGCAATATAGCTGATGAAGTAGTAGAAGAGCATATTAATAAAATGATAGAATCATACTCAAAAAAAGATTTGGAAGAGAGGTATTTTATTGAGTATCAGTTAGACCAAAATATCATAAAAAAAGAGGCATTAAATGTTATGCATGCCTTTATAAAAAAAGAGATTATCACAAATAAAGTTAAAGATATGAACGATGGTTATCATTATATACCATTTGATTTTGAAAGAAGAATAGGGTTTGATGAAAAAGAATATATAATATATAAAAAAGGTGATTTCACATTAAAGATAAGAGGTGTAATAGACAGAATAGATTTCAGCTATAAAGATGATAAATATAAAAATATCAATGGTGTTAGAATAGTAGATTATAAAGGAAGCCCTAGAACAGAAAAGAAAGATAAAAAAGAAAAAACAAATATAGAAATTATAAAAGAAACAATACTTACATATCTTCAGCCTATACTATATTTGAAATTAATTTTAAGCGAATATATAAAAAAGAATATAGCAGAAAAAATAGAACATTGTGAAGTAGTATTTACTATATACAGAGAAAAAGATGTTATAGATGAGAATACTGAAATAAATGAAGTATATAATGACAGAGACTTTTTACTTTCAGTATGCGGATATATAGAAAGCGAATATAATTTGAATGATTATTTTGATGAAGTATTTGAAGATATTTTAAATGGAAAACTAAAATATAATCCAAGCATGAGTAACTGCGAGGGCTGTTATAATGCTCCTTACTGCGAACATGTATATCAAAAAGAAGAGTAAATAATATTTTTAACTCTCTAAAGTTTTTAATAATTCTTCTTCGATTATACGCATATAACTTGCAAAATCTTTTATACTTTCAAAATTATTATTTTTTGCTGAAGGAATTTTCAAGGCGTATTTATGTATTTTACAATTAATGTTACTGTATTTATCGTTTAGATTTCCTATATAATCATCATATTTATAATTATCACTTTCGATAGGGTAAATAAAACCAGCCTTTTTGGCATTAAGTGTATAAGCATATGATACTATTTGATGTTTGTCATTTCTATCTATATTTTCATTACTGTCAAGCCTTTTATATTTTGCATCAAGCACTATATTATTATTTTCTGATAATTTATAAAAGTCTGGATAAACTATCCAAGCATTATTAAGTAGATTTATACCATTTGTTGAGGATCTATTTTCGGCATGAATAAAATTCTCTTTTTTTAAAAAAGTATTTAAATATTCTTCAAAAAGCCAAGCCCCGTCAAATAATAGTCCGTATACAGTATTATCATCGCTTCCATATTTTAATTTTTCATGCCTTAATATCTGAATGCATATTTTTCTTAAAGGCTCGTATTCATAATAGTAGGGGTGCGATAATTTTTTTAAGTTTTTATTTATAATGCTCTCTCTTTTATTTTTCTCATAACTAGGAGTAGAATAAAATATCTGCTGAACATAATTTTTTATTTCATTGTCATAATTTAGAATATATCTGTTTTTCGTGTTTATATATTCTATGGTGTGTCTTATTAATTGTATTATATTATTATCATAGCTGTATTCTCTAGTATTGTACGAAATTTTACCATTAAAAGGAATATTATTTTTGATGTATCTGTTAATATCAATAGTTCCTTTTACATAGCAATCATTATGTTTTATTAATTTGTACTGTTTGAAAAGCCCTTGTCTTAATGCTTTCTTAAAAAAACTAATAAACATATAAATCAAAAAATCAAATGAATCGTCATAATCTTTGCTATGCTCCAAATTAATGATATTAAGATTAAGAACTTTCATGAGCATGTAGTGTAGAAAATAATCATTATCATCATCTGCAAATCTTGAAGATATTTTTATTTGAATATTTTTATAGCTAATAAATCCCATTATATTATTAGTGTATATACTGTCATTAATAATATCAAATATCTTATTTTTTTCTTCCAAGTCTTTACTTTCTTTTATGGAGTTAGGAAATATTATAATATTATCTTTTACACTATAAAGAGTTTTGCCTGATATTTCTTTAATTGAGCTTATATCTTCTTCAGAAATATTTTCTTGTATACTTATTAATTTTTTATTATTATCTTTTAATTTAACAATTTTATTATTTGTGTTAGTCATATTATTATTTTTATTATAAACTTATAAAATTAAATATATAATAATTAATTATCATCGTCTAAGGAATAAGCATTTTCTAATTCATCAAGTTTATTTTCAGCATCAGGCATTCCTCTTAAATACTCATATAAAAGACCTTTCAAATGATTTTCCCATAACATATCAAAAGCATCGTCTTTATTATTATTTTGATAATAATTTTTTAATTTCAAGAAATAAGAAGCTCCTATATGATAGGAAGAATTAAAGCCTTCAATTTTCTCTATCGCCTCATTTAACTTGTTCATTCTGTCTTTAGCTTCATCTAGTATTTCATTATCTAAAATATTATCAAGCATATCTTGTGTATCTTTTGCCTTAATTTCTTTAAAAGCAAATCTCCTACGCATAGCAAAGTCCATACTCTCAACGCTTCTGTCAATATCATTCATAGTTCCTATTATATAAACATTCTCTGGAACAAAGAAGCCTTCTTCAAATTCATCATCTGTTTCATCATTACTAATCAAATTATTATATTGGGTTTTTACTCTTCCAATTTCTCCTCTGTATCCAGTATCAATAGCAAAAAATAATTCTCCAAAAATTTTTGAAATCTCTCCTCTGTTAATCTCATCTATTATAAATACGAATTTACTGCTTCTGTTTTGCAAAGCATTTTTGCAGAACTCTTTAAAAACTCCGTCCTTTCTCTCAAACATTATATTGCCGTTACTGTCTTTAATAGGTCTCAAGCCTTCGACAAAATCTGTGTAATCATAAGAAGGGTGAAACTGCACAAAGCCGTATTCATCATTATTCATATTTATATCTTGTTTTTTCCCGCTTATTAAATCAAAATTTTCTAATAATATTATTCTTACTATATATGAATCTATATCTTTTAGATTATCATCAAAAAATTTTTTTATGTTTTTATTTAATTTATATCTATTATTATCTTTTTCTATATTAAATATATCACATATATCAAGCATATATTCTCTTGAAAGCATAGGAAAATATGTATAAGGGTGATATGAATTATATATTTTTATTGCCAAATAATCATTTCTTTTATTAAAGTCTAATACCGAATTGTTAAAATCATAATCTTCTATTGTGGCCATATTATATAATTCTTTGCCTATTTCTTTTATAAGCTCATCATTAGTTTTAGTAGTTTCATTCATTAGGTTTCCAGTATTTTTATCATAATAGAGTAAATATGTTTTAGCTCCTCCAGCAAAAAATCCTCCTAATAATTTTCTTTTAAGCCCAAATTCAATCCAATAGCAAAATGAATTATTATCTCCTCTTCCTACAGCATAATCATCTATACTAATATTTTTTAAACTCTCTATAGGAAATCTTTTTACAAATTTCTCTCTTAACTCTTCTCCATCTTTTTTTAACTTTTCTAAACGCTCTTTATTGTTTTTATAATAATCTGTTATAAACTTTTTATAATCTTTTATAGCTGTATTATCTTTCATTACTTCTCTTGCTATTTCTTTAGCCAAATAGGTTTTTCCTGTACCAGGAGCTCCTGTGAGTATGAGGTTATAATTTTCTTTAAGAAGTTTGATGCAGTTTTCTTTTAAGTTTTCCATATGCATGTTTCCTGAATATTTTTTAATAATTTATCTATATTATTTTTAGTGACGCTGTCTTTGATATTGCAAAACCTTCTTGCCTGAGAGCCGAAATTAAATTCATCTTCCAAACTTAATTTGTATAATTTAGCTTTAACGCATAATATAGTATCATCAATATAAGAGAGATAATTTTTAATTTGCTCTTTATCTTTATTATTATATTCTTTTATTAATTTATCTAATGTGATAGAATCTGAAAGAGCTATACCTACAGCTTTTACTTTTATACTTTCAGCAATAACTATTTTTGTGCCTTTTTTGATGTATGTATTTTTAGTTTTTTCTAAAGCATTTTTATAATCTTCCTCATCATCTTTAAATCCTACAAATACTATATTATATTTAAGAAATATTTCATCTAAAAGCCATTTATCTTTCCATTTGCTGCCAAAATAAACATATGACATTAAAAATATCCTAACGTTTTATATTTTATAAGTATATAAGAACTAAAGATAAAATCAATATATTTTTTATATTAATATGTTTTAATGACATATATATAAACTATATTAAAAAATGGTTTTCATAAAGCCTAATACAAGATTAGTAGTTTAATAAATATAAACTTATTTTATACACAATGAAAAAATAACAAAAAACTATTTATTATTGTCATCAGTTTTTAGTACGCTTATGAATGCATCTTGAGGTATCTCTACGCTTCCTATGGCTTTCATTCGTTTTTTACCTTCTTTTTGTTTTTCAAGAAGTTTTCTTTTTCTTGTGATGTCTCCTCCATAACATTTGGCTGTAACATTTTTCCTTAAAGCACTAATGTTTTCTCGTGCTATAATTCTTCCGCCTATTGCTGCCTGTAATGGAATCTGAAACATATGTTTTGGAATGAGATGTTTTAATTTTTCTATGATTTGTCTTCCGCGGCTTTCGGCATTGCTTCTATGTGCCATAAATGATAAAGCGTCTACCACTTCACCATGGACAAGTATATCTATTTTTTCTATTTGGCTTTCTCGGAAGTCTGAAAAATCATAGTCAAATGAAGCATATCCTCTTGATATTGATTTTAATTTATCGTAAAAGTCATACACTACTTCTATTAAAGGCAAGTCAAATTTTATTTCTGCTCTTTTATCATCTAAATAATTTAATGATGTCTGCGTACCTCTTCTGTCTATACAAAGAGATATTATATTACCCAAATAATCGGTAGGCACTATTATAAGAGCATTTATAAAAGGCTCATAACATTTTTCTATATATTGTGCTGTAGGAAAATCTGCAGGGTTATCAATAATTTTCTCTTCGCCGTTTGTGAGTTTTAATTTTACCTCTACCGAAGGGCTGGTTATTACAAGATTGAGATTAAACTCTCTTTCAAGTCTTTCCTGCACAATCTCCAAATGTAAAAGTCCTAAAAATCCGCATCTGTATCCAAAGCCCAAAGCTATAGAGCGTTCTGGCTCATAAACTAATGAAGCGTCATTTAATTTTAATTTTTCTAATGCCTTCTGAAGACTAGTATAATCTTCATCTTCAGCTGGAAATATACCAGCAAATACCATAGGAAGAACTTCTTTATATCCTATTAAAGGCTCATCAGAAGGATTTTCTTCAAGCGTTATAGTATCTCCTATTTTTATGTCAGATATATTTTTAATGCCTGCAATAATGTATCCCACCTCTCCGCTTTTAAGTTCATTAGCTGATTTAAGCCCGAGTAAAAGTGTACCGCATTCTTCAACTTCGTACTCTGCTTTAGTTTCCATTAAAAGAAGTTTATCATTTTTTTTGATAGAGCCGTCAAATACTCTCACTATCATAACAGCACCGCGGAAAGGATCATAATAAGAATCAAATATCAATGCTCTAGTTTTTTTATTAGTATTGTCTTTTGGGGCAGGTATCATCTTAACAACTGCTTCAAGTATTTCATCAATACCTATATCATTTTTAGCACTTGCAAGTACAACATCATCTTTATTAACGCCGAACTCTTTTTCCATCTGTTCTTTACAAAGTTCAATATTGGCAGCAGGCAAATCTATTTTATTAATAACAGGTACAATCTCCAAATTATTTTCAAAAGCAAGATAAAAGTTAGAAATAGTTTGAGCTTCTACCCCCTGAGCAGCGTCTACTACTAATATAGCACCCTCGCATGCAGCAAGCGAACGGGAAACCTCATAATTAAAATCAACATGACCTGGAGTATCTATCAAATTAAGAGTATATACTTCTCCATCTTTAGCCTCATAAGAAAGTTTTACAGCTTGGCTTTTTATAGTGATTCCTCTCTCCCTTTCTATATCCATAGAGTCTAATATTTGGGCTTTCATCTCTCTGCTTGATACTGCTTTGGTATGCTCTATGATTCTATCGGCTAATGTACTTTTACCATGGTCAACATGTGCTATGATACAGAAATTTCTAATTTTTTCAGCGTATGACATTTATAAAATATATCCTTATTATTAAAATTGATTGATATTAAAAATATTATACTTTTATATTGATGATATATTATAATATAGTGAGTGTGTTTTTGCAAATGATTTTTATTCATTAGTTATGCATATATTAACATATATTTTATAAAAAAATAGCTTGACTTTTTTATAATATTTTATATTTTATAATATATACCTAATACATGTATATTTGTTTGTTATGAAGAGAATAATTATTTTTGTATTATTTGCATTATTTGTTCTGATTTCTTTTTCAGTATGCCGTAACAATTCTAGTAATAATTCTAATAAAACTGCAGTAAGAGTTGGAATATATGTTTATGATTATCCTATGATTTATTTGAGCAATAATAATTTAAGCGGATTAGATTATGATATAATGAATGAGATAGCAAAATTAGAAAATTTAAAATTAGAATATATGCAAACTCAATTTTCTGAACTTATACCGTCTTTACAAAACAATATAATCGACATTGCAATAGCTGGAATAAGCATTACAGAAGATAGAAAAAAACTTGTGAGTTTTTCAGATAAATATTACAGTTCATCTCAGAGCATTATTATTCTTAAAGATAATAATGATATAAAAGTATTTGATGATTTACTTGGTAAAAGTGTAGGCGTTATAAAAGATACTATATCTGATACTATTATATCAGCTTCAAATAATATTAATGTTGTAAGGTTTGATATTGCAGGAAGTGCTTTGCTTTCTTTGAAGCTTGGAAATACTGATGCTGTTATGATTGACAGAGTAACATGCAATAATTATATTAAATATGATAATGATATAAAAATAGCAGAAGATATTATATTTCCAGAACTTGATTATGGTATAGCTGTAAGAAAAGATGATAATGTTTTACTAAAAAAAATTAATAATGCTCTTCATACAATAATGAGTAATGGAGTTTATGAAAAACTCGTAAATAAGCATTTAAATTAAAGATTGCTCATTATATTTTTTGATAATAAACTGCTTGACTTTTTTTATATATAAATTACTTTTATATAATACCATATACATTTATTTTAGGAAGAAATCATAATGAAAAAAGTAGTTTTAATTGTATCAATTATTATATTACTATCATGCTCTAATAGTTCTAATAATACCGCTTCTGATAATATAGATAATATGACTAACAGATCCGTAAATGTAGGAATATATGTTTATGATTATCCTTTTGGTTATATGTCTAATGGTCATATAGGCGGATTTGATTATGATTTGATGAATGAAATATCGAGAATATCAGGTTTAAAGATGAATTTCAATCCTATGAAGTTTGAAGAGCTTATGCCTGCTTTAGAATCTCATAAGATTGATGTCATTATAGCTGGAATGACTGTAACAGAAGAGAGAAAAGAGCTTGTTAATTTTTCAGATAAATATTATACGACCAGTCAGGCAGTTATTGTGGATAGCAGCAATACAAATATAAATAAAGAAGAAGATTTGATAGGTAAAAATGTTGGTGTAATAATAGGAACTGTGGCAGATAGTATGATTTCTCAAAAAGAAGGAATTAATATAGAAAGATTTGATACTGGAAGCAGTATTATACTTGCTTTGAAAGTAGGTAAAGTAGATGCGGCTGTATTTGATAAAACTACATGTGAGCATTTTACTGCTTATGATGATGAAATAAAAATAGTACAGGAAATAAAATATCCTGATGAAGATTATGCTATAGCTTTCAGAAAAGAAGATACTGATTTATTAAATACTTTCAATAAAGCTTTAATGGAGATTATGCTAAGCGGCTATCATGATGAACTTATAAAAAAATATTTATCTGCTAATTAATATCTTCAAAAAATATATTAATAACGGCATTGATATTTATTATGCTTATTGGACGTATATAATATTTAGTTTTTTCTAATAATATAAATTTATCTTTATCTATTTTTGAGTTTTTATAATTCATTATATATTTGATTCCGTTTGAATGAATTGATGTATATTTTATATTTAGAGTTAATCTCTCTTCATCATTATCTTCTGTATAGTTTACTATATCAAAATAGAGTATTTGTTCTGTTTTATTAAATTCTATATTTTCTATTTTTTGGAATCTTGCTATTATAATTTTTGCTCTGTCATTTTTATTGAAGTAGTCATATTTAAAATCTATATTAAGTATATCATTATAACTTTCAGCAAATAATTCTTCATTATTTTTTGATATTCTTAATTCTTCTAAAAGTTTACAATTAATTCTGTCATTTAGTATAACAGAAGTTTTTTTGCTTGATGATATTCTCTCTTCATTATTAACTTTATAATTTATAAATTTAAATTTATGTTTGGAGATTTCTTCTATTGATATATTATTTTCAAAATGAATTTTTTTCCTATAATTGCTTCTTACATCATCATATGATATTTTAGCATTATCATAGAATGTAGGTATAACATAAGAAAAGAAAGATACTTTTTTGGTATTAATATTATATAAATAAGCACTAGCTCCTAAATATCCAGTAGAACTTATCCAAGGATAAGCTCCAAGTCCTAAAAACTCTCCGCTTGTTCTGTTTATATATTTGCTTCTAATCTCTCCAGTTAGAAGTTTTACAGTTTTATTATCATTTTGTGCCTTTGCTTTTTCTATTACATGTATTGTATTATAAAGTCTTGATAATGTAGCGAATGCAAATAATTTATTAAAAGAAGCTTTTTTATTTATCATAGAATCAATACTTTCAGCAATGCTTCTAAACATCTTTGCTATTTCAGGCATATTTTTTACCTGAAGTTTTACGCTTAATTGTTCTGATATATCAAAATCTTTTTCGCTGCATGAATAAAATCCTTTTTCAAATATATTTTCTGCAAACTCTTTTGCGAATTTTAAAATATTTTCATCTATCTCTTTATCTTCTTCTATTATATCTTCTAAAGTTCCGTACATTTCTTTGTATTTTAATATCGCTATTATCTTATGTGCACAAAGTGAAGAATCTTTGCATGAACATACTGCCTTTTTTATGCTGTCTTTTTTAGGGAAATAAATAATTATATTTTCTTCTGGAATATTAATTTCAAGCATAGCATCTTCTTTTATATCTGCTTCAATATTTTCATAAAATCTATCTAGTGCGTATTCAAAATTTCTTTTAGTGCTTAATTTTCTAATTTCATCGAAACTTATATTTTTAACTTCATCAAATGTATTATTTATTACATCATCTTTTTTTACTATGTTTGTTTCTTCTGTTTCTTTATTATTATCTTTGTTATCATTTTCTATATTATCATTTGTTTTATTTTCAGTATCAAGATGTTCTATATATAAAAGAGACATTATAATATGTTTGCAAATATCTTTTGAGGGGCATGTACATTTGCTTGATTTTATATCTTCATCATTAAGTGTTACTTCTATTTTCTCTCCTGTATCTATTATAACTTTTATTTTATCATTATCTTCTTCAAGTTTTATTTTCTCTGGGGTATTATTTATAATATTATAAATATCTTTAACAGAACGATTGTATATACCTTTATTTGTGAGAGTAAGTAGAAATTTTTCATTTACATATTGTTTTAAGTTATTAATTTTTTGAGTCATTATAAAAAGCCTATATAAAATTTATTTAATTATATATATTTTTTATAATTAGTCAAAACTTAATAATTTTATTATTAATACATTTATGATTATAGCTTTATAGGTTTACATTATATGAAATTTTTTATCTTCAATTTCAATAAATTTACCTTCTTCCATTATGGCTGATAAGAAGGAATCAGGGTTTGTTGTATAGCTTCCAAAACAGATATCTGCTTTACGGCAAACTTCAATCATCGCAAATAATTTTATTAGTTCTTTATGTTTTTCATTATCTGATTTTGAGTTTAATTTATTTAGAGTATATCCTTTTTCATCTTTATTGGTCAAAGTATGTATATTATATGTATTTTTATATTTATTTTTTATGTTATCTATAATAGAATAATCGTCTGTAAATATAAAAATGTCTTTTAAATTTGAATATTTTTTTATGGCTTCAATATACACTTCATAAGATATTAAATTGGATTCAGTTATTTTATCTCCTGCTCTTATATGTGCTGCTATATAATTTTTGGGTAAATTAAGTGTATTTATTAAACTCTTTATCTCATTTTCTGTTTTCTCATTAAATCTATATATTTTTTTGGATATTAATCCGAAAACTTCTTTTATATTACCATTAATATCAAGTTCTTCTATATTGAAACTCCTATTTAAAAATTCTGGATTTTTTATATCATAAAAAATATCCTGAGTAAAATAATCTATGTTATGTTCTGATTTGATTGCATTTAGAAGATTTAATAAATTAGGATCATAATATCTTGAATTATATTGATGATATAGATCATGAAAAACTTCATTACAAAAAGGTTTAAAAAATTCTTCCCATCCGATTCCATTTGAAAAGTTAGCAGTTTTTGAATATAGTTTAAAATTTATTTTATTAACTAGACAATAAATAATGGCCAATACCATATTGTTAAACTCTGAAAAAAAACCAGCACTATGACCCACATAAAATACACATGTTTTACTAAAACTATTATTTAATTCATTATATTTTCTTAAAAATTCAGAACATTCATCAAATGAAAAATTTTTTTCATCAAGTTTATATTTGTCAAGATTATATAGTTTTTTAAGAGTAAAATCATTTTGTAATTTTATTACTTGATTATATTCATTTAACTTAATTAGATAATTTCTTAAAGAGTTTCTTAATTTTTTAATAGGTATATACCATACTATATTGTTTATATCTTTTAATAAATTATTATCCATATTATTCCTCTAATAAGATATATAAAAATATAACTAAAGTAACTATTAGAATTAAAAAATTATAGTAGTTACTTTAGTTATTTATTTTAATTTTAATTATTTTAATGTTTTTTAGTTTTCATAAATAATATTAAAAGACCGCTTGCTATAAAGTTACTAGCATAAGTACCTATAACAACACCGCAGAAGAATGTAAAGGCAAAATCATAAAGTATGAAGCCTCCCCATATCATTATGGCAAGTGCTGCAAGAAGTGTTGATATACTAGTTATTACAGTTCTTCCTACAACATTGTTTAGGCTTATATTAACAATCTCTTTAAATGGTCTTTTAGTATCGGCATTTTCTCTTATTCTGTCAAATACTACTATGATGTCATTAATAGTGTATCCGATTAAAGTAAGCATTGATGAGAGTACAAGTACTGAAAACTCTTTGTTTAAGAAAAGCAGTATTCCAAATACTATAACAACATTATGTATAAGTGTAATTATCGCAGGAAAAGCATATCTATAATTGAATCTTATTGTAATATATATCATTATGATAATCCAAGAAACAATTATAAGTATGAATGCTAGTTTCAAATTATCAGCAGATACCACACCGCTTATGATGTTGCTTCCTATTAAATTAACTTTGTCAGTACCATATTTATCATAAAGAACTTTCATAGCTCTGTCAGATTCTTCATTAGAACCTCTAAATCTTAAAAGAAAGGCATTGATATTAGCCTCTCCTTCAAGCTCCTGAATATTAACAGTTTCAGTTCCAAAGTTATTGTATAATGCTCTTATTTCAGCAATATTGATAACTTCTGGATTATCTATCTGTACTTTTAATTCCACACCGCCTGCAAAGTCAATACCCATATTAAAACTATTAGTGTTTAGTTTGCTTACAAATAAACCAATAGAGGCTATAAACAATACAGCAGATATAACAGCAGCAATAGGCATAAATTTAACAAAAGGTATTTTATTTTTTGTTAAATCGTTATTTTCTTTTTTATCATTTTCTTTTTTAATATCTTCACTCATTATAAAATCCTATTTATTTTAAGCAATTATATATAAACAATTTTTATTCTTTTTGTCTTTATATATAAATAACTATATAAAGAAGAATCCTGCTTTCTTAACCATTTTTGTGCGTATAAGCTCTTCATATATATATCTGGTAATAAATACAGCGGTAAATAAGTTTATCAATATACCAAAGAATAAGGTAATTGCAAACCCTTGTACTGGACCGCTTCCGAATATCCAAAGTATTAAAGCTACAATAATAGTTGTAATGTTAGAGTCAAATATTGTAGCAAATGCTCGGTCATAACCAGATATAATAGCATCAGCAACATTTGATTTAATTTTTAATTCATCTTTTATACGTTCAAATATAATAACATTAGCATCAACCGCCATACCTATAGTAAGAATAAGTCCAGCAATACCAGGTAATGTTAAAGTAAATCTCAATGGTGATAATACTGCTATAATAAGTATAACGTTTACAATCATCGCTATAGTAGCCAAAACTCCAGAAAGTCTGTAAACTGCTATCATAAATACAGCAACTAAAATAGCTGCCATAAGTAAAGCAGTAGCACCTGCTTTAACAGAGTCGGCACCAATGGACTGACCTACAACTTCTTCTTCTACTATACTTACATTAAGAGGCAAAGCACCTTCTTTTAATATTCTAGCCAAGTCCTGAGCTTCTTCTAAAGTAAATCTTCCAGTAATAACACCTCTTCCGCCTCTAATTTCATCATTGATGTTAGGAGCACTTATAACTTTATCATCTAATACTATAGCAAGCATTCTATTTTTATTCTGAGCTGTAACTAAAGCAAACTGTTCAGAACCTTCATTATTAAGTTCAAACTCAACAGTAACTTCTCCGAATTGTCCGCCGCCTACTTGAGCATTGACCAAAGAACTTCCTTCAAGAGAAGGCTCTTTATTAACTATAACAGGAGCACCTCTTATTCTTCTTCCGAAATCATCTTTTTCGCTGTAGAAATAAAGCTGTTTTCCATATTCTGGTACTTTAGCCATATTTGTAAATACACCCATAAGCATATCATTAGTAGTTAAAGCAGCAGTAGCTTGTTCATCAACCAAATTAAATGTTAAAGCTCCCTGACTTAATACTACGCTTTTTATTCTGTCTGGGTCTCTGGCACCAGGAAGTTCAACAACCACTCTGTCTTCACCCTGTTTCCTTATGCCTACCTCACTTACGCCAAATTGGTCTATTCTTCCTCTAAGTCTTGATATAAGTCTGTCCATAGCATCATTTTTTTCTTCTGCTGTAAGAGAAGAAGCATTTCTCTCTAGTCTTGCAGCATATTCTTCAAAATCTGCCTGAAGTACTATTCTTATACCGCCCTGCAAATCCAAACCCATATTAACAGATTCGCTTCTTAAACGTTTAAGAGATTGAATATTGTCAATTTGTTCTTTAGTGTAGCCTTTAGCTATCATTTCATCTAAAGACAAATTACTTTCTTCTTTTTTGTCTTCGGATGTAAAAAAATACCATCTTACTGTAGGAGTAATAAACCAAGCCATTATGGCAAGTCCTATAATAATGAATGCTAGTCTTAAGTTATGACTCATATTATATTGTCCTGTTATTATTAATTTTTATCAGTCTTTTTTATCTTCTGCCTGAGCTTTTTCTAAATCTTCTTTTATTTGATTTTTATCTTCTATAGCTTTTTTATCTTTTTTTTCTTCTTTTTTAGGAGGGTTTAACATCTCTTCTGTAACAACTGCTGATATAGAAGATTTTATTATTTCCATTTTAGTATTTTCGCCTACTTTTACTACAGCAATTCTTCCGCCTTCTTTATCGGATATATATTCTGCTATAATTCCGCCTGATACTATAATTTTATCGCCTTTTTTTAATTCAGCTATACTTTGAGCTAATTTTTTCTGCTGCTGTTTCTGCGGTCTTATTAATAGGAAGTAGAAAATAGCAAATATAACAACCATCATACCGATGGATACTAATGGGCTTCCTCCTGCCTGTGCTCCTTGGGCAGTTTGTGCATATAATGTGGCTGTGAACATTCTTTAATTACCTCTTGATTTTTTAAAATTTTTTTTGATTGTAACATATTATCAATAATTTATAGTTATGTCAACATATTATATATAAAAATTGTCCGCTATAGTCTTTTGTCAAGTAAACTTGCCATAGTCTTCCAATTTTTATTATTGTTATATATAAAAATTGT
>NZ_ARQI01000077.1 GCF_000384655.1 Brachyspira innocens ATCC 29796 | reverse complement strand
TGCCAAGTAAACTTGCCATAGGCTTCCAATTTTTATTATTGTTATATATAAAAATTGTCCGCTAAAGTCTTTTGCCATAGGTTACCAATTTTTATTTAGCTTACATATAAAAATAAAAACTATAAAAATCATCTATTGTACTTTAATAACATTAATAAATGAATATTTTTTATAAATAAAACTTGATTTTTTTTTGCTAACATGATAATATATAAAGCAACTACCAGCTCGGGTGATGGAATTGGTAGACATAGCAGATTTAAAATCTGCTGGTCCTTGTGACCGTGCCGGTTCGATTCCGGCCCCGAGCAAATAGAACTAAATAACGGAGTAAATAATAAGGTTTGTAGCAATATTTTTGGCTATGAACTTTTTTTGTATATTAGATATGGTAAATAATCACGATAAACTTTCAAAACAAAATTTAATTATCCTAATCATAGGACTTCTAATATTTGCTTTAAGTTTTTTATTTATTGCACTTGTAGGACAGCACCCAGAAGGTTTTATGGGCTTTCTAGCACCTTTTACTATGCTTGTGGGTATTATAGTTATAGTTACAGGTTTCTTGTATAAATCTAATTCATAATAACTTTATTTACCGAAGAGTTTCTTATAAATATCATTTTGCTCTTCTAAATGCACTACAAACCCTACTGCGATTTTATTTTCTGTAGCTTCTATTATTTTTCTTGCCCCTTCTTCTCCAAATCCTCCGCATAACTCTATACAGTCAATACCTTCATTTTGAAGTTCTTTTGCCGCTTTACAGGCTTCTTCTATATCAGACACTCCTATGATTTGAGAGACTTCATTATGTATATATGCTCTGTCTTTACAGCTATCAAAAATTTTACCCATTATTAAGTAAGCGAATTTCATTTTTTATTACCTTATGTTTAAAATATATTTTTATATCATATAAGATAAATATATAATTTCAAGATTTTAGGGTATTTTTTAATTAATTAAGGCTTGGGCGGGTGCTGACTTGTAGATTTAATCAAAACAAATTAAAAAAATGAAGCTTTTAAATCTCTAAAAGGGCGGGGATTAAAATAAAATTTAAAAATCTATTTTCGCTCCCACCCTCTAAATTTTTTAATATTATACTATTATTTTTAACCTATTTTTCTTTTTTTATTTTATCTGTTATTCTGGCTGCCCACCCAAGTGCTTTTTTATTTTATAATGCCATCAACGCACGTTTAACTTAATTCTTATAAATAATTAAAATCGTGATTATCAATTAATCTATATTTAAAAAATCCGCTCTGCGTGCGTTTAGGAAACTCTTAAATTTAAGTAACGCTTGGGCGGGTGCTCTTAAAGAAATATAGACTTATTGAATTTAATCAAAGTTTATATAAAAAATAAAGCCTTTAAATCTAAAAGGGTGGGGATTAAAATAAAGTTTTAAAATCTATTTTCATTCCCACCCTTTAAATTTTTGAATATTATTTATTATTTATAAATTATTTTTTATTTTAAGTTTTTACTGTCGTTCTGACTGCCACCCAAGTGGGTTATACACATATTTTTGAATTTTATATTTTATAATTCTTTAATATTATTTTATGAATTATTATTATTAATTTGTTCTTTTGCAACTTTTGCAACGGGAAAAGTTGATAGACTGTATATAAGATTTTATGTTGTCTTAGTTATTTACCAAATCTTATAATATTAGATTTTTGAATGGCGGGGATTAAAATAAAGTTTTAAAATCTATTTTCGCTCCCACCCTCTAAATTCTTTAATATTATACTGTTATTTTTATCTTATTTTTCTCTTTTAGTTTTTACTGTTATTTAGGCTTCCCACCCGAGTGCTTTTTTAATTTGTAATATTCTTCAACGCACGTTTAACTTAATTCTTATAAATAATTAAAATTGTAATTATGAATTAATTAATATTAAAAAATACGTTCTGCGTGCGTTTAGGAAAGTCTTAAATTTAAGTAACGCTTGGGCGGGTGCTCTTAAAGAAATATAGGCTTATAGATTTAATTAAAACCTATATGAAAAATAGGGCTTTTAAATCTAAAAGGGCGGGGATTAAAATAAATTTTAAAATCTATTTTCATTCCCACCCTTTAAATTTTTGAATATTATTTGTTATTTATAAATTATTTTTTATTTTAAGTTTTTACTGTCGTTCTGGCTGCCCACCCAAGTGCTTTTTTCATTTTTAATATTCTTCAACGCACGTTTAACTTAATTCTTATAAGTAATGAATATTGTAATTATCAATTAATCTATATTTAAAAAATCCGCTCTGCGTGCGTTTAGGAAAGTCTTAAATTTAAATAACGCTTGGGCGGGTGTACTTGAAGAAATATAGACTTATGGATTAATCAAAGTTTATATAAAAAATAAAGCTTTTAAATCTAAAAGGGCGGGGATTAAAATAAAATTTAAAAATCTATTTTCACTCCCACCCTTTAAATTTTTGGGTACTATTTGTTATTTATAAATAATTTTTCTTCTTAAGTTTTTACTGTTATTTTGGCTGCCCACCCAAGTGCTTTTTTATTTTATAATGAGTAGATTAAAATAAGGTTAAAATAAAAAGGCTCAAGTATTAAACTCAAGCCTTTATTATTAATTAATTATTAATTTATTTTCCAGGTGTGCTTAAAGCATCATCAATATTTCCTCTGGTTTCAATACTAGCCAAGTCTTTAGCATCATAGTCTTTAAGAGGTATTCTGTTTCTAATAGCAGCATAAACAGTAGGTACTATAACAAGAGTAAACATAGTAGAAACAGTTAATCCGCCAAGTACAGCAAGTGATAAAGGCTGATACATTTCATTACCTTCACCGCTTGATAATGCCATAGGAAGAAGACCAAGTATTGTAGTAAGAGAAGTCATAAGTACAGGTCTTAAACGTCTAGGACCTGCTATTAAGGCAGCTTTATCACCATTAATCTTTTTCTCATGCATAAGCTGATTCATATAGTCAATAAGTACAATACCATTGTTAACTACAATACCAATAAGCACTATAACTCCTATTCCGCTGTATACACTTAAAGTCTGTCCAGTAATAAATAATAGTGTAAGAGATCCTGCAAAACCGAAAGGTATAGCAAGAGCGATAACAAAAGGAGCTATGTATGATTCAAACTGACTAGCCATAATAGCATAAACTAATACCAAAGCCAAGAATAAAGCCTGTAAAAGCTGACCGAAAGCCTCATTCATATCTTCATAATCTCCAGAATAAACAATAGAGAAACCAGAAGGTAAGAATACTTTTTCATTAATAGCAGCCTGTACATCATTCATTATCTGATTCATAGGTCTTCCGTATCCTGAAGCGGTAATTGAAGTTATTCTGCTGTCATTTTTTCTCTCTATTTCTGAAGGAGCAAAACTTTTATCAACATTCGCTATAGCAGATACTGGAACCATTCCAGCAGTAGTAGGTATAAGCATTCTTTTAACATCATCTATATTGATTCTGTCTCTTTCATTAAGCTGAACTATAACATCAATATCAGTAACATCAGAATTGTCTGGAGTCATTCTAGTAGCGGTAGTGCCTCCGAAACTTGTTTTAATAGAGTTAGCAACAGTATTAATATTAAGTCCCATTTTAGAAGCTAAATCTCTATTAACAGTAACATTAAGTTCTGGACTAGCATCACTTTTTTTCAAACGTACATCACGCAAGCCCGGAACGTCCTGTAAAGCCGCTATTACATTATTAGCAATTTCTCTTGCTCTAGTTAAATCTTCTCCTACTATATCTATATCAATACCGCTTGAATCACTATTTCCGCTTCCCATAGTAGTGCTAATTGTATCTACGTTAATAGTAGCAGGATAGCTAGCTAATTTTTTTCTAACAAGCTCAACATATTCAGCAGTTTCCATAGTTCTTCCGTCAGATTTATCTATAAGTTTAGCTCTGATTTCACCTTTATTGGCATCAGAACCAGATCTTGCTCTAGTCTGAATTCTGCTTAAGTCTTTTCCAACAACTTCTTCTACATCTTTTCTCATTCTATCAACGAAAGCACCAGTCTGTTCTTTTCTAGTACCTATAGGCATAGTAATGCTTGCTCTAAACTGTCCTTCATCAGTTTTTGGGAATCCTTCTTTACCTATAAGCATTAATCCTACAATAATTACAGCAAATACTATAGTGATAACTGGAATTAGTACTCTAGCTTTATGATGGACTGAGTAGGTTAATATTTTTTCATAGATGTAGTTCACTTTTGAGTGGAAATGCTTATCAAAGAAATTCTCAAATTTGGATAGGAATTTAGATTTTTTGGTAGTTACAAGTCTAGCACCAAGCATAGGCACAATAGTTAAAGCAACAGCCAAAGAAGCTATCATAGAAACAGTAACAGTAATACATAGGTCTCTAAACATCTGACCAGTCTGACCTTCTACAAAAAGGAAAGGTAAAAATACTGCTATTGTAGTAAGAGTAGAAGCAGATATTGCAAGTGCCACTGTAGAGGTACCATCTATAGCCGAAGAATATTTACCATATCCGTTATTTCTATAGAAGAATATATTTTCAAGTACAACAATAGAGTTATCTACCATCATACCAATACCAAGTACAAGCCCAGATAGTGAAATAATATTCAAAGTAGTGCCGAAGAAATACATCAAAGTAAATGTAACTATAATAGACATAGGAATAGATATTGCTATGATAAGTACAGTTCTAACATTCCACAAATAAAGCATAAGTATTATAACAGCAAATAAACCTCCCTGCCAAGCAGTATCAAGAACCCCTTTTATAGCATTATTAACATTATCAGCACTATTAAATAATACTTCGTATTTTATACCTTCAGGGAGATTAAGAGAATCTAAATTTTTCTTTATAGCATCTGAAACGGCAACAGTATTAGCACCAGATTCCTTATTGATAGAAACGTTAACAGCAGGAGTACCATTAACTTTAATAACATCTCCGTCTTCATCGTATCCTTCATAAATAACAGCTAATTCTCTAAGTCTTATAGGTGTACTGTTAGTTTTTAAAGCTACAACAACATTACCTATATCATCAACGGTTTTAAACTCACCTGTAGTTCTTAAGGTATATTTATAAACACCTTCATAAGTTTCACCGCCAGAAATATTCTGATTTTCTATGGCTAAAGTATTTACAATAGTATTAATATCAAGTCCGTAACCCTGAAGCCTATTCATATCGACATCAACTTTAATCTGAGTTTTAAGACCTCCTCTTATTTCAGCCATAGCAACACCGCCTACCTGCTGTATACTATTTAATATTTGATTATCAACTAAATTGTATAATGCAGATAAATTCTCAGTGCCGTAAAAAGATATTTCCATAACTGGAATATTGTCAGTAGAGAATTTATAAACGGCAGGACTTTCCGCATCATCAGGCAGCGATTTTCTTATTCTATCTATTGCCTCTCTTATATCAGCAGTAGCAGAAGCTAAATCACTTCCCCAGTTAAACTCAATAAAAACTCTTGATTCTTCCTCCTCTGAAGATGAACTCACCTCTTTAATGTTGTTAACAGAAGAAACAGCTTTTTCAATTATTTTTGAAACAGATTTTTCAACTTCTTCAGGACCAGCATTGTCATAAGTAGTTCTAACACTAATAAAAGGAAGCTCCATGTTGGGCAGAAAATCTACTGGAAGCCTAGACAAACTTACAGCACCGAGTATTATAACGGCAACTATTCCCATAAAAACGGCAACAGGCCTTTTTACTATTAGTTCAATAAAACTTCTCATAAAAAATCGCTCCTTTTAATTAAATATATAATTAACCGCCAATGGAATAAATACTATTATCACTACTGCTTGATTCTGTAGTTTTTGATGTATTAGTAGTGGTTGTTGTTTTAGGTGTAGTAGTAGTTTGCTTAGCAGCAGTAGTAGTTTGTTTAGCAGCAGCTGCTGGCTTAGATGCAGTTGTTGTTTGTTTGGCAGTAGTAGTAGCTGTATTTTCTTTAACAAGAGCAGTTTGATTTGCAGATGTATTTTGATTAGTATTAGCTGATGCCACTGCTGTAGCCTGAGGCGTGATATATTCTAATATAGTAGGGTCATTTTCTATTCTATTAACCAATGAACCGTTTTTTAAGAATTCACGTCCGAACATAACAACCTCTTCTCCCTCTTCAAGTCCGCTACTTAAAGCAACTTTATCTTTTGAAGTAAATAATATATTAACTTCTCTTGAATATGCTCTGTATTGTTTATTTGTACTTTGAGCAAGTTCCTGAGGAGGATTATTAGAATTATCTTCTTTTACAACATATATATAGTTTTTTCCTAAATCATCGCTGAATATTGCACTGTTAGGTATAACAAATACATTATCAGCAGAGTTTAGAAGTATTGAAACATCAGAAAACATGCCGGGAAGTAAAAGTCTGTCTTTATTGTCAATCAAAGCTTTAACCATCAATGTACGTGTTGAAGGATTAACGGCATAATCTCTTTTTGTTATTTCAGCTTCTATTTCTTTATTAGGAGAAGAAGGCACTCTTATTAATACTTTCTGACCCAATTCTATTCCAGATATAGAGCGTTCTGGAACCTGTATTTCTACTTCTAATTGGCTTATATCAGCAACATTTGCTATAGGAGTGGATGCTGCTATAGAAGCTCCTACTGCCATATAAGTAGTAGTAACATATCCAGAAATAGGAGTTCTTGCTGGGGCATAAGCATAGTTTGCACCTATTACGAATCTGTCGATTAATGCTATAGTATCTCCCTTATTAACAAAACTTCCTTCATATTTAAGTATATTAGCTATTTTACCAGGAACATCTGAAGATATTTCTACTTCTTTTATAGCTTTAATTTCAGCAGAAAGCTCTAAATATTCATCTAGGTGCTGTTTTATAGGGGCTGCTACCAATACACTTATAGGATTTTCTTTCTTTTTTAAGTCTGCCTGTGATCTGTTGCATGACACAGATAATATAGAAAGGCATAAAATAGTTATAAAAATTTGTACGCTTATTTTTTTTATCATCATAATCTCCTTAAGCACCTAAAAGTTTTAACACTTGTAAAGTACTTGAAAAATATTCATATATAGCCTGCAGATAAGCAAGCTGTGCATTTAAATATACTACTTCGGCATCATTTACTTCGAGCATAGATATAGTACCTCCTCTATACTGTCTTTGTGCCATCTGCAGGGCATAAGCTGCAGTTCTTGCATTTTCTGCCTGCGATTGTAAGTTTAAAGCCTGAGACCTAGCAGTTGATATTAAGTCTCGGCTGCTTACTTCTATTGTATCTCTTAATTGATCATAGCTTACTTCCATCTGCTTTATGCTTAATTCTATTTCTTCAGCACCTTTTGCAGTAGAAGAGAAAGGAAGTAATGAGTCAAGTGCATAGTTTAATGAGAATCCTACTCCCCAGTTAAACTCTCCGCCTCTATTTTTTGTAAAAGTGCCGTTTTCCATTTTTACTTTGTCTACTGTAGTTACTCCTACATTAGCACTTGCTGACAATGTAGGCCATAAATAACTTCTTGCCACTTTTCTATTATATTCCAGCATTTCCAAATTGCTGCTCATATTTTTTAATTCTATATTATTATTCATAATAATAATAAGTAAATCATCATATGCCATATCTGGAAGTGTAATATTGGTAGCATCTAGTATGCTTCCTACCAAATCTACTTCATCAGCTGCATTTGTAATTCCAATCTGTCTTATAAATGTTAATTTCAAACTCTGATACTGATTGCTTAATGTTATAACCTGAGGCTTTGTAGTTTCATACTGTACTTTGGCATTTAAATATTCATATTCTGATACCTGACCATTTCTGTATTTTATATATGTTTCTCTCATTCTATTGCTGTAATTCATCTGCTGCTGTAAGTATACTCTGTAATTTTCCTGTGCTACGAATGTATTGTAAAAGTTTAATTTGGTATTGAGATCAACGTTTTTCTTTTCATCATAATAGATGTCTTTCTGCATTTGAAGATTAACATCTCTGGCTTTGTCAGTGTTCCAATTTCTAAAACCAGTAAAAAGTGTTTTTGATAAAGAGGCACTAGCAGACCAAGTATCTGGACTTGAATAAACACCTGTTGACATATTATTCACAGTATATTCCTTAGATTCAGATAGATTTAATCCTCCGCTTATGCTTAAAGAAGGCATAAATAAATCAGAAAATGAGGCATCTTTTTGAACTTGTGCTATGCGAACATTATATTCAGCTTGTTTTAATGTTTTGTCATTATCAAAAGCTATATTTAAGGCGTCTTCTAATGTTATAGCAATTTTATTTGTTGCAGTATCAATAATATTTGTATCTGCTTCCTGAGAATATAAAGCAAAACTGAATATTAAGCTTAAAAATAAAGTAGAATAAAATCTCACTATCCGCTCCTGCATAAGTTTATATTAATTTTACTTTTTTATTATAAATTTTTATATTATAAACTTAGGGTAAAAAATATCAAGTTATTATGTATAATAATATTTCTAACTTCCGCATGTTAGACGAATATTTATGAAAATAGTTCCCGTAATTATAATAATTACATTATATAATTGTAAAAAAAACTTACAATATCTAAAAATGGAATTTTTTTATAAAAATATACAAAAACATTCATAAATATATAATAAACATATATCTATAGTACAAATCATACAAATATATGTATGATTTGTTCATTTTATGTGTATATATTAAATAAATACTAAATAGATAATAATTATTATTTCAAATAAATAAAAACTATTATTTATAAAATTTTATAATTTTTTTATTAAAAAATTATTTACGACATTTTCTGTCACTGCTTCGTATTATATTTTTGTTAGTTATTTTATAAAATTAGGGGGATTATAATATATATGAGTTTAACAATTCTTATAATTTTTTCATTAGCTGCATTAGTAATTATTTTATTTATGTTTGAAGATTTTTTAGATTTGGTTACTGATATTATATTAATGCTTCTTACATGTTTATTTGTATTTTTTTACAGTGTATGTTTTTTTATTGTTGATATTTTTTATGTATTTATAGCGGATTATGTTTTGGCTTTTATTAATTTGCTATTTATAAGACCTTTTATTTATTTTTATAAGCGTTTATTTTTAAGACAATAGTTATTTTTCTCATTTTCTCACTAATAAAAAAGGGCAGCATTAAATTATTATGCTGTCCTTATTTTTATTTAGATATAATCAGTCTGTGAATATTTGAACCCAATATATTCTATTATTATATTCAAAAGCACCTACACCTATTTTTCCAAAACTTTTATTAAGTATATTTGCTCTATGACCTTTTGAGTTAAGCCAAGACTTCATAACATCATCAGCATCCACCTGACCATTTGCTATATTCTCTCCAGCCGTTTTGTAAGTGATATTATATTCTTTTAATATAGTAGAAAATGCTGTTTTATTAGGTCTTGTATGAGAAAATAAAGTTTTTAACTCTTCTGCTCTTTTTTGTGCTGCCTCGCTTAATTTACTGTCAAGCACTAAGGCAACAGATACATTATTTTGTTTTCTCGCTTCATTACATAATTCAGTTACTCTTTCTCGCTCTTTTTGTATATTTAATTCTCTTTTTATTATGTCCCCATTCCTTGAAGAGACATAAAGCATAACCCAATATTTTTTGCCGCCTCTTTCATAAACTCCCACAGCAGCATGGGTAAATGTTTTATTTAATACCAAATTCTTCTGGCTTTTCATGATCTGATTAAATATTTCTTCGGCACTCATATTGGCGATAATAGAGCCTTCAGAGTATGATGCAAATTGTATATTATTATCTTGCAAAGCTGTTGATTTTCTTATACCTTCTGATATTTCTCTAGCCCTTTGGTTTGCGGCATTTTGTAATTGACTTTCTGTTTTGTATTCATTAAGAGATGACTTTTTTCTTTCGCTGTTTATTAATTGAAGTAATTGAGATGCTTCATCATTGTTTTGTGAAAAAGATGTTTGAGCATAAATAATAAAACTAAATAATAATAAAGATAATATTTTTAATAACTTCATTTTTTTGATACCTCCAAACACTTTATTTACAAAATTTTTTTTTCAATATATAATATGTAAAATAAAAAAACTATTTATATATGTTTATGTAAAATGATGATGAATTAATTAAAAAGCGTTAAACTGTAATTTGCTTTGTAATCATAAAGTTTATCGCTGTTAATATATAAGGATAATAAAAAAGGATAATAAGATGAAATATACAATAGCCTTGACAGGTGCTACTGGAAATATGGGACTTGAAACGTTAAGACAATTAATGGAGATAGAAGATATTAAATTGGTAAAGGTGCTTGTAAGAAAAGAAAGTAAAAAAGTGTCTGATAAGTTTAAAAGGCAGTATGGAGAGAGAGTTGAAATTATTATAGGATATTTGTATGAGAAAGATGACTGCGTAAAATTATTAAAAGACTGTGATTATGTACTTAATCTTGCAGCAGTTATACCTCCTAATTCTGACAAATACCCAAAACTTGCTCATCTCACTAATTTTGTAGGTGTTAAGCATATTGTAGATATATTAGAAGAAATGCCTAAAGAAAAACGTCCTAAACTTGTACATATATCAACAGTAGCTCTTTACGGAAACCGCAATGAAAAACACCCTTGGGGGAGAGTTGGGGATCCTTTATTAATAAGTCCTTATGATGCATATTCTTTTTCAAAATTAAAAGGCGAAAGATATGTTCTTGATTCATCATTAGAAAACAGGGCTATAATAAGACAAACTGCTATGCTTCATAATAGAATGCTTACTGACAATATGAGTGATGGGCTTATGTTTCATACTTGTTATAATGCTCCTCTTGAATGGGCTACTGCAAGAGACAGTGGGCTTTTAATGAAGAGAATTATTGAAGAGGATATTAAAGGAAAATTAGACGATTATTTTTGGAAAGGCTGTTTTAATTTGGGAAGCAAGGCAGAAAATAGGCTAGTTGGATACGATACTTTTAATGACGGCTTCAAACTTATAGGAGGCTCTACAAAAAAATATATGAAGCCTAATTGGAATGCTATACGTAATTTTCATGGGCTTTGGTATTATGACGGATACAAATTAGAAGAATTATTTTCTTATCAGAAAGAGTCCGTTACAGATTATTGGAATGAAATAGGAAAAACACATTGGTATTATGCTTTCGGTAAACTTGTGCCTCCTTCTATAATATCGTTTTTTGCTATACAAAGACTTTTATCACATCCTAACTCTCCTACATATTGGAGAAAAAACGGTGAGAAAGGAAAAGTTATAGCTGCATTCGGAAGCGAAGAGGCTTTTGATAATTTGCCTAAAAAATGGGAAGATTTTAATTTGCTTTTTGAAAATAAAGACTCAAAAGGCAATTATATAGACTATAAGGCTTTGCTTGATATAAAAAATGCTGAACTTCTTAATCATGGCTATGATGAAAATAAAAAAGACAGTGAAATAGATTTGGAAGATTTGAAAAAAGCAGCAGAGTTCAGAGGAGGAAAACTTTTAAGCACTAGTATGACCAAAGGAGATTTGCATACAAAATTAAGATGGTCATGTGCTGAAGGGCATGAATTTGAGGCTTCTCCATTTACTGTTATAAAAGCAGGTCATTGGTGTATGGAATGCATGCCAGACTATACTTGGAACTTTGATATTTTAGCGAAAAAAAATCCTTTCTTTGCTCAGATTTGGTATGATTCGCATGATAAAGATGAGAATATGCTTTATTATTTTGATGAGGATTTTAAAGCTCATTATAAAAAGGTCGATTAAATTTAACCATGTATAATGATGTTATAGACTGCAATATAAAAAATTTTAGTTCTATTCCTTTAGATTATTCTTGGTCTTTTTCTGATAAAACTATAAAAGATACAGCATATATTACTCATAATTATTATACTTATCCTGCTAAATTTATACCGCAGTTGGTTTCAAGACTTATAAATACATATACAAAAGAAAAAGAATTAGTTGCTGATCCATTTATGGGAAGCGGTACTACTATTGTTGAAAGCCTTGTAAATAAGAGATGTGCATGCGGAGTTGATATAAATGAAATAGCGTGTCTTATATCTAAAGTTAAAACTACGCCTCTTGATATAGAATTGCTAAAAAAAGAATATCTAATATTAGAAGAAAAATTGACAAGTTATAGTGTATTAGTAGAAAAAGATATTTTAGTAAAAGCAGAAAATATTGTACCTAAAAATGATAGAATAGATTATTGGTTTAAGCCTAAACAAAAAGAAGAATTATCTTTAATTTTTTATTCTATATTTGAAATAGAAAATATAGATATAAGAGATTTTTATCTTGTGGCATTTGCACAAATATTAAAGACAGCTTCAATATGGCTTCAAAAGAGTATAAAGCCTACAAGAGATATGAAGAAAAAAGAACAAGATTCATATAATTTATTTCTATGTCAGGCAAAAAGAATGATAAAAAGGCATGAAGTGTATAATACTATGCTTGATAAAGACTTTATTTCTGATATAAATAAATACAGAAAATTAAAATGCGGAGATTCTAGGGTTTTACCTTTAGAAAATGAAGAGGCTGATTTTATTGTAACAAGCCCTCCTTATGTAACTAGCTATGAGTACGCGGATTTGCATCAGCTGCCTTCTCTATGGTTTGGTTATTTAAATACTTTACCAGAGTTTAGAGAAAAGTTTATAGGAAGCAGCTATAAAAATAGAGGTGATGTAGATAATATAGATTTGAAAAGCGATATAATTATTGACACAATAAATAAATTTTCAAGTAATGAAAAGAAGAATAATAAAAAGAAAATAAGAGAAATAAAAAATTATTATGCAGATATGCTTGAAAGTTTTATTGAAATGAAGAGGGTATTAAAATCAGGAGGAAAGGCTGCTATTGTAATAGGTAATACTCAATTTAAAAATGTTGATATATTTAATGCTGAAATATTTTGCGAACAAATGCTTAATATAGGATTTAAAGTTTTTGATATTATACATAGAGAAATACCTTCAAAAATGCTTCCTTCTACTAGGGATTCTGCTACAGGAAGATTTGCTAAAACTTCATCTATGGATAAGTTGGTTTATCCTACTGAATATATTTTAATTATGGAGAAAGTATGACATTTGAAGATTTAATAAATCTTTATGAAGATAAGAAAAAAATATATAAAGATAATACTTACAAGTATATTTCAGAGATTTTAAAAGAAGCTAAAGAAAAACATAAACAATTTGTATCTCATAATGGTATAACTGATACAGAGCAATCTTGGAGATCTTTTAAAGGTAAAAATCTTGAGAAAATGATAGAATATATTATTAGCGATGAAGTAAAAAAAATAGGATTATCTATAATAAATGGTAATAAATTAGAAAGAAAAAAAATTTTTGAAGACAAGACTTTAGACTTACTTAAAAGAAATTTATGTGTAGATTATGGAGAGTATGGTCTTCATTTACCTGATGTTGATATAATAGTTTATGATGAAAAAACTAGTAAAATAATATCTGTACTTTCAATAAAGGTTACTTTAAGGGAGAGGATAGCACAGACAGGCTATTGGAAATTAAAACTTATGCAGTCATCTGTTACAAGGCATATAAAAGTATTGTTTATTACTTTAGATGAAGATGAGACTTTATCTATAAAAAGTCATGCTAAGAAAGGACGTGCTATTGCTGAGATAGATACAGACGGCTGTTATATACTTACAGAAAATAATGTGGAAGAAAGTAATAAAGTAAAATTATTTTCTGATTTTATTAATGATTTAAAAAAAATAATAAAATAGTAAAATAATTAAATGGAGAATAGATATATGGAAAATAAAAAGGCTGTAATATATTGTTTTTCTGGTACTGGTAATACTGAGAAGGTGGCAAGAGAGTATAAAAAAATATTTGAAGAAAATGGCGTTGAAACTTTGCTTTATAGTATAAGCGATAATTTTGATGATATGCCTAATATTAAAGATTATGATTATGCGGGTATTGCCTATCCTATACATGGATTTAATGCTCCTTATCCTATTTTTGATTTGATAAAACTCTTTCCTAAATTTGAAAATGAGAAGAAAAAAATATTTATTATAAAAACCTCAGGAGAGCCTCTCACTATTAATAATATATCTTCAGAGCCTTTGATGGCAAGACTTAAAAATAAAGGCTATATTCTCACTAATGAATATCATTATGTGATGCCTTATAATATAATATTCAGACATACCGATGAGTTTGCTGCAAAGATGTGGAAGACTGCTAAGGCTTTATGTGTTATAGAGGCCAATGAAGTTTTAGACGGACGAGAAAGTTTTTTAAAGAAATTTCCTTTCGGCAGATTTATAGCATTTTTATTTAGAATAGAGCACCCTGCTATGAAAGTTAATGGTCATTTATTTAAAGTAAAAAAAACCTGTACCCATTGTAATTTATGCGTTAAGAAATGCCCTGTTCATAATATTTATAATGATGAAAAAGGTGATATAAAGTTTAAAAATAAATGTGTAATGTGTACAAGCTGTTCATTTAGATGTCCAGTTGATGCTATAAGAATAGGCATTTTAGATTTTTGGCGTGTTAATGGAGTTTATAAATTTGAAAATCCTCCTACAGGTATAAAAACTAAAAATGATGATTACTGCAAAAAGGCTTATGAGAGATATTTTGCCGATGCCGATAAAAAAATACAGGATTATGCTATTAATTCTAAAGAAGAATATAAACAAAAATCATATTACAAAAATATAGAAAATTATATAGCATAATACCTATTATACAATTATTTGTTCTAACGCTTTTTTGATATTTTCCGAGAAATAAAAATAAACAATATTAAAAAATAGTTTTGGAGCAAAAAATGATTAAAAAATCTTTAGCAGTTCTCTTTGTGATTTTATTGTCCTTTGCAGTATCTTGTCAAAAGCCTAATAATCAAAGTAATTTGGAAGAGGATTACATTAATGAGATAGAAAAAGAGTATCAAAACTCATCAAGTAATGATGTAGTAGTAGAAACTAATGATTATACTGATGATTATATGTCTAGTAATAATGATAATACTCAAGTAAATAATAAACCTAATAATAATTATCAGGCAAATAATAATACTTCAGTAAAAGATACTTATTCAAGTTCTTCTTCATCAAGTAGTAGTTCTGCTAATGTTAAAAGAAGACCTTTAAAAGCTACTATAGATACTTTTTACAGCCCTTGGACTTCTAAAGATGACCCTCTAATTATCAGAGAAATAAGAGTTATGATTGCTAATAATGAATATAGCAAGGCTTTAGATTATATTAATAAATTAGATTTTAATAATTTGCCTGCAGATGTGGATGTTGGTCAATTATATCAATTTAAAGGTATAGTTTATTATTTCTTATCTAAAGGTACTAAATCAAATAATTTTATAACTAAAAACAATATGGATATGGCTACTGAATGCTTTAAAAAAGTAGAAGGTTTAACAAAAATAGAAAAGTTTAAACCGCTTTCATTATTATGGAATGGTATGCTTTATCAAACTTATTCTAATGATGAAGCACAATTGCAGGAAGCTATAGCTTTATTTGACAGAGTAATTACTGAATATCCTAGAACTAGATTTGCTAATGATGCTGTATTTTATAAAGCCGTAACTATGAAAAAATTAGGAATGCCGGAAAATGAATATAATGATCTTTTCCTATCTATAAAAAGAGGCGGATTTGTTGATACTTTGGTATTCTCTCAAGTTATAAATGACTATGTTCCTGCTAATGATTTAGTAGACAAAGAGATGGTAAAATAAATTTATTAACTTAAAAAACTTAAAAAGATTTGCTTGCTGCTATTTTTTAGCTTTATAGTTGGCTTATAAAGAGATGTAAAAAATTATTATTGTTGATTTTTATATTTAGAGTGATAACCTTATAAATAGGTTATCACTTTTTTATTAATATAATTATATATTTTCATCTTTAATCAAATTATTAAACTGCATTCTTGAATATACTGTGATTTTATCATTATGCGATACAAAACTTTTGGCACTATTGCTTAATTTTACAGGTACTATTAGTATTCCGTTTTTAGCTCCAGCTTCATTAACCATCATTAAAAAATCTCTTATCATAAGCTCACCAATTTCTACTTTTTTCCAACGCTTGAATGATATTAGTGTTAAATCTTTTTTATTTCCTTTTGAAGAATAAGTTATATAGTTTGCTTCATCTCCGTAATTACTTTCAGATACTGCATCTGTATATTCCTGTACTATAGAATGTGAAAGACACTTTCTTATAACATTCTGACATAGTTTTTTGAAGTCTATTTTATTTAAATTATATATTTTATCTACTTTTAATATTTTGCTTAAATTCATTTCATTATGCTGTTCTTTTGCATCAATTTTTAATTCATTAAATATTTTCTCAGCATTTATAGTTCTTTCAATTTCTATTAAAGATAAAATATAATCTATATCTATAAAAGAGCCTTCCCATAAATCAACAGCTTTCTCCCAATTTTCTATATCTTCTTTTGAAACATATTTTTCATAATTATCTTGTTTTGAATGCTCAAGATTCATCATACTTCTTAGTTTATTAATCTGAGACGTTGCTTTTACTATATCTGATAAATAATTAAGTATGATATTTATATTATATATTTTTAGCTCTTCTATATTAAAATTATTTATTTTTTCAAACAGTATTTTTGATAATTCTATATCTTTAAAGAAGTATGAATAAAAACAGTAATCTAATATTATGCTATAATTTTCTTTGTCTGAATCTTTGATTTTATATGCAGTGTATAATTTATCATATAATTCTTTAAACTTTTCGTTGTCTATAAGTTTATATAAAATATGAAGATACATTCTGTCAATGTAATATTTATCATTAGATTTATTAATAATTTGTTCTATAAAACTTCTTGCTATACTAATCTCATCTCCAAGCATATACATTGATATTAAACTTCTTTGTATATGTACTAATTCATCTGTATTTTCTTCTTTAGCTGCTCTTTTATAAAGCTCTTCCAAAAAAACAGCACTTTTTTTATAATCTTTTATCTTAAAAAATGAAAAGGCAGCTGCTTTAATATCTTCTATATCAAATTCATTTTTTGATAATAATGCCTTATTAAAATAATCGCATGCAATTATATATTCTCCATTTTTAGTAAGAACAGAGGCAATTTTTATATTGTATTTCATATTATTAGAATCTAATTTACTTATTTTTAAAGCGTATTTAAAAGCTTCTTCTGCTTTGCCGTCTTTTTCATATTTTTTTTCAAGCCTTTTACATATATCAATCTCTTCTTTGCCTTGTAAAAAAGAAACTTTTAAAAGATTTTCATATATGATTAATGCTTCATCATCAAGTCCAGCCTCATCTTCTAATTTTGCAAGACTGTACATAGATACATAATCATTACTATCAGCATTGATTTTAGCCTTTAGCTCCTGTATCTTTTTTATTGATTCTTTTGAGGCTTTTCTAGTTTTTTTCTTTTTGGAGAATATTTTTTTTATTAAAATTAAAACAAGAATTAAAATTATTGCTGTAACGCAAGCAACTATATAAAAATTATTCATATTACAGATCCCTTAAATGATAACCCCAACAAAAAACGAGTCAAAAAACAACTAATATATTCATATAATTAATTGCATAATATTAAATATGAGTTTAATTTGTGGAGTTATCATTATCTATAAATTCATAATTATTTAACAATAGATGCTCAATTAATTTAAATATATATTGAGCATCTTCTTCAGATACAGATTTAATTTCATGATTAGCTTCATTTCCTATTTCTCTAACTTTATCTATAAGCCCCTTTTGTTTTTTATGTATGATACCTTCATTGTATAAATAATCTATATAGTTTTTGAATGTATCTCCTTCTTTAGCTCCTTCAATAACAGCTACATTCATTAA
>NZ_ARQI01000076.1 GCF_000384655.1 Brachyspira innocens ATCC 29796 | reverse complement strand
GCTTGTTGCTTGTTGCTTGTTGCTTGTTGCTTGTTGCTTGTTGCTTGTTGCTTGTTGCTTGTTGCTTGTTGCTTGTTGCTTGTTGCTTGTTGCTTCATAAATAAAAATCCTATACAGCATATATTATAACATAAATATGCATATAGTCAAATTATTTATTAGAGATATTTATTAAATTATAATAATATTTCTTGCCCTGAAAAATATCTTGAGATAATATTCTCTGAGCATTTTCGTATTTAAATATTGTTAGGTTGGATACTTCATTGTTGTCTATAGGCATATTATTAGTGGTATAATAAAATCGGTTATAAGTGCTTATTGTATTTTCGATTTCTTCTTTATATAAGAGCGATATTATACTGTTGGTATAGTCTATATTTAAGTTTACTGCTATAAACATAGCTATATTTTCTGGTACAAAATTATCTGGTGCTTTATATGCTCCATTAGTACCGTCCCATATTAGTATTGGTGAAGGTTTGTAATCATTTAAAAAGTTGGTTTTTATTTTTTCTTCTATACTTGAACGCTGTATTATAGCTTTTAGATAAGGGTAGAGATGATCATGTTTAAATATTATAATAGCATTCGGTGAAGTTTTAAGAATAGTATCTCTTATCTTTATTATTTCAATGGCTGTCATAGCTGAATTATCAAGTGTTTCCATTATATGTAGTTTATCATTACCTTCAAAATAGTTAAGAAACTCTTTGTTATTTTCTGCTATATTTAAATTATTGTCCAAATGAGAATCAGTATGCCCCAATATAGTGAAACCAGCAGCAAATACAGGACTTTTTAAATTTTGTATATTTGTAACTAAATATGTATTAATATTAGTAGTACCTAGTACGAATACTTGAGAAGAAAACCCTATAGACGGATAAAAAGTTTTTAAGTTATAAGTATTTAAAGCCTCTTCTAAAGCTATAGTATTATACCCATTTTTTGAAAGTAAATCTGGAAGAGTATTTTCTATTTTTTCTGACTGCGTTTTCGGATAAAGAGGAGATGAAGCTGTAAGTCCAGCAAGCCTCGCATAAAAACTTCCGTTATTAACATTAGGTGCTATTTTTCTTGAATTATTCGCCCAGTTCCTATACTCTTTTGTAAACGGATCTTTTTCAAATAATGTTTTAAAATGTGAGTAGTCGTAAAATGATTCTAAAAATATTAAATAAACATCTCTTTTAAAACTCTGTTTTAAGTTTTCTATTTTCTCTAAATCATTTATAATCGAAGTGCCTATATTACTATATACATCGGTATAATTATTTTTTAATTTTTCAATATAATCATAATCGATTCTTTCATCGCTGTAAACAAAACTATCATTAGAAGCATTTATCAATATAGAGTGCATATCATCTTCTAGTTTTTTTATATTATCAAAGATATTTTTTGTTGATTTCAAATAAAGTTTTGATACATCTCTTTTTAATTCATATTCTTTAAGTAAATTAATAGAATCTGCTACAAGTTCTTTACTTGGTTTTATATTATTTAATCTGTCATAATTAATTCTGTAATTGATTGTATTTATTATTCCTTTTCTATTTGCATTTCTTACAAAGTCTATGCTCCATATATCTATATTTCTTTGTATAAAAAATAAATAAAATGAAATAAATATTATAGAAGCCACCATAATTAATGATGAGGCTTTATTTTTTATAAACATCTTATATAAATTAAAAATAAATAATAATATAAACATTAATATTGAAGAAAAATATATTATACTTACAGCAACAGTAATAATCTTTAAATATATTGGAAGTACAGTAATAAGCGAAGCATAAAGGTTAGCAATGTCTGAAAAAACTATTACCATATTTAGCACTGTTAAACTTATAGCCTCTATTACAAAAAATGAAAATATTGATATAACACAAAATAGAGAAGTAAGTATCACTCTAATATTTTTTATACGGCTTAAATTAAAAGGATAATATGATAGTAAATTATAAGCAAGCATTACAAATAAGTACGTATACAAAAAATCGTATATATTAAAATCAAGCCTCATCATAGAAAATAAAGGCATTATGAAATTTGAAGTTATTAAATACAAAAATGAATTTAATATAAAAAATAAGATATATACTTTATGATAATGATAAATATTAGGTATTATATAAAAATAGAGTATTGGAAAAAGTATTATAATAAATATCAAAAATAAAAATACATCTTTTTTTATTCTTACTTTATATTTAATATTTTCTATTTTATCATTTTCTTTTAATTGAATATTATCATTATCAAGGACTAAATTCCCATAATAACTTCCGCTCCATCTAATATTAGTAACATTATCAGGCATTTCATTTGTATTTGGGTATACTCTATATATTTGATTATTTTTAAAAAACTTACTTTCAAATTTTAACGTAAAATAATATTTATTTTCAAGTATATGATTAAAATTTGATAAATATCCTTCCCTTTCAATGTTTCCAAGCAAAGAAAAAATAATTATAAAAATAACTATAGATAATATAAATATTATGTATGATAATAGAAATATTTTTTTATTTTGCTTCATAATTAAGATTATTCATTTTTTATATTTTATTATAACAGTATTTAGGATTTAAAGTTAAATATTACTAATTTTTAAACTCTATTTAACACTTTTCTAAACGCACGCAGAGCGGATTTTTTAAATATAGATTAATTGATAATTATAATTTCATTATATATAAGAATTAAGTTTAACGTGCGTTAGTAAATATTATAAATTAAAAAAGCACTTGGGCGGGCAGCCAGAGTAACAGTTAAAGCTAAAGAAATAAAAGAAGTTACAAATAACAGTATAAGTTAAAAAATTTAAAGGGTGGGAGTTAAAATAATTTTTAAAACTTTATTTTAATTCCCGCCCTTTTAGATTTTAAATCTTTATTTTTTATATTGGCTTTAATTAAATATCTTGAGCCTTCACTTTAAAAAGTGCACCCGCCCAAAGAGTGATTTAAATTATGCATTTTACTCAACGCACGGAACATGAAACATTTATATTATAATACGAATTAGAATTCATAATCAGTTTATATATAAGAATCTATTTAACGTGCGTTGTTATATGCTTTATAAACAGAGTAATTTGTTATTTATTAGATGTTAAATAATCATAAAACCTTTTAGGAAGATAAACATTATCGTACTCTAAAGCTGCTCTGAAAAGCTCAGCCATCTCTTCTACTTTGAATCCTGCTATACCGCATCCTATTTCCGTTACAAGAAATTTTTTGTCTTTATGATTTAAAGTAAAATCCAAAAACTTATCAACATATTTTTTTATTTCTGATACTTTCATTTTACCGCTTTTAGTATAATCAACTGTAGGTATAGCAAATGTTTTACCCTGAAGTCCAAATGCCTGACCGTACACTGCCCCAAAATTTATGGCAAACCTTGCCGCACCGCCACCATGTGCCCCCTGAGTATTGCTTCCAAAAACAAAAACTTCATTATCTTCTAATTTAGTTATATTATAAGATGATATTCTTTTCATAAAAAATTCTCCGTTTATAATAATTTGATTATAGAAAAACTGCCAAACAGTATATGATAATCATCATAACAAATACTGTAATAGTTGTAGAGAGTATGATATTTCTTATTATTACATTGATAATAGGATTGTCTGAAAAATCAGCTTTTTTTAATCCATAATAAAGCGTTATAGCAAGCAGTATTATATCATCTAATTTTCCTATAGGTATCCTGTCTGGAACTAAATCTATAGGAGATATAGTATAAATAACAGCAAGTAAAAAAGGAATCCAATGTATTAATCTGCTTTTTCTATTATTTTTTTTATATGTGCTGTATTTTCTGTATATACCATCTTTTCCTAGTATCTCCAAATCTTCATCAGGTATCTCTACATAGTCTTTGTTTTTATTATCTGTTTTTTTCATTATCAATAGTCCTTAATAATGAAACTATTTTACTATAAAAATAGCATAATGCAATAATTAGAAACTATATTAACTCAAATAATAAGGTAAACAAAAACAGTGGTATTAAAACTCAAAAAGAGCAATAATAGAACATTTCATAATAGATGTAAATTATATCACTATTTTCTTTTTTTTACTGAATCCAATAATCAAAAAATTATCATTATTTTTTATAAATGTATTTTTATAAAATTATGTTTTTTATTATTAAAAATCATTAACAATGAAAAGCATTTTAGTATAATGCAATAATTACAAGTTAATCGCATTATACTATCATATAAAGTTATATAAATTATTTGGCTAATTCATCAAAATCTCTGCTTACAGAATCAATAATATCTACTTTAACATCAGCTTTATTTAATGAAACCAAAGTTTTTGAAAGAGCATCTAATAATTTATTTTTCTCATTTATATTTGAAACGCATAAAGACAATATTTTATATCCATCTTTATTAAAAAATGAGAATTTGTAAAAAGTACCGCTTCCTAATAATGCATTAAAAAAATTACCTTTGGGAAATGGTATAGCATCTATTTGAAAACTCTTTACTTCTATAAAAAATACTTCTTTTAAATATAAAACATCTTTTAAAAAACCAAATTTAGCATTATGATTTTTTACTAAACGTCCTTCTCTAACATCTATATAAACTCCTCTTGGATTCATTTTCATAGCTAAAATAACAAAAATAAACGGAACAACAATAGCTATAAATGGAAAATTAACATTCATTGTCATCATTAATAACATTATAACAATAGGTAATATAAATGCCGAAAACAACATATGTTCATAGCCATGATCAAATTTTGATTTTATACCAGATATTGGAATATAAAAACTATTATTACTATTAGCTTGTGCATTAATATTAGACTCTTCATTAATATTAGCTTGTTCGTTAATATTAGACTTTTCATTACTATTAGCCTGTTCGTTAATAGTAGACTCTTTATTACTATTAGCTTCTTCATTAATAGAACTTTTTACATCTGACATATTTTCTATATCTTCCAATTTTACTCCGCAATAACTGCAAAATATAGAATCATCTTTAATTTCTTTTAAACATTTTTTGCATAACATATTTAATCTCCTAAAATATATTTTATAATTTTTTATTAATTTTAAGCCCCGTATTTTTCTAGCAATTCAATAATATCTTCTCTGCCCATAGAAGCTGCCGCCATTAAAGCATTTTTACCATCAGAATTTTTTGCATTATAATCAGCACCTGCCTCTAAAAGAGCATCGATAACTTTTACATCTACACTATAATTATAATTATAACTAAAACCTTTATTATTCTTTATAGCCCAAGTTAATAGTGTCTCATCTTCAATTTCTGCTTCTAGTAACCTTTTATCTTTTTTCAATATATCTCTTACTATATCAGCATTATTGCTTATTATCGCAGCCATTATTACAGTTTGATTATCCGAATTTGTACCTTCAAGTTTTACCCCTTTATCTAAAAAAGCCTTAACAATATTGTAATTTTTTGTTTGTATGGCGTAAAAAAATATTGGTACTTGAACATATAGTGAATAGTTGTCTGTTTCTGATACATCTATGCTTAATGTCATATTAATATCAGCACCGCTTTTTATTAATTCGATTATAGCTTCACTGTTATCAATTTCCTGATAAATATATTCAAATATAGCTCTTCTCAAAGAATTATTAAAATCATCAGCACCTGCTTTTATAAGTTCCTGCATTATAAGAACATTACCTCTTTCAGATGCATAAGGAAGATAATAATCAGCATCGGCTCCTTTTTTTATAAATTCTTTTACTCTATTTATATCATTTTTGTATATAGCAAAAAATAAAAAATCATTAGGATTAGCTCCCTTACTTAATAAATATTCAATAATATCATTATTACCATTTTCAATAGAAAAGAAGGCAATATCAATATTAATATTTTTACCTCTGTCATCATAAGAAGCATAATAATATCCTATATCAGCACCAAATCTTACTAATTCTTTTACCAAATCTAAATTTCCGCTTTTCACTGCATACATTAATGCACTTACTTTTTCATTATCTTTAGTATTAACATCAGTGCCTGTTCTTATTAGTTTTTTGGCGGTTTCTAAATCTCCATTTTTACAAGCCTCTATCAGCTCTTTTTCATTATTACTATATTGACTGAAAGCAAATGAATTAAATAAAGCCAATGAAAATATTATAATTATTAATATTTTAGTAATTTTCATAAACTCTCCTTCTATAAACGTATTTATATGTATTATAATACAAAAATATACATAAAAAGTCAACTATTAAATAATTTAAAACATAAAAAACTAGTTTGTAAAATTTATTATAATTATTTTACCTTATTATTATGTAATATTAATTTTTATATAAAATATAGATAAATATAATATATAAAATTACATATTAAAGCAACGAGGCATATAAATAAAAATAATTTAATTAGTTGATTTTGAAAGTAAAAAATATACCCTATAGGGATTTAATATTAAAACTTGAAAAAAAATATTTCTATGATATTATAATCAGAATTTGATTATAGGGCATATTGTTTATGAAATATTTATTAATTCTTTTTCTTTCTATTATTATATTTTCATGCAATACCAAAGAACCAAATAATAATGCAGATAAAGTAACTATAAATTTAGATGATACTACAAATAATAATACAAATCAAACAGAACAATCAAAAACAGATAATATGGATAATGAAGCAAATAAAACAAAAGAAACAACATATTATTCATACACAGATAAAGAAATTATATCTTTTATAGAATCAGGAGATTTTCAAACAATCAAAAAATTAATTGAATCAAAAAGTTTAGATGTTAATTATAACTTAGAGATAGATGAATATTCTAAGTCAACCCCTTTAATACAAGCTATAGAATATAAGCAAACTGATATCATAAATTATTTATTAGAAAATAATGCAGATGTTAATTTAGCTTTAGGATATTCTACTCCATTAATAGAAGCTGTATATTATGATGAAGAACTTGTTCGTAAACTTATAGATTTAGGAGCCGATGTAAATTTAGCTACTGAGTCAGGATTTACTCCACTTATGGCAAGTGCAGGTCGGCATAATATTGCTATAGCAGAGCTTTTAATTGAAAAAGGTGCTGACATTGAAGCAAAAGATGATGACGGCATTAATGCTTTAGTTTATGCCTCAACTTATAATAATGAAGAGATGGTAAAATTTTTACTTGAGAAAGGTGCTGATGCCAATACAGTATGCGAAATAGAAAATGAACATATTGATATATCGCCTACTCCTTTAATGAATGCTGCTTATAGAGGGAATACTAATATAATAAATATGTTATTAGAAAATGGTGCTGATATTAATTATACCACTGATTATGGAATGACTGCTTTGATGATGGCCGCTAGTTTTAATCAATTTGAAGCTGCAAAAGTACTTTTAGAAAATAATGCTGATACTTCTATAACTGATGAATATGGCAGGACTGCACTTGATTTAGCAAAATCAGAAGATTATAAGGATATAGTTGAGCTTCTTGAAAAATATAATTAATACTTTTTAATATATACCAAAAATTTTTAAGTTTGTCAATTGATGCACTTTATATAGAATTATCTACTTTTTTGTCGCACAAAAAAGTAGCAAAAAACGCAATTGCTATAACTTTATATTTGAAAAATACTTATTAAATATAGGATATATCCTAAATTTGGATTAAAAATACAGTTGTTTTGGTTCTTTTATACCACGCCATGGGCGGACAGACGTCATAAAAGAACTGGGGTATTACAAAGTACGCAGAGCGGGGGCAAAGCCCCACAAATATTTTAAATTAAAAAAATTATTTTGACAAAATATAGTTGTTTAGGTATACACAAAATAAACTTGATTATAGAATATATTAATGATGAAATATTTTTATGCTATAATAATATATTATTTATCAAATATAATTAATACTATTTTTTATAAATAATTTTTCCATGATTTTTTATATCATTTATTAATTCTTGATTTTCTATATCATTATAAGAAATAACATCGAATTTTAAAAGAGTAGGAAGCTCTGATAATTCTTCTTTTAGTCTTTCACAAAATAGTAAATCAAACTTTCCCATTACAGCCAAATCTATATCAGAATTATATTTTTCTTTATCAATTGCCCTAGAACCAAACAGTATAACTTTTTCTATATTTTCATAAGAACTGCATATATTTTTTATACTTTCTTTTATCTTTTCATCAAGCATTAATATTTATCCTTTAATAATTTATTCTTTCCAAAAAGAAACTATATAATTCATTAAGTATTTTTAAATAATTATTTTCTATCTTGATAATAATTTCTTTGAATTTAATAAAATCATAAGTATGTGAAAGTAAATTACGGCTTAACATCATATCAATAAATTCATCTTGACTTTTGATAATCTTCGCTGAATATGCTTCTTTAAAAATATTCCTTGGGGAAATGTCTATATTGTTTAAACTTCCATTATATTCTAAATAATCTTTCAAAGTTTTCCAAGCTAATTCATAAGTATATTCAAATCTTTGAACAACACCTTCCTGTTCTAGCAATGATAACTCATTTATTTCTTTTTCTTCAAATACACTTTTTAATAAATTAAATGCTTTTTCAAAATTATAAAATCTCTGTTTCCAGCGAATATTCTCTAACATGATATTTCCAATAATTTTTAATTGAATTACAATTATATAATTTAGCCTATATTTATCAAGTTTTAAATTTTATTTTAACTCCCACCCTCCAAGATTTATTAATCTTATTTTTATATTAACTTTATTTAGATTTAAAAGTTAAATTTATTAGCACCCACCCAAATACTTTTTAAATTCATAATATTCTACAACGCACGTTAAATCGATTCTTATATATAAACTGATTATTAATTCTAATTCATATTATATATAAATATTTCATGTTACGTGCGTTTATGAAAGTCTTAAATTTAAATAACACTTTGGGTGGGTGCAATTTTTAAAGTGAAGACCTACAAAATTTAATCAAACCAATATAAAAAAATAAAGCTTTTAAATCTAAGAGGGCGGGGATTATAGCAAAGTTTTAAAATTTATTCTCACCCCCACCCTTTAAATTTAAAGGCATTATTTTCTATTTTAAAAACGGTTTTTATTTCTTTAGCTTTCAATGTTATTCTGGCTGCCCACCCAAGCGTTTTTTAAATTTAGGACATTATACAACGCACGTATAACGAAATTAAAAATATAGATTTTGTTTGTAATACAAATTTTACTATATTATAAAATTTCATTCTACGTGCGGTGAGTTTATTATAAATTTAAGTATCACTTTGTAGGTATACTTTTTTATTAAGTAAAAAAGTTAATATAATTTTAGTTAAAAACAAAAAAGCATAGATGGCGGTATTTCTACAAACCACTCTATGCTTTAATATATAATATTTAAATAATTTTATAATACATTAGCAGCAAGTTCTGCAAGTTTTGAACGCTCTCCTTTTTCAAGTGTCACAGTACCGCTTAAAACTTCTGCTTTTGTGCGGTCTATTAAATAAGTAAGCCCATTGTTTCTTTCGTCCAAATACGGAGTGTCTATCTGATGAATGTCTCCAGTAAATACTATTTTTGTACCCTCCCCTGCTCTGGTTATAATAGTTTTTATTTCATGAGGCGTTAGGTTCTGAGCTTCATCTACTATAAAATATATTTTGTTCAAACTTCTTCCTCTTATATATGCCAAAGGAGAAATAACTATCTTTTCATTTTCAAGCATTTTTTTAATGTTTTTGCTTTCATCACTGTCATCAGAATGTACATGCTGTATAACAGAAAGATTATCAAATAAAGGCTGCATATAAGGGTCTAATTTGCTGTTAATATCGCCAGGGAGAAAACCCAAATCCTTATTAGAAAGTGCTACTACAGGACGTGCTAAAAGTATCTGTCTGTACTCTCTTCTCTTTGCTAAAGCAGCTGCAAGTGCTAGAAGTGTTTTACCAGTACCTGCTTTACCCATTATCGTAACTAAAGGTATATCATTATCAAGTAAAACGTCCAAAGCCATAGCCTGCTCTTCATTTCTAGGCTTTATTCCGTATGCATCTATATTGGTATCAACATGAACTATTGTTTTTGTATCATCTTTATATTTACCTATTACTGCCTCATCATCTTCTTTTACTCTGTAGCAGAAATATGTGTTAGGATAAATAGAATGTTCTCCTTTTACTTCTATCCCTTTATTCTCATTAAGCTCTTTTATATAAATGCGTGCATTATCTCCTGATATACTTTCTATACCTGTAAATAATGATGATAATTTTTCTATCTTGTCAGTATTATAGTCTTGTGTGTCAATACCTAAACTTCTGGCCTTCATTCTCATATTAATATCTTTAGTTATAAGAATGACCCTCTGATTTTCGCATTTTATATTATAAGCACATGATAATATTTTATGATCTGGAATGCTGTTTGAAAATATTTTTTTAAAATCATCTCTCTCTTCATTATTAACATCTATAAATACTTTACTTTTATTATCAAGCAAAGCACCTTTTTTAAAAATATCTTTGGTTCCCTGAAGCTCTTCATTTTTCTCTACTATAACATCAAGCTCTCTTATAAACTCTCTGGCATTAAAATTGATTGTATCACTTCCTTTTTTGAACTTATCAACCTCTTCTAAAACTGTAATAGGTATAACTATATTTGTCTCTTCAAAAGAAAATATTGACTTAAAATCATGAAGTATCACATTAGTATCAAATACGAATACTTTTTTATTAGGTATGAAATTTTCTATCATTATCGCAAATCCTTTCCATTTGTATTTTCAGTATATAATACCGCCTACTTATAGTATGGTACATAAAAATAAAAAAAGCAAATTCATTTTAATATAAAAGAGTATTAAAAACGTATGTTATTATTATACTTTTTAGGTATAAAAATATATAACACATAATTATTTGATATAATTTAATTTTTCTGTAAAATGCAAATAAATAAAAAACATAAGGAATGAACAAATGAATATGGAAGAGTTTATTAAATACTGCAAAGAAGGCAGCCCCATATCAAGTGAAGATAAAGAATTATCACCGCTTTTATATGAATGCTCACAAAATGCAATAAAAATAACTATGGAAATTAATAATAAATATCATACTACAGATGAGGTAAGAGAATTATTTGAAGAGCTTACTGGAGAAAATATTGATAAAAGTTTCACATGCTTTCCTCCATTTTATACTGACTTTGGAAAAAATATAAAAATAGGAAAGAATGTATTTTTCAACTGCGGATGTTCATTTCAGGATAGAGGTGGAATTATTATAGGTGATAATGTATTTATAGGAATGAATGCCACTATTTCAACACTCAATCATGGAATAGAAGCAGCATACAGAAGTACAACATATCCAAAAAAAGTAGTAATTGGAAATAATGTATGGATAGGTTCAGGAACACATATACTTGCAGGAGTAACTATAGGAGACAACTCTATAATAGCAGCAGGAGCTTTAGTTAATAAAGATGTACCTTCAAATGTGATAGTAGGCGGAATGCCAGCCAAAGTTATAAAAGAAATAAATAAACTAAAAATAGCAAACTAAAATATAAAAATTAAGGAGAGTTTATAATGAAAAAAATAATACCATCAATTTTATTATTACTAGCATTTATAATTTCTTGTAATAATAACAGCACACAAAATAATCAAAATAAAGGAGAAAATAATATGGACACTAGAGTATTTACAGTTTACACAAATATTGAAATGAAAGAAGTAAGATTCAAAAATCGCTACGGTATAGAAATAGCAGGACATTTATATTTGCCTCAAGACTACAGCAATAAAAAAAATCCTGCATTGGTAGTGTCTGGACCATTCGGAGCAGTTAAGGAGCAGGCATCTGGTTTATATGCTCAGGAAATGGCTGTCAATGGTTTTGTAGCATTAGCTTTTGATCCATCTTTTACAGGTGAAAGCGGCGGAGAAGTTAGAAACAATGCTTCACCAGACATATTTACAGAAGATTACAGTGCTGCTGTAGATTATTTAGGGCTTCTTGATTATGTAGATAGAAACCGTATTGGAGCAATAGGGATATGCGGACTTTCTGGTATGGCTATAACTGCTGCTGGTACTGATACTAGAATTAAAGCCGTAGCAACTGCTTCAATGTATGATATGTCAAGAGATATGAGCAAAGGACATATGGATTATTATACAAAAGAACAAAGAAGAAAAATAAGAGAGTATTTAAGCGAGCAGCGTTGGAAAGATGCTGAAAATGGAAATTATGCTTTAGGTAATCATGAGCCCACTTTTGATGCAAATAATAATATACAGGCTTCTGCAATGGTTGTACCCGAAGAGCTTCCAGAAAATGCCGACCCAGTATTTGCAGCATTTTACAACTATTATGCGAAAAGAGCTTATCACCCTCGTGCGATAAACTTCGTTACTTCTTGGACTGCTACTATGCCTTTTTCTTTCTGGAACTTTAATTTGATGGATAATATTGGGGATTTAGACAATACTCCAGTACTTTTAATAGCAGGCGACAGAGCACATTCAAGATATTATTCTGAAGATGTTTATAACGAAATATCAGGTAATAATAAAGAATTATTAATAATAGAAGATGCAGACCATGTATCATTATATGATGATATGTCAAAAATACCTTTTGAAAAAATAACACAGTTTTTTAATGACAATCTAAAATAATATACAGCTATTATCTTAATAATAAAAACTCTCAAGTATTAATTTGCTTGGGAGTTTTTATAATATTTTATCTAATATAATTTAAAAGCTATTTATTTTATGTAAACAATTATAACATATTGAAAAACAATTATAAATCTATTATAATAGAATAAACACTATTATAAAAACTTTTAAAAATTGTCTTAAAATATCATTAAATTTTTTATAAAGCTTTACTTTTTAAGCTGTAATAATGTAAGTTTTGCAATTTTTATAAACGGAGCAGTAAATGAAATTTGTATCTTTTGTGGAATGGAATAACACAGAGTCTATTGGCATACTAAGTAAGGACGAAAAAAAAGTAATAGCAATAAGTGAAATAATATCCGATTTCAAAACAAATGATAATCCTATGATTCAGTTAATAAAAATGATGAATAATGATATATTAAAAAAATTGAAATATGCAGAAGAAAATTGTACGCGTTCTTATTCTATTGAAAATGTACAGATCCTTTCACCTATAAGAAAACCGATTCATGATATTATATGTGTAGGGGTTAATTATGATGATCATTTATCTGAAATAAAAAAGGATATGAAAGATTTTAAAGAAGTTAAAGCACCTGTGTATTTTTCTAAACGTGCTATAGAGATTATAGGGCTTGGCGATAAGATAAAAGGAAGATTTGATTTAGATGAATGCCTTGATTATGAAGCTGAGCTTGCTGTAATTATTGCTAAAACGGCAAAAGATATAAAACCGGAAGAAGTTAATGAATATATATTCGGATATAGTATTTTTAATGATATATCTTCTAGAAATATACAAAAACGTCATTCTCAGTGGTATAAAGGAAAAAGTTTGGATTCTTACAGTGCTATGGGACCTTGTATAGTTTATAAAGATGATATAAAATTCCCTCTTGAAGTAAAAAGTATTTTAAATGATGAAGTAAGACAGTCATCAAATACAAAATATATGATACATAATATAAATTATTTGGTTTCTGATATATCAAAAGGTATGACATTAGAAGCGGGAGATATCATAGCAACAGGAACTCCCGGAGGTGTTGGAATGTCATTTAATCCGCCTAAATATATGAAGCATGGAGATAAAATAACATGCTCTATAGAAGGCATAGGAGAACTTATAAACTTTGTAGAATAATAAATATATATATTTCATTTTGTATTGCAGATACAATATTTGAGATTACATTCATAAATTTATATAGCAAATAGTATGATTTAATACTATTTGCTAACCTATCTATGCGGCAGCAATAAAAAGAAAATTTCAGTATTTTTATAAAATTACTTTAACAGTCTTTGTGATTTTTCAAAAACTATAAAATAGATTTGAAACAAAAAAGCATTATTAAAATATTATAAAATAAATAAAAACTATATTTAGTTCTTTTGTTTTTCAAGCTCTTCATACTTCTCAAAATCTTTTAAAGCTTCTTCATCTTTATTTAAACTTTTTTTAATATTACCCCTTACAAAATAAACAAATGAATTATCTGGATTAAGTTCAGCAATTTTATCAAAGTCTTCAATACCTTCTTCATTTTTGTTTAATCCGAGTTTTGAAAGCCCCCTATGATAATAAGCTTCTATGTAATTTGGATTTAATTCTATAGTTTTATCAAAATCTTTTATAGCTTCCTCATATTTATTTAATACCAATTTTGATATGCCTCTGTACATATATGCTTTGGCATAATTAGAATCTAGTTCTATAGCTTTATCAAAATCTTTAATTGCCTCTTCATCTTTTTTTAATAAATTTTTTGAATGGCCCCTGTATAAATAAAACTTTGGATAATTTGGGTCTATATCTATAGCCTTATCAAAATCTTTTATAGCTTCTTCATTTCTTCCCATAACTAATTTTGATACTCCTCTGTAAAGGTATGCTTTAGCTTTACTAGGGTCTAATTCTATAGCTTTATTGAATGTTTTTAATGCATCTTCAAATTGTTTTCTATTATAATAATTAATGCCTTCTCTATAGTAATTATCAAATGATTTATTAATATTATATTCTTTTAATTTTTTATTTGCTTCTTCCAATGCTTTTTTAGCTTCTATATAATTAGGATTAAGCTCTAATGCCTTTTTATAATCTTCAATAGCTTCATCATATAGGTTCAAATCTGTTTCTACATCTCCTCTATGTTTATAAAGTTCTGTTTTATAGCTTTCAAAATCTTCTTTTGACAGCGAAATTAATTTATCCAAAGATTTTAAATATTTTGCTGAATGCTTATATATATCATTAACAAAATTTTCATTATAAGAAAATGTTTCTAATTTATTTATGTAAATATCTGCTGTAAAAGATGAGTTTAGATTTTCTATATATTTATTAAACTTATTAAAGCTAGTATAATTTTCCATATCTATAGTATTTAAAAACTCATTTGCCTTATCAGCATAATTTTTTAATTCTTCTGCATCAGTATTAATTTCATTTAATATATTTCTGCATTTCTCAATATGCTTAGTAAAAAGATATTTAATGATTTCCATATATTCCTAAACCTCTTTTAAATACTTTAAGATATTACTGTACTTATCCATTTTGATAGCTCATCAGGGGTAATAGCTGCAACTTTAGCCCCCATTTTGGCAAACTGTTTTGCTGCCTCTTTATCATAACTTGCATTAGCATTATAGTCCAAAGCTGGAAGTACAAAAAGTTTTGACCTTGATTCTATTATATCATTAGCACTTTTGTACATATGTTTATAATTATAGTCGTATAAATCACTTATAAGAAGCACTATTGTTTTATCGGGTACGGTTGTGATTTTTTTAGCATATTCTAAAGCTAACGATATATCAGTACCGCCTCCTAATTGCACTTTAAACAATACATCTATAGGATCTTTAACTTGATCTGATAAATCTACAATAGATGTATCAAATATTACAAGTTTTACAGACAAATAAGGAAGATTAGAAAATATGGAGGCCATTATCGATGAATATATAACTGAATCAAGCATAGAACCGCTTTCATCTATAAGTATTATTATATGCCAAGGATTATATTTTTTTATATTTTGATTGAAGTATAATTTATCAACAAAAATGGTTTTATCTGTAATGTTATAATTTTTAAGATTATTTCGTATAGTTTTTTTTATATCAAGGTTTTTGAATATTTTATTTTGTGTTGTAGAGTTAGGAAGCTTTTTGCCGTAAAATACTTTTTTAATATCGCTTTCCATTTTCTTTTTAATATCTTCAACAACTTTTCTTACTATACCATAAGCAAGTTTTTTTACATTGCCGTTCATCATATCTTTAAAAGTGAGAACATTTTTTAAAAGCTCCATATTTGGTTCCATCTCTTTTAAAATATTCTCGTCGGTTATCATTTCTGTAAGTTTATATTTTTCTAATGCCTGAGTCTGCATTATTTCAACAGTTTTTTTAGGGAACAATTTTTTTACTTTAGAAACCCAAGATGGAATAGTTAAATTGCTTTTTCCTCTTCCGCCTCTATCTTTATCATTTTCAAAGTCGGCATATCCTGCTTCTTTACTGTATTCTCTGTCATATAAAAAGCCTAATGCTGAATCTATTTCAGTATATTCACTGTCAAGTTTTAAATTATCCTCGGCAAAACTTCCTAATATCAGACGCCATCTATTTAAATTTTGTTTATCATCTTTTATATTCATATTATTATAATATAAATAAAGTTATAAAAAATCAATATTCTTTAATAACTTTATTTATTTTGAACTTTTTCATACTTTTTATTTAATTAATAATTTTTTAATTTAAGGCTTTCCTAAACGCACGCAGAACGATTTTTTAATATAGTTTGATTAACAAATCTAATTTATTTTATGTATAAGAATAAGTTAAACGTGCGTTAAAAAATATTATAAATTTAAAACGCACTTGGGTGGGCAGCCAGAGTAACAGTAAAAGCTAAAGAAGAAAAATAATTTATAAATAACAAATAGCATTCAAAAATTTAGAGGGTGGGAGTTAAAATAATTTTCAAAATTTTATTTTAATCCCGCCCTTTTAGATTTTAAGGCTTTATTTTTTTTAATATGTTTTAATTAAATCTTTTGAGTTTTCACTTCAAAAAGCACACCCGCCCAAAGCATTATTTAAATTTAAGGCTTTCCCAAACGCATGCAAAACGATTTTTTTTAATATAGTTTGATTAATAATTCTAATTTTGCACTATATAAGAATCGATTAAACGTGCGTTAAAAAATATTATAAATTTAAAACGCACT
>NZ_ARQI01000075.1 GCF_000384655.1 Brachyspira innocens ATCC 29796 | reverse complement strand
TTAAATTTAAATAACGCTTTGGGCGGGTGCATTTTTTAAAGTGAAGGCTCAAAAGATTTAATTAAAACATATAAAAAAATAAAGCTTTAAAATCTAAAAGGGCGGGGATTAAAATAAAATTTTGAAATTTATTCTAATTCCCACCCTTTAAATTTTTGAATGCCATATGTTATTTATAAATTATTTTTCTTCTTTAGCTTTTACTGTTACTCTAGCTGCCCACCCAAGTATTTTTTAAATTTGTAATGCTATTCAACACACGTAGAACAAAATTTTATATATAAGATAAATCATGATTTTAAATTAACTAATATCTAAAAAATCCGTTCTGCGTGCGTTTAGGCAAGTCTTAAATTTAAATTACGCTTTGGGCGGGTGCATTTTTTGAAGTGAAGGCTCAAAATATTTAATCAAACTAATATAAAAAAAATAGAGCCTTAAAATCTAAAAGGGCGGGGATTAAAATAAAATTTTGAAAATCATTTTAACTCACGCCCCTTAAATTTTTTAATTCTATTTGTTATTTATGAATGATTTTTTTATTCTTTAACTTTTAGTGTTATTATGGCTGCCCACCAAAGCGGTTTTTAAATTTAAAATATTATTTAACGCACGTAGAACAAAATTTTATATATAAGATAAATCATGATTTTAACTTAATTAATATTTAAAAAAATCCGCTATGCGTGCGTTTAGGAAAGTGCAAATTTAAATAATGCTTTGGGCGGGTGCACTTTTTGAAGTGTATACTTAAAAAATTTAATTAAACTAATATAAAAAAATAAAGCTTTTAAATATAAAAGGGCGGGGATTAAAGTAAAGTTTTAAAATTTATTCTAATTCCCACCCTTTAAATTTTTTAATACTATCTGCTATTTATAAATACTTTTTCTTTTTTTTACTTTAACTGTTATTCTAGCTGCCCACCCAAGTGCGTTGTAAATTTTATAATACTCTTCAACGCACGTTTGGCTTAATCATCATAAGTAATGAAAATTAGAATTATAAATTAATCAATATTTAAAAATCCGCTATGCGTGCGTATAGTAAAATTCTAAATATGATCAATCAAATCTATATCTTCATCTTCAATGTCCATTACATAGTAAAGAGAAGATTTATTATTTTTTTTGTTATATGCATTTCTATATAAAGTGTTAATTTCATCAGCAATTTTATTAAGTTCTTCTATGTTATTATCATTACAGTTATTTAATCTGTATTCAATATTATCGCAGTCTTTATAATAATCCATCTTCACAGCATATTCAAAGTCTTTAGAGAGTTCTTTTATTTCTTTTAATTTATCACGGCATTTTTTTACATGAAAAAATATTTTTGAATTAGGATCATCTTTTTTTACATTCTCATAATAATATGATTTAGCTTTATCAACAAAATTATTTATATCATTTTCAGATAGATTAGTAAATTTAGTTAATAACCCTTTCATAACTGTATTAGCCAAAGGATTGTTGATTAAATCATTAAGCATCGCTTTTTGATCGTTCTTTTTATCTTTCTTTTTAAGAATATTATCATCTAATACATCATAGAAAATTTTTAATACGGCTTCTTTTTTTGAATCAGGCATTTCATTCAATTTTGATAGGAAAAATTGTATTTTCTCTTCATAAGTAAATTTACATATACCATCACGCAGATTTAGGCTGCTATGGTTGTCACCATAATAATCTTCTTTGGTATATTTATCTCCAAGATCATTTCCATCTCTAAGCATATAATTTATTCTGTCTTCTAATGTATTCTTATCATTCATAATTTGTACAATTCTATAATAAGAAGCCATATACATTGTAGGAACATTGTTGTCAACAGTATGTATTTTTCTTCTATATGTAAAAGGTAATTTCTTCTTTTTTATAATAAAATCATTAAAATTTTTTTTAAATATTTCTTTTTTATCATTTTCCAGATTGTTTATTCTTTCTGCCAGCATTCTAATTTTATTTTCATCATTTAATATTTCATATACTTTATCTTCTAATTGATTATTATTTCTAATATTAAAAATTTCCTGATAGTATCTATCATCATTCTCATTGTTATAATAGTTATTATAGTTATAATATGCCATCATGTAATCCTTTAATAAAATTGTATTAATAAAAAAGTATAAAATAAAAACTATTCATTAATACAATAATTTATAATATTTTTACTGTTCAGCAAAAGGGTTATATTGTTCCTGTTTTAATTTAGGGATAGGTTTACCTTTTGAAGCTTCATCTTCTTCCCAAGTATTAGAGGATGCTAGTACTGCCCTTGCTTTTGACCATATTCTCATATTATTAATATTCTCTTTCATTGTTGTTGATATAGGATAAGTTTTTTTCATAGCTTCTATTATATGTTCTGTTGTTACTTCCTTATCTTCATCAAATGCTTTGAATAATGCCTCTTTGATAGCCTCTTCTATTTCAGCACCTGAGAAAAATTCACAGCTATCAGCTATTTTTGAAATATCAAAATTATCAGGGTTTCTTTTATATTTTCCTAAATGTATTTTTATTATCTCTTCTCTGTCTGGCTTTAAAGGCAAGTCTACAAAAAATATTTCATCAACACGTCCCTTTCTTAAAAGTTCTGGAGGAAGCCCTGATATATCATTTGCAGTTGCAACAACAAATACTGGTTTTTTCTTCTCCTGCATCCAAGTTAAAAAAGTTCCTAGTACTCTTGAAGTAGTGCCTCCGTCAGTAGAACCTGATGACTGCATACCAGAAAGTCCTTTTTCAATCTCATCTATCCAAAGTACAGAAGGAGATACTGCTTCAGCTATTTTTAAAGCCTTTCTTATATTGCTTTCAGATTCTCCTACTATTCCAGCAAATACTTTACCCATATCTAATTTAATAATAGGAAATTGCCAAGCAGCACCTACTGCCTTTGCACATAAACTCTTTCCTGTTCCCGGTATTCCTAAAAGTAATATTCCTCTAGGAGTTTCAAGCCCATAATCTTTAGCACCCTGCTCAAATGCTCTGCCTCTTCTTCTTAACCAATTCTTTAATACATCAAGTCCGCCTATATCGTCTAAAGTTTCATTATGATGATAATACTCTAAATGTCCGCTGTTTTTAATTATTGCTTCTTTCTCTGATATAATTATTGGTATTTCTTTTTCTGTTAATTGTCCAGTTTGAACTATTGCTTTAGAAAATGCCCTTTTAGCTTCCATTACTGTAAGACCTAATGCCGATTCAACTAGCTTTTCTATATTTTCATTAATTGGAATATTATACTGTCTGCATGTTGCTTTAAGCATTACTTTCAAATCACTTCTTTCTGGTAAATCTTCTTCTACTATGTATACATCTTTTTCAAGTTCTAAAGGAAGACTTCTTTTTGTCTGAAGCAGTACTAAACTTCTGTCTTTATAATCATTGTACGCTATATCTCTTATTTTACTTATTAATCTTGGATTATCTCTTAAAAATAAATCGTATTCCTGAAGCATTAATATAGAGTCTTTAGCCTCATCGCTTTGATACCAATCCAAAACAAATAAAGCGTCTTCCATATTATCTATTTTTTCTGACTTTGTACCATTATTATACATCTTTTTAAGACCCGCATCTATATTCCATTTATACCAATCTCTTTTTAATTCTGTAGCTGTCTGTGAAATTTGACCTTCTATTCTCATAGTTTCATAGCTTATAACTTGAACTATATTTATAGATGAACGTATTAAAATGCCTAAATTAAACATAAAAACTCCTAATTTATATAATAGCTTTTATTATACTATATGGTCATATTTATGTAAATAGAATTATTATTTATAATGTTTTTTACAGTTTATTTGAGTTATTGTTATATCTTTTTAGCATACAAATAATTAAAAACAGATTAAAATATTTATGAAAGATTTTTTTGAAGCAAGTAAAAACGGAGATATTAATAAACTTAAAGAAAGCATTAAACAAAATATTGATATAAATAAATTTGATGATGAAGGTTTTAGTGCATTAATGCTTGCTAGTATTTTCAATAAATATGATTCAGCAGATATACTAATAAAAAACAATGCAGATATTAATTTAAAAACTTCAGAGAATTGGACGGCTTTAATGTTTGCTTCATTTTATGGTAATTACGAAATAGCAGAACTTCTATTAAAAAATAATGCTTGTTTTAATATTAAAAATAGACAAGGATTTGATGCTTTGCTTATATCATTATTCTATAAAAGAGATGATATTACAAAACTTTTAATAAACTATGGAGCTGATGTAAACACAAAAAACAATGAAGGCTATACTCCATTAATTTATTCATGCAATTATAATAATTCTGAAATGGCAAAAATACTTATAAATAACAATGCAGATGTAAACTCCTGCAATAATAATGGCACCACAGCATTAATGTATGCATGCCTAATGCTTAAAGGAGATATTATAACAGAGCTTCTAAAACATAATGCTGATATTAATAAAAAAGATAATAATGGAGATAATGCTTTTGATTATTTAAATAGCAATGGAAAAAGTGAAGAGACAGAGAGAATATATAAAATGATTATGTCATTTAATAATTGAAAAATAAATATAAATTTTACCATATATAAGAATAAATTAAACGTGTGTTAATAGCATTACAAATTTAAACCGCACTTGGGGGGTGCCAAAAATAACAGTAAAAGTTAAAAAATAAAAATCATACAGAAATAACAGATAGTATTAAAAAAATTTAAAGGGTGGGAATGAAAATAGTTTTAAAATAAAAATACGAGTATAAAGCTCGCTGTTGACAAACTTAAAAATTTTTAGTATATATTAATAAAAAATATTTATAAAGAAATATATATATATGCAAAAAACATACTATTCATTTTCAGACTATGTGAAAAATAAATTTGGAGTTAAGGTAGGTAAGATTTCTATAGATACAGATTTCGGCTGTGCTCATAAAGCTAATGACGGAGGATGCAGATTCTGTAATTTAAATAGCTATAAACCGCCTTATATAATAATAGAAGAAAATATCAATAAGCAATGGATAAACGGTGTAGAAAATTATAAAAGAAGATACCAAAAATTTTACGCTTATTTTCAGCTAGGTACTCCATTATCTCCGCTTGCCTCAAAAGAGTCTTTACTTTATGCTAACAAGTTAATACATTTTGATGACTGCGTGGGGCTTATGTTTGGGGCAAGGAGCGATATGCTTGAAGATAATGTTTTAAAAGAGCTTAATGATTTATCGTCTTATTTTAATAAAGAGATTTGGCTTGAGATGGGGCTTCAGTCTTCCAATGATGAAACTTCTCTTTTTATAAATAGAGGTCATAATTATAAATCATTTGCAGATACTGTAAAATATATAAAGAAAAATTATCCTAATCTTATAATATGTACGCATGTAATATTCGGTCTTCCTAAAAAGTTTATAGATAAAAAAAATATAGAGCTTGAAAGCAGAGAGGATATGCTTCAAACTGTAAAAGATATTTCTTCTCTTGAAATAGACGCGGTAAAGTTTCATCAGCTTGATATAGTAAAAGGCTCTTATTTTGAGAATATGTATAAAGAATATAATTTTCCAGTTTTAGATGAAGATTTTTATATAGATTTGATGTGCGAAGCTATTTCTTTAACTAGAGAAAATATTATAATAGCTAGATTAATGGGCGACAGTTTAGGCGACACATTAATAGCACCTAAATGGAAAAAATCCAAAGGGGAGATAATAAATCTTATAGTTAAGAATATGAAGCTAAAAAATCTTTATCAGGGCAGCAATTTTATTTTGTAATTATTAGAATTATATTTGGTTTAATTTTTATATAAATATAGTATAATGTATAGATGAAGTTTAGGAGTAAGTTATGATAAGAGGGGAAGATATACAAGTATTAGATGAAATGTTTGATTCAAGAAAAACATTTTATATTCCAGTTTATCAAAGAAATTATGATTGGAAAAAAGAGCAGTGCAGTAAATTAATTCATGATATAGAAAAAGCAGTTGATAGAGATGCTAAAGAATATTTTATAGGTTCTTTTGTATTAGTTAGAAGGGAAGATGATAAGAAGAGTTTTTATATTATAGACGGACAGCAAAGAATAACAACAATAGTACTTTTACTTTTAGCTATTTTAGATTATGCCAAAAATTATAATGATACTCTAAAAACATCTATAGAAAAATTGATATTCTCTGATGTAAAAGAGCATAGCGGAAGATTATTTTTAAAGCAAATACAAAAAGATGATGAGCATTTAAATAAAATATTAAATGGCGAAGAGATAAAAGAAGGGACTTCTAATATAATTAACAATTATTTGTTTTTTAAAGAAAAATTAAATAATGATGAAAAATATATTTCAAAGTTATGGAAAGGATTAGATTTATTAAAAGGTATTAGAATAACTTTAGAACAGGAAGATGAACCTCAAATTATTTTTGAAACTTTAAATGCTACAGGTTTATCACTTAAAGAAGGAGATAAAATTAGAAATTATGTTTTGATGTATAAAAATCAGGATAGACTTTATAAGGAGTATTGGATAAAGATAGAAGAAAATTGTCTCCAGAGTTTAGATGATGAAAGTGTATCAACTTTTATACGGTTCTTTTTAGCAATAGAAAATAAGGAGTTTTCAAAAGAGTCTGAAGTTTATAATGATTTTAAAAAATACTTGGAAGATAAAGATAATGAGGAAGTATTAAAAAAATTACTTGAATATTCTAAACTGTATAATATTATTTTAGATACTTCAAAAGAAGAAAATAAAAATATAAGAATAAAATTAGATAATATAAAAGAATTAAAAGCTAATGTTTTAAATCCGCTTATAATGATGTTTTTTAAATATAGAAATGAAAAATTAATATCAGAAGATGCATTATTTAATTTTTTACATTTATTGGAGAACTATATATTGAGAAGACTTATATGTTCAAGAAAAAGTAATGACTTAAATAAAATTTGTATATCTATAATAAAAAAATTATATTTGTTTTTTGATAATAAAAAAGATATAAATAATATTGTAGATTATATTTCAAATATTTTAATTGATTTAAAAGGTAATGGGGAATTTCCTGATGATATGAATGTTGAAAATTCAATTATTGAAAAAGATGTATATAAAAATATTTTAGCTAAGTTTATTTTAACTAAATTAGAATTATTAGATAGTAAAGAAAAAATAGATATTGATAATATAACTATAGAACATATTATGCCTAGAACTTTAACTGATAGCTGGAAAAAATTAATAGGTGATAATTATAAAGAAATACATGATAAATATGTCAATACAATAGGAAATCTAACTCTTACAGGATATAATTCAGAGCTTTCAAATAAATCTTTAGAAGAAAAGCAGGCTATGTATAAAGATAGTAAATTCTTATTTTTAAATAAAGATATATTAGAATTAAAAAATTGGAATGAGAATGTTATAATTGAAAGAAGCAGAAGATTAATAAAAAGATTATTAGAATATTATAAATATCCTAAAATTGTAAATCATATTAACGATGAAATAGAAGAGTATTCTTTAGATGATAGTATAGATTTTTCTGGAATGAATATATATGCTTTTGAGTATAAAAATAACAAGTACAATGTTTCAAAATGGTCTGGATTTCTTATTAAAACTTTGAATTTAATATATGAAGATGATTCTGTTAAATTTAGTCAGCTTATATTTAGAGATGAGTTTTTTAAAAATAAAATAAGTGATGAAGAGTTTTTTTATAATTATGGAAAAGCATCTAAAACTGAATTAAATTTCTTTGTAAATACTGACAGTGATACAAATACAAAAATAAAATTACTTATAAGTGTTTTAGATAAATTGAATATAAGTACAGATGAGATTACTTTATATATAAAAAATAATAAATAACATAATGAAATTATAATAAATTCTTATACCATATATACCTATATTGACTTTTTTGTTTTAATAGTTTATCTTATAAAAGAGGTTTATATTATTTTTAAAAAATTGTATTATTTTTTTAATAACAAATTCTGAAAATATTATCAATATAAAATAATTTAAATCTTAAAATTAATTTATCATTTAGCTAATAACAATTTTTATCAGTAATAATAAGCGAGTAAACGAAAATGTTAAAAAAATATATTGTGTTAATTATTATTGGAGTAATTTTTATGGGGAATAATTCTTATGGTATATCTCAAGATGAAAACATTTTTCTGAATGCATGCCGTTATGGTCAAGTTTATAGAATTAAAGAATTAATTGATAAAGTTAATATCAATGTTCAAGATGAAGAAGAAGGATATACTCCTTTAATGAATGCTATAAGAGGAAGAAAAATAGAGGCTGTTAAAATTTTATTAGAGCATAATGCTGATGTTACTAAAATAAAAGATAATAGCGGAAGAAATGCATTTTTCTGGGCGGCTGCTTTAGATGAACTTGAAATGCTAAAACTATTTGAAAAATATAATCCTGATTTTAATACTGTAGATAATGCAGGTTCTACTGTTTTATTCTATACTGGAGAACATGAAACTATTGATTATCTACTTAAAAATGGTACAGATATAAATAAAAAAAATAAATCTGGAAGAACTCCTTTAATACAGCATTCATTAGCTTATGAAGCTCAAGATCTTGTAAAGTTTTTAATTGAAAACGGAGCAGATGTTAATGCTCAGGATAATGAAGGAATAACAACATTAATGTTTGCTGTTAAGGATTATAATATTGAAATAGTAAATATGTGTTTATCAGCAAATGCCAATCTTCATATAAAAGACAAAGAAGGAAAAACTGCTTTATTCTATACATTATTATATTTTTATGCAATAGATTATGGTAAAAATATGACATATAATATGTTTGGAAAAATTAACACTGAGATAACTGAATTGATAACAGGAAATAGAAAAAAAGAACAAGAAGAAGCAACTAAAAACGTTATTAAATTTGTAAAGCTATTAATAGATAATGGGGCAGATATCAATTCACAGGATAACAAAGGAAACACTTTATTAATGTATGCTATAACCTTTAAATATAAACCTCTTGTAGATGAGATATTAAAATTAAATCCTGATGTGAATATAAAAAATAAAGAAGGTAAAACAGCTAATGATATAGCGAGTATGTACGGTTATAAAATAGTAAAATAGTAAGTATTTTATAAATTTGTAATATTTATGTTTTTATTTAAATATAAGAGAAAAAATTATATAGAACTAATAAAAAAATTGTGAGTGTAGTAAAAAATAAGTTTTTTATATATAATAAAAAAGCGTAGGCAAGGCACATTCGGTGTGCGACCGAGTAGGTACCTTTGGTAAGCCAGCTAGTGAGTTTACTCACTAGCTTATTTAAGGCGGTTGCACATTGCTTTGCAATGTGGACTTCGTCGCGAGCATAGCAACAGAATAAAAAATTACGAGCCTTTGAAGACTATATAAACTAAATAAAAAAGTGAGCCGAAGCAGCCAGTAACTTTAGTTGCTGGCTTATATTAGCGTAGGCGAACATAACAATAATGGGAGTATTCAATGAAAAAAATTATTTTATTTCTTTTAAGCATTAATTTATTATGGGCATTTCCGCCTAGTGAAGCATATTTTTCTGAACTTTTAAGCGATAATGGTAAAGTAATAAAAAATACACTTAAAGTAAAAAAAATTGACGGCGGCAATTATTCTGCTTATTTTGATGGTGAAATTACATTAACAGGAGTGTTGGAAAGAACTGATAATTCTGATGTTGATATTATTTATAGTGCTTTAAGATTTTATCCTGATAATAATATTGATTTGCCTTTTTTATTTAGTATATATTCAGATAATATGGAGGATTATAAAGAATTTGAAAGATTAGACTTCGGTGTTTTATTAGAAAATATTAAAGTAAAATTACCAGAACCTTTAAATAAAAGATTTTTAGGTGCTGCTGCTGTAAGGGCGGAGGTAACAATAAGAAACTATTCTATTTTTTGTGAAGGTGAAGCAGGAAAAGAGGCTTATGGCGATCTTGTAAATATTAAATTACTTGATGATGTACAAATAGAATATTTTTCTAAAGATAATTCTGCAGACGTTTATTATCATGCTGGAAATTCTTATTATATTAAACTTGAATATAATTCTAAAGATGATTATGTGAATATAAGAGATAAAGCAAATGGAAAAATAATAGGTAAAATTTTGAAAAACGATATGATTAATAATGGAGGGCTTTTATTAGCTATTGATGATTATTATGGAAGTGAAGAGAAAGATTGGTGTGAAGTATATTATATGCCTCCAAATGCTAAAGATGGAAAAGATGCAATTCATGGCTTTGTGCATAATTCACAGATAAAAATTGGAAATGTAGGCTATTAAAAGAGCATAGCAATAATAAAAAAGTGAGCCGACCAACACTCTGTGTGCCGTAGGCAAGGCACTTTTGGTAAACAGCTAGTAACTTTAGTTGCTGGCTTATATTAGCAAAGGCGAACATAACAACAACTAAGTGAGCCGAAGCAGCCAGTAACTTTAGTTGCTGGCTTATATTAGCGAAGGCGAACATAACAATAATGGAAAACAATATGAATATAGGGGCTATAAGATCTATCCCAACAATGTTTGTTCTAAACTTTATTACTTTAGGAATATATCATTACTATTGGGTTTATTATATTACTTTAGAAGTAGAGAAGTTTACAAAAAGAAAAGATATATCCCCTGCTTTGGAGCTTTTACTTTCTGTTATGACTTGTAATCTCTATACAATATATTGGTATAATAAATACGGAAATATTATTCATAAAGAAATAGCGTTAAAAATAGATGAAAATGATAAAGACAATAAAACTCAAATAGTTATGACTGCAAGTATTATTGTATTATTAGTAGTAGTTCCTATTATAGGAGCTTTAATATTTGCTTTTGTTATGGGGGCATTAGTAAGCGGTATGGCTTTAGCTTATAGTGATTTCAACTTTATTGATTTAATTGATAAACCCGAAACATTATTAATATTTTTGGGTACTATATTGGCTGGTTTTATTATTCTTTTTGTGATTATTTCCTCTTTGATCATTCCAGATATAATTATGCAGAAAAAATTAAACTCTATATGGGAAAAAATTAGAAGTAAAAATAATTTATTATAATGTATCATTATGATTAAGAGTAAATAAACTAAAATGGAATAAACTTAAAAATTAAACACATATATTTCAATTAATTGAACTCATAATGAAGTGTATATCTTTCCATCATTGATTTGCTTCCAAAGCACACTAATGCTATATAATACTTACTTCCAGATTCAAAACTTGTGCTTAATCTGCTGATACCCCTCTTTATATAATTATAATTTTCATCGAATAAAAGCATATCTATATCCTTTGAATATTCAAGTATTACAGTAATAGAAGTATTTATATCTGTATCATTTCTTATTTCATAAAAATCTATATCTGTTATATCAGAGTTTTTTATATAAGGTTTTATATTTTCATCTATATTAAAATCATTATACAAAAAATATCCGTAAACTAATTCATTGGGATAATTAATTGTATTTGCCGCATTAATATTATTATTAGGCTCTATTTCATTAGAAGGGAAATAATTGTTTTTAAACTCAAATCTCAAGTCATACTTACCCTCTTTATCAGAACTTAATTTAAGAAAATAAGTGTCATCATAAAACATAAAATCTTTTAACTCAATAAAGCCTCTGTAATTTTCAATATCTTTTGTATTAATATTAATGACATTGCTGTTTGAAGATGACATTAAAGTAAGATTTATATCCAATTTATTTGCATAAACTGTTAAATTCATAACCGATGCATTGGTGGGCTTTATCTGATAATAGTCAATATCTTCATCACTTTGAAAACCAGCATTTATAGAAGTACTTGTGTCTATAAACTGCGAATATTCTAAACTATCATTAGGCTCTATTTCATTTCTATTAACAGAGATTATATTATTTTCTCTATTATTTCTGCATGAAAGTATTACAAGTAATAATATTATTATCAATTTATATTTCATTTACTTCTCTTCTATAATTATATGATTATAAATATACATTCCTTTATAAAAGAATGCAAACTAATAAAATAATATCATCTCACATATTAAAAAATTATAAATTGGTACTGTCAGAAAGAAGTTTGTAAACCCAAGTATCCTCAGAATTATTTAAAGGCAGAGTATATTTATTTCCGTCATAATCTATGAATATTATTCTTTTTTTATTGTAATCAATCATCATTTTATTATTATCAATATTTAAATACTGAAAACTGTTTGTATCTTTGATGTCTTTTATATATTTAGCTTCTTCTATGTATTTTATATTTTGACTGCCGTTTTTATTATATATTTCTCCTGATATATATGTTATATTATTAAATGAGTTTTTATCTTCTCTTTTAAGCAATATAAAAGTTAATGTTTCATTTGTTAATCTGTTTCCTTTAGTATCTTCATCAAATATTAAAATGCCTATATTATCATTTACGTATATATTGCAGCTTATTAAAATAATAATAAAAAATAAACTCAAATAAAAAATCTTTTTCATAATAAATCACCTTAAAAATTATTATTGACTAGAATAACTTTTCTATTATACTTTATTTATAGAATTTATTATATACATAATTATAACAATTAAAAATAAAAAAAATAGGAGATATTATGAAATTAGGAGAGGCTTTATTAAAAAAAGATGAATATATTAAAAGACAGGAAAACATCAAAAAAAGAATAAAAAGCAATGTTGTACTTAGAGATGATAATGAAAACAATGAAAACCCTAATGATTTAATAAAAGAATATATTGATATAAATAATGAGCTTTCAGATTTAATTGTAAAAATAACTAATAAGGAACATGAAACAAAACTTGAAATAGGAATATCTATTGCCGATGCCATAAATATCAGAGATAAATTAGAAAGAGAATTAGATATTTATAAAACTGTTTTAAAAGAGCTTAACAGCAAGGATTATAGAAATGCTAAAAATGAAATAAAGATGAAAGTTTTGGTTAATGTAAAAGAGGTTCAGGCAGAAGCTGATAAACTTTCAAAGGCATACGGCGATATAGATGTTATTATACAGTCAGCTAACTGGAACACGGATTTATGATTTGAAATTTTATATACGCACGCAGAACAGATTTTTATAATATAGCTTAATTGATAATCATAATTATTATTATATAAAATAATAAAGTTAATCGTGCGTTGAAGCGTATCACAAATTTAAAAAACGCTTGGGTGGGCAGCCCAGAGTAACAGTTAAAACTAAAAAATTAAAAATAATTTATAAAATATAAAATAATGCCTTTAAATTTAAAGGGTGGGAGTTAGAATAAATTTCAAAATTTTAATTTAATCCCCACCCTCTTAGATTTTAAAGCTTTATTTTTTATATTAGTTTGATTAAATCTTATAAGCCTTCACTTCAAAAAGTACGCCCGCCCAAAGCATTATTTAAATTTAAGACTTTAATAAACGCACGCAAAAATAATTTTTAAAATATAGCTTAATTTATAATTTGAATTTTCACATCTTATAAGAATCGATTAACCGTGCGTTTAAGAATATATTTTTAACTTATCTAATCTCATAATTATTATTTACACTAAAAGATAAATTAACTTCAAGATTCTCTAATATTTTGTTTTTCTTTTGATAATCTTCTTTTACTTGAGAATAAATATTATATAATGCACTCATATTTATGAATTTTGCATACAATTCATTTTCCTTACCATTAAAAGCATTCTCTCTGAAAAGCTCAAATAAATAATTATTTATTAAATAGTATGTATAAAGCTGAGTTTTGTATAAAGAACAGTTTTTTTCTTCTGAAAAAATTAAAATTAATTTTTTCAGAAGAATGAAGTTCATTAAAAAATTCATTATCAGCACATATCTCAGGTAAAAATAAAAATAAATCTGTTGAAAGCGAATAATCTTTTGTAAGCTGTGTAGATAATTCCTCCAACTTCTCATAAGATTCTTCAGATTCTTCTGTATTCAAAACAATATTTGAATATTCCTGAATAAATTTTAAAATCTCATCATTACTGAAAGGATAAGGACTATAAGTTTTATTATCTTGAACTAAAAAGAAAAATTGCTTATCTGATGAAAAATCTGTTTCATTCCAAGTTTTAACATATTCATTCATTTTGTCGGCAAGCTCTTGTATATTAACATCATTAATTCTGAGTTCACCTATAGAATAATCATTTCCTGCCTTAGCACCATATATTTTAATGTAGCAAATTTTTTGATTTCCTATTCTTTTTAGAATATCATCTTTAAACATATCCCAATATATATTTACATTTTTTGGCTTTCCATTATCAGCACCCATATTAACTAAATTGCTTGTATAAACTTTCCATTTATGTTTTTTTCCCGCAAATTCAGTTTCTGCCTCATCAAGTATTCTATTTTCATTCATAGCTTTTATACCTGTCATTATTCCAAATATAAAACTCCCATTTGAAAGTCCTACAGAAGTATTAGCATCTTTTCCTGCACTTGCACAGCATTCAAATATATTTCTGTCCCAATCAGGACTAGATATATAATAGTTTATAACAGCACTTTTATCAGTTATAGTTTCTGGATAAGCATTTATAAATATATTCCATTTTTTTATAACAATACTTCCTTCTATTATCTCATTATCTATATCATTTGCCAAAACAGAAGATATATCTTTTATAATAGAATCAGTATCATCTATATTAACAGAATTAGCTTCATAATGCATACTTCCATTTTGTATGTATTCTTTTAAATTATTATATAAATTACTGAAATAGCTGTATTCTTCGATAGTTATAGAAGTTTTATTCATTTCTAATATATATAATGCTCTGTCTATATTTAAATTGGCATTACTTATATCAGATTTTCCAGAATATGCATAAGCTATTTTATAAAACCAAGTATGACTGCTTTTAGTTTCTTCAGATAGAGAATTTAATATTTCTATTGCCAAGTCAAATTCTGAAGTATTATTATACGCTACAGCAAGAAGCCCTTTAATATCATCGTTTAATTGTTCTTTTGGTAAAGAGAGTATTAATTTAATTATTTCTCTATGTTTTCCATCTTCATATAATTTTTGCAATTGTAAATCTAATTCTTCGTTATTCATAGATAAAAATCCCTATTTATTATTAGTAAAATATAATATATTATAATAATAAAAACAATAGATTTTTTATTTAACTTTTTTCTTATTATGATATATAATAGAAGTTAATCTTATTTATAAGGAGTTATAAAAATGACAAAAGTTGTTTTAATACGTCATGGCGAGAGTGTATGGAATAAAGAAAACTTATTTACAGGCTGGGCAGATGTTACTTTGTCTGAAAAAGGTATAGAGGAAGCCAAAGCAGGCGGAGTAGAACTTAAAAAAGCAGGTTTTACTTTTGATAAAGCATATACTTCTACTTTAACACGTGCTATCAAAACTTTGAATTTAGTATTAGAAGAAATGGGACTTTTATGGATACCTGTAGAGAAATGCTGGCAGTTAAATGAAAGACATTACGGAGCATTACAAGGATTAAATAAATCACAAACAGCTGAAAAATACGGAGAGGATCAAGTAAAAATCTGGAGAAGAAGCTATGATACTCCTCCACCAGCTTTAACAAAAGATGATGAAAGATATCCAGGTCATGATCCGCGTTATAAAAACTTATCAGAAAAAGAACTTCCTTTAACAGAATGTTTGAAAGATACTGTAGCAAGAGTAGTACCTTTCTGGGAAAATGTTATACTTCCAGATATTAAAGCAGGTAAAAAAATCATAATAGCAGCACATGGCAACAGCTTAAGAGCATTAGTAAAATATTTAGACAATATCTCTGATGCTGACATTACAGAACTTAATATACCTACTGGAATGCCTCTAGTTTATGAGCTTGATGATAATTTCAAAGCAGTAAACAAACAGTATTTGGGCGACCCAGAAGCAGTTAAAAAAGCTATGGAAGCAGTAGCTAATCAAGGTAAAAAGAAATAATATAAACAAACATAATAAAGTTTGTTAAAAATAACTATAAAAGCCTCCAGCAGCAAAATAATTGCTGGGGGCTTAATAGATTTAAATTAGTATAATTTTAGACTCTATTATTCTTCTATACATTTATATCAATAAATAATAATTTCAACGAATTTTAGAATCAAAAAAATATATAGAAAGCGGTACAAGGCTTTATTTTTATTGCTAGATAAAATACAAGCAGGAATCAAACTATTTGAGAGATAGTTTTTCACACTTGTACCGCATTTCGAGCTTATTAAAATTAAAGAACAATTACTGTTATTTTTCTTCTGAGCATACAACTCTTTTGAAGATAGTATTATACTTCTATCCACTTTCATATTGATTCCTTTAATGCTTCAAAAGTTTCTCAGGCTTTTGTTTTTGATGCATTTTATAATTT
>NZ_ARQI01000074.1 GCF_000384655.1 Brachyspira innocens ATCC 29796 | reverse complement strand
ATCAATCAATCAATCAATCAATCAATCAATCAATCAATCAATCAATCAATCAATCAATCAATCAATCAATCAATCAATCAATCAATCAATCAATCGGTTGGTTTATTGTAATTTTAAAATAAGGATATAAAAATGAAAAGAAAATTAATAATTACTATTTTGTTTACTCTTTTATTTTCATCTGCAGTTTTTCCAGCATTTGAACTTTCTTTAATTCCTAAATTTGGTTTTCAAATTAATTTACCTAATGTAAACTCATCAAGATTTGGTATGAATTATTATAAAAGTTTAGAGCCTAAACTTGATATTAATTTGCAATTAGGATATAAGTTTAAGATTAATAATAATATATTAAACGGCATAAGTTTATTATTTGATACAGGCTTTGACGGAACTTTTATATCAATAAAAAATCCGTATGATTATCAGGTAAATAAAATAGATATATTGAGTTTATATACTGGAATAGGATTAAAATTCGAATTTCATAATTTTAAAAGCGATTTTATATTACCTGCAAATATGACTTTAGGTATAGCATCTGGAGCTAAATATGGAGTGCTTACAGGAAACAATAATTTTAATATAAGCAGAATTCCAATATCTGTTTATGCCAGATTAACTTTAGAAGACAGATTTTATCAAACTGAAAAATATGCTTTTTTAGTATCTCTTGATTTATTTTATGAATATATGTTCTTCAATAAAAACGACATCAATAAACTTTTTTATTCGTATGATGTAAAAAATTATCATTCTGTAGGATTTACTTTAGGTCTGGGAATGATGTTTGGAAGCAAGTAAAATTTAATTAATTAACACATTTAACACTTTACAAACTTTAATATTTTTGTATAATATCACCGTTTGATGACAATAAAATAATAAAAACAATAAATAATAGAGGTAATTAAATGTCTGTAAAATGTGTTTGGTGCGGTAAAGAAATAGAAGAAATACAAGGTCTGGCTACTATGGACACTTGTGATGAATGCGAAGATTTTTTTGAAGAGCATATTGATGATATATCAGAGTCTTTAAATGAACTTCTTAAAAAAAATGAAGCCTCATCATCAAAACCTACAGAAAAAAAAGCATGGATAAGCTATTCACTTATAACAGCCATTCATATGTTAAGTTCCAAACCATATATAGAGTTTAAAGATTCTAAATATAAAGATTTGATTACGGATGATAAAAAATGAGAAAATTATATATAATAACTTTAATATTTTTTTGCTTTGCTGTAAGTTTAACACCTAAATCATCAGAAAACTTTTACTGCGAATACTGCGGAAATAGATTTAACTCTGTAAAAACTCTTACATCACAAAACTGCATGCGTCACCCAGATGGAAATTACAAAGGCAAACATAAACTTTATGAAGGAAGCGAAAAAGATGAATATACCTGCAAGTACTGCGGTAATAAATATAAAACTTTAAAACAGCTAACCTCTTCAAAATGTATGCGTCACCCAAATGGTAATTATAAAGGCTATCATTCACCTGCACTATAATTTTTACTTCTGATATTTTATAGTGAAATGTATAATATTATTATAATCTTTATATAATAAAAAAGGAGCTTTATATTAAAAGCCCCTTTTCATTTATAATTTTATTAAAACTAACCCATTAAATTATTTACTTATTGTTTTGGAGTCTGAGAATTATTATTTTTACTCATAGAATCCATACCTGATATACTATAACGCATTTCAGTATCAGCCATAATATTTTTCATATTATAATAATCAAGCACCCCAATATTTCCTTTTTTAAGAGCTTCAGCAATAGCAAGAGGAAGCTGAGATTCTGCCTCTACAACTTTAGCTTTCATCTCTTCAACCTGAGCACGCATTTCCTGTTCACGTGCTATAGCCATAACTCTTCTCTCTTCAGCTTTAGCCTGTGCAATCTTTTTATCAGCTTCAGCTTGGTCAATCTGTAAGAAAGCACCAATATTGCTTCCAACATCAACATCAGCAATATCAATAGAAAGTATCTCAAAAGCAGTGCCAGAATCAAGACCTTTAGCAAGCACAACCTGAGAAATTCTGTCTGGATTTTCTAAAACTTCCTTATGAGAAGAAGAACTACCTATAGTAGTAACAATACCCTCTCCTACTCTAGCAATAATAGTTTCCTCTCCAGCTCCGCCAACAAGACGGTTAATATTTGTTCTCACAGTAACCCTAGCAGTAGCTTTTACCTGTATACCATCTTTAGCAACAGCAGCAATTAAAGGAGTGGCTATAACTCTAGGTGAAACAGAAGTTCTTATAGCATCAACTAAATCTCTTCCAGCCAAATCTATAGCAGCAGCACGCTCAAAACTTAAATCCAAAGAAGCCTTATCCGCAGCAATCAAAGCATCAGCAACAGCAGTAGGATTACCTCCCGCTAAATAATGTGCCTCAAGCTCATTTGTGCCTATCTTTAAGCCAGCTTTCCATAACTTTATCTGATTTAATACTATAAGCGAAGGATTAACTCTTCTTAAACGCATAGTGATTAATGTTATCATATTTATTCTTACACCAGAAAACAAAGCTGTAATCCAAAGCCCCATAGGGAAAAAATGTAAGAAAATAAATAAAAGTATCAGTATTACTACAATACCGACAAACATAGGAATAATTGGAATATAACCAAAATCAAACATATAAAAACCTCCTAAAAATATTATTAATTATGTACATAAGTTCCTATATCTTCTCCAGAAATAGCCTTAGTAATATTTCCTCTTTCATTCATATTAAATACTCTTATAGGCATATTATTATCATTAGCCATAGCAAAAGCTGTCATATCCATAACTCGTAAATTTTGATTGATAGCTTCTCTAAAGCTAATATCTTTATACATTTTGGCATCTTTATTTGCTTTAGGGTCTTTATCATAAACTCCATCAACATTAGTACCTTTTAATACTATAGAAGCACCTATCTCTAAAGATCTTAATATAGCAGTACTGTCTGTTGTGAAATAAGGATTTGAAGTGCCTCCCGCTATGATTAAAACATTACCGCGTTCTAATATACGAATAGCTTTATCTCTTTCAAAACCTTCTATCATACCTTCTATATTAAAAGCTGATAATATCTGAGTAGGAGTTCCTACTGCCATAAATCTGTCTTTTAATGCTATAGCGTTCATAATAGTAGCGAGCATTCCCATAGAATCAGCTGTAGCTCTTACCATTCCAGTTTTATTTGACAACTGCATTCCTCTAAATATATTACCGCCCCCAACAACAACTGCTATTTGTGTATCATTTCCAGCAGCTTTCATCTCTAATGCTATTCTGTCAACAACATTATTATCAATACCGTATTCTTTCTCTCCAAGCAATGCTTCACCTGATATCTTAAGCAATACTCTTTTTTCCATCAATTGACCTCTTAATTCTTTATATTATATATTTTCTGTATTATACTATTTTTTTAACATATAATCAAGATTAAATAATTTATATAATTAAAATATTTTTAATACACATAAGCAATGATATTTCATAGTTTAATAATTATTAATAAATGTAATTATTAATATAATAAAATATAATTCATATATCAACAACTAATAAATTAAATCAAAAACTGTAATTACTATTTTGAATCTTCTTTTAACTTTCTATAAAGTGTAGCTCTCTCAATACCCAATATTTTTGCAACCTGAGCTTTATTAAAGTTATTATGACTAAGAAGATAATTAATATACATCTTTTCAAGCTCTTCCAAAGTAACATTTCCATCAACAACAAAATCATCATTACTGCTGCTTTTCAATGCCCAATCTGGAATGCTGTTTTCATCTATTTTACCATCTTTGCACATTACAACCATAGTTTCAATAGTATTTCTAAGCTCTCTAACATTACCCTCCCATTGTAAAGATGATAATATTTTATAAACTTTCTTATCAACAGAATTTATTTCTATAGAATGTACCTTTGAAAACTCTTTAATAAAATTATCTATCAAAAGCGGTATATCCTCTCTTCTTTCTCTAAGAGGCGGCATCTCTATTTTTATAACATTAAGCCTATAATATAAATCCTCTCTAAACTTACCTGCTTTTATCTCTTCAGACAATTTTTTATTTGTAGCAGCAATTACCCTTATATCAACATCAATAGGAGTATTAGAACCAACCCTCTCAATTACCCTCTCTTCAAGTACCCTCAAAAGTTTAACCTGAACAGCTTGATTAATCTCCCCTATTTCGTCCAAAAATATAGTGCCTTTATTTGCCGCCTCAAATCTTCCTATCTTTTTATCAACAGCCCCTGTAAAAGAACCTTTTTCATGACCAAATAATTCGCTTTCAAGTACACCTTCGGAAAGTGCCGCACAGTTTACAGTAATATAAGGCTGTTTTGCTCTGTCCGATATCTGATGAATAGCACTTGCTACTAATTCCTTACCTGTTCCGCTTTCGCCCTCTATAAGAACTGTAGCTTTAGTTCTAGCCACCTGTTTTATTGCTTCATAAACTTTTAATATCTTAGCACTATGACCTATCATTCCGTAAAAACTTTCATTATAGTCAACACGTTTTTCTAAAGTTTCATTAGCCTTTTTTATATTTTTACTCTCTAATGCTCTAGCTATTATTAAAAGCATTTTATCAAGATTAAAAGGCTTAGTCATAAAGTCATAAGCACCAAGCCTCATCATCTCAACTGCAGTCTCGACATTACCATGCCCTGTAAGAACTATAACTGGTATATGCTTATCAAACTCCAATATGTCTTTTAAAAATTCCTCTCCTGTTTTTTCAGGCATTTTTAAATCTGTTATAACCAAATCTATTCCGCCTTTATAAACAGTTTCTATACCCTTCTCTCCGTTTTCAGCAGTTACTACCTCATAACCTTCAAACTCTAATGATTTTTTAATACCATCTCTTATATTTTTTTCATCATCTATTACTAATATCTTAGGCATAATCTAATAAATCCGTATTTAAAAATTTTTGATTTTCTTGCTTTAAAGGCAGCTTTATTATAAACTCACTGCCCTTTTCATATTCACTTTCTATTGTTATATTGCCGTTATGAGCCTCTATTATACGTACTACATTTGTAAGTCCAAGCCCTGTACCATGTCTTTTTGTTGTAAAGTAAGGCTCGAATATTTTATTTAAATCTTCATCTTTTATTCCTGTACCTGTATCCTTTATACTTATAACAGCGTAATTATCAATAGTTTTTAATTTTATATAAATCTCTTTTTTCTTATCATCTTTATTCTCATTCATAGCATCAATTGCATTCTGTATTATGTTAATTAAAGCTTGTTTTATATATCTTTCATCTAATTTTAGTATTAAATTGTCTTTATCAAATTTTATGTCTATACTAACATTATTTTTTTCTATCTCATATTTTAGAAATGAAATAGTAGAAAGAATAAGCTCATTTATATTAACATCTTCAATATTTAATTCTAATTTACGTACAGAAAACAAAAATGAATTAATAGTATCTTCAAGCCTTCCAATTTCCTCTTTAATAATATCAGAATATTCTTTAAAATCCTTATAGCACTGACAGTCATTGTCCATATTCTTTTTTATTATCTTATCTATAAGCTGAACATATATAGAAATAGATCCAAGCGGATTTTTTATTTCATGTGCCACACCAGCAGCAAGAGTAGTGAGAGATGCAAGCTGTTCGGCACGTTTAAGTTTCTGAGCACTTTCATAAGTTTTAGTTATATCAAATGCCTTTATAAGAGTACCAATAATTCTTCCTCTCTCTCCTATAGGAAGTATATTTATCTGAAGTATTCTTTCATTTTCATTATCTTTTAAAAGTTTTGTTTCTGAGTCAGCACTATTAACAAGCTCAAGTATAGTTTTTCCTATATCATTATCAGGTATGCATTTTGAAAGAGATTCTCCTTCTGAGTTTCTTGGTATTGAAAACAAGAAGCAAGCCTTTTTATTTATTCCCTGTATCATTCCTTCATTATCTATTGCTATTATACCCTCTTCAAGATTTTCTATAATAATATTTTGAGAATACCAAAGCGTGGATAATCTTTGAAATACTTTTTTCTTTTCAGCGTCAGAAACTTTATCGAAATTCTGAAAAATTTTATCAAAAAACTGATTAGTTCTATTCATTTTATAAAGTATAATAAAAATAAAAAAAACTTCAATAGATATGCTTTATAATTTTATACGATTTCATACTTCATCATTTATTATAGTCATATGAACATGATCTTCCCATTTACCATTAATCTTTAAATATTTTTTGGCAAGTCCCTCATATTCAAAACCTAATCTTTTTGCCAATTCTAATGAAGGTTTATTATGAGGCATGATATTGGCTTCCACTCTATGAAGCTTTAACTCTTTGAAAACTATTATTACTGCTGCTTTTAATGCCTCTGTCATATATCCTTTATGCTGCTCAAACTCATCTAATTTATAACCTACAGTAGATGATAAGAAAGTGCCCATAAATATATTAGTAAAATTAATCATTCCTATAATTCTTTTTTTGTCTTCTATTTTATAAATCCAAAATTTAAGCATTCTTCCAGCTCTGATTTCTTCAAGTTCTCTTTTTATAATATTTTTATGCGTATTAACTTTATAAAAAACTTCTGGTCTTTCTGGGTCAAATTTCTTAAAAAAATCTATGTTTCTGCTGTAAAAATCTGTTATACTCTCTGCCATATTTATGCTTGGCTGAACTAAAAAAAGTCTGCTGGTTTTATAAGTCTTTTTAAGCATAAAAACAACCTCTTTTATAAATAATAATTAAGGAATAATCTTAAAATCTACTATATTAAATCCCTCATGAGAAAGCAGATACTCTTTTTTATCCAAACCTCCAGCATAACCAGTTAATCTTCTGTTAGAACCTACAACTCTATGACATGGTATTATAATAGCTATACTATTTTTTCCTTCGGCTGTGCCTACCGCCCTTGATATACTTCCCTTTTTATCTGAAATATTTCTTGCTATATCAGAATATGTCAAAACTTTTCCAAAAGGTATTTTTGAGGTTTCAATCCAAACATTATATTGAAAATCGGTACCGTATACTCCTAAATCTACAGTAAATGTTCTGCTGTTTTTTGAAAAATAATTATCAAGTTCTTTTTTTACTCTTTTTATAATGGAAGGTTCTTCATCTTTTATAATAATTTGATTATCATTTAAATCGAATGTTAACGAAGTAATATATTGACAGTTATCATCAGAAGTAATTATTAAATCCCCTATAGGACTTTTATAAATATAGGCTTTTTTAGAATCTTCTTTTTTATCAAGCCTAATAATCTTCACAATCTAACCTTTTTAAGATTAATAAGCGGGCATGATGAATAAAGACCTTCTACCACATCTGGATTAACAGCAGCCGATGCATATTCAAGTACATTAACACTTACTAAATACTCGGCATCGATAGAAGCTACATATTCTGCAGTATCTCTCGCCGTATAAAATACGCAGTAGTCCAAAGCCACACCTACAAAATCAAGTATCAGTGTTTCTTTATTTTCTCTTGCAGCATCAATAAACTCTTTATGCATATAAGAAAAACCAGAATTTCCCTCATCATCAGGATCAACACCCTTTTGAACATATATATAGTCTCTCTTCTTTCTAAGACCATCAACTATAGCCGATCCGTAAGTCCTTGCAACGCAATGACGAGGCCAAAGAGTTAATATCTCTTCATCACCTGTATCCTGATCTATTACTTTTATTTTTGAAAAAGGCTCTTTTTCATGAGTAGAAGCAAATGATATATGATTGGAAGGATGCCAATCCTGAGTAGCAATTATAGCATCATATTCTCCGTTTTTTATAAGATCATTGATTACAGGTACAAGTTTTACAGCACCCTTTACTGCCATAGGGCCGCCTTCCATATAATCATTTTGCATATCTACTATTGTCAATATCTTTATTTTACTCATAGCACTAAATCCGTAATTTAGGAAATTTTCTTAAGCCCTATACTTTCCTGTATAGGTATAAGTGCCTGTATAGTTTCTTTAATAAGTTCATCAATTGGAACTCCTAACATATCAGCACCATTATTTATTACTGTTCTATCAACTTTAGCTGCAAATGCTTTATCTTTTAATTTCTTCTTTACTGATTTTACTTCCATATCGTCCAAACTCTTTGAAGGTCTCACTAAAGCACATGCAGTAATAAACCCTGCAAGCTCATCAACAGCATATAATGTTTTCTCCATATTGCTTAAAGGCTCAATATCAGTACAAAGCCCATAACCATGACTCTGAATAGCACGTATAAAATCGCTTGGAAGTCCTTCTTCTTCAAGTATCTCCTTAACTTTTATACAATGCTCATCTGGATATTTCTCATAGTCCATATCATGCAAAAAGCCAACCATACCCCACTCGTCTTCATCTTCACCATACTTTTTAGCAAAATATCTCATCACTGCTTCTACAGATAAAGCATGTTTAAATAAAGACTGCTCTTCATTGTATTTTTTAAATAATTCTACTGCTTTTTCTCTTTCTATACTGGCCATTTAAAAACCTCCAAAGATTAGCATAAGTATATATTATATTTTTCTATTTTTCAATATTTTTATTCTTATATTTATATAAATTAAAATAAATATCACAAAAAAATTATAATAAAAATCAATATAAAAACGATTATTATATAGTATTAGTATACATAATATTATTAATAGGACTTAATAATGAAAAAAATTATAATAGCTCTTATATTTATAACATTTATAAATCTATACGCTGTAACTGAAAATGAAAACAAAATGATAAATGCTGTAAAAATAGGAGATGTAAGAACTATACAAACATTATTATCCCAAAATGTAAGCCCTAATACTAAAGATGAAAGAGGATACTCTTTACTGCATATAGCGGCAGAAAATAATCAAACCTCTTCTATAAACGCATTAAAAAACTCTCCATATACTGATTTGAATATACTTTTAGATAAAAATACAAATATCACAAACAATAATAAAAATATAAATGTTTCATACTGCTCTGCTATGGACATCGCTGCTATTAATAATAATTTTGAAAGCGTAAAATTATTAATAGATTCTGGAGCAAATATTAACTTTCAAATTAAAGAAAAGCCAAGAAGTGAGTTTTTAGCTTCAGAATATGCAACCCCACAAATATTAGAGCTTTATTTAAATAAAAATATATATCTTCTTATGAACAGCGAAGATGTTATATCATTAATAAAATCTGCTTCCATTGGGAATAATGCTCAAAATATAAACTATTTGGTAAAAACTTTAGGTATAGATGTAGATACAAAAGATACGAATACAATGCTTCATTATGCTGTAGGTGTTGGTTCTATTCAGGCAGCAAGTGAATTAATAAAATTAGGTGCTAATGTTGATAATACAAATGCTTATTTCAAAACACCTTTGCAGTATGTAATAGAAAATGATTCTAATAAATTACTTGAAAGTGTAAGCCTCTTACTATCAAAAAATGCTGACCCTAATATACAGGATAAAGATGGTAATACTGCTATGCATTTGGCTGTAATGAACTTAAGCAAATCAAAAGAATATCTAAATGTTATGAACTTGCTTATAAAATATAATGCTAATATTAATATATTAAACAATGATAATGCAATGCCAATAAATATAGCCGCTGAAAATAACTATACTGAAGCTATGAATATACTAATAAATGCAAAGTCAGAATTAAATAATATTTATAAAGGATATGCTCCTATCCATATGGCAGTGAAAAATAATAACATATATGCTGTAAAAAAATTATTATCAAATGGGGCATATGCTGATATAAAAGATGAAGTAAGAGGATATACTCCATTATGCATTGCAATAGAAAATAATAATTATGAAATGTGCAGAACTCTTATAATAAATAATGCATCTATAGATAATAATGCCATAAACTTAATAAATAAATCAGCAAATGAAGAAATAAAAAAATTATTAGAAAGTCAGAGAATGGATTAAATTATATTAAATTATTTAAAACCAGTATCTAAATCCAAAATCCCCAGAAAATCTAAAAAATTTTGCAAAAGTCCAGCCAGTATGACTAGGATACCAGCCAAAAGTACCAAATCCCTCACTTCCTACCGCTATTACATTAAGCCCCGGAGCAATCTGCAAAAATATCTCCCAATCTCTGTCAACTATAAAAGAAACGCCAAGCGGAACTCTTACACCTAAACCTATATTCCAATAATTATTACCAAACTCTGCCACAGCCTCAGCCCCAGCACCAAAATAAAGCCAAGCATCTGATTTTCCAGCCTCTCCAAGTCTATGCTTTAATCCCCACCAATCTGCACTAGCACTTAATCCCAACCATGCCCAGCCCTTAGGAGATATGCCTACATTAAATATACCGCTGAACATAAAAGGAACAACATCAAATTTTCCTGTTACACCTAAAGATACCTGACTCGGAAAACTAAATCTAAGAAAAAAACCAGCACTGCTTCCGTCTGGGTAATCGGCATATAATTTTGATGATAATGAAAAAATAGAACAAAAAGAAATTATTATAAAAGCATAAACCGCCGTTTTTCTAAACATAGTATAAAAGTCCAAATTAGTATTTAATTATTATTTTTAATAAATATAAAAAATAATATCGAAAAGTAAAGAAATTATCTTTATAAAAATAAAGCCCCGCTTAAATAAAAAGCGGGGCCATTAATTTCAATGATATTTTTATATTAGAACCAATATCTGAATCCGAACTGGAATGTCAAATGTAGGAAATGTCCTATATTCCAACGATTTCTATGTCTATCATCAGTATCTCCTAGATAAAAACCTAACAAAGATACACCATAGCTATCCGCATGCAAAACGTTAACAACTGGAGCAGGTTCCAAGAAAATTTCCCATTTTTGTTTGATTAAGAAAGAGAAGCCTATAGGCATTCTTAAACCAGCATTAATTGACCAATAATCTGAACCGAAAGCAGTATCAGCAGCAAGTCCAGGTCCTAAATAGAAATGAACATCAGACTCTCCTGCTTTACCCAAAGGTATTTTTAGTCCCCACCAATCCATAGTTAAACCAACACCGAAATATTGATAACCATTGTTAAATACATTTGCCACAGCCTGAACACCAAACATCAAAGGTACACCTTTAAATTGACCTACTAAAGTTAAACCTTGGTTTGGATATCCAAAAAATAATGAAGCTCCTATTGCCGCTCCGTCAGAATAAGCAGCTTCTGCCTTTTTTGGCATAGCAGCAGCTAAAACTAATATCATAGCTGCTACGAGTGTAATCTTTTTGAACATAATATTCTCCATGTTTTATTTATAGACACTATACTATTTATGTATAAAAATGTCAATAATTAACATAATATTATTTAATAAAAGTTTTATTTGTATAACAAATAATAAAATTTATTTTACCAAAATAGGTAAATCATAAAGTTTTTTTGATTATTTTATAATAACAGATTATATTAGTATTTTAAATTATATAAAAAATTGTTACTTTTTTATTTGCTGTTTAAGATATGCTGATATAAACTCATCAATATTACCGTCCATAACAGAGTTCATATTTCCAGTTTCATGCCCAGTTCTTAAATCTTTTACCATTTGATAAGGCTGAAAAACATAACTTCTAATTTGGTTTCCCCAAGCTATATCTGTTTTTTCCCCAGCTATTTTTTGTTTTTCTTTATCGAGTTTTTCTTTTTCAAGCTGATAAAGTTTTGCTTTAAGCATTTTCATAGCCATATCTTTATTATTATGCTGACTTCTTTCTGCCTGACACTGAACAACAATATTAGTAGGTATATGAGTAATTCTTATAGCTGATGAAGTTTTATTAACATGCTGTCCGCCTGCTCCTGAAGCTCTGTATGTATCTATTCTCAAATCGGAAGGATTTATTTCTACCTCAATATCTTCATCTATGTCTGGCATAACACTAACTGCCACAAAAGATGTATGTCTTTTAGCATTGGCATCAAAAGGCGATATTCTAACCAATCTATGAACGCCTATTTCAGAACGCAAATAACCATAAGCATAAAGCCCCTGAACATAAAAACTTATCTGTTTTATTCCAGCCTCATCACCCGGAAGTTCATCAGTAGTTTCAACTGTAAAGCCATGTCTTTCACAAAAACGTACATACATTCTTGAAAGCATAGAAGCCCAATCACAGCTTTCTGTACCACCAGCTCCTGCATTCAAAGTTAAATATGCATTCTTACTGTCAAATTCTCCAGAAAATAGATTTTTAGTTTCAAGTTCATCAAAAACACGCTGAAGCTCTATACATTCACCCTCAAGCTCTTTTTCCATTTCCGTATCATTTGACTCAATAGCCATTTCTACAAGTTCATATATATTATTAGAATTTTTTATTAGATTTTCTACAGGTTCTATCTTATCAAGAAGAAGCATTCTCTCTTTCATTAATTTTTGAGCTTTTATATTATCATTCCAAAAATCATCTTTAGCTGATATTTCATCTATCTCTTTAACCCTTTTATAAATAGAATCAGGGTCAAAGATACCCCCTTAATATTTCAGACTGTTCCTTAATATTTGATACCGTATTTTTTATCTCAGATAATGTCATAAACCACTTCCTATTATGATATAAATAACTCTAACATATTAAAAAAGTTATATGCAGATTTGATATATATAAAATTTAAACTTTAATATATTTATTAATAATATATAAATTTATAATCGCTTAAAAGAAATTATTCTTCAGTAGGAAGAATTCTTGTACCATTAGAAGGCTTTAATATATAAACGTCAGCGTCTCTTCTTGTTCTTTCTTTATAGTGAGCATATAAATTTTCTATAACATTTTCAACTTCAGTTTTCTTCAAAAATAATAAAACTCCGCCTCCAAATCCAGTACCTATCATTCTAGCCCCCAAAACTCCGTCCATATTAGTAGATTCTTCAACCAATATATCAAGCTCGGCAGTAGATACCTCGTACAATTTACTCAAACCATCATGAGTTTTAAGTATCAAATTAGCCAAATCTTTTATAGAACCTTTTTTAATAGCTTTTACAGCCTGATTTACCCTGTCCTGCTCTGCTGAAACATATAAAGCACGTCTCTGCTCTTTATTTTGAAGCGTTTCTTTTATAAAATCAGCATCTTTAGGCTTTAAATCGGATAGAGATTTTAAATTCGGTTTTTTATCTTTAAGTTTTTTTAATGCATTTTCACATTCTCTTTTTCTAGCATTATATTCACTGTCACTTGAAGTTCTCTTCTTATTGCTATTAACAACAGCCATACAATAGTCGCCTAAATTAAAATCAAAATATTCATATTTGAATGTTTTCATATTAAAGAAAAATAATGTATTTTCTTTAGACATAAATATTGTAACATGATCGCTTAAAGAAGTTCTATGAGAAGCATATTTTATCTCACCTTCATAAGAGAGTTTAGCCATTTCTATAGGATCAACATCTTTTATATTATTAATATCCAAAATAGCATAAGTTAAACAAGCACATAATGAACTTGAAGATGCCAAAGATGTATTAAAAGGCAAATCGGTATAAACAAAAATATCCATACCATGTATTTTGTACTCTTTTTCCAAAATAACAGAAAAAACACCCTTAAAATAAACAGCCCACTCATCTTCCTTGTTTTTTTCCAAATCCTCTAAAGTAAATGACTTTTTAGCCTTAAAAGAATGAGCATATATATTAACTTTATTATCAGGTCTTTTTCTTGCAACTATATAGGTACCTCTGTCTACAGCAGTAGTTATGGTATCTCCGCCTGAATAATCTATAAGCTCCCCTATTATTGTTACTCTTCCGGGAGCAAAGTATAATTTTGTATCGCCTTTTTGTCCGAAAACTTCTCTGAATCTTGCTACTATTTTTAAATGTAATCTAGGTATCATAATTTAATTCTCTCAAAAATTATCTGTTATAAATATCATAAAATAGAAAAAAATCAATAGTATAAATAATACTATTATAAAAAAAATAGTATTTTCATAAAATAAATCATTTAATTTTATAAATCGTAAATTTTTTGGAAAACTAAAATAAATAATTTATTAAAAATATTGATTTTGAATATAAAGAATAATATAATATTAATATAATACACTTATTGAAAGGACAAATTATTATGGATAAAACTTTATACAACAGCTATATAAATATATTAAAAGAAGAACTAATACCAGCATTAGGCTGTACTGAGCCTATAGCAATAGCTTTTGCAGGTGCTAAAGTAAGAGAAGTACTTGGAAATATGCCTGATTCTGTAACTGTAAAATGCAGTGGTAATATTATTAAAAATGTTAAAGGTGTTACTGTACCAAATTCAGGAGGATTAAAGGGTATTGATGTAGCTGCTGTTTTAGGTATAGTGGGAGGAGATCCTAATAAAAATCTTGAAGTTTTATCATCAATTAAAGAAGAAGATATAGCAAAAACTAAAGAACTTATAAGTAATAACTTCTGTCAATGTGATTTGATAGAAGGTTCTGAAAATTTGCATATTATAATAGAAGCTAAATACAAAGATTCTTCTGCATTAGTAGAAATAAAAAATGCTCATACAAACATTACAAAAATTATCAAAGACGGTAAGGAAATATTCTCTGCTGATAATTCTTTAAAACAAAAAGAACATGATGACAGAGAACTTTTAAATATAAAAGACATATTAAACTTTGCAAATGAAGTCAATATAGAAGATATTAGAGAAACAATTAAAAGACAAATTGATCTAAACTCAGCAATAGCCGAAGAAGGATTAAAAAATGATTACGGTTCTGGTGTAGGAAAGACATTGATAAAATATTATGGTGAAGATGTACGCAACAGAGCTAAAGCATATGCTTCTGCAGGTTCTGATGCCAGAATGGGAGGCTGTCCTATGCCAGTAGTTACAAACTCTGGAAGCGGAAATCAGGGTATAACTGTATCTGTACCTGTTATAATATATGCTAAAGAAATGAACGCCTCTGAAGATAAACTATACCGTGCTTTGGTACTTTCAAATTTGATTGCAATACTTCAGAAAAAACATATAGGTAAACTTTCAGCATTCTGCGGAGTTGTTTGTGCTGCAACTGGTGCTGCTTCTGGTATAGCATATCTTAATAATGCAGACTACAAAATTATTTGCGATACTATTACAAATGCTCTATGTACTATAGGCGGTATGGTATGCGATGGTGCTAAATCTTCATGTGCTTCAAAAATATCCGAAGCTCTTGACTGCGGAATACTTGCTTATAATTTGGCAAAAGACGGAAAAGTATTCAAATCTGGAGACGGTCTTGTAAAAGATAATATTGAAGCTACCATTGACAGCATAGGAAGAATGGCTAAAGAAGGTATGAAAGGTACAGACATAGAAATACTTAATATAATGATAGATAAGTAATTAAAAAATGACAGACTTTTCTAAAAACTAAGTTAATCAATACTGACATTATTTTTATAATTAGACTTTTTGTAAGTATACAGAGTTGGCACTTTGCATACTTACAAATTCCAATTTTGTACATATAAAAAAAATAATTTTTGACAAACTATAGTTGTTTAGCTATATACTGGAACGATTTCACTTTGTCAACTGATGTACATTATATAGAATTATCAACTTTTTTGCCGCACACACCACAGGTGGACTTCATCAAATGCAGTCTTTTTGGTTCTTTGTGCCAACAAAAGAACTGGGGTGTGGGGCAAAGCCCCGCAAATATCAAAATTTAAAAAATTTATTTTTTGACAAACTATATTTATTTAGGTATATACTAATTAATCTCAAAAGTATAATGCGTAACAGCCTCATCAGGACGGAAATAATCGCTGCCCTTATCTTTAATTATCTTTAACATATCAGCCATTGCTTTATAGTATAAGAAATAATAATCATACTTTTTATAATCTTCCATAGTCATAGCAGTATCAAGCAAAGCATAATATTTCTGTGAAAGATTCAAGGCTGTTTCATATTGAGTATTAAGTTTAAACTGTCTGTCATAATCAACTAAACGCACTATTTTATTATTAAAAGTAAATAAATCAGCTCCGCCGCTCTCCCAGCCTATAGAAGAAGTTGTTTGATTATTAGGCACAACATTAACCCAGTCGGATTCCTGTGCTTTGTCTGGAGGAATTGAAGACACTTGTAATTGATAATAACCAGACTTTTTAATATGCTC
>NZ_ARQI01000073.1 GCF_000384655.1 Brachyspira innocens ATCC 29796 | reverse complement strand
GATATACAAAAAGAAATTAATAAAAGAGAAAATAAATCTTTTGAAGAAACATTAGAAGAAGATAATGGAATAATATCTTTTGGAGAAGATGAAGAACAGTCTAATTATAAAATAGATGAAGATCCATTAAGTGCAGATACTGATAATATAAATAATTGGGATTTTGATGAGGACGGCGACAAAGTGGATAGCGAAGGTAATAAAATGCTTTTTGATTATTAAAAAGCATTTTATTAAACTTATCGATTTAGAAGAGCCTTATTCATGGGAGTTTAAACAATCTGAAGAAGATAGGGAAAAAATAGATTTAATTATAGAAGAACTTAATAATAAAAACAAGATATATGAATATGATAAATGGAAAGATATAATGAAAGACACTATTATAATATTTGATAATACAAAAGAAAATCAAACTCTGATAAAAACCAAAGGCAGCTATGAAGATATTTTAATAGGATATGCAACACTTATATATCAAACTGCTATAAACACTAAGAAAAAACCTGAAGATGTTGTTTTGGATATATTATATAAAGTGAAAGATAATAAAGAAACTTTGTATAAATATATAAAAAAGAATAAGGGAAATAAAAAATGATTTGCTGTATATGCGGATTGCAGAAACAAGAAACTGATAATGCTTTAATTCTATGTAAAATGACAATAAGAGTTAAAGATAAAAAAGGCAGAACTAGATATAGAAAAGTTGTAAAAAATATATGCAGAAAATGTTTAAGCAAAGCAATGCTCAGAGGTATTCCAATAACTATTGTTTATGAAGAGGAAGATGATGAATAATAAAGAAAAAAGAATAATATCACAAATATTCACTAGATTATTTTTCACTTATAAAAAAGATATAGTTGTGATGGAGAATATAGAAGGACAGTCTGTATCTTTTTATTTCTCTATAAAAAACTTTTATGCCAATGGTAAAAGCAGAGATTTTTGTTTGATATATGAAAAGAAAACAAAAAGATTTATTTTATATAGCAAAAGCAGTAAAAAATTATATTCAAGTAATTATTTAAATGAAGTTTTACATTATATAAAGATGTTACAATTTCATAAATATATTAAAGAGATAAAAACTGATGATTAAAGTTATTATTAATTATAATGATGTAAATGATGAGTTCAGAAGAATGAATGACATTCTTGGAGTATTGCAATATAAATATAAAAATATTGATGTCAGTTATAATAAAGTAAAAGATAAAAATGAATTATTTGTAACCATAAATGGAGAAAAATTAGATTGTAATCATACATTAGATTTTTATATGAATGAGGTAGAAAATATATTAAGCAAAGAAATATAAAGATGACTATAAAATATAAAGCCAATAAATATAAAGCTATTTATAAAAGAATAAAAAGGCGTATTAGATATGAGTGGCATAAAAAGATAAGTTATAAAAAGGAAGAAGATATTATAGCAAGATTAAAAATATTGATAAAAGTTGGTAAAAGATATCAATGCTTATTATTCAAGAGAGTTTCAAAACTTCCTAGAAAATTAGGACTATCATATAAAAATTATTATAGTAAGGTAGAGGTATATAAATGATGTGTTATTTATTTTTTTATGCTTGGCATATAATTGGATTTATGTTTATCTTTTTTAGCATAACAAATAAAAATCCTATTGGCAAAGCATTTTATTTACTTTGTTTCTTTTTATCGGACATAATCGGTATGCTTTTTTTAATAGCAGAAAAATTGAGTTAGGAGTTATTTATGACAGATCATAATGGTGTAACATTAATAGGAAGATTGACTGCTGATCCTCAGAGAAAATATACACAAAGCGGAATGGAAGTTGCGGAGTTTTCTATAGCAAATAATTATTATATAAGTACAAAAAATACTACAGAAGTAAATTATTTCGATATAGTGGCATTTGATAAACTTGCAGAAACAGCAAATAAATATCTTACAAAAGGAAAGCAGGTTTTAATAAGCGGAACATTAAGACAAGAAAGATGGCAGGATAAAAATACAAACACTACTAAATCTAAAGTGAGAATAATTATGCAGTCAATGCAAATGCTTGCAGATAAAAAAGATTCTAATAACACAGCAGAAAATAATAGTCAGGAAGATGATGATGAGGTGCCGTTTTAATGGAAAAACAGGAAGTAGATGAGTTTATAAGTAAATTAAAAAAAGATGGGCATATTTTTATTGTTGCTATAGTTCCAAAAGAAGATAGAACTAAAGAGGATGGAAGAGGATTGAGAGGCTTTTGGTTATGCTGTCATAGAACTCCTAGAAATATTATTATGATATTGAATGCCATTTTATTAAATCTTGATTCTATAACAGGAATACGCAATGCTGCTAGTTTTGTAGCTGATATTTATAATTATTTCAAAACTGGTAAAAAAAGAGCAGAAATAGAAGAAGATATATATAATGAAGTGATAGAAGATTATAAAAAAAAATAAAATATTAGATAGATTCAAATGTGTATATCACATTATCATATACATTTAATAAAAATCTATAAAGGAGGTGAATCGTACGTTTCAAAGAACTAAAACTTTATTTAAGTGATGAATAAAGTTTTGCTTCTAGTATGTTCTTTTTTATTTGTGTAGTAAAAAAGAATAATTTGATTTGGAGTATATAGTTAATATATTTCAAAGATTGATTTTAAGGTTGCATAATTGTTTAAATTATGTTGCTGTGTTGACTAGCTCGGCTGTTTTTTGTTGGCTGTGAACAGCCGAGTGTTTATTATGTTATAAAAGTTTATATTCTTTTTATATAAATGAAGACTAAAAATAAGTCTTTAATTTAATGAAAAGGTATAAACATGTCTTCTAAAAAATATAAAGAATTAATATTACAAAATAATAATATAATAAGCCAAGAGCAAGCAGAACTTCTTTACAAACAAGCTAACTACTTGAATATACTTGACTATATGAAAGAAGAGCAGCTTATTAAACAGATAGATTATGAAACAGAAAAAGAAAACTTTTTTAAGCAATGTTCAAAAACAAAAAGCAATCACACAAAAAGACAGTATAAAAACGGACTTAATAAACTAGAAGAGTATTGCCGTATGAATAATAAGAATATTTTATTTATTAAACCTAGAGAAGCTGATGATTTTATAACAGAAGTTAATTCTAGTGAACTTTCTAATTTAAGTGTACGTGCTTTAGTTTCTTCCTGTTCCTCTTTCTTTTCTTTTTTAGAAAGAAGGTATCCGTTTATGAAAAATCCTTTTCGAGGTACAAAAACTCGTCCGCCTGTGAAAAATAAAAAAAGACTTGAAGTACCAAGTAAAAAAGAAATTGAATTAATAATTAAAGATATATCTGATCCTCTCATAAAAGTGGCCATCATTTTTATAATGGAATGCGGTGTGCGTGTTGGTGCTTTACCTAAACTAGAAATAAGAAATAACAAATATTATTCATATTCAAAAGGCAAAGAAATAAGCTGGAAAGTTACTGACAAAGTTATTAAATTATTAAAACAGAATAATCTTTCTTTTAATAATCCTTTCAAAAATAAAAGCTCTGAAGTAATAAGGAACATCTTTTATAGGAGTTCAAAGCGTTTATATAATCAAGGTAAAATAAAAGCCGCCTACTCTATACATGATATAAGGCATTATTTCGCTGTTACTTTATACAAACAAACCAAAGACATAGAACTTATTAGACAGGCATTAAATCATAGCAGTATAGCTATAACAGGAATATACTTAAAAAGTTTGGAGGTAGAATAATGAAAAAAAAATTAATAGTTTGCAGATTCAAATATAAAGAATATAAGCTATTAAAAAGATTAGCTAAAGAAAATAATATGAGTGTACGTAAGTATATTAAAAAACTTATTTTAGAAAATAGTAATTAAATATATTGTTGCGATAATTTATGTTATCGCAACTATAAAAAATTATCAATAATATAAAATTTAATTGAATTTAATATATAATAAATAAATGATCTTGATAATTTAGTTTATCTTATAAAGAAATAGATGCTATTGAATAAATTATAATAAAAAGTATATTACTATTTATTCTTATCTTTTTTATTTAAATTTTTCTCTAAGAATAATTCTTCATTATAGTATTGCTCAATATCAAATAATATGGATTCCATAAAAGATAAAACATTATTTTTTATTTTTCTTAAATCATCTAAAGTCAAATCTCTACTACAATCAGTAAAAGAATATTCTCCATGAGCTAAATGATTTCTATTTTTTTTTATATTTCTTAAATCTTCACCATTTTTTTCTCTTATTGTTATATTATGTTCTTTACATATATTTCTAATTTTATTATCATCAATATTACCTGATATAGATAATTTCTTCTTTTCTAAAACTATACTGCTATTTATGATATCATCTACAATTTCAAATGTTTTCATATTTTTAGATTTTATTTTATTATTAGCCCACATATTTTTAATTTCAGAAATAACATCTTTGTATGTATATTTACCATCTTCTATCTTCTGATAAATATCATTTATAGCAGAACTTATTGTAGATTCTACTAAATTATATAATATTAATATAAAACTAGATTTTAATATTTTAAAAAAATCGTCATTATATATCTTATTTTTTTTACCAGAGTTTATACGATTATTAATGATATATAATTTTTTAAAGAACAAGTTAACTTCTTTTTTTCTATTAGCAAAAATATCTTTTGTATTGTTCATATTAAAACTCTATATTAAATACTATTTTCTAAAAGTCTATCTCTAACATATTCTATTCTTCTTTTTAATTTTCCTTGGCTATTACTAGCATCAGAAGTAGTATATTCTTTAAATTCATCTGAATTAATCCAGTCTACATTTTTTACTTTTAAATTTTTATTTTTTCTCAAAGCAAGAGCAGATCCTATTGCTATAGCTTCAAACCGTACCCTAGGTGTTGTATTAGGAGTTTGAGGTTTAGCAAAACCATACTTAAAATTATTTTCAACAAAATCTAACATATTATTAAATTCTTCTCTGAACTTTTCTACATCAATACTATTTAAATTATCCTTTAAATAATTATCTAAAAATGGACTAACACTTTGTTTAAATTCTTCATAAGTATTTAAATATGCAAAAAACCTTAAAACTAATTCAAATCTTTCATATCTTTTTTCTCTATTTTGATTCATAGGAGCTAATCGTTTAAATTTTTCATTTTTTGAACACTCTTCTATTAACTTAGTAAGTTCACCACTATAAGATCCACGTCTTATTTCAGATGCATTAGCATGTACGCCACATGTATTGATTCTATTAAAAAGTTCATATCTAATATGTTCAGGTGTAGTTTCTTTTAATACAATAACCCTCATAGTTTTGTTTTGAAATTTTCTTTTTTGAGAATCCAATAAATCTTCAAAAGTAAATCCATTTAATGAATTAAGTTCCTTTAAGTCATCTAATATAATTTCATTTCCAATAAATGCTGCTAAAGTTTGAACTCTTTGTGCTCCATCTATAATTTCTAAACTACCATCTTCAGTATCACTAAAAAACATAAATGGTATTGGAAGTCCTAAAAATATAGATTCTATAAAACTATTTTTATATTTATTGTTCCAAACAAATTTTCTTTGATAAGGTGGAATAAAAAATTCTTCTTTTTTGAACTTATCAACTATATATTCTATTGTATAATCTTTAGTATCGTATTCTATTTCTCTTTGCTTTGCTTTTATTTGTTTTTCAGCTTCTTCTTTATTAGAATAAGTAATTTCTTTTTTTTTCATACATATTTCCTTATATGTTCTAAAATTGATTTACCTATAATTTCTGCTAATTTTGGTGGTACAGCGTTTCCAATATGTCTACCTGTTTTTGTAAAATTTATATCATTACCAAAATCATATTCTATAGGAAAAGTTTGTAAAAGAGCCCCTTCTCTTAAAGATATAGCTCTATCTTGTTCTGGATGTCCAAATCTTCCTGAGCCATAATTATAAAATTGTGTAGTTATTGTTGGAGATATATCATCAAAACTCATACGACCATAAACAGAAGTATAACTACTTCCAGAAGGCTTCTTATAACAATTTGGCAAAAGAGACTCATCCCAATCTTTCCAACTTCCTTTTGGTTTTGATTGTTTTATTCTTTTTATATTAATATCTTCCAAATTTTTAGCTTTATGCATAGGGTCTATATAGTAAGTTTCACCTGCTTTTATAGGAGGTAATGTTTTTATAATATCTTTTACTTTAACATAATTTGATTTATTATGAGTTTCTGGTAAAATATTTATAGTTCCATATTTAGAAGCTAATAATACCAATCTACGTCTATTTTGAGGAACACCATAGTTTTGAGCTAATATAAATGAATAACTTACACCATAATGTTTTTTTTTCAAATATGAAATAAAATTATAAAATACATCCTGTTTAGTTATAGCTGGTACATTTTCCATTGAAACAATATCAGGTTCTATTTTTTTTATTATTTTCAAAAAATAATCTAATAAATCTCTATCTTTATGTAGTTTAGAGGCATTATATTTAAATGTTTGAGATGAAAATGGTTGACAAGGAGCACACCCAACTAATATTTTAATATCATTTTTAGAAAAATATGACTTTAATGTATTTGGATCTAACGTTTTTATATCTTTACACATAAATGGGGCATTATTATTAGTTTCATAAATATATTTACATGAATTATCTATATCTATACCAAGTATAACATTAAGCCCAGCTTTCTTTAAGCCATAAGTTAATCCGCCTATACCACAAAATAAGTCAATAACCTTTATATCTTTATCCATATTTCTTATATACAACTAATTAATATTACTATAATGATTATATTTTAATTTATAAAAAAATTCCAGATTTTATATATTATTTTCTATTGTAAATATATATCACAAAAAATAATGCATATATGTTGCGATAATCTTTATTATCGCAACACCTAATATATACAAATTATTTATTTGTTATATTTTAAATTTCTCCAAAGCACATTTTCTAGCATATTGTCCTATGCTCATTCCTTCTTTTTTTGCGGCTTCTTCAAGCATTTTATTTTCTTCTTCATTTAATCTGAAAGATATTCTATAGCTAGGCTTTTTATCCTTATCATCTTTCTTTTTTCTGCCAGCACCTTCACGAGCACCGCCTGTATTGGGTCTAGCACCGCCTCTATTATCTTTCTTTTTTATTTCCATTATTTATTCCTATTATTTAGTTTTACTATAATGATTACCAAACATATAATTGTTATTATACTTAAAATTGTATTAATAATTTGAAGGTTCATACTTGACACCTTTATTTTTTTTTATATAATATACTTATGTGAAGTGACGGGGACGAATCCCCGCCTTTGGTCAGTTATAATTAAGATTATTTAATCTTTTTTATAACTATTACTAAAGTTATAATCGCCGTGGTAAGCTCTATAACCTTAGTGACCAAAGTAATCACTTCGACCATAAGTTTCCTCCTTTTTTCATTAGGATTAATTATATTATAACATTTGATGAAAAAATGTCAACAATTTTTCTACAAAAAATAATAATTTATTTTAATTTTTTTCTTATATGAATTATAACTGATTTATATTTGATTGGCGGGGGTGGGTAAAATCTCTACAGGCTTTTACTCGGTGCAACGAGTGGCTACTCTTTCATGTGTGGCGATAACTTTTTTATTAGGGGGTTATCAGCATTATTTTTCTAATTCTTTAATCTTATTTTCTAATTCATCAATTCTTTTAATTTTATTTTCTAACTCTGATACTCTTTTACTTAATTTCTCTATTTCGCTTCCTTTTTCCTCATACTCTTTTTTAGCTTTAGCAACACAAGCCTGTACAAAACCACCGAACGTGACATTTGAATAATTAAAAGGATCTGCTTTACTATTTTTTACCATTTTTACAATCCACCTGTATAGATCCTGATTAAAATTAATTGTTATACTGTTTCTTGAATCATCCATTTTTTAAAAACCTTATTTTTATTTTTATTTAAAATTATAGTCTTTTTATTAAAATATAAAATTAAAATAGTCATTTTAAACTTTTGACTTAAAAATATAGTTTTTGAGGAAAAGAACTTGCTATCTTTTGGAACAGAGTTATTGTCATCACATAAATAAATAATTAAAAGAGGAATTAAAAATGAACAAACAATTAAAAAAAGAATTAGCAATAATAAAAAATAATAATGAAGAGGCTACAAAAGCAATAAGAGAATTATTAAATAATAATAAATTAGATGTAGATTTAAATAGATATAATGCAGAAGTTAATTTTAAGGATGAGGAAATACTAAGAACTGATAAAGACAGAGATGGAAAAATAACATCTTCTTTTAGAGTATACAGCATGAGAGTAGATACTAATACAAGCGATGATATTATAAATAATTATGCTGATTTTTTAGAGTTATCAGCAAGACTTATGAGAAAAGAAATAAGAGAAAAAATAAACGAAGTATTAGGTTATTATATAATAAAAACGGAAACAGAAATAGACAATTTGAAAATATCATAAATCTTTTTTAATTATTTATTAATGCATACTTTATATATAATATATAAAGTATGCAGATTATAAATGATTATAAGCTAAATACACCTTCAGTTTCATAAATACTTTTAGTATCTTCAAAATGATTTTTAATTACTTTATGAAGAGCCATAATTGAGGCTACAACGCCGTCAATTCTTTTATATGATCTTCTTCTGTCAGGTTTTACGGGTAAATAATTATCTCTGCCGTCAGTTTTCACTTCACAGCAGCTTATCATCCAATTAAGAACTGCATTATTACCATGTAAAAGTTTACGTTCATCTATAGTTTTTTCAAATAAAGAAGTTCCTTCAGATAAACCGCCGACTGCAAAAGACTGCCTAATTTGCGTCATTTTGAATCCTTCATTTTCTAAATGAGTAACTATTTCAATAGCTTTCCAAGGGTCATAAGCTATTTCTATAATTTCAAACTGCTCGGCATCATTTAGTATTGAGGATTCTATAATATCAAAATCTATTATATCGCCGCTTGTTAAAGTAATTAAACCCTGCGAAGCCCATAATTCATAAGGTACTCTGTCCTCTTTAGAACGCTGCCTTATATTTTCTTTCGGCATAAAGAAGCGGGGCAGAAGTATATACGGTCCGTTATCAATAGAATCAAAGCATAAAACATAGGCTGCTATATCTCTTGTAGTTGCTAAATCCAAACCGATGCAGGCTTTTCTGCCTTTTAATTCATTTATATTTATATTTTGATGTGAATAAGATTTAAGCCATCTGTCAGAAGATATCCAAACCTCGCTTGCCTGAGTCCAAACATTCAAGTTTTTTGTAAGTATATCAGTTCTCTGAATAGGCTTATCAAGTCCTTCTAAAAGCCTAGATTTAATATAACTGTCTTTTACAGAAACATTTATATTAGGATTAGCTTGAAAAATAATTTTATTTATTAATTCTTCCTGCTTTGAAATATCTTCCATTAGTTTCAAGCGTACAGCCTCGTTATAAGCTCCTGCCGATTCTTCTAAATCGGCAGGCACTCGGCTTTCCGCTTTATTTAATTTATTTAATTTTTCTTTATATTCGCTCATAAATACCCAAATATCATTTACATTGTCAGGCTCGTATATTATTGTAAAATATTCATCATTATTTAATGTTCCCCCTAGTATTTGCTTAGCATATTCATATTCAGAAAAACATACTGAAGATTTATCAAAACCTGCGGTTGTGATTATAAAAGTAAGAGGCTGACGTCTCGCTCCCATACCAGACTCAAGAACGTTTAGAAGTTCATTATCTGGATGTGCATGGTATTCATCTACTATAACTAAATGCGGATTTAATCCGTCTTCAGTGTTGCTGTCCTGTCCAAGCGGTTTTGATTTTGATGCAGTATCTTTTTTCTTTGTAATTGTAGAAGTTTGTTTATATGTAATCGCTTCTTTATTAAGAGCTTTTGCTTTTCTTATCTGCCTTTCGCTTTCACTCCATGCGATTTTTGCCTGATCTTTTTTAGTAGCTATATAATATATTTCAACTCCAGCCTCTGCAGGACTGTCGCAGAAAAAACAATAATTGCCTATACCTGATGCAAAAGTAGTTTTTCCGTTTTTTCTGCTTACCTGAATATAAGCCTTTTTAAATCTTCTTAAATTATTTTCCTTTCTCCTCCATCCGAATATACTTGCTATTATAAACTGTTCCCAAGGCTCTAATATAATATTATGATTAGCCCATTCTCCTTTCGTATGTACTAAAGACTGAATAAAAGTAATAGGTCTTTCAGCTTCTTTCTCATCAAAATAAAAAGGATAATCGTTATTTTGACGAAGTCCACCTTTGGCGTTAGATTTTTCTATATCATCTAAATGCCTTTTTACAGATAAAAAAGCAGATTTACACACAGGCAGTTCTTTATTAATAACTTTATCAATATATTCTTTATATTTAATCATATATTATTCGTTTATCATTTTACTCAAAGGATCGTCATCTTCTACTACTTCAGGCACAGGCACTTTCTTTTTGGAAGCAGGAGTTAAACCAAACTCAGTAAGCATTTTCGTATATGCTGTTATAGCTTTGTGATATGCTAAATATTCTCCCATAGTCTGAGAGTTTTTACCTTCTAAATATCCAGCTATAGACCCTCCTTCATTAATCATAGCTTGATATAGATTCATAGCATCGCCGTAATGCAAACATAGAAGTTCAAAAGCTGATAAATCCGCATCTCCAAGCATATTTTTTTCAGCAAAAATCGGAGCTAACTCATTCCATTTTTTCAAAGAATATCCAACAAAATATTCAGGCGGATTTGGTATTTTTAATACTTTTTTAGTCTGTTTTTTATTATCTTTTCTGCTTTTTTCAGCCATTTTTTGCTCTTTTTTATCATTTTTAGGCATCGTATCTCCCATCAAAAATTAAAGTGTATATTAATAAACAATAATATTAATATTTATTAATAGAAAACTAAATATTTATAGGAGATTTTTAATTATGTTCAAAAAAGTAATAATAGGCAATTGCATTTTAATTAAAGGCAATTGTGAAGAAGTTATGAAAGAATTAGAAAGTAATTCAATAAATGCGGTAGTTTCAGATCCTCCGTATTCAGATACAAGCAGAAAAAAATCTCTATACAGAATTGATAGTTATGATACAGCAAAAGAAGTTAATGAGTTTTGTATAAAAAATGCTTATAGAGAAACTTATAAAATAGTTGTGGCAGGATATGAAGGCGAACATAATAACTTGGAAGATTACGGATATATAAAATATTCTTGGAAATCAAATGGCGGATATAGAAATATAAGCGGCAGCAATGATAATAAATTTAAAGAAAGACTTTGGGCTTCAAGTTCTTGTAATAAAAATATAGAAAATAAATAACTGCAGTAATAAAAAGCGATATTTTAATTATATATATATGGCTTTTTTAGAAAACATACGAAGCACAGTAAAAAAATGGCTGTTTCCTGATTTCAGTCATAACGATTTTGCAGTTTTATACGGGGCTGATAAAAGCAATATTTCAGTTAATGAAAATACTGCTTTAACTTTTTCTACAGTATTTGCCTGTGTAAGAGTGATAGCTGAAACTATAGCTACACTCCCTCTTTTTGTATATAAAATAAAAAATGGGAATAGGATAAGAGCATACGAACATTCATTATACGGCTTACTGCATAACGCTCCGAATGAGGAGTGTACAAGTGTATCTTTCATAGAAAGTCTTATTACTCATATACTTTTACAAGGCAACGGCTTTGTCGAAGTTGTGAGAGATAATTTTAATGCAGTCAGAGGATTATATTTACTAGATGTCTCTAAAATGAGAGTTTATAGAGACGATTTAGGGTATATAGCGTATGAATATAATGATGACGGCAAAATAATAAACTTATCTAAAAGACAAGTAATGCATATAGCAGGATTAGGCTGGAATGGTGTTGTAGGATACAGCCCTATTTCTATGATGAGAAAGCAAATAGCAACAGGGCTTTATCAAGATAATTTTGCATTAGATTTTTTCAGTAAAGGCGTTAAGAAAACACCAATACTTACCCACCCAGAGCATTTGAGTAAGGAAGCTAAAGAGAACATGAAAAAATCTTTTTGGGATGCTTGGAATAATGGGATAGTTGTGCTTGAAGAGGGTTTGAAAGCGGAGTTTGCAACTATGAACTTATCAGATGCTCAGTTTTTAGAAAGCAGAAGATTTTCGGTAGAAGAAATATGCCGAGTGTTCCGTGTACCTCCTCATTTAATCGGTGATTTAAGCAGGAGTACAAATAATAATATAGAACATCAAAGTATAGAGTTCGTAACTCACACAATAAGACCTTGGTGTGTGAGGATAGAAAAAGCGTTAAACGGACATTTATTAAACAGCTATGAAAAAAAGAAATACTTAATAGAGTTTAATTTAGATGGTCTTTTAAGAGGAGACACTCTTACAAGACAGCAGGCTAATCAAATAAGGTTTAATAACGGAATACTTACTAGAAACGAGTGGAGAAAGCAGGATAATTTAAATGAAGTTGAAGATAAATACGGCGATGAATATTTTGTAAGCCAGCAGATAAGACCAATAAAAACAGTTTATGAAACTTCAGAAAATGAGAGCAATCAAGACTTTAATATAAATAACAATGATGAAAATAAAAAATTAGAAGAGGAAGAGAAAGATGTCAGCAAGTAATAATGAAATTAGAAGTATAGATATTAATATTCAAAAAAGTACAGACACAGAAGGTGAACCTCTTAAATTAAGAGGCTATGCTATTGTATATAATTCTTTAAGCGAGCCTCTATATGGAGATTTATTTAGGGAGCGTATAAACAGAGGTGCTTTCACTAAATCATTATTAGAAAATGATCAGGTATGTTTATGGGGACATGATACAAGATATGTACTCGGCAGAAAAAGCTCTGGGACATTGATTTTAAGAGAAGATGATAAGGGCTTATATTTTGAAGTTTCTCTGCCAAATACTACTTGGGCAAGAGATTTGAAAGAAAGCGTAGACAGAGGCGATATAAAGCAGATGTCTTTCGGCTTCAAAGTAGTAAGAGAGAATTGGATTGATGATAAAGAAACATTAAAAGAATACTCAATGCCTATACGTGAAATAAACGAAATCACTTTACATGAAATATCATTAGTAACATTTCCTGCTTATACGGAAACAAATGTTAGAGATAAAAATAATGATGCTTATATTCCCAAACCGCCTGATAAATCTATGCCTACAGTAAATGATGATTTTGATTATAGAAATAAAGAATATGAACAAAAAATAAAATATCTAAAAATAAAAAATAAATAATAAGAACGACAACTGCAGATTGTTTATTGCGAAGTTTACAAAGCAATAAACAATCTGCAGTTGGAGTGATAACAATAATAAGGAGTAAATTATGTCACCAGAAGAATTGAGAGCTTTAATAGAAAAACTAAAAAATGAAAATGCTTTAGTTTTAACAACTATTGATGAACTTATGCAAAAAAGAGAAGCGTATGCTTCTATGAGTATTGAAGAGAGAGAAATTAAAAAAGATGATATATCAAAACTAGATAATGATATAGATACTTTAATGAAGAATATAGAAAATAGAAATAAGGAAATAGAAAGATATGATAAACTTTTATCACTTCAAACTAATTCTTCTATGAATAAAAGAAATATAGCTGATAATTTAGACAAAGCATCTTCTGATGATAACGAAGCTGAATTAAGAGCTAAAGTCGGCAGATGGTTTAGAACAGGCGATGATAAAGAGATAAGAGAACTTCAGGCAGGAGTTGCTGAAAAAGGCGGATATACTATAGCACCTCAGTATCTAGTAAAAGAAATTATAAAAGACTTAGATGATGCAGTTCAAATAAGAAAAAGAGCAAATATAATTCCTGCTATGAACGGATATGCAAGCATAGGAATACCTACACTTGACAGCGATTTAAATAATCTTGAATGGACAGCAGAAATCGCAGCGGTAACAGAAGATACTAATATGGCTTTCGGTAAAAGAGAAATGAAAGCCAATCAATTAACTAAATTGGTAAAAATTAGTAAGAGATTAATAAAGCAGAGCAATATAGATATTCAAAGTTTTGTACAGGAGAGAATAGCATATAAATTGGCTGCTACATTAGAGCATAATTATTTATACGGTAATGGTACAGATAAACCTTTAGGCATATTTGCTCAGACTTCAGATAATACAGCCGCTATTCCAACTGACAGAGATATAAAAGTAGGAACTGCAACTGCTGCTATAACTTATGACGGATTAGTAGATGCAGTAAGCGGATTGAAAGGCGGATACCAAAACGGAGCTGTATGGATGCTTAATAGAAAAGCTATTGCAGCATTAAGAAAATTAAAAGATAAGCAGGACCGTCCTATTTGGCAGGAAAGTTTAATAGCGGGACAGCCTAGTATTTTACTTGGTATACCAGTTGTGCAAAATGACTTTATAGAAGATAAGCTAGAAGCTGCAAAATATTTTGGTTTCTTAGCAAACTTAAAATATTATTGGATTATGGACAGCTTATCTATGGAGCTTCAAGTTTTGCATGAATTGTACAGCAATACAAATCAAATAGGCTTCCAAGTAGGATATTGGGGAGACGGAGCACCTATTCAAAAAGAAGCATTTGTAAGATTAGTAGCACATGATCAAGCGTATGCAGCTTAAGGCTTTTATATATGAGCAGTGATACTGAAGATATTAATAATAGTATAGACATTGATGTCGGAAAAGTTGTCGCCGAAGGCGTGCTTTCGCAAGAGGCAGGTGATGATAACAGAGTAGTTACTTTGGCTGAGTTCAAAAAGTTTCTAAACTTGGAAGGCATCGACTATGATGATGATATACTGCAATTGACTTTAGACAGTGCAATCGGATATTGTAATAAAGCTAATGAGGCTGAATACAAAAGAACCGATTGTCCTCCTGAAGTCAGATATGCTATTCTTGGACTTGCTGCTCATTATTTTGAAAGCAAAACAGGAGAAGCTAGTCAAAGTGAGGAAGTTGCTTTGAAAGGTGTTCACAGATTATTGGCCATTGCAAGGGAAAAGTTTACTCTATAGGAGATGAGCCAAGCCAGCCCCACAGGGGCACAGATGTGCGAATAAGTTTACTTATTCGCTTTTATTAGGCGAGGCGAATATAACAATAATGAAAGTTGGAAAATTAATTCATACTATAACTTTTTATAGAACGAAGTATATAGATAATGGAAATGGAACAGGAAGTAATGAATTAATAGAATTAAGAAAAGTAAAATGCTCTATTGAAGATATAACATATAAAGATATACAGCAGGGTAAAAGAAAAGATTTAGAAAGAACTTTGAAAGTACATACTCATTATTTCAAAGAGTTTGATACCAAAGGAATGATGGCCAAAATAAACCGTGAAAATGATATCTATGAAGTCATTAATATGGAGAATGTTTCATATAAAAATATAGAATGCATATTTACAATAAAGAAATTAGTAAATAATAAAAAAGCTGACAATAGAGAGTAATATGTCTGAAAAAAATAAAGTAACTCTTACAGGGTTTGATGAGTTCAGGAAAACTTTAGAAGAGTTAGGAATTGATTTTAAGAATGAAGTAAAAAAAGCCTCATTAAAAGAAGCTAGAAGAATAGCAAAAGAAGCTAATGCAAAAGCAAAAAGCAGAGGCTGGACTTTTGATAAATATTTTACTGTAAAAGAAACAAGAATAAACAAAAAGAGTAATACTGAAAGCAATGTGAAGATTACTACAATTAGCGGAAAAAGAGGCACAGCACCTGAGAAAAATAAAATAAAATGGTATAAAGAGCAAGGCGATAGGTATTATGCTTTTTTTAATGAATATGGAAATAAATATAAAAATGAAGTGCCTTTGTTAATACCTCTATTTGAATCAAACAGAGAGAATATAGAAGAGGCAGTCAAAAGTGCTTTGAATATAGTAATACAAAAAGCTAATAATAAATAGAGTTTATAAATATGCATAGAGTAATTTATCAATTATTAAAAAGTCTTACTCAAGAAGATAAAAAAACGGCAGG
>NZ_ARQI01000072.1 GCF_000384655.1 Brachyspira innocens ATCC 29796 | reverse complement strand
TGCACCTACCATCCCACTACTCGCCGTAGGGGCATTCCGCACGGCAATGCAACCACTTACGGATAGTACAATGTACGTGCGGCTGATTACCCAACCTCAAAAAATAAATAAAATAACTAAAAACCCAACCCCAAACTCAAAGACTAACCAAGAAATAATATGTAAACTTTTCTTTACAATCTATTGCGCCCGCCCGCCCATCCTATATAGTTAAACAAACATTTTTAACAAAATAAGCCAGAAAATATGAATTTTTTTAAGACAACGAAAAAAAGCGGACTTTCCCAACCCATACAAGCTAGCCATTTGAAACACTCGCCTAGCTACGCACTCCCTACGGTCGGGGGCATTCCCGCCTACGAGCTGTAGCACCAACCCGCACGGCAACGCAACCCATTAAGGATAGTACAATGTACGTGCGGCTGATTACCCAACATCAAACAATTAATTTTTATTTATATTATTTTCATCTATGATTTTTTCAACTTCTTGATTTACTGATAATGTACCTTCTTTTAGATTTAATAATTTTTCAATTTCTTTTGCATTCATAGAAATATTATTATTTGAAAATTCTTTCATCAACTCTTTAGCAGGCATAATATGAGTAAGTATCAAATTTATAGAATCAATTAATAAAGTAGGTTCATATATGCCTAATAATTCATCATAAGGTTCTTTTTTCAAGATACCTTTTTTGTTCATTATTTTAATAGTATTTTGATATTGTGTATTTGTTATTAATCCAAGATATTTTGCTCTATATAACATTGCTCCTATTGAAACTTTCCACTTACTTTTCAAATGAATGTAAAATTCTAGTCTATTACCACCTTTTTTAAAATCTTTAATAAATTCATCTTTTGGCAATAAAAAAGATGAAGCAAAATAATTGGCTTCTTCCTCTTTTAATTTATATTCTTCTCTTGATATACTTTCAATATCTTCACTCCATTCATGCAACAATATATGACCTAATTCATGTGCCACATCAAATTTATTTCTAGGGAGTGAGTCTTTATTTTTTGATAATGCTATTAAATATATACTATTATTATCTATATCAACTAAATGACTAAATGCATCTATATCATTAGTGGATGTTTCAAATTTAGTTACTATTATACCATTTTCTTCAACTACTCTTATAATATTATCTATTGGATTAGTACCTAAATTCCAATAATCTCTCACATTTTGGGCTATATTCTCTATATCATTTTTTGATAAATTATTTTTATATTTAATACTAGGTAAATTTAATTTAGGAAAATTAATGTATTCAAATAAAACATTACAAATTAATCCCAAATGTTCCATTTTTACAATTTGTTCTACCCTATATTTCTTAGTAGTTTTCATTAAAGATCTAAAATAAGTAGTTTTTGAATCTATATTAACATTATCTTTTTCATAAAAGTATTGTATAGGAAAATTTAATTCTTTTGATAATAAAAAAATTTTTTCAAATGGAGCATTTATTTTATTATTCTCATATAGTGAAAAAGTTTGTTTACTAATATCTAATTTTTTCGATATATCTTCTACAGTTAAACCATTATATAAGCGAGCTTTTTTTATTCTATTTCCATTAATAATATTTTCCATTTTATTTGCTATTACCTTTATCGTCTTTTTTCAAATATTTATCTTTTATACCAACAATAGGCTTATTATTTTCTGGTCTAGTAGGTACATTATCGGGTAAATCAGGTTCTATAGATGTCATTTGAGGATCTATATAATCTAACAAATTCAATTCCTCTATTACCTCTCCACTAGGAGCTAAAATGTAAGCTGATAAAAAATTTACATCTCCATTTAAATAATCAAATACAATAAGTATATGATTATCTATATTTTTTGCAATAATATCTTTTATTTCATTATTTTTTTCTACAACCTTATCATCTTCAATATAATCAAACAATTCTAGTTGAATATCTAAATCTTTATTAAAATATGTATATGCCTGTTGATACATACTTATATGCTCATGATTATTCTTAATTTTAAGAAATTTCTTTTTTTTCATAAAAGTTAATATCGATTCAGTAATTTCAATATAACAAGATACATATTTCCATAAATAACTTTTCATATTATATGATTCAAATACTTTAGATAAATTAAGATATAATTGACTCCATAAAATATTATGATAAGCATTATCAAGATTGTTTTTTTTAAAATCTTTACACTTTTCTTCTGCAGTTTCCATTGCATCAATCATTGATTTATAAATATAAGGTACAATATTTTTAGGTAATTTTTCTAAAATCATAATTATTATCCTCTATTTTATTTAATAATATAAAATATATTACTATTTTTTTATTTTTTGTCAAGTATACTACCTTATTTATTTAATTAAAACTATTATCCTATACTTGATATAATTTTTTATAAAATAATATAGCTATTTCATCAAATTTTATTTACTACCATCAATAATCCTTCTTTCCTCATCATTTAAATTATAAATAGAAAATATCAAATTATCAAGTTGTTTTTCACAAGCGGAAATTTGCCTATTTAGCATATTTAAAGAATTAGGATTTTTTTCAGATAATATTTTTTTATTTAGAATTATCATAGAGTCAACTAATTCTATAATTTTATTATATTTTTCTTTTTCTTCTTTTTTATCTAAATCTATTTTATATATAGGTAATTCATTAATATGATATGCTTGTATCTCTGGGAATATATCTTCTTTTTTAGTAGTAAAATATTTTTTAAAGAAAAAGTTTAACAATTTAGAATTAAGTAAACCCAATATATATTTTAAATTATAATCTTTTGAAATCAAAGAATATAAATTTTTTATAAAATAATAATTTTCATTATCATAAGTAGCTATTAACTGATTTGCAACTCTCCTAATTAAAATCTTTTCTACTTCTGAAAATAATTTTAATCTTGATACTTCTTTGTGATTTTCTAAACAATATGTATTCTCATATGCTATCTGATATTTTGAAACTTCTTCACCTAGTAAAGTTGGTATGCCTGATTTATTTTCTCTAATGTCTTTTTTACCAATTTCCATACCTCTTTTTAAACTGCATATTTCTGAAACTTTAACACTTATTGATAACATTTTATTAATAATATTTATTTCTTCTTCTGAAACTATTGTATTAAAAATTATATTTGGAAAATTATAAAACATATTTTTATCCATAGTTTTTATAAATGTAACATCTTTATTTGGATAATAGTCATATATTTTTATATCTTCTTTTTTATCATCTTTTGAAACTAGAAAAACTATACACTCGGTACTAACATTTTTAAAAGCCTTTCCAACTTCTACTAATTGTTTAATATTATATTTTAAAAATAATTTTCTTACTTCTTCACTATCTATATTAAATTTTAAAAATCTAGGAACGATGAAACTAACTAAACCATTTGATTTTGATAAATAAGATATAGATTTTTCTATAAAAAGACTGTATAAGTCAATTTGACCTTTACATACAGAATATCTATCTTTAAAATAATCTAGCTGTATTTTATCTAATAAATGTATTCTTACATACGGCGGGTTGCCTATCACCACATCGAAACCGCCACCTTTAAAAACGCTTTTAAACTCCTCCTCCCAATCAAAACAATTTATTTTATACTGCGTCTCCTCGTCAAAATCAAGCACCGACTGGCTCTCGTAAAAATCATTACCTATTAAACTATTACCGCACTTGATATTATCCTCCAATGACGGTAAAGCCCGCTCATTAAATAAATCCTGATTGTTCTGTATTGACGCTGGACTCTCTCCCTCCAAACACTTCATAAGAAGCGATAATTTAGTTACCTCAACCGCATTGCTGTCTATGTCCACCCCAAATATATTGTTGCGTAATATCTGCTTCTTTATCCAAATTGTCAAATCCCCATTCTCTTTTATTACATCTTCTTTCGACCCCTTAAACTTCGCCCTGTCCTTTATCTTATTATAATATTCAATATGATAATTAAGTAAATATTTATACGCCCCAAGCAAAAAACTTCCGCTACCGCAGGCAGGATCCAATATCTTTATATTCGCAATCTCTTCTGGCTTCTTACCCCTTATAGCCTCCCCAACCGTGTTCTCCACTATATAATCAACTATATACTCAGGCGTATAATACACCCCTCCAGCCTTACGCACCTCTGGTTTTAATTCTATCTTCGCACTATGATTCCTCCCTATAGTGATAGTCTTACCCAAAAACTGCTCATAAGCATTCCCCATTATCTCAACCGATATCACAGAAAACTCATAAGGACTCAAAGGATAATAAAGCTCATTAATAATCTCCTTTATCACCTTATTGTCAATCTCTATATTACCGCTTATACTGTCTTTAGCAAAATCAAAAAGCCCCGAATTATATTTACCGTCAGCCCTTTTAAAAATCCCCAAAAGATTATTATAAAAATTCTCATTCTTACTCTCGCATGTCCTTTTCAAATCCCCATACTCTTCAATGCCTCTGTCCTCAGCCGCCCTCAAAAATATAATCCTGTCAATAATCTGCTGAACCGCATAATTCAAATCCCTTACAGACAAATCTTTGTTTAATTTAGATATATTAGAAGCAAGTTTAGTACGCAGATTGTCAAGCGTGCTTAAAAAATCAATATCAACGCTTTCAGTACCCTTTTTGTTTGAACTCCCCGCAATATATTTTTCAAGCGAACCCTGCTCAATACTCTCTTTATTAAGTATCTCATAAAGAAAATCAAACCTTTTTAAATAATCCTCAAAATGAATATACTCAATCCTAGCAGTAGAAGCCTTATCATTTATGCTAGGCTTTCTAGTGCAGTCATAAATAGCAAGCTCCTCAAAATCAGTGAGGAAACTGATTCCGAGTTTAGCACTCCAGCCATACCTCCTAAGCTGAAAAGCAGGCAAACTGTCCTCTTTAAGATTAACCCCGGGCTTTTTCGCCTCCACAAAGAAAACCCTGTTCCCCCCAATACGAAAAGCATAATCAGGAGCCTTTGTCTCTTTACCCACTTTGAGCTTATCCTCATGAATAACATCTCTATAAGTCTGCGATTTACCCGCCCTGTTAGCCACATCCCAACCGAACGCCTCAAAAAACGGATCCAAAAAATCCCTTCTAGTCTCCGTTTCATTATAATTTTTGTTAGTATACTGATCCTTATTATTCCTAAACTTACTAACTAACTCTTCAATTTTTTTGTACGCTTCTTCTTTACTTAGCATAAAAACCCCCAATCATTTTTTAATAATTTTATTATATTACAAACTCAAATAATATAACTTATAAACTTTGTATTATACCAATTTTTTAAGTTTGTCAATTTTTTCATTCAACTTTTTCCCGCCGCAAAAAGTTGCAAAAAGTGCAAGTCTAAAAAATAATACTAATAGTACTAATTATGTTTTATATATAGAATAAATTATTAAATTTAACCGAAATATATCCTTTTTGCTTCTTTGTGGCACGCCTGCCTACGGCATACAAAGTGAGGCGGACAGCTTCCAAAAGAAGTGGGGTTACCGAAGGCACTCAGAGCAGTCACGACTATGTGCTTCGCGGCTAGTCCCCATAAATACTAAAAATTTATTTTTTGACAAACTATATTTGTTTAGGTATATATTGATTAAAAATACTTAAACCTAAAAATTTAAAAGCATAAAAAACAATATACACTTTTTTATATAGTATACAAAATTTTACTTAAATATTCAATGAAAGATATTATTTTTTATAGATTATACAACTGATATAAAAAATATAATTAACATAATTATTATAATAGTTTAAAGTGCTACGTTTATCTATAAAATAAAATCCCCCCAAATTATATTTTTATCTACAATACACCCAAACTGCACATTTTGCAACTACTCGCCTAGCTTCCGCAGTATTCGCCATACGGGCATTCCGCACGGCAACGCAACCCCTTACGGATAGTACAATGTAAGTGCGGCTGATTACCCAACATCAAAAAATAAACTAACTAAAAAGCTAACCCAGAAATATAAAAACTAACACAGAAATAATTTTTTAAAAATTTACCTTATAACCCACCCCCTGACCGAACGAAGTGAGGAAATACCTGAAGGGTACGCCCTTATTATTAAACAAACATTTTTAACAAAATAAGCCTGCAAACAGTAACTTTTTTAGAAAAAAACGAAAAACTACGAGCCTAGCTACGCACTCCCTACAGTCGGGGGCTTCCCGCACGGTATCGCTTTCTCTTACCAAACGCCCCCTGTACGTGCTGCTGAATATACAACGATCATCATAAAATATTTTTTGAAAATTTACCTTATTACTAATATAAAACACATATTTTGTAACTAGATATAATAAGCAAAAAACATTATAAAACTATCAGTAAATAAAAACAAAAAATGAGAATTGCATCTTCATTATTTTAATCATTTTATAAAAAATATTATTAATTAGAAATTAAAGAATACCCTAACAATCCTTTTAATATTATATTTGTATTTAATAAATAGTTAATAGAATTTAATATATCTTTTTCCTTGAATTTTCTAGACTTTTCTTTTGAAAATTCCCAATTTTTAAAACCATTTATTATATCTTCTTCTATAGTAAAATTATAATCTTTTATCAATACCATTATGGTTGTTAAACATTCTAATTCACTATTTGATTCTATATTATTAACATATTCAGATGATAATTTTATAGCATTATCAATATTATTTAACTCATTTTCTATTTTTTTACTTACTATTGTTTTATAAATTTCATCACATAAAACATTATAATCTTTTATATCATAATAAAGCATATATTCATTAATTTTTTTATTTACGATCTCTATATCATGAGAATATGGACCATATTTATATGCTTTAAAATCAAAATAATCCTTTCTATAAAAATAATTAAAAAAATAACAACTTTTCTGAAGTCTAATATATGTTTTATCTTTAACATTATAATATTTTAATAAAGACTCTATTTTACTAACTACATAATGAGATAATGATAAAGTAGGAGCTTTTTTAGGTTTTAAATTAGTTTGTATATTTCCAGCAGGTTCATAAACAATTACTTCAATTTCTTCTGATAAATCATAAAAAGATGACTCTATTTCCTTTCTTACATCTTCCCAATTAAGTCCACCATTTCCAGAACCTAAAGGAGGAATTGAGATAGAATATATTTGTTTTGATATTATTTTATTGATTAAATCTGATAAACCTAATTTAATATACTCCATTTTTGAAGGAAGCCTCCATTTATCTTTTGTAGGAAAATTTGCAATTATTTTACCATCTTCTTCAAACAAAAAAACTTTTCCTATGGCAAGCTGACCTGTTTTACAAGCTTTTATATATGCTTTTTCATTTTCAGGATAAGCTTTTTTAAATTGGTAAGCCAAACCCTTACCCATATAGCCTTCACAATTAACTGTATTAACAATACATTGAGAATCTGTATCTAATATATTACCTGTTTTATATATAATCATAATTTTTAAAACCAACTAGGACTAATATCGACAAAAAAGCTATATTTTTTTAAATTTTTAGTATGAAAACTATATTGATTATCTTTTTTGATAAATCCATATTTTAATAAAATTCCACCTATTTTATTAAAACTTTCATTATTTTTTACTGTAATGGAAGTAATTCCTATTATTGGTATTTTACCATAAAATAGACATTCTGCCATACATGCATTTTTTATATCTTGATTATTATAATCTCTGTTATCACTATCTATTATATCCCACTCTATTAAATTAAATCCATCATCATAATTAAATAAAATATTATCATAATTAGCAAGTTTATTAGATAATGGATGGCATGGTATTATTTTAAAATTATGATTCCTAGCTATTGTTCTTTTTATACATATATAAATAAAATCAGTAGTTTTATATTTCTTTTTTATAGCCCCATCAAATGGTGTATTAATAAAAAAGTGAAATGGTACATAATCTAATAAATTATATTTATTTCTTCCGTTTAATATTTCATTATCAGCAACATCAATATTAGGCTTTATTTTACTTCTAGGAAGTAATCCATTTTTTACTATAGACTCAAAATTATCTATAGCTGTTAAATGATATATAAGTTGTCCTGTTTTAGCACTCATATATAAATAACCTTTCATTCTGTAGATTATATGCAATTATACTATAAATAAAATATATTAAAACTTTATATAATTCATATTATAAAATTTTAATTAAAATTACGCAATATATAGTTCCTATTCCTAATAAAAAGGACAGCCATATTCATAGCCGCCCTTTTATTTTTTTTAATAATATTTAACAAATTAATAATAAAAATATTTGAATTAAAAAATGCAGTCTTTTTGGTTCTTTGGGTCACCAAAAGAACTGGGGTTTGGGGCAAAGCCCCAATTAAAATATTAATTTTTTTAAATATTCAAATATAATTACCTCACTGCCTCAGCACATCTAGTACATAACTCTTTATGCTCGCTGTCTTCGCCTACACTCTCATAATGTCCCCAGCAGCGAACGCATTTTTCATGGCTTGCTTTCTCTGTCTTAACAAATGAAACGCCGCCTTCTATAAATGTATCGTCCTTGCTGTCAGAAATTGTTACTTTACTTACAATGAATACTTCGTTTAAATATTTTTCATATTTTGTAAGCAAGTCTTTTGATGATGACTCTTTAGTGCATATTGTTATATAAGCCTCTAAAGATTTACCTATAGTGTTGTTGTCTCTAGCTCTTTCAAGAGATAATAATACATCATCGCGTACTTTAAGAAGTGAAGCCCATTCTTGCTCCAACTCTAAATCAATTAAACTATCATCAGCTTTAGGATATAATTCCAAATGTACAGAAGAAGTATTTTCTCCTTTGTAGTATCCCCAAACCTCATCAGTTGTGAAAGGAAGTACAGGAGCTATAAGTTTAACTAATACATCTAATATTTCAGCAAGTACAGTCTGAGCACTTCTTCTTGAAACAGAATCTTTTCTGTCGCAGTATAATCTGTCTTTTATAATGTCAAAGTAAGTAGCAGAAAGCTCAACTACGCAGTAATTAATAAGTCTTTGATAGAATAAATGAAACTCATAACCCTCGCAGGCCTTATCAGCAACTTTTATAAAGCTATGAAGTCTTGATAATGCATATCTGTCTACAGGAAGCAAATCTTTAACTTCAACTTTATCTTTAGACAAATCAAAATCAGAAATATTTCCAAGCAAATATCTGAAAGTATTTCTTATTTTTCTATAATTGTCAGCAATAGCTTTCATCATATTATCACCAACACGTGCATTGTGGGTAAAGTCTTCACTTATACACCAAAGCCTTAATATATCAGCACCGTATTTGTCAATAACTTCTAAAGGCGAAACAACATTACCAGCACTTTTATGCATAGCTCTGCCTTGTTCATCTAAAGTCCAGCCATGAGTAACAAGTTCTTTGTATGGAGGAATTCCTCTTATAGCCATAGAAGGCCAAATTGAAGCTTGGAACCAGCCTCTGTATTGGTCGCCTCCCTCCAAATATATATCAACAGGGAAAACTCCATCCAAATCTTTATTGGTTTTCTGTGCTGCAAAAGATGATACTCCAGAATCAAACCAAACATCCAAAATATCTTCTTCTTTACCAAAGTCAGAAGAACCGCATTCGCATTTAGTGCCTTCAGGAAGTAAGTCTTTAGGCTCTAATTCAAACCATACATCCATTCCTTTAGTTTTTACTATTTCAGCAAAATGTTTAGTAGACTCTGCAGTAAGTAAAGTTTTTCCGCAATTTTTACAATAGAATGCAGGTATAGGAACACCCCAAGAACGCTGTCTTGATAAACACCAGTCTGGACGATTTTCAAGCATCTTTCTCATTCTGTCATGTCCCCAAGTAGGATACCATTTAATATTATCTAAAGATTTAACAGTTCTTTCATCTATGTTGTCATGCTTCATATCCATAAACCACTGAGAAGTAGCTCTGAATATCAAAGGATTTTTACATCTCCAGCAAATAGGATAACTATGTGTAACTTTCTCTTTATAGAATAATGAGCCGTTATTTTCAAGTATTTCAATAACTTTAGGGTTAGCGTCTCTCACTTTCATGCCCTGCATTTCTGGAAACTCGCTTGTATATCTACCAGCCTTATCTACTGGGCAATATATATCAAGTCCATAATTAACGCCTGTCTGATAGTCTTCCATACCATGACCTGGAGCAGTATGAACAACACCAGTACCAGCAGTAACCTCAACATAATCAGCAAATACAACAGCAGACTTTCTGTCCTTTATAAATGGGTGAGCTATTTCAAGTTTTTCAATCTCTTCTATAGATATAGGAATCATATCTCTGCCTTCTGCTTTCATGTCTTTTTTGCCAAGAACAGTGTCAACTAGGCTTTTAGTCATTATTGCATATCTTCCGTCTATTTCAACAGCAACATAATCTAAATCTCTATTGAAAGCACAAGCCATATTTGAAGGAAGTGTCCAAGGAGTAGTAGTCCATATCATAACATCAACATTACCGTTTAGTTTATCATTGATTTTATTTAATACTGGAAATCTCACATAAACACTTGTAGAAGTATGATTATCGTCATATTCTATTTCAGCAGCAGCCAATGCAGTTTCACAGTCCATACACCAGTGAATAGTTCTTAAGCCTTTATATATATATCCTTTCTCTACAAGTTTAGCAAATACTTCAACTATTTCAGATTCATATTCAGGCGACATAGTAAGGTAAGGATTTTCCCAATCACCCATAACACCAAGTCTTTTAAACTCTTTTCTTTGAATATCAATATATTTCTGAGCATAAGCACGGCATTTTTTTCTCATTATAAATTTAGAAGTTTCTTTATATTTATCTCCCAAACTTTCCTGCACCTTTAATTCTATAGGCATACCATGACAGTCCCAGCCAGGAACATAAGGCGAATCAAACCCTTTAGCAGATTTATACCTTACAATAATATCTTTAATAATTTTATTCAATGATGTTCCAATATGAATGTCTCCATTCGCATAAGGCGGTCCATCATGTAAAATACATTTAGGAGCACCTTTTCTTAATTCTCTAAGCTGTTGGTAAAGTTTTTCTTCGTCCCATTTTTTTATTATTTTGGGCTCTTTTTCCTTCAAACCTGCTTTCATAGGAAAAGCGGTTTTAGGCAGATTGATAGTAGAACTATAGTCCATCTTAATTTTTGCTCCATTAATTAGATTTTCTTAAATAAAATTTTTATTATTTTATAAAGATATACAATTTTATACTATAAGAGAGAATTTTACAAGTTTTTATTTATCCTTAATTTGATATATATGTTGACAAAAATAGTAATAAATATATATTTAAAAATAATTTAAGAGGAATACATGTTTTATAAATTAATTGATGAAATAAATAAATTAAAAGAGCTAAAATTTGATGAAATATCTAAGAAGCTAGAAGATATTATTTTTAATACGGATAATTTTTTAGATATAATATATAATATAGGAATAATACCAGAATCAATAGGTCATGACACTACTGAAGAAAAAGCTTTTTCAAAGTTATCTGATATAGTTTTAGCTAGAGCTTTTAGGGAAATAGGTCTTGATTCTGATGTTTTAAAAACAAGAGGAAACTCAGCAGATGTATATGCCGAATCTAAAATACATAAATATTCTTTAGTAGCTGATGCTAAATCTTTTAGAATGAGCAGAACTGCTAAAAATCAAAAAGATTTTAAAATTGATGCTCTTTCTAAATGGAAAAAAAATGAAGATTATGCTATTTTATGCTCTCCATATTTTCAATATCCAAGAAAAAAAAGTCAAATTTATAAACAATCATTAGAAAAAAATGTATGCTTACTAAGTTGGGAACATTTAATATTTTTAATTGAAAATAAAATTAAAGAAGATAAATATCTAAATTTAAAAAATATATGGAATTTTGGAAATTTATATTCAGAAAAAATTTCATTGAAAGATAGCGAAAACAATTTTTTTGATAATTTTAATAAAAAATTTTGCATAACTATAAACATTGATAATGCCAAGCTTAATAATACATTAATTAATCAAATAAATATAATAACAAACAGATCAATAGAAGAAAAATCATATTTAGAAAATGAAATAAATACAATAAAAAATTATACTAAAGAACAAGCAATATCAAAATTGATAAAATCTCAAAAATTAGAAGATAGAATTAAGCATATAGACGATTTTATAAAAAAGGTTCAACTATGAATATGATAGATAAAATAATATGCGGTGATTCAATAGATATAATGAAATCTATAGATAGTGAAACTATACACGCTATTATATCAGATATACCTTATGGAATATCTTATGAAGATTGGGACGTATTGCATAATAATTCTAACTCAGCTTTAGGAGGTTCATCAAACGCCCAATTAGAAATGGGTACTTTATTTAAAAGGAGAGGAAAGCCTTTAAATGGATGGAGTGAAGCTGATAAAAAAATACCTTTAGAATATCAAGAATGGTGTTCTTCTTGGGCTTCAGATTGGCTTAGAGTTTTGAAACCAGGAGCAAGCTGTTTTATTTTTGCAGGAAGAAGATATGCACATAGATGCATAGTAGCACTTGAGGATGCAGGTTTTACATTTAAAGATATGCTTGCTTGGGAAAAAAATTCTGCTGCTGCCAAAGCTCAAAGATTATCTGCTATATATGAAAGAAGAAATGATATAGAAAATTATGAAAAATGGAAAGGTTGGAGAGTTGCCAATCTAAGACCAATATTTGAACCTATATTGTGGTTTCAAAAACCATATAAAATAGGTTCTACAATAGCAGACAATGTAATAAATAATGATGTTGGTGCTTGGAATGAAGAAGCAATAAAAAAGTATTGTATAAATCATAAAAACAATAATTTTTTTGACAATATAATAAAAGTAGATATAACCAAATATGATTCTGGTATGCATGTTAATCAAAAACCTGTAAAATTAATGGAATTATTAATATCATTAGTAACAAAAGAGAATGCTACTATTTTAGATCCTTTTGTTGGATCAGGGACTACTTGCGTAGCTGCTAAAAATACGAATAGACATTATATAGGTATAGATATAAATACAAATAATATAAATATAGCAAACAAACGATTATTAGATGAATGCTGTCAATTTAATTTAAATTTATAATATTATTTAATAATAACAATATAATTTTTTTTTAATGTATTTAATTAAATTTATATGTAATTCTAAAATAAAATATCATAAATGCCAATAAAGATATACAAATCTTTTTAATATTTATTTATACAAAAAACAAATATTTACTAATGGCATAAAATAATTTGAATTTAAAAAATAACACAAAATAGAAGCAAAGCACTAATTATCAAAATAAAACACCAAAAATATAAATGTCTCAAATATAATTAAATTTTAAAACTTTTATTACATTTCTACCCTTTAATATTTAAGTTTATTTTGAAATTACAATCTAAATTTATTTTATAATTAAATTAGAAAATAAAGCACCCGCCCAAGTCTTTATTATATTTATAGATTTTACAAACGCTTCAAAGCCTTGTTATTGGAGGGAGATATTCTTCCCAAAATAGTATGAAACAATACTAATAATCAAAACGCTTCAATTCCTTGCATTTGAGTGAGAAATATTAATAAAATAAGTATATAAATGTTTGACAAAGTTTTTATTTAATGAATATATTATAAACTTTTTTTTTCGCCGCACACCATACTTAACAGTACTTCCTTTGGTCGCAGGGGGAATTCATCAAAGCTGCAAAAAAAGACTTGGGTCTTGAAGGTTTAGAATTAATAAAAGTTTAGCAGCTTATTCTTAGTTCATGCAATTTAATTTATTAATAATTTTATATTTTAATATCTAGCTAGCTATTAAATATAAGAATTATATAAACATCAATTATATTTAGAGTTTTATTTATAATTTTTTTCAAACGCTTCAAATCCTTATCATTAGAGGTAAATAATTTTTCTAAAATAGTATGAAACAATACTAATATTCAAAACGCTTTGAAACCTTGTATTTGAGTGGGAATTATTTATATAAATTAGTACTAAATCTTCTATACTTGATAAACTTTTATACGCGAGGATATAGCATAAAATTGTAAAAAAATTCAATTTTATACTTGCTATTTGTTTAAAATAATATATAGTGTAATAAATTTAAATATAAATTTAATTTAGTATTATAAATTTAATAATACATTTAAAAATATTTAAATTAAACAGGATATAAATGTCTTTAATGATATTTATAATTAAAAGGAGTTTTACTATGAGTAAAAAAATTTCAACAATCTTTCTAACCCTATTTTTAGTAGGAGTGTTATCAGTAAGCTGTTCTAATAAGGACACAACATCCCCAAAAGGCATAGAACAGTATAACGGCAATACTTATGTATCTACAGAAACTGTTGATGCCAGTAAAGCTGGAGGAAGTACTACAGATTATTTATGGATATCAGTTAAAGATGGTAAAGCTTGTATGATAAATCAAGCTAGTGATAATAATGCACCTACATTTCCTCCAGAGAATTATTTTACTGTAACAGGTTCTGGCACTGATTATAGTTTTTCTGTATACGATGGACAAGTTGTGGGTACTTTCAAATTTTCTTCTGATGGTTCTTCTGTAACAATTAGATTTACAAAAAATCCTTTTTTCCCTACAGATAAAGACGTAGTTTGCAATAAAAAATAATAATTAATCATATTAAAAATTAAAAGGCTTTGCTTGTATTTTCAGGTGAGGCCTTTTATTTTTATACAATTTTTTATATTTATACAAAAAATAAAATTCTTAAAAATTATGACAGTTTTTGTCGCAAACATACTGTATAATTAAAACATAACAAAATTAAAGGAGGCTTTTTATGGCTCAAAACTTTTACTGCGAATACTGCGGTGCTAAATATTCTTCAATAGCTTCACTTACTAGCGGTTATTGTCTCAAACACCCTAATGGCCCTAACAAGGGTAAGCATAAACTTTATGAAGGTGGTGAAAAGTCTGAATATTTTTGTAAGTATTGCGGAGCTAAAAACAAATCTTTACAGTCATTAGTAAATGGTTATTGTCTCAAACATCCTAATGGCCCTAACAAAGGAAAGCATGCACCTGCTTTATAATAAACGCACGGTAAACAAAACTTTAAAATATAATTAAATACTGTTTTATCTTTTTACTAAAATAATTATACAAAATTAAGCGTGCGTTGAACAACGTTCTTAAAAATGATAAAAGCTTGGGTGGGGGTGCTTTTACAGTGAGAATATTATAAAAAACAGGTATTAACAAATTATAGTAACGCAATAAAATTTTAGAGGGCGGGGAGTGTAAATAATTTTTTTGAATTTTATTTTCACTCTCCACCCTTTAGATTTTCTAATTAAATATAAATTTTTCAATATATACTTAATATTTTATATCTATATAAAAAGAGTATATCGCTCTAGAGTTTTTTATTTATTGTTTTATATACCTAAACAATTATATTTTGTCAAAAGTAAAGTTATATTTTTGTTTTGATATCTGGGGCTTTGCCCTTACGAAGTACACAGCGTGACCGCTCTGCGCCCTACTTATTTTGGACGCTGTCTGCCTCGCTCTGCGTGCCGTAGGCAGGCGTGCCACAAAGAAGCAGGCACAGCCCGCAGTAGCGAAAGGCTACATTTGGGCTTTAATTTACTAAAGCTATCTTACATGTAACACAACTTTAGTATTATTTAGTACTAATTTTTTACACTTGCACTTTCGCCGTAGGCGTACTTCGTATGGTTCTTTGACGAAGTCCGCCTGTGGCGTGCGGCAGGAAAAAGAACAACAAAAAATTTATAAACTTAAAAATTTTCAGTATATACCTAAACAATTATAATTTGTCAAAAATAAGGTTGTATTTTGTTTTTAATATATGGGGCTTTGCCCCATACCCCAGTTCTTTTGTTGACACAAAGAACCAAAAAGACTGCATTTTT
>NZ_ARQI01000071.1 GCF_000384655.1 Brachyspira innocens ATCC 29796 | reverse complement strand
AGCAACTAACAAGTGAGCCGAAGCAGCTGACAACTTTAGTTGGCAGCTTATACTAAGCTGAGGCGAACATAGCAACAATAGGAGTTATTTATGATATCATTTGGAATATTGGAACCATTAAGACTTTTTCTTATTAGTGACTATTTTTGGCCTATTTTGTTTGGGGCAATTGCCATTTTTCTATCCGTATTTTTTCTAATTGAGAAGAAAGCAAAAGAATGGTATGCTAAAAATAAAATATTGGTATATGAAAAAAGTTTTTTTATGCTGAAAGATAAAGTAAATAATATATATATTAATTGCTATAAATATAAAGATAATAATTATGATGAATGGTACAGAAAATACTGTGGTAAAATTAAGTATGTACTTAAATCAAAATTTGACAATTTCGCACGTGAATATTTTGCTTCTTTTACAGGTCAAATGTTTATAAATAGCGAAAATAAATTAATGATTCGTGAAACTAATGAATTAAATAATAATCAAATTAATGTTTACCGTGATTATGATATGTCTTATTTTGAAAGACTAGAAGAAAAACAATTTAAATACGATGATCCTTATAAAAATTCATGGAAAGAAGTACGTAAATTTGGCGGTTGGAGTTCAAAAGAAAACAATAGAGAAATTTTATTAAAGATAAAATTCAAAAGAGAATTCGATTATGAAAGAACATCAGAAATTGAATATACTATGGATATTGAAGGCGGAAAAGTAGAAGGAGTTTTTGAAGTTATTAGAAAGCCTGAAATGGAAATAAGAGAGTTTTATATTCCAGTAGAACAGACTACTTTTACTGATGATAAATATTCAGCTTATCTTGGTATGGATGAAGTAAGAAAAATGCTCACTAATTATTTATTTAATTTCAATTATCCTTTTATTAGAGGCAAAGAAAGAATAAATATGGCTATCAGCGGATATTACAATTTTGATGAAAGATTCAAAGAAGAAAAAGGAAGAGAGCTTGAAGAAGAATTAAAAAATAAAGAACTTATTATAGAAAAATTCCATCATTATGACCAAAACAAAGCCTATTATGCTGATAAAATTGGTATTATATATTATAAGAAACTTAAAGACTTTAGATGCTTTGATATATTATACTATGATGATGAATTAATATGCATATACAAAAGAAGTGTAAAAGCAGATGAGAGAAGCTATGAAGCTATAGTAAAAAATCATTCTTTTATATTTGAATTGAACGGAGAAAAAAGTGTAAGTTCCTATTTAAAAGATTTGGTTATTGATAGTAAAGAGTTATTATCTAATTATGTAGTTAGCGACTATTTTTATGACAATACAGATAATTTAATATTTCTTTTAACAGATACAGGTATTATAGTAATGCCTGAATATACAAATCTAATTCTTAATGATGAAGATTATAATTTGGAAAATACAAATGAAAAAATTGCAAGTAGAATATTTATTTCTTCTAATGATTTAAAAAATTATTTAAATAGAAGTCATTCTTTATTTAGTTTTTTTGATAGGCAATAATTGTTTTTATAATTAATTTTTATATAATGCTGAGGGTATAATTTAAAATATAAAAGTTGAATATAGAATTAAACAAGAGCAAATAGGTTATTATATGCCAAGTTAGTAGCGGGAGAACATAAGGATTAATAAGCTAAGCCAAAGTCAGCTAGTAAGTTTACTCACTAGCAACAATAAAATGCAAACATAATGAAATATTAGAAATCTAAATATAAAAATTGTGAGCATCTAGCAAATTTATTTGCTAGATACAATTAGCGAACAATTTTTATTAGCAATAATAAAAGGCGAGCATAACAATAATAAAAGCGAGCAGAGCCGCCTCTATACTTCGCAAAATGCGGACAAAGTCAGTATAGAGGTGCTTTCAGGCGATGCTAGTATAACAATAATAGGAGAACGTGAAAACAATGAAAAATTTAATAACTAAATTTATGGATAAAGATATAATAATTTTGTTAGCAGTAGTGATTTTAGTAGCTGCTGTTATAATAATTATTAATATACCTAAAAATAAGGCTAAAAAAACCCTGTAAGATTTTACAAAAATAATTTTTTCATGCTTAAAGATAAAATTAACAATATATATGTTTATGTTTATGAGAAAAATGATAATTATAATGATTTATACTTACCTAGAGATAATGTGTTTCCATATTTAGGAAGGGTATATATAAATAATGATAATGGATTTATTATAAATGATGTTTACTTTTCATCTGAAAGAATAGGAGTTAAAAATTATTATGATAAAGATAATCCAATTTTAATTAATAAACACTCATCAGATGGTAATAGATCTTATGGATATGAGCCTGAAACTTTTGCTGAAATAAAATTCAAGACAAAATTAGATAATACATCAAAATCACAAATTGAATATATTATTGAATTTAAGCCTTATGACAGTATTGTTGACTATGTTGGTGATAATATTAAAAAAACTTTAAGAGATCCTGTAAGAATAGAAGGAACTTTTGAAATTATAAGAGAAGATGAAGCAGAAATAATAAGACTGCATAATGCAGACATATTTGGTTTGTATAATGATAAAAGTATTTTATTCAGTTCTGAGAGAATATTCTCAGGTAATGTATTTAATTTTGATTATCTTTTTATAAATGGAAAAGAAAAAATAAATTCTTCTATTAATGGAGTTAGAGAGTTTTCAGATGAGTTTTTAAAAGATAAAATAAATGAAAATAAGGATATAGTAGAATCGTATGTAAAAGAATCTAAACAAAGACATTGGAAATCATTAATAGACGAGAGTATATTAAATTATATTGATAATTATGCTGATTATTATGATGAACTTAAAGAGTTTAAAAGTTTTAATATATTATACTATGATGATAAAACAATATCTTTATATAAAAGAGTTTCAAAGCTAGAAGATTTGAAGCTTGCCGAAATAGATAATATGTTTATGACATTTGAGTTGGAAAGTCAGAAATTAATTAGCCCTTATCTTAAAGACTTGGTAAATGATACTGAAGCATTATTAAAAAAATATAATGCCCCTAGTGATTTTTATTCTAATATAGATAATTTAATTTTCGGTATAACTGATTCATTTATTGTAATAATGAAAGAAAAAGGCTACGGAAAAATATTTATCGATTATAAAAATATAAAAGATTATATAAAGAAAGATCATTATTTGGCTTATTTGTTTAATTAATTTTTAGTATTTTATAAAAAAATGCTCATCTATATTTTTTATATACAGATGAGCATTTTTTATTTATCAAATTTATATTAATTTTTTGATATATTTAATATTTTTGCTTTAAGTTCATTTTCTATATTTCTTAATTCTACCTCAGCAGCTCTTCTTTTTTCTCTGCCTTCTGTTTGTATTTTCATTACCTCGTCTAAAGTAGATATAAGCTGTTCATTTGTATATTTTAATGTTTCAATATCAACTATTCCTCTTTCTGATTCTTTTGCTGTTTCTACAGTAGAAGTTTTTAGCATTTCAGCATTTTTTCTTAATAGTTCATTTGTAGTGTCAGTAACAGCTCTCTGTGCTTTTGCTGCCTCATTAGAATGATGAAGCCCTATAGCTAAAACCATCTGATTTTTCCAAAGAGGTATAGTATTTGATATAGTAGACTGTATTTTTTCTGTCATTATAACATTATTATTCTGTACCAAACGTATTTGAGGTATAGTCTGTACGGATATTGCTCTAGTAAGTTCTAGGTCATGTATTCTTTTTTCAAATCTGTTTGCCAAATCCTTAATATCTCTAGCCATTTGAACATCTTGAGGTGAATTGCTTGCTGTAGCTTTGGCTTCTAATGCAGGTATTTCATTAGCTGTTAATTGATTGAGTTTTTGTTTTCCTGCTTCTATATATATTTCTAATTCTTTTAAGTATTCCAAATTATAATTATACATCTGATCCAAAATGCTAATATCTTTAAGTAAGTTTCTTTGATGTGCTTCCAATGTTTTTACTATATTGTCAATATTAGTTTCAACATTTGTATATTTGGTTTTTAATTTAGCTAAATTATTTCCAGCTTTTTTGAAAAATCCGAATAGTCCTTTTCCTTTAGTTTCACTTTCTATATCAAAACCTTTAAGTTCTGTTATAACGTCAGTAATAGCGTCTCCAACTTCGCCTAAATCCTTATTCATAACATTGCTTAATGTATTTTCAGAAAACTGAATCATTTTGTTTTGAGCAGCTGAACCATATGACATTATTGATACAGAATCTTTTAAATTTATGCTGTTTGATAATTCGTTTATCTTTTGCAAGTCTTCACTAGAAAACTGATTATTCATATGATTCAATACTTCTGCTGCAGCATTCTGAGGCTGATAATTCATAATAGGCTGATTATTATTTTGAAAGTTCTGCATATTATTAGGCATTGTATTTTGCATATTATTAACTGTCATGTTTTGCTGATTATACGCATTTGGCATGTTATTAGGCATTGCGTTCTGCTGATTATATGCGTTTTGCATGTTATTAGGCATTGTGTTCTGTTGATTCATGCCATTTTGATTATTCAATTGATTTTCTTCTGTATTGTTTAGTTGATTATTATTATTTTCCATAAAATTTCTCCGTATTCTTATATTATTTTTTATTATAAACCATCTTTTTCAAGCATAGTTTTTAATACATCTATATCGCTGTTTATGTCCATAAGTTTATTCTGATTCATTTCTACAAGCATACTTTTTAATGCTTCATTTAATTTTATTATAACATTTTCTATTTCCTGTGCTGTTTTTTCCATATTAGCATTTTTTACAGGAAAATTGCAGAAATCTATATATGAATTAAGCATTTTTACAGCAGTAGGAAGATGATATTCATTAATTTTTTCAAGTTTTTTCTCGCCCTCTTTATTTGCCTTACTGTAATTTACCATTTCTTCTAATATTGATATCATTTCTTTTAAAGCTGGAGTAAGTTCTGCATCATCTATTTTGCTTGATAAATCTGTAATTTTTTCTATATTTCTTTGGGTTTCTAAAATTATTAAACTATCTTTATTAGAATAATTTTCATTTTTATAATTATTCATACTATAGTTATTTTTATCATCTTCTCTTGGGAAATTTCTTTGAACATTCTGCCTTAATTTTTGAAAAATAATATCATCTTCATCTCTTGCCATATGTATCCTCTAAATAAACTAAATATGAATAAACTTCAAAATAAATACATTTCAGCAATAAAATATATTTTTATTACTATAATAAGTATATTATAAATAATCAATATTTGCAATAGATTAATCATTTATATAACAATCATATATTCAATTTTTGTATACATAATTTTAACCTGCTGTATGTTTTTTAACATGTGATTTACAATTTTTTGTTATTAATGTTATAATACTATAACAATTAATTTTAGGAGGATAAAAAATGAGCGAAGATATTCTTTTTACTAGAAGAAGCATAAGAAAATACATCAAAGGAAAACAAGTTGAAGATGAAAAGGTAGAATATATGCTTAAAGCGGCTATGTATGCTCCTTCAGCTAATAACAGGAGGAATTGGGAGTTTATCGTTATAAAAAACAGAGAAACACTTGATAAAATAATGGATTTTCACCCATATGCTAAAATGCTTGAAACTGCTCCTATGGCTATTATTGTATGCGGAGATTTATCTGATGAGTCTGGTAAACTTTATTGGCAGCAGAACTGTTCGGCCGCTTTGGAAAATATGATGCTTGCTGCGAAGGCTAAAGATTTGGGTACTGTATGGATTGGGCTTGCTCCGCGTGAAGAGAGAATGAATGAGGTTATAAAATTATTTAATTTACCAGAACATATTAAACCTTTGGGAATGGTTGTAGTAGGGTATGCTGACGGAGAGCCTCAAATGCCTGAGAGATTTGAACCTAATAAAATACACTATGAAAAATATTAATATATTTAATAATTAATATTATATAAAAGAAGCTGTGATAAAAAATAAATTTTATAAATAAAGGAGTTATATCTTATGAAAAAGCTCATAATTATAATATTTATGATTTTTATATCTTTTTATGCAAATGAAAATTATGCTCAAAGTTCTTCTAAAAAAGTTAATATTAGTTTTGACTATACCAAAAGAGCTGGATATTCAAGTAATCAAATAGCTGTTTGGGCAGAAGATGATAAGGGTAATTATATAACTACTATATATATCACAGATTTCACTGGAAGAAGAGAAGGCTGGAAAAGAAGACCTCAGTCTTTGAATAATTGGCAGGTTAAAGCTGATGCTGTTAATTTAGATAAAAAAATAGTTGATGCAGTATCAAAATCTACACCTAAAACTGGTAAAGTTAATATAGTTTGGGACTGTAAAGATTCAAAGGGTAGGGCGGTTAAAAATGGAACATACAAAATAGTTGTAGAAGCTACAATATATCAGGATAATAATGTGCTTTATACTTCTTATATCAATATAGGAAATACTGCTGAGACCAAAAAGTCAGAGGCTAAATATTCTAAAGAAGAGGCAAGAGCAATTGATATAATAAAAAATGTTACTGTAAGTTTTGTTCCTTAAATAATTTAATAAAATTAATAAGCCTGCATTGTATTTTTTATACTTTGCAGGCTTTTTAATAAAAATTTATTTATTAAATAATTTATTTTACTAAATGTATATATTCTTTTTCTTTTTTATGAACTTTACCTATTATAGAAGCACAGTCAATTCCTTCTCTCCATAAATCAGCAAGAATGTTTTCGGCATTATCTTTATCGGCACATATAAATAAACCTCCTGCTGTTTGAGGGTCAAAAGATAGCATTTTTAAATTATAATCAACATTATCATCTACTAATATATTTTCCCCTACATAACGCATATTAGTAAAAGCAGCACCAGGTATGCAGCCCATATCAAGTACTTCATAGCTTTTATTAAACATAGGCAAAGCAGATGACTGTATTTCTATTGTAACATCGCTTGCTTTAGCCATTTTATAAGAATGCCCTATAAGTCCGAAGCCTGTAATATCAGTAGCACATTTAACATTATATTTATTCATAACAGCACATGCTTTTTTGTTTAATGTTTTCATAGAGTTAAAAACATCTTCTATATCTTCTTCTTTTATAAGTCCCTGTCTCATAGCAGCAAGACAAGCACCTGTACCAAGCTGTTTTGTAAGTATAATTATATCGCCATCTTTAGCAGCGGCATTTGTTGTAATTTTATTAGGATTAGCAAAACCTACAACAGCCATTCCATATTTTACATTTGTGTCTGTTATAGTATGTCCTCCTACAACCAATACTCCAGCTTCTGTAGCCTTATCCTGCCCACCTTTTAATATACTTGCTAATATATTTAATGAATCATCTTTAGGAAACATTGTGATATTTAATGCTAGTTTCGGTTCTCCTCCCATAGCGTATATATCACTTATGGCATTGCATGCGGCAATCTGACCAAATCCGTAAGGGTCTGCTATAACAGGCGGAAAATAGTCCACTGTAAATATTATAGCATTATCATCAGATATTTTATATACTCCAGCATCATCTCCTATATCTACATCAGAAAGAAGGTTAGAGTCAACCTTAGTCTGCATTATTGGGGCTAGAGTTTTTTCAAGCAGGTCTGGAGGGATTTTAGCTGAACAGCCCCCTTCCAAGGCACATGATAAAAGCTGAATTTGTTCTTTACTTTCTTCCGTATTATTTGTAATATTTGACATAATAAACACCTATAAAAAAATATTATTTAAAATTATACTAAAATGATAGAAAATGTCAAACTAACTTTTTCTAAGTACAACTATAAATTCTTCTGTCATAGTATTTGATAATGATCCTTTTTTATTTGTAGGAGAATTTTTAAGTGGCATTCTTTTATTGCTTATTATCCTTTTATAAGTAAATAAATGTTTTAAATTTTCTCTTTCAAAACTTTCAGCTATAAATTTGTCAGTATTTAAATATTCATTTTTTACAATTCTATTTCCAACAATATATATGGCATACCCTCCATCAAGTATGCTGTTTGAAACAATTTTAATTGAATCTCTTAAATCAATATAAAATGATGATACTTCTAAAGCTCTTTTTTTATCTATCTTATTAATATTATAAATTTGTTCTGATATTATAGAATCATTTAGTAATTGTTTTTTATTTTTTCCTCCCATTAGCATATTATCTATTTTTCTAGCATCATTATTACCAAGCCATAAATTAGCAAAGAAAGAGAATTGTCCATATGCAACAGTAGTTTTACTATCTCCATAAGGAGGACTAGTTAATACAACATTAAATTTTTTTTCTTTATTTGAAAATGCTTCATTATAAAATGCAGCATTGATTTTGTCATTAAAATATTTATAATAATAATTTTTATAAAATTCTATATTATTCATTAATCTAGTTAAAAAATAAGAATTAACATCTTCATTAAAAGATATTATATCTTCATTTTTTATTCTATATAATTTAAATTCATTATTTCTTGTATAAGAAAATGTTCTAACTGTTTCTAAAAATGTAAGCAATATAAAATCTTTAATATTATCATTATTTTTAATATCTGAAATTATACACTTTAGCAATGCAAGTTTTATTTTTACATTTTCTGAGTACCAATATTCCATATTTTTAAAAGTTGGAATGTAGTCATATAATTTATCTTTTACACTATCAAAATAATTTTTGCTATTAATTTTATTTTTTATAAGATTATATTCTTTAATGAGCATATTTATATCTATTTTAGTAAATTTTACTTTGCATATTAGTATCGCCAATGGGTTATAGTCATATCCTTCAAAATTGTATATATTAGATTCTAATGCTGATATAAAAGAGGAACCACTGCCACAATACGGATCTAATAATTTACCATTTTTTATGTTTAACTCATTTAATATTTCTATACCTATTTGAGGAAGCATAGCAGCTGGATATTTATGTAAATTGGGAAATGATTTAGAATATGTAATTTCTTTAAAGTCATATTTTTGATTGTAAAAAGAATTATACATATATTAAAAATCCTTATTTAGAAAATCGACTATACTTGAAAGAGGAGATATAAAACTATAATTATCTAATTGTTTTGCTATAAAAGCTTTATCAAAAAATTTAAACATTCCTCTTTGCTGCGGATTATTTATTTCATTATAAAAATTTACTGTTACAAATCCAACATATGGTTTTACTTTGGGATTGTATTCTAATTCATACTTATCTTTAATCTTATTACTATCATCTATTGCTATTTCCATTAACAATTTCCACTTATAAGTTTGACCTGCTCTTTCCCTTAATGAAGTCTTTAAAGATAGTATTAAGCATGATTGTAAATTATTAGTTTTATCCAATTTATATATTACAATATCACAATCTGGTTTTTGAGTTTCTTCACCAACTTTTATTGTATATAAATCATTTAGGAAATCTAATTTATTTTTTTTAGATGTTATAAAAATATCATCTCTTATTAAGTTATTTTCTTTACATTTAAGAAATGTATATATTAATATAGATTGAAATGCATTACCTGCTATTGATTTTCTTGCTTGACTTTTGTCTTTTATTTCATTATTTTTAATACGATTTTCTATTAATATTTCAACATCTTTTTTAGAATCTACTATAACATTATATAAGTAGTTGAAAGCTAATATCCAATTATTATTTATTGCATAATTACTCAGTCTTTTAATTAAAGGAATCATATAATATTTAGATTCTATTTCTTGTATTTCTTTTAATTCTTCTTTATTAATCATTTTTTATATAGTTCTTAATTTTTATATTTTACTGAATCAATATATTAAAAAAATATCCCAGTTAAAATTAACTGAGATATAAAATTTTATCAAATAAAAAATTATTTTAATTATTCAGCAACAACTGAAATAGTTTTCTTTCCAAATTTGTTAGTATGGAACTTAACATAGCCAGAAGCAGTAGCGAATATAGTATGATCTCTGCCTATATCAACATTGTTTCCTGCATGGAACTGAGTACCGCGTTGTCTAACTATAATGTTGCCTGATATAACTTTTTGACCGCCGTAAACTTTAACACCTAAGCGTTTAGATTGGCTGTCGCGTCCATTTTTGGAACTTCCACCACCTTTTTTATGTGCCATTTTTATACTCCTCTTTATATTTTATAAAATCAGGATACTCTTTAATTAAAGATTTTATACCTATCAAATATCCATTACTAACTAATTCATATTCTTTTTTTTTATCAGTGTCAAGTTTATCAATATTGATTAACTCTAAACTTAAAAGCCCATCATCTGTTTTGTATTCTAGGAATTTTTTTCCTATAGTTGATAAAAGGGCTTTATACATAGCCTGAGTAAGTACGCTTAAAGCTATACAAACCTCATAACCTTCGCCGGATTTTTTTATACCAGCATGACCTTCAACTGTTATACATTTCATAATAGAATTACTATTATAAACTATATGAACAAGAGAAGCCATTAAAGAGATATATCTTCAATAGTGATTTTATGGTATTTATGTCTATGACCTGTTTTTCTTCTGTAGTCTTTTCTTCTTTTATGTTTTCCTATAACTACTTTATCGCCTTTCATCATTTCTATTATTTTAGAACTTACTTTTACGCCTTCAACATAAGGGGTACCTACTAAAACACTTTCATCATCTTTTTTAAGAAGGAGTGTTTTAATTTCTGGAGCGTCTTTAGCTTCATCGCCTAGATATTCTACTAAGATATCCTGACCTTTTTCTACCTTATATTGTTTGCCTTTTACTTCTACAATTGCATACATTATAGCTTATCTCCAATTTATATATATTTTTATTTTGTACAGTACTATGAGTAACATATAATACTACAATAATATAATTTTGTCAAGCATAAAAACAAAAAACTTATACTAACTTACAAATAAATTAATATATTATAAATAGATTTTTTTGTAAAAGTATTGTAATATATTTACAGGGCAATTAGGAATGGATAAAGAATTATTAGAAAAAATAGAAAATTTACATAATAATGATGAACATCATAGAATAATAGAGCTTGTATATTCTATAGATGAATCAGAGAGAGATTATGATGTTATATCATTACTTGCAAGGGCTTTGAATAATACTCAAAATTATGATGAAGCATTGGATCATCTTATGTATATTAGAGAGGACGGAATAGATGATCCTTTATGGCATTTCAGAGTAGGATATTCTTATTTTTATAAAAATGAAAAAGATACAGCAAAACAATATCTTTATAAAACTATAGAACTTATGGACGGACATAAGAATATAGAAATATTAGAATCTTCTAAAAGGTTATATACTTTATGTTTTGAAGATGATGATAACGGCATAAATTTTTTAAAAAGGACAGAGTTGTTTTGGAAATGGTTTGAAGAAAATGAAGAATATATTTCAAGTATGCTTCAAAATAATCATGATGATTTGATTAATTTTGTTTCAAGTGGTGTTAAAATTATATCTGATAATATATCATTTAATATTACTAAAAATTATAAGTTTATATTTACTGTAGATGGGAAAAATTATCTTTTCTATCTCATACCTAAAATAATATCTTCTATGCCTTATAAATTAAGAGAAAAATGGACTTTTTTGCCTTATCTTCCTAGTTCTGAGGGTATTAATTTTTCTATAGAGGTTCAGAATAAAAAAATATATATGCAGGAAGTTTTTATCAAAATAGAGTTTGACGCAGAAAATGATAAATTTGATTTGATATTTTATAACAGCGAATTAAATAATTTGGATAGAGAAGAGGCGTACAATATATTTTTTATTATGATGGAAAATTCTATAGGTGAGGGATTATCTAGGATATATATAAGATATGTTGATATAAGCAACACTAAATTATATAATATGATTACTCTTACAGAACTTGAAGAGTATATGAAAAAGATATTACAGTTTTACAGAAAAGAATTAATAACAGAGCCTATAAAACAGTATTTCTCATACACTTTTGAGCCTAAAAATACTGATATGCCTAGATATGATATAATAGCTGGAATTACTTCATATTATGAAACCATTAATGATTATTATAGTGAAAATGTTCATGATATAGTAGAGATATCAAAATGCGGTGCTAGGGCTTTATTTCTGAGTTACACTTATGATGATGAAAATGATAATGATGATATAAGAAGAGAAATACTTAATGAAAGATATGAGATACAGAATAGATTAGAGAAGGAGGTTTTGGGTCATAGCGGAAATGAAATAGGTATTGTAGTTGGAAGAGCTATTGGAATATATAATATTTATATAGATTTGATAGTTTATGATGAAGATGAGTTTATAAAGAGAGCTAAGATTCTTTTAGCTGAATATGATAGAAATTTTTATATATCTAAACTTAGAAAATACTCTGAAATAAAAAATATATTTGATTATTGATTATTATCATATGCTGAAGCATTCATTCTTTCATCAAATTTTCTTTTTATTCTGTCAAATTTTTCTCTTGTTCTATAAACAGTATTATTCATTTTTGTTATAGCCCTCTGATTGGCCATATATATGCTTAATGATTTCCTTGCATATGATATCATTTCATTTTTTTTGTCAGAGTTTAAATTAATTAGTTTGATTATGGTATTGTAATATCCTTCATTTGCTGCTGTCATTCTTTGCTGTTTTAATTCAAGATCTTTGATTTTTTTCTCATTTTCTTCCATCTCCATACTTGTAAATGAAATAAAATTATCCTCATTATTATTTGGTATATTTTCCATAGCTTTCATTAAATTTTCTATTGTATATAAAAAATCTTCCCTTGAATCCTCTTCGCCCCTATTTAAAAATACTATAGGATCGCTGTCAGAGTTTTGATTAACTACTTTATAATTATTATCTATTGTATTAATATATGCTTCTTTAGGATTTAATACAGTTTCATCATTATCTGTAACAACATCAACATTTCCGTCCTTAAGAATAACAATACTTGAGCCGTTTTCAGCAAATGCTACCTCAAATTCTGTTCCTTTCACTATAGAAGAAGTATTTGCTGTATGTATTTCAATAGAAGTGCCAATATTTTTTATTATACTTACACTTATATAACCTTCTAATAATGATAGTGAAATCGTATTATCATCTTTTGAAATTGGAGGATTGACAAGTATTATAGTATTTTGAGGAACTATAATTTCACCTATTTTATCGCCTCTTCTGCTTAAAGTAAGTTCTACCTGAGTATTAGAAATAGTTCTTAATCTATATTCATTATGTACTTCGCTTCCTCTGAAAGCTCTTAATGATTTATTTATATCCGTTTTTTCTATAAAAGCTATTCCAGATATTCCAGTGATTTTAAAAGAAATATCCTGAGATAATAAAATATTGCTGAATGATAAAGCAAATAATATTACTATTAAAAATATTCTATTTATCATAAATACTCCTTAGTAAAATTATTAAAAAAGTAAAAAACCTAACAAATCCCACTAAGTATAATATAAGTTTATATTTTTGAATTAAAAAAGTCAATACTGATAAAATTTATATTTTTATATCAATATTAGGCAAAGTAGGGTAGGCAAATAGCATATTTAAATTAAAGTCCTGAAGGCTTAGATTAACTTCATTTTTAGTGTTAAGGCATATGCTTATTATATATGAGTCGTCAAGTATGAAAGAAGCAAAAAATATATCATCGGCATTTTTTATCACTCTTTCAATTAAATCAACCTCTGGTGCATTTTTTATATCAAATATAGTTTTCCCAAGCATTTTTATATACGCTTCTTTTATTGTCCATATAGTAAAAAAATCTATTTCCAATTTGTGAGTAGACTCAAGATATTTGATTTCGCTTTCATAAAAATATTCTTTTGCTATATAAAAAAAATCTCTTTTTTTTATTTTTTCTGCATCTATACCTACATTATAATCTTCACTCATAACAGCAGCAAATAAATCTGAAGTATGTGTACCATTAAAATATATATTTTCATTTTTAAAATAAGGCTTTTTATTTTCCTCTCTTTCTATAGTAAGGTTATTTTTATTATAATGAGTATTAGCCATAGAAAGTATAATATTTTCTAATGTTTTTCTTGAATTTTCTCTATTGTTATTTTCATTAAAGCTGTATTCTAAGTAAGTCATGAAATTAACCTTATATTATATATATTATAATTAAATAAATTTTCCTATTAGTGTATGGCTTTTTATTTCGGTAACTTCCGCATCAAAAATATCACCCATATTAAGTTCTTTTTCTTTTTTTATGAGTATTATCCTGTTTTCTTTGCTTCTGCATAAATAATGCATATTATCTTTTGCTGTATCATCTATCATAACAGAAGTTTTTTTGCCAACTTGTTTTGATAATAATTTCTGAGCTAATTCTCTTTGATAATTTACTAACTTTGTGAGTCTTCTTGCCCCTGCCGCTTTATCATATTCTACTTTCTTTTTGTATGCTATAGAGCCTTCTCTTTCAGAATATTTATATAAATATGCCTCTTCAAAGCCAATGCTTTCAAGCAAATTTAATGTTTCATTATATTCATCTTCTGTTTCATCAGCATATCCTACTATTACATCGGTAGAAATAGGAAAATCATCACTATAATCTCTCAAATATGATACTTTTTTTATATATTCTTCTTTTGTGTATTTTCTGTTCATAAGTTTTAATATTCTGTCTGAGCCGCTTTGAAAAGGTAAATGTATATGCTTGCATAAACTGTTTAGATTCCATATAGCATCAGCTAAATCCTTATCAAAATCTTTCGGGTGAGAAGTTAAGAATCTTATCCACACTTTATCTTTACTTTTTTCATCAATAACTTTATCAATTTTGTATAATAACTCTGTAAAATTAATCTCATTGTCAATATCAAGCCCATAAGAATTTACATTTTGACCTAAAAGGGTTATCTCTTTAGCTCCGTCATCTATTAATCTTTTTAATTCTTCTATTATATTGTCTGATTTTCTGCTTACCATTTTACCGCGTGTATGAGGTACTATACAGTATGTGCACCAATTATTACAGCCATGAGATATAGGTATAAATGCTTTATGTGGTTTATCTTCATCTACATACGACTTATTAAATATATAGTTATCATTAAACTTCCTTACAAAAACCTCTTCGTCTTTAAGATAATCTATTATATTTACTTCATTATATACATCGAATATTTTATTGACACCGAGACTTTCTAATTTTTCTTTGGAAGTTTGAGCCATACAGCCCATAATAATTATTTTTGTGTCTTTTTTATTCTTTTTTCTATTTGCATTAAATAGTTTTACTCTTGAAAATACTCTCTCTTCAGCATGTGCTCTTACACTGCATGTATTTATTATTATATTATCAGCATTTTCATGATTTTCTGTCTGTATAAAACCTTCCTGCATAAGTGAATTAATTAAACTGTTTGAATCTGCCTTATTCATTTGGCATCCGTAATTTTCTAAATAAAAGTTTTTCATATTCCAATCTTTATTTTTTATAATTTATGTTTTATTATTTTTTATTATACTGTTTATTTATACTATAAATAATATAGTTTTATTATAATCTATATTAAAATCTTATAATACTACAGCATGTAAAAAATAAATGTTTTTTATTAGAGGTGATTATATACAAAATTAATATAATATCAATAGGGTTTATTTTATTATATTTTATATAACTTGTGAAATTATGTAAAAATAGTATGTGGGTTTATAAATATTATTGACAAATATGTTTATAGAATATAAAATATGCTAACTATATTTTTGGTATATTTATGAACAACACAACACAACACAACACAACACAACACAACACAACACAACACAACACAACACAACACAACACAACACAA
>NZ_ARQI01000070.1 GCF_000384655.1 Brachyspira innocens ATCC 29796 | reverse complement strand
AATTTTCCCTGTATCTGGCCCTTTTGAAAACATTAATTTAGTATTATAAAATCCATTATTAATTTCTGAAATTAGATAAGGAAGATACTCTAAAAATGATAAAAAAACTCCTAAAATCCAATATTTCAAATATTTAATTGTATTTCTATAAGTAAGAATTAAATAAAATATCATAGTAGGTACAACAGAAAAAAATGAAGCAAAATGTCCTTGTGCTATAATTGCCAATACTGGAAAAATAAAAATAGATGGTATAATAGCTTTTTTATCAAAGTTTCTACTATATATATATATATATATATATATTCATAAAGAAGAATAAAAAATATAAAACTAAAAATTAATGATATATTAGGATTCCAAAAATTTGTCATAGATTTTACTAAATAGCCATTAAGTAAAATAAGAGGAGACATAAAAGAACAAACAAAAAGTCCTAATCTTTTATAAAGCCAAAATAAAAACAATGATATGATAAAAAGACTAAAAAAATAATTTATAATCTTAGCTGCATATAGATTCTCATTACCAAATTTATAACATAAAATATAGAATATATAATAAGCTCCGCCCGGTACTCTTGGAGTTTTAAACTCATCTTCATAAGTATCAGACAATTCAAATCTAGTACTTGTTACTGGAAGTTCTTTTTTTTCATACCATATGTACATATCATAAAAATGCTGAAAATCATCGTAAGTACTTCTTATAGGAATTATACGAAATGATAATACAATATTAAGAACAAATGAAAAAATAATTATAAATATAAGCATTAATTTTATATAATTATTTTTAAGAAACTCTTTCATATATTTTTATCCGACAAATAATTCATTCTTAATATAATAACTAATATATAAAAAAATGCAATTAAAAAATATATAATAAAATTAAAGCTTTATTTATATAACTTTAATTTATAAATATTGAAAATAATATATTTTATGATATCATCATTTATAACATTATAATTACGGGGAAATAAATTGATTAGACATTCAAGACCTACTATAAGAAAAAAAGACTTAGAATCTGCTTTAAGAGTAATGATTAGCGATAACCTTGCAACAGGTGATATAATATACGAATTTGAAAGAACTTTCGCTAATTATTTTGGAAAAGGTTTTACTGCTATATTCGTTAATAGCGGAACATCGGCATTAGAGCTTATATTAAGACATCTTAATATAGGAGAAGGTGATGAAGTTATAATGTCTTCTTTTCTTAATGCCTCACCTCTTCAAGTGGTTACAAATCTAAAAGCAACACCCGTACTTATAGACATAGACGAAGACAGCTTTCAAATATCTATGGATAATGTTATAGAAGCTATTAATGAAAAAACAAAAGCTATTATAGTTTCTCATATGTTTGGCAACTGTGCTTTGATTGATGAGCTTGCCGATATAAAAGTACCTATTATAGAAGACGCTTCTCATAGTCTTGGGGGAAAATACAGAGATACTTTACTTGGAAGTTTTGGAGATTTTGCCTACTTCTCACTCTCTGCAACAAGAATGATTACTTCAGGCGGTGCTGGAGGTATGATACTTACAAAGAAAAAGGGAATGGACGCTGTAAGAGATATAATACATTATGACAAAAAAGATAATTTTATTAAAAGATTCAATTACTGTGCAACCGACCTTCAGGCTTCTATCGGTATAGAAGAGCTTAAACATCTTGAGAGAATGGTTGAAGTAAGGGCAGATATTGCTTCATTTTATGATAATGCAATACTTGAAAGTAATTTGATGAAATTATCTACTCATGATAGTGAAAGCCCTTCATATTATAGATATGTATGCATGCTAAACGGAAATATGAATATATACGATGTTATAAAAATGTTTGAGCGTCATAATGTAGAAGCTGCAAGACCTGTATTTAAGCCTCTGCATCAGTATCTTAATTTACCTAATGAAAATTATCCGAATACTGAAAATGCATATTTAAAAAGCATATCGCTTCCTATATACCCTACACTACAAAAAAGTGAGGCAGAGCTTATATGCAAATTAATAAAACAGATAAGATAATATTATTTTACAATACAGTAATGAAGATATTCAAAAGTTGATGATGCTGAATTATTTCTTTTGCTGTCAGCTTTAAATCTGTTATACTCTTTGACAAATACTCCATATTCGCCCTTATTTGACATTATAGTTTTTATATCCTCTAATGATAATAAACCCTCGTTATTATAGCTTACAAATATATATTTGGACTTTGCTTTATTTATTAAATCTTCAAATATATTATAAACATCATTTTTACTGCAGTATAAAGATTTTATTCTGTCATTTCTAAGACCTGTTTTGCCTTTTATCTCTGGATTATCATATTTTGCTATTGTTTCAAGCATATGATAATTATCAGAATACTGTCTTCTATTATAAGGCGGGTCAATATATAAAATATCCGTATCAATAGTTTCAATTAATTCATTGGCATCTTTATTATATACTTTATGCTCTATATCATTAATAAAAAAATTTGCTGGATAATAATTAAAAGTTTTTGAAGCAGTATTTTTTATTTTTTTTAAAAATGCTCCATACACAGATGCAGTATTGGCACATTTATCTATATTTTCAAGAAGACTTGTAAGAAGAAAATAATACTCATTTTCATTAATCTTATTATTTTGAAACCACTCTTCTATTTTCATTCTAATAGCATCGCATTTTAAAGCATTTTCATCTGAAAAATATATTCTTTGATACTCTTTATTTTTAGTTCCTCCAAAAGAATAATTATTATAAATAAATCCCTCTTTATAAGGTATATTATTTAAATATTCACATACAATTAAATGTTTTTCTTTAATATCAGCACATTTTAAATCTTCTATCTCATCATTAAGATTTTTAAAATATAAATATTTATGATTTTCTATATAATGCTTATTTATAACATAACTATAATACTGAATATCATTAGATATAATAGAAAAGTTTTTAGATTTAAAATATCTTCCCACAATACCAGTACCTGCAAATAAATCACAGAATACAGTGCAGTTTTTATCTATTACAGAATTAATAGATTTATATAAAAAATCTAATAATGATAATTTACTTCCTATATAGTTCATTAATATTTAACCTCTTTAAATTCAATTCCTTTTTTAATACTAAATTCTACATACCCAACATCAAAACAATTCTTATCTGTTATCTTATTAAATTTCTTTAATGCATTTAATAATCTATTTAATTCATCATCATTTTTTATATATTTACCTATTATTATAGGTTTTATTAAACTAATTCTATTTGGTATGTAATATTGAGAAATCCAATTTATATATCTTTCTAATTGTTTTGTAATTTTTTTATAATCTATTTCTTCATCTTTCAATTCTATAGGAATAATAATCCTTTTAGTATTATCATTTTTATTAATTAACGAAATCATTATATCTATACGCTGCATACCAACACCACAAGAAACTTCATTTCCTATCCATTCTATTACGTAATTTTCAATATATTCTTTTGGTAATATATTATATAAAAAATCATTGTCATTAATTAAATGTTGTAATATATAAGATTGAAGATGTACTTCAAATGCCAATCTTTTATTATATTTATATAATAATCTATCTATTATATCTATTGATTCTCTTTTTCCTAAATATTGTTTCATATCACAATTGACTATATTTCCTTCATAAAAAGTAAAACCCGAATTATTATCTAAAAAATTATTATTATTTTTATTCCTAATTAGAAAAAACAATCTTTCTGTTTCATAAATGGTAATCATTGTATTGCCTCTATTACCCTTTAATTTTCTGTATATTAGTGACCATAACATTTGATGAGGAGATTGTATACTTTTAATATCGTCTAAAGCCTCCCATTCTGTAACTCCTTCAGGATATATTTCATATGGCTCTATTAATGCTCTAAATGTTAATTTTTTATTCAAACAACTAAATAAATACTCTCCTTTATTATCTATAAAAGGTAAACTTGATATTTTAAATATACCATAAAACTTACCTTCTCTATCATCTTTTTGCTGTAAATAAAATATAACATAATCTCCAATTTTAACTCTACTCAAATCAGCTAACATTGATACAAGAAGTCTTTCTGTAGATGGCTTTTCTGTGGCTTCAGGATTATTCAAAATATAATCATTATCTTTTGAACCTGTACCTATAAATAAATATTCCAAATGATATTTAAATGTATTATCATCTACTATCAATACATGAGTTGTAGCCATAAAAAATTCCTTATGATATAATAGTCATATAATATATAATAATCATATAACAGTCAAGTAATAATAAAAATTATAATATTTTTTTATATCACTTGACAATATTATTATAAATTTTATAATCCAGCTATAACAAAAAATACTGTATAAATTATACTTGTTTCATAAAATAAATAAGGAGCAGAACATATGCTTGAACATAAATGTGATAAATGCGGAATAGAATTGGGTTATAAAGGTTTATGCTTCAAATGTAAGGCAGAAGAAGAAAGAAATAAAACTCTTGCTTTAACTGATGATGAGATAAAAGAAATAATAAGCAAATATGTAAAAGATTTAAAAGAAAAAGATGTTGATAAAGAATTATTAAATGGTATTTACATTTATGATTTGATTGCATATAGAAATATTGACTTAAAAGATATAGCTAAAAAAGCATTAGAAAAGAAAATTTATTATCCAGAAGTATTTTATTATAAAGCCAGTGAAGAAATAAGAGATGAACTTATAAAAAGAATAAAAGCAACTAAAGATTATTCTGAAGGAGCTAATTTATTATCATGTTTGGCTATGCAGGGAGATGATGTTGCACTTGACTGCTTATACGATTTTGAAATGAATCCAAGAGAATGGAGAAAAAAACTTTATGTTGATCCTTCTATATATGCGGAGTGTGCAGGATGGACTTTTGATAAAGATAAAAAAAGACAGATTCTTAATTTTGATAAATGTTATTATTTAGAAAAGGCTAAAAACAAAGAAGAAAAAGATGAAAGCCCTATTATAATAGCTTCATTGAGAGATGATAATTGTCCAGAATGCGGATGCAGAAACATTGACATTGCTATTATTGACGGCAGAGATGAAAGACTTAAATTTATAGGGGTTGATGGCATAATAAAGGCTTCATGTTGTCCTAACTGTGTAACTTATAATACTACTTATTCAAAATATGATTTAAAAGGAGGAAGCGAAATACTTACTTTTGATAAGGAGTCCGAAAATTATTATCCTGCTGAAGAAAACTATATAGAAGAAGAGCTTATAAATATGCAAAACAATAATTATATACTTTCAAAACATGAAGTGCCTTTATTTTATGGGGCATTCGATGATACTTTAAATACGATAGGCGGATTTGCCAATTGGGTTCAGGATTGGGAGTATATGAAATGTCCAAACTGTGGCAAAAAGATGAGATATTTAATGCAGATTCATTGGGATAGTATTGATAATTGCTCAGAGGGCACTTTGTTTATAGAGATATGTACTGACTGCTCTATTACAGCAATGTTTCATCAGCAAACTTGATTTTTGACTTTTAAGAATCGTTTTTAGTATATACCTAAACAATTTTATTTTGTCAATTAATGCACATTATACATAATTATCAACTTTTTCCCGCCGCAAAAAGTTGCAAAAAGTGCAATTATTATAACTTTATATTTTAGATATATGTATTAAATGTATTGTAATACCTGAAATTTAGGCTACATCTTGCCTACGGCACGCAGAGCAAGGCGTACAGCGTATAGTCCTGATGAAAGCGGGCTTTGCCTTATAGCACGCCATACCTAACGGTACTTCATTCGGTCGCATACGGACATGCGTCTAAAAGAACTGTGGGACTGAGTAGCACACAGTGTGGTCACTCTGTGTACTTCGTAAGGGCAAAGCCCCATATATTAAAAAAATGTAACTTCATTTTTGACAAATTATAGTTATTTAGATATATTTAAAATAAAAAGGAAATTAAAATGAAAAATAAAGTATGCGTTATAACAGGTGCTTCAAACGGCATAGGAAAAGAAACTGCATTGCTATTTGCTGAAAAAGGATGCGATATAGCTTTCATTGATAAAGATAATGAAAACGGAAATAAACTATGTATACAAATAAAATCACTAGGAAGAGAATGCCTATTTATAAATGATAATATAGACAATGAAAAATCTATAAAATCATTCACTGACAAAGTAATAGAAAAATTCGGAAATATAGATTATTTAATAAATAATGCCTGCTATTCAAATAAAGGACTTTTAAGTAGTTGCAGTTATGATGATTTTTTGGAAATACTAAAAATAGGAGCAGCTGCCCCTTATGAGATTACAAAAAACTTCATTAATCATTTTAATGAAAAATCATGCATTATAAATATAGCTTCAACAAGAGCATTTATGTCGCAAAAAGACAGCGAAAGCTACAGTGCCGCAAAAGGTGCAATTATAGCTTTAACTCATGCTATGGCAGTAAGTTTATCTCATAAAGTGCGTGTAAACTCGATTAGCCCGGGCTGGATAAATACCGATGAAAATGCAAAGTTCAGCAAAGAAGATATACTTCAGCATCCAAGTGCAAAAGTAGGAAATACTTATGATATTGCAAGTACTGCTTGGTTTATTGGCAACAATGATTTTATAAATGCAGAAAATATTACTGTAGACGGCGGTATGACAAAACTTATGATATATCATAATGATGAAGGCTGGCAATTAAATATATAAAACTTAATTAATATAAATAATAGGCATTACAAAACATACAAATAAAGAAAATATAAAATAAACATAAACAAATATAATAGGTTTACTATTTATAACAATGTTTAATGTATTATTATCTTCTCTGTTTTGAAATGAGTTTATAAAAGATTTAATAGTATTTAGAGAAATAAATATTAAATGTATGAAAAATATTATATTTAAAATTATTAAAGTTAATTTATTTGGAGTAAGCCCATAATTAACTATTCTGTATATAGATGCTGTCATAGTTAATATATCAAAAACTAATGCAAATATTGGGAGTATTACATACATTGCCTTTGTAAATATATTTGTTTTTTTATCCATTCTCACAAACTGTAAATTCATTACAGTAAATGCCAAAAGAATATTATATATTATGTAAACTAATCTATTACTGTATGGTCTTGATTCATAGGGAAGCATAAAAAATATCATTATAAATAAAGCAAATAAATTGATAACTAAAAATGCCCTTGAAACATATACTGATATAACAGACTTAGTTTTTACATATATTAAATAGGCTATAAATGGAACAAAACCATATAAAAATATAAATAGGCATATCACTAATTTAGCTATCATAAATCCAATGTCTGAAGAAGATGCAAATAATGATACAACAGAAAAACCTACTACAATAAGCACATTAAATAATATAAATAAAACTGTACTGCTTGCTGCATTAATTATTATAAACCATAAAAATATATCCCCAAATACAGTAAAAAAATCTGCAATTTTATCAGTATTTAAAGCATCGAATGAATTATATGAAAGCATTATAAGTATAAAAAATATTATATTAAAAAATACTGCCCTATTAAGTAATATCTGATAATCTGGAGAATTTACAGGCGGCATATATACATAATTGAAAGAAATATTTGAAAAAACTGCTATAAGACTTATAAGTAAAAATGATAAAAATGTGATTGAAATAACTTTTTTATTTATGGAATTAATATGAAAAAGAATAGTAAAACAAAATAAATAAAATCCAATGAATAAATGGCTATTTAAAAATATTGGAAATATATAACTTCTATCCATATTTGATAATGTTAGTATATAAATAGACAAAGGAATAGTTGATAATACAGATATAAGCAAATATTTTAATACTTTTATAAATTTATCATTATTATTAATTGCAATTTTATTCATTAAAAAAATCTCCGTAAATTCGCATAAATAATATATACCATAAATAAAAAAAATCAATTATGATATCAGGACATATTTGTATATATTTATTGATAAAAACTATATTTTATATTAAACTATATTTTATTGTTGATTTTTGGATTTTACACACTATGAATAATAATAATAATAATATAGAAAATTTCTTTATAAACTTCTATAATACTTTAGAAAAAAACGCTCTCTTAATAGCATTAGACTTTAATACAGACAATGATAATAAACTATACACAATAGACAAAAACTATAAAGTAATAAGAAACGATATAACTAATCCTTTATCTGGATATTCATTCAATAACTTTGCCGTTTATAATAATAAAATATATAAATATGATAGTTCCGCTTCAGATATTAAGATAAAAATAGAAAATGCATTCAATAAAAATAAATTATACGGTATTCCAGCATATTTTGCAGATAACACTAAAAAAATTAACAAAGCATTATTTTTAGATAGAGACGGCGTATTAATGCATGATGTAGGATATATAGGAACTACTGACAGGGTAAAAATAAAAAAAGAGTTTATAGATGTAGTAAAATATGCAAACAAAAAAGGCTATATAACAATAGTAACAACCAATCAGGCAGGTGTGTCATACAATTATTATACAAATGAAGACGTTAATAAAGTACATAATTATATTTATGAAGAATATAAAAAGTGCGGTGCCCTAATAGATGATTTTTATTATTGTCCTTATCATATTAAAGGTCATGTTAAACCATATAATATATTATCTGTACTTAGAAAACCAGAGGCGGGAATGCATCTTATTGCATCAAAAAAATATAATATAGATTTAACTTCATCTTTTATGATAGGAGACAGAGACAGCGACATTATAAAAATACCGTATCTTAAAACTTTATTAATAGAAACAGATGTTTATGAAATAGAAAATAAAAGCAATATAGTAAAAATAGAAGATATATACAATATACTTATTTAATTTTTTGCTATAATATTATAAGGCAGAGCTATTAAAAATACACCGCCTATAATATTGCCTATTGTAACAAATAATAAATTATAAAAATATCCGTATATGGTGAGATTAGGCTCAGAATTTGTTAATAATCCTACAGCCATAATAGTCATGTTCGCTATGCTGTGTTCGTATCCGCTTGTTATAAAAGCAAATAAACACCAAAATATCATTATTAGTTTTCCGCTGTCAGACTTGCATCTGAAACTGCACCAAACTGCCAAACATACCAAAGTATTGCATAATATTCCTCTAAATAATAATGTATGAGGACTTAAAGTCATTTTTGTTAAAGAGGTATTCGCTATAAAACTTCCTATATCTCCTCCTGCAAGACCAGTTAAATAAAATAAAACAGATACCAATACAGCACCTATTAAATTGCCTATATAACTTACAATCCAAACTTTAATAAGATTAGTTAATGATGTTTTTTTATTTAAAACTCCTATAGTCATAATCAAGTTATTACCAGTAAATAATTCAGCACCTGCAATTATTACAGAGCTTAAAGCTATACCGAAAGATACCCCCATTATTATTTTAGTACCCTTAAAATCACCAAGTAATCCGCCTATAGAAAATATAAGAAGTATTCCAAGACCTACATATATCCCAGCAAGCATTGAAGATACAAAATATCCTAAAATATTATTATTAATCAAATTCGATTTTGATATTGAAGCATTGCATACAGCATTTAATTCATCTTTATACATAGAATACCCCTGATAATATTCTTAAAAAATGTGTTAATTAAATTTTTACTTTATAGTTTCGTCAATAGCATTAAGATTTTTTATAAGTAATATAAAATATTTTTTACAAAATGAATTATTTTTATTTATTTTATTAAATAATTGTTTATTATTAAAAATATAAAGTAATTTTTATTTATAAGTTTTATTAATTTATAATATATAGTATAATTTTCATAAAAAATCGGAGCGTATAGTATATGAAAGAAAGAGAAAAACTAGGAAGCAGATTCGGCTTTATACTGGTATCTGCAGGCTGTGCTGTTGGAATGGGTAATGTTTGGAGATTTCCATATATCACTGGACAATACGGAGGGGGTGCTTTTGTAATACTATACATTATATCTATAATTATTTTGGGTGTTGCTCCTATGGTAATGGAATTTGCTGTGGGAAGAGCTGGAGGACATGATATAGCAACATCTTTTGAAAGATTAGAGAAAAAAGGTCATAATTGGCATAAAATAGGATATATACAGATACTTGGAAATGTCATACTTATGCTCTTTTATACTACTATATGCGGATGGTGCTTATCATATTTTTATTTTATGCTTTCTGGAAAATTTGAAAATCTTAATGCTAATGAAGTAGGAAATTTTTTTAATAGTGTTTTAGCGAGTGCCCCTACTTTAACATTATGGATGGGTATTAGTCTTCTTATTGGTATTATTATCTGTTCTTTTGGCTTAGAGAAAGGAGTTGAAAGGGCAAGTAAGTTTATGATGATATCTCTATTTGGGCTTTTAATACTTCTTATAATACGTTCACTTACTTTAAAAGGTGCTGTTGAAGGTTTAAAATTTTATTTAGTTCCAGATTTAAATAAATTATTTGGAAACGGTTTAACAGGTTTTATAGGAATTTTTTATGCAGCTATTGGTCAGGCATTTTTTTCTTTAAGTGTAGGACAAGGAGGAATGGCAATATTTGGAAGCTATATAGACAAAAAACAATCCCTTACAGGAGAGGCATTAATAATAATAGCATTAGATACAATAGTAGCCTTATTTGCAGGTCTTGTAGTTTTCCCAGCCTGTTTTGCTTTTAATGTAAATCCGGGAGAAGGTGCTGGGCTTGCTTTTGTTACACTGCCTAATATATTTAACTCTATGCCTTTAGGAAGATTATGGGGAGCTTTATTTTTCTTATTTTTGGCTATGGCAGCTCTTACAACTATAATAGGAGTATTAGAAAATATATATTCTTTTATTATGGATAAATTTAAACTTACAAGAAAAAAAACTTCTGTTATTTTATTTATATCATTATTTATATTAAGTCTTCCTACAACATTAGGTTTTAACATATTATCAAATATTAATCCTTTAGGAGAAAATACTGTTATAATGGATTTGCTTGATTTTATAGTAAGCAATAATATTCTTCCTTTAGGTGCTTTGGTAACATTATTTTTCTGTACAAGAGATTTCGGCTGGGGCTTTGAAAATTTTATAAAAGAAGCAAATACTGGAGAGGGCATTAAATTCCCTCGTCAATTAAGGTTTTATATAAGTTATATACTTCCTTTTATAGTGCTTGCAATATTTTTATATGAGTATATTAATAAGTTTTTCTTAAAATAATAAATATTAATTTAAAATTATTTTATAAAAAATTATATATTGTTGCTATGGCAACTGATTTTTATATATAAATGTTAGATAATATAAACAAAGCTAAATGAGAATTATAAAAGGAGAATAAATGCAAAAATTCATTGATAATATAGATTATAAAAAAGTTACAGCATTAAAAGACTTGGCAGAAATAAAACCTAATTCTATATCAGCATTATCATTAGTTGATAGAAAAAGTTTAGTAATAAAAATAGTATCTGCGGATAAATCATTAGAAATACCTACACACTCAAGCACAGGAGATGTTTTAGTTACTGTACTTGAAGGTAAAGCAGAAATAACAATTGACGGAGAAAAATTTGAAGTTTCATCTGAAAAGTCAATAACAATTCCAGCCAATGCTCCGCATTCTTTAAAGGCTATAGAGGCTTTTAAAGTATTAGTTATGCAGATAAAATCCGAATAACCCTAAATAAATTCATAATTGCGGCATGGGATATTTTTCTCATGCCGTTATTTTTTATACTGTAAAATAATAAAAAATATTCATTAATTATTGTAAAGACTGTTTAAATTTAATAAAAATAATATATATTATTAGTAATATACATATTATTTTTATAGGAATGAAATTATGGGAAAAATAAAAAATGTTTTCACAATGGCAATCTTGCATCTTATCAATAGTTTAACGAGCTTCTCTTTAAGACTTTTGCCTGTTTTTATAATAGTTCTTGTATTATTAAAACTCTCAAAAGTATTGATTGATCTAAATTGGTATGCGGTATTAAGTATAGTATTGTTAGAGGTAATACTTATAATATTTTCTATTTCTTTTAATGCTGTATTTTTCAAAAAACAGAAAGATAATAAAAATGAAAGCACAGAAAATCAAAACAATGCAAATAATGATAATAATGAAAGCACTGAAATAGCAGTAAAAGAAAATAAACTTCCTATATTAAATGTTGCTGTTGCTTTTTTTGCTTTTTTAGGAATAATATTTGTAATATTAAAATTATTCAAAGCAGTTACTTGGAATTGGGTATGGGTATTATCTCCATTATGGCTTTCAACTGCATTGGTGATATTAATATTGATTATATGTATTATAGTGTTTATTGTATCAGCTTTAAGCAAAAAAAATAAAACAGATAATATTGATAATAACTCATCAGAAACAACAGAAAATAATAATGCAGAAAATAAAGTTAATAACAGTGAAGAAAAAACAGATAATGAAATAAATAATAATGAAATTTCTGATGATAACAAAACAGATAATAATAAATAATATAAATAAAAATACGGATTAATTTATGGAAAATATTTTATTAAACATAGTTTTTACGGCTGCTGGTATATTATTATTGTATCTGGGCGGAACATATATTGTAGACGGCAGCGTTATGGTGGCAAACAGATTAAAAATACCGCCTATAGTTATAGGGCTTACAGTGGTTGCTATGGGTACATCTATGCCAGAGCTTTTTGTAAGTTTATTTGGAGCTTTGAGAGGAGAGAGTGCAATTGCTGTTGGTAATGTTATAGGAAGTAATATATTTAATGTGGTATTTGTACTTGGTGTTTCTGCTTTATTTATGAATATGTCTGCTGGAAAGAAGTCGTATTATGTTTCTATGATCTCTATGTTCATAATGTATATAGCTTTAGGATTAATGCTTTTTAATATAGAGACAAAAAGATTAAGCGGGGATAAAATATCTATAGTAGAAGGTATTATACTTTTAATTTTATTATGCATATACGTTTATTATCTATATAGTGTAATATCAAAAGATAAAGATGAATTAGCAGCTTTTGAAAAAGAGGTATCATCATCAACTAAAACACATTCTATATCAAGGGCTATATTTAAAATAATAATTGCAATATTAGCACTTGCATTTGGTTCTGATGTATTTATTAAAGGAGTTACTGGAATATTTAGAAATTTCTTAAGCGAACATATAATAGGTTTTATAGTTGTAGCTGTAGGAACGAGCATACCAGAACTTGTTACAAGTGTTATAGCGGCTATAAAGAAAGAAGCTGATATATCTATAGGAAATATAGTAGGAAGCAATATATTTAATGTTGGCGGCGTTTTAGGTATATCATCTATGGCTTCATTAAAATTCGGTGGTATAATATTAAGCAATACTCAGGATTATTTAATGGACTTCTCTATTATGGTATTTGCTGGGCTTTTGCTTCTTTTATTTACAATTAAAGGAAAAAGTTTAGGAAAAGTTAAAGGAATAATATTTTTAATTATATATATATCATATGTAGCATATTTGCTTAAAACTACATCCGTATCTTAATAATAATTAAAAAGGATTGTTTACTTTTATAGTTTTTAATTGTTTTATTATTAAAACATATTTTAAGGAAACATGATGAATAAACTATACATGATAATACTGTGTTTTATTATGCTTGTATCATGCTCTAATAAAATAAATTGGGAAAATGATTTTGATAAGGCTATAGAAAAATCAAAATCTGAAAATAAGCCAATAATGATGGATATTTATACCGATTGGTGCGGTGCATGCAAGGAAATGGATAAAACTACATTTAAAAATAAAGAAGTATCAGATTATACTACAAATTTCATAACATTAAAATTTAATCCAGAAAAATCAAGCAATGGAGATGATTTTTTAAAAAAATACAATATACCCGGATTTCCTACAATGCTTTTTATGAACAGTGATGGTTTTGTTATAAAAAGAATAATCGGGTATATAGAAAGTGATGAATTAATAAATGAAATGAAAGGCATAAAACAAAAAGAAGAAAATATAAAAAATGCTTTCAAAGATGAAACACCTAGCATAGAAAAACTTGATATATATATAGATTCGGGATATGCTAAAGAGGCTTCAGATATGTACGATATTCTAATTAAAGAAAATAAAATACCTGAAGATAATATAACTAAATACATGTCAAAAATTGCTGTTATGCTTTTAGATAATGATGATTATGAAAATGGTATGAGATATTTTAATGAAATCATTGATAAATATAATAATCAAAAGGAAGTTTATATAGCACATTACTATAAAGCACTTGATATGATAGTTAATAATGGGCAAACTAATGAAGGAATAAAATATATAGAAAATCTTACTAATGAAGTGCCTGAAGATATAAAAGAACAATATATAAATTTAATAGATTATTTTAATTTAAGCGAATAATATTAAAAAATATTTAATAATAAAATTAATAAACGGAGTCTAATTATGAATAAAAAAATATTAGTTGTATTAATAACTGTATTATCTGTTATAGCCTGCTCTAAAGCTAATGCTGAAATAAAATGGGAGAAAGATTTAGCTTCTGCAATGAAGAAAGCAAAAGAAAAAAATCTTCCAATAATGATAGATGTTTATACTGATTGGTGTACTTGGTGTAAGGAGCTTGATAAAAATACTTATGCCAATAAAGAAGTTATAGATATGGCTAAAAAAATGGTATCTGTAAAATTAAATCCAGAAACTTCAAAAGAAGGTGCTGAGATAGCTCAGAGATACGGAGTTCAGGGTTTTCCTACAATATTATTTATAAGTGCTGATGGTTTTGTATTAGAAAACATAGGCGGATATGTTGAAGGAGAAAAGTTTGTACCTTATATGAAAAATGCTATAGAAAAGCTAAACAAAATTAATATAGTTTTAGCAAGTAAAGAACCTAGTTTGGAAAAGCTTGATTTGTATTTAGAATCTGGAAACGAAGAAGAGGCAAAAAAAATATATGATGTCTTAATGGATAGAAAAGCTATATCTAATGAAGCTATGGCTAAATATTTGCTTGGTTTCGGACTTATAAGGGCACAGAAAAGAGATTATGAAAAAGCAAATGAGTATTTTGATAATATAATAAAAAATTATCCTAAATCAGAAGAAGTTTATGTGGCTCATTATTATAAAGTTGTAATTATGGCATTGGCTGGAGAAAAAGACGAACCTAAAAAATATTTAGAAAAATTGATTGATGACCGTAAAGTTCCTGCTAATATGAAAGCTCAGTACGAGAGCTTGCTTTCTTATATTAATGAAAAAAATTAATTGATTGTTTGATTTTTAATATTTTTTAAATAGAGATGTTTTTTATAAAGCATCTCTTTTTTAAACATAAAATTATACTTTAGCATTTCTAAATTAGTTAATCAAACTTTGACAATTTATTCTTATTTTAGTATAATATATTTATGAAAAATAAATTAAATACTAAACAAATAAAATATTTTAATCCTTTGAATGATTATTTTATAAGATATCTATTTACTGATAAGGGAAGCAGCGAAAATATACTTTTGGACTTTATCAATTCTATAATGATTAATGCCAATATGAAGACCTTTCGCTCTGTAGAAATACTAACACCGTTCAACTTGAAAAAAAATAAAAATTTGAAAGA
>NZ_ARQI01000069.1 GCF_000384655.1 Brachyspira innocens ATCC 29796 | reverse complement strand
AGCAATAATAAGAAAAATTATAATTTTTAAATATTAGAAAGCCAAATATAAAAATTGTGAGCGTATAGCAAATTCATTTGCTATACATTTTTAGCGAACAATTTTTATTAGCAATAATAAATAATAATTTTAAGGATTAAAATTTAATGAAAAAAACAATCATTTTTATACTGTCCATTATTTTTATACAAAGCAATTTATTATTTAATGATGTTGTAAACAGCATAGTAGGAATAGTAGGCTCTATGCCCATTACATATGAAGATTTTATCAGCAGAAAATCATTTTTAACATTGCAGGCTAGATCTATAGGGCAGAAAATAAATGATGATATGGTTTATAAAGACCTAGTTGAAGAGAGAATAATGTATTTAAAACTAAAAGAGTATAATTACGTAATAGAAGAAAATGATGTAAGCAGAAGACTTGAGAATATAGCCAAACAGTATAATATGACATTAGATCAATTTGCTAAGCAGTTAATGGCTGAGGGTATATCATATGAAGAATACAGAAACTCTATAAGAAAGCAAATAGCTATGGAAAACTTAAATGGTTTGGTAGTAAATAATACAGAAATTACAGATGAAGAGGCTGATGAGTTTTATAATAATACTAAAGATAAATCAGCATTTGAAGTAGATACTTTGGTGAAATTATCTTGGATATTTTTTAAAGCAGCAACTTTTACTGAAAAAGGTGAAAAACAGGAATTAGCAAAACAAGTAAGAGGAATGGCTGCTAGAGGACAGGATTTTGCTGAGCTTGCTAAAAAATACAGTGATGATAATGCCACAAAAAATAGCGGGGGAGATTTAGGTTATAATCTTCTTTATGATGCTGGTAAGAGATCTTTGCCTGCACAGATAAATGCTGGGCTTAATCTTGCTAAAAGAGGATATAAAGTAGGTACAGTAAGCAGTGTAAGAGAGCTTGTAGGAAAGGGTTTCTATATAGTAAAAATAGTTGGAATAGAGAAAGATATGGAAAGCATTAGAACAAGAGTAAAAAATTATCTTGGAGAAATGCAGATGAGAGATTCTTTTGTTAAATGGCTTGATGAAGAAACTAAAAGAGTATCTGTTCAGTTATACAAATAAAAAATATTAATTTTGATACATCTAATATCTATCATAATATACTGAAAATTTTTATGTTTATAAATGTTATAGTGCAGCTATAATTTAAAAATACTAAATTAAGAATTTATAAGTATTAATAAATTGAGTTTTTAAACAATTCTAATAAAAACATAAAAACTAATTTTATTTCAGTCCATATTCTTTTTTAAGACTTTTCATATTTTCAATTGCATATTCATTATTTGGCTCTAATTCTAAAGCCTTTTTATAATCTTCCAATGCTTCTTTATATAGTCCCGCATTTTTTTTAACCCAACCTCTATCATTATATAAATAAGCCATATTGGGTTTTAATTCTATAGCTTTATCATAATCTTTTATAGCTTCTTTATACTGTCCCAATTCATCTTTAGCACTTCCTCTGTTGCTGTAAGCATATACATAATTAGGGCTTAACTCTATAGCATTACTATAATCCTTTATAGCTTCTTTATACAGACCTAAACTACTTTTAGTAAGTCCTCTATTATTATAAGTATTGCTGTCATTAGGATTTAACTCTATAGATTTATCATAATCCTTTATAGCTTCTTTATATAATCCTAAATCATTTTTAGAAAGTCCTCTGTTATTGTATGCTTCACTGTAAGTTGGTCTTAATTCTATAGCCTTATCATAATATTTAATGGATTCTTTAAAAAGTACCAAATCATATTTAGCACTTCCTATATTATAATAGGCTTCTGGATTATCAGCACATAAATCTATAGATTCTTCATAATCTTTTATTGCTTCTTTATACATTCCTAAACCGCTTTTAGCAAGCCCTCTATTATTATATGCTTCACTGTAATTAGGATTCAAATATATAGCTTTATCATAATCTTTTATAGCTTCATTATATAAACCTAGCTCTCTTTTTGCATTTGCTCTGTTATAATAAGCGTCTGTATAATTAGAATCCAATTTTATAATTTTATCATAATCTTTTATAGCTTCTTCATATAATTCTAAATCATATTTAGCATTTCCTCTATTAATATAAGCATTTATATCTTTAGGTTTCCATTTTATAGCTTTATCATAATCTTTTATAGCTTCTTTAAATAAACCTAACTCTTTTTTGGAATTTGCCCTGTTATAATAGCCATCTGAATAATTTGGATTAATTTCTATAGCTTTGTCATAATCTTTGATAGCCTCTTTATAAAGTCCCAAATCATGTTTAGAATTGCCTCTATTACCATAAGCATAATAGTTATTAGGATCTAACTCTAAAATCTTATTAAAATCTTTTATAGCCTCATCAAAAAGACGTAAATAATTTTTTGAAACACCTCTATTATTGTATGCATCTATATTATTAGGATCTAACTCTATAACTTTAGAGTAATCTTCAATAGCTTCTTTGTGTAAATTAGCATTATTTTTAGCAAGCCCTCTATTATAATAAGCATCTTTATAATTTTTACTTAATTCTATAGCTTTATCATAATCTTTTATGGCTTTTTTAAAAAATCCTAAATTATTTCTAGCAAGTCCCCTATTATAATAAGCCAAAGCATAATAATCAATTAATTCTATAGCTTTATTATAATATTCTATAGCTTTCTGATATGAACCCGAATTGTTATCAACAACTCCATTAGTATTATAATTAAAATATTCATCTAAAATATCTAAATCATTGACATCTATTTTATCATTTTCATCATTAAACATAGTCTTATCATAATGAAAATACTCAATAAATCTGTTATAAGTATAAATTTCATCAGGCTCTTTTATATAAAATGTTTCAAGTATTCTATTTAATTCATCATTAAAAGTTTCCGCTTTTCTGTTAAAAGTATCAAAATCAGAATAATTTAATGCATCAATACCATTTAAAAAATTATTAGCATTAGCTAGAATTTTTTCTGCTTCTTTTTTAAAATCATCTTTTAAATCTTGAACTTCACTTTTCTCAAAGCCTTTTAATGATATTTTACATTTTTCGATATGTTTATTAAAAAGATAATTAGATATTCTTGTCATTCATAATTCCTATTTTTTATTTATTAATTTTCTACAATCTAATAGCATTATATTATAAAAATAATTTAATACTATAAAAAAATTGTTATTAATAAATTTGCTTGTTTTATTTTTTATATTTAGTATTATTACTATGAATTATTATCAGTTTAATTATTATTATCGGAGGAAATGTTATGACATATAAAGAAATTATAGAAACAGCAAAAGACTGTATGGGATTTTGTAAAGCATGCATTATATGTAATGGTAAGGTATGTAAAAACAGTATGCCAGGACCAGGTGCCAAAGGAATAGGAGATGTAGCTATTAGAAATTATGACAAATGGAGAGAGATAAGGCTCAACATGGATACAATATGTTCTAATGAAGATATTGATACATCTTTTGAACTATTTGGCAGAAAATTTAAATATCCTATATTTGCAGGTCCTGTAGGGGCTGTTCAGCTTCACTATGGCGATAAATATACAGAAGAAGAATATAATGATATATTAGTAAAATCATGTCATGAGGCGGGCATTGCTGCTTTTACTGGAGACGGAACTAATCCTAATGTAATGATTGCCGCTACTACTATGATAAAAAAACAAAACGGCATAGGAATACCTACTGTTAAGCCTTGGAATATGGATGTTATAAAAGAAAAAATGAAATTAGTGGCTGATTCAAATGCTTTTGCCGTTGCTATGGACGTTGATGCTGCAGGGCTTCCTTTCTTAAAAAATCTTACTCCAAAGGCTGGAAGCAAAACAGTTGATGAATTAAGACAAATAAAAGAGATTGCTCAAAGACCATTTATAATAAAAGGAATAATGACTGTAAAAGGAGCTAAAAAGGCTTTAGAGGCTGGAGCTGATGCTATAATAGTATCCAATCATGGAGGACGCGTACTTGATCAATGCCCTTCTACTGCTGAAGTTTTGCCTGAAATTGCTGATGCGGTTAAAGGAAAAATAAAAATATTAGTAGACGGCGGAATAAGAAGCGGTGCTGATATATTAAAGGCTCTTGCTATTGGGGCTGACGGAGTTGTTATTGCTAGAACTTTTGTAATAGCTGCATACGGCGGAGGTGAAGAAGGAGTTAAATCTTATGCTTCACAATTAGGTGCTGAACTTGAAGATGCTATGACTATGTGCGGTGTTCACAGCTTAAAAGAAATAACTAGAGAAATTGTAAGACTTTAATTTGTTTAATTTTTGTTAATTTGATTTTTTAAACTCAATATAAAAAGCTATCAAAAAACTATTTATATTGAGTTTATTTTTTTTAATCAATAGTTTTCAAGCATTTTTATGATATTAGAATTTCCAGCATATAAAGCATAATCTAATGCCGTAAAACCAGATATATCTTTTATAGCTGTATCAGCATTATGTTTTAATAATATATTTACTATTTCTTCATATCCTTTTTGAGAAGCTCTTATTAAAGCAGTACGTCCGTCATAACTTTTAACATTTATATCAGCATTATGTTCTAATAGAATATTAACTATTTCAGTGTATCCGTTTACAGCAGCTTCTATCAAAGCAGTACGGTCATTATCGCATTTTATATTGACATCGGCATTATAATTTAATAACATCTTAACTATTTCAGTATGTCCTTTTGATGAAGCAAGCATTAAAGCAGTGCGTCCATCATAATTTTGGATATTTACATCGGAATTATGCTGTAATAATATATTAACTATTTTTGTATGACCTTTTGATGAGGCTTCCATTAAAGCAGTATAACCGTATTCATCATCTTTCATATTAATATCTGTATTGCATTTCAATAATATATTTACTATTTTTTCATGTCCTTTTTCCGAAGAAATGATTAAAGCATATGATAGTATATCTTTATAAGAAAAACTGCTGCATAATATAAATAATAATGTTAATAACATTAATAGTATATTTTTCATAATATAAACTCTTTTTTATAAAAAACATTATACTCGTTTCAAAACTAAATTTTTTAATTTAATAGTTTTTTTATTATCATTTTTTTATTATCATTGGGGATTTGCCCTTACAAAGTACACAGCGTGACCAATCTGTGTACTAGGCAAAACTCCACTTCTTTTGCCGTCCGTTATGCGTATCGTAGCAAACGAAAGACGGCATGTTTATATACTAAAATAAAAAATTATACAATATGTAAAACATAATAAAAATTATATAATTTTATACTTAAATATTGTCATATAGTTTTGAAACAAGTCTATTTATTAAATTTAGTCTTTTAAAATAAAAATAATTCTATAATAAACTTCATTCATTTATAAAAGTTATTAAATAAATAAACAATTAAAGCAGATATTAGAGATATAAATGCACATATAATAATACCTATAAAAAAACCCCTTATATGATGCATGGGATTTTTATATTCTTTAATCATATCTTCAGTACCCTTTATTATAAAAATATTTGTATTACAAAAAATTACTATATCAAGAATAATCAAATCATATAAATTTACTGCAGAAGTTAAAGCAAATACATATATAAATACAGACTCAAAACTATTATATGATGATAAATATGCTATTATAGAAAATATAATTGGTATAAAAAACATAACTAATAATTTTAATATAATATGATTTTTTTTATAATTATTTATGCTTAGCGAATATAATTTTTCTGCTCTTTCTCTTATTTTAGGAGGATAAGACATTATAAGAGTTAATGGATTTTTTATTCCTTTAGCTAATATTAAAATACTAAATATTATACATATAAAAGATGATTGAAGCATAAATAATTTCATAAATACCTCATATTATTTTTTTCCTATAACAGAATATATAAAACCTTTTAATTGCTTTTTCTCTATTACTTCAAATCCGTTTTTAATCATTCTTTTTGATATGCCTTCCTTATTTTCAGTATGACAATCTCCGCTTCTCATTAAAGGAAATACAATATTATTATCTATCCAAGCAGCTATTCCTCCTACTCCAGTATCTGATAATATGTAAAGTCCTCCTTTCCTCAAAATACGGTACGCTTCTTTCATAGCTTCATCTGGATATGGATAATGATGAAAACTTTGTATGCATACTGCTATATCAAAACTATTATCATCAAATGGAAGTTTATCTGCAGTACCTAAAATAAATTTAGAATTTTTTATATTTTTAGATTTAGCAATTTTGATCATTTCCTCTGATAAATCTAGTCCATAAAATAATGCATTACTTTTATTTTGGAGTAAATTTATCAAATAACCAGTTCCGCAGCCTATATCCAGAATATTATTATAATCAATATCTTTTAAATATTCTGATACATAATTACAGCTTATTTTTCCAAATTTTGAATAGTATACTGTATCTCTTTCATCGTAAATACTTGCTTGTTTATTAAAATGTTCTCTAGATAATTTTTCATAATCTTTCATAAATAATATCCTTTATCAAACATTAATAAATGTTAGTGTATTCTAACATTTAAAAAATAAAAATCAATATATTACGATAAATAAAATTAACTGTTTTACTTCTAATCTATAAATAATAAGGTTAAAATAATGATAAATATAATAAATATTTTTGATAAAACTATAATAGAGTTTGCACATAATCTTCATGTAAATTATAAAATATTTGACTTTTTCTTTTCTTTGGTAACCAATCTAGGAGAAGGGCTTACCTTAATAATTCTATCTGCCGTATTAATTGTCATAAAAAAGACTAGGCTTTGCGGTATAAATATGGCTATTAGTTTATTTATTGCTGTAATTATAGGAGCTGTGATACTAAAACCTTTAATAGCAAGAGAGCGTCCGTTTACAGACCCTATTTATTATGAGTATTGGATAGAAGCAGGAAAACATTTAGAAACATCTTTTTCATGTCCTTCATCGCATACAACGGCTTCATTTGCTGCTCTTTTTCCTATATTTTTATATTTTAATAAAAAGTATAGTTTCATTGCTTTATTAATAGCTTTAATTATAGGTTTTTCAAGAGTTTATTTGATGGTTCATTATCCAAGCGATGTTGTATTTGGAGCGTTTATTGGAATAGCTGTTTCTTCTGCCATCTATATTATTTTAAATAAAACGAATATTAATAAATTAATAAAAAAATTCATATAAAAATAAGCCCTCATCTTAATGATAAGGGCTTATAATCATTCATTATTAACACTAAAAAGTAAAGTAATATAAATAATCATCTGAAGTATCTTCTTCCTCTTCTATCTCTGAAGTTAGTATAAACTCTATAGTTATTCCTTTTTCTTTTGCCGTTTCAGTATTTAATGCTAGATTTGCTCTTCCTATTACTTTTGCAGGAGCATCTGTTATAACTATCAATAATTTTTTTTCATTGATATAATCAAACTTTTCTAATGCCTCCTGTACAGCCTCATACATAGGTTCAGCTTTATCTCCTCCGCCTGCAGCATAAAAATAATTAACTTCTCTGTTTATAGTGTTAATATTGTCTGTGAAGTCTATTCTTTTTGTAAAATATGTATCTTTAACATCTCTGTAAAGTAAGAATCCTATTCTTGAACCTTTATTATTGTCAAATAAATCTCTCACTATTCCTCTTATATCTCTTTTTACAGCTTTTAAATACGGATGCATACTTTCAGTTGTATCAAGCACTATAACCAAATCAATACTGCCTTCATCTTTGTATCTGTCTATAACGCTTTTTATACTCTTAGTAAGTTCATCTGTATCGTCAGCATAGTTATTAGGAGTATTAAATGCTTTGCTTGCATTAATTAATGTCTCCATAGCCTCGCCGTCATAATAATGATTTTTTTTATCGCTATTATTTACTTGCTCTTTTTTTGGCTCTTCTTTTTCAATAATAGGTGCAGAAGAAAGTATTTTTATATTTCCATCATTATTTACAGGAGTATCTTTTTTTACTATTAACTCATTTGTGGACTGCTCTATAACTCTATTACTATTATCAACAGGTCTTATTTGTACAGGACCTTCTTTTCCTCCGCTAGGCATTTGATGAGGCAAAGTTTCTTTTTGTACATTTGTAGTTTCCAAACAATAGTCTATAGGATAAGTAAAACTTTCTCCTTTAGTATTGAACACATTAAAAGACAAATATCTGTCTTCTGGTAATTGCTTGAAATATGCTTTAATATAAAGTTTTTTTCCTAATTCTCTATTAAAAGTATCTTCTAATACTACAGCACTATTATCACTATTAACTGTGCTTCCAAAAGAAGTATTTATTAATTTGTAGGAATTATTAGTTTTTCCTTCTCTCACATAAAAAGCATATTTTCCATTATCACCGCCTGAATAATAGAGATAAAATGCATATAAATCTCCCTCTTTTTCTACATTTCTTAATGTAATAGTAGGTGAAGTCTGATGTTCGTCATTTATTCTTAATACTATTTCGCTATCCAATAATTTATTATTATTGGCATCATAAGATTCTAATATAATATTAATATTATCTCTCAAAGTAAATACAGAATTGGCGTTTCTGCTGTTTAAATAAAGTGTATCTGGAATAAATGCCTGAAATACTTCTCCAAGTGTATTGTGAAAATCTGTATTTCTTATATTAATTACAGCATTGCTGCTGCCTGTATTATTAATATAAAGATAAGAACTTTCCCCGTTTGGAAGTCTCAAGAGAAGCCTATATCCTGCTACGCTAGGTTTTTTCTTTATATAAATTTGATAGCCGTTTATCAGATGTGTTACATCAATATCGTTTTCTGTAACACGTACAGCATAAGTGTTTACTGTACTTTGACTATATAAATTTTCTAAAGTAGTAATGAATACTACCGATAAAATAACAAATAAATATTTATATCTTATGTTTCTCATAGTTGATACCCTCTATAAATGATTATCGGTTATGGATATCATAAACCTGCATTGTTATGTTAATTGCATTAAAATATTTTTACTTTAAGTTTACATAACATGTAGATTAATTGCAATATAAAAATTTTTTATGTAAAGTATTAATAAAACACAAATGCATATAAATTTATTAATAGCAATAATTATTAATAGTATTAAAATTTTTTATATAAATATATTTAAATCAATATACACCTAAAATTTTTAAGTTTGTAAAGATTGCTATTTTTTATAATTTTCATTTGGAAAAGCCTAATTACTAACATAGATACTAATAGGTATATAAATAAAAATAAGTATTAAACATGGTATCAATCACTATTATTTTTTCTTTTAAGTACATAGAGAAATACCAAATATAATTAAGAGGCTTTTAAAAAGTAAAATCTCAAGATTTTAAGAAAATATTTAAAAGCAGAATCAAAAATAATTTTAGATTATGCCAATAATTTTTTAAATGGTATTGATGCATTAAATTATTCTGAGATTTTTACAGCAAGGCGGAAACTTTTGATTATGAATTAAATATAATACTTGAAATATTTTAATATAAAATACATTGAAGAAATTTATACTTATAATAAGTTTATTGATATTTTTATTATGATAAGGCTATGTTTAATGATGAAATAGATGTTGATGATTTATATACTTAAGATAAATATTTAGATTATAACATTGAAAGAGTTGTTCAAGATAATTCAAGAGCATATTGTGAAGTTTATAGTGTTATAATAAAGCTATAGAATTGATTGATAATTATGCATTAGTTTATTATAATAGGGGAGTTGCTGTAAATAATTTAGGATTTTTTAAAAAAGCCATAAAAGATTACGATAAAGCTATAGAATTAAGTAAAAATTATAAAGATGCTTATTATAATAGAGGGGTTGCTAAAAATAATGCTAATTTACACAAGGAAGCTATAGAAGACTACTCTAAAGTTAACTGGAATAAAATTAGTTTTATAGGAAATTGTATTATGAATAATAGTATTGAAGAATTATTAAATAAAGCTAAAGAATCATTTGAAAATAAAGATTATGAAAAATCTATTGAATATATTGATAAAGTTATATTTTATAATGGTGATTCTTATGATCTTTATCATAACAGAGGATTAGCAAAATTAAATTTGCGTTTATATGAGGAAGCTATAAAAGATTTTGACAGAGCTATTGAGCTTGGAGATTATAATTCCTATTATGAAATGGGATTGGCTAAATTTTATATGGCTTTTTATAAAGAGGCAATAGAAGATTTTAATAAAGTTATAGAATTAGATAAAAATGATACATCAAGTTTGGCATATAACACTATTGGTTTATGTAAATACAATTTAAATGAATTTGATGAAGCTTTAAAATATTATGATAAAGCTATAGAAACAAATCCTAATCTCATTATCGCCTATCATAACATTGCTTTGTTAAAACATTCTATGGGTTTAGATGATGAGGCTTTGTCTTATTTAAATAAGGCTTTAGAAATAGAGCCTAATAATATTGAAACATATTTAAAAATTTATTTTATAAAATCTGATTTAGGATTACATAGTGAAGCCAATGAATATTTAAATAAAATTATAGAAATGTATCCTGATGACATTTATATTTATGACAGAATAGGAAATATAAAAATTGATGCAGGATATATGGAGGAAGCTTTAGAATATTTAAAAAAAGCATTGGAAATAAATCCTAACTTTATTGATGCATATTATGATATTGCTTTTGCTTTGCATAAATTAGATTTAAATAATGAGGCTTTGGAATATTTAGAAAAAGCACTTATAATTTATCCTAATAGTGCAGATACTTATTTTAAAATATTTTTAATTAAAAGGGCTTTAGGTGATTATGACGGAGCTTTATCCTGTTTAGAAAAAATACTTGAAATAGATAATACTGATGTTGCTATTTATAATGAAATTGCTTTGATAAAAATAGAATTAGAATTATATGAAGAAGCTTTATATTATTTGGATAAGGCTTTGTATATAGATAATAATAATGCTGAAATATATAACACTATTGGTTTGGTTTATCATTATAAAAGAAATTATGAAGAAGCTATTAAAAATTTCAATAAGGCTATAGAGTTAAATACTTCTATGTACATGGCATATTATAATATTGGTTTATCATATTATGAAATGCATGATTATGAGAAAGCTATTGAATACTATAATAAGGCATTGGAGATAAATCCTCAATATTCAGCCGCTTATATTAATTTGGGACTTATTGAGCATAATCTTGGAAATTATCAAGAAGCAATTAACTATTATAAAAGAGCATTAGAAATAAATCCTCATTACAGCTTATCTTATTATAATATTGCTCTTGCTGAAATGAGTTTAGAAGATTATGATAAGGCTTTGGAAGATTTTAATCGTGCTTTGGAATTGGGCTATGATGAAGCAGATATTTATACTAATATTGGGCTTATATATTCAAGAGAAGCTGTATATGATAAGGCTATAGAGTATTATAATAAAGTATTAGAAATAGATCCTAATAAACTTAGTGCCTATTATAATATTGCTTTTTGTTTATCTAATATGAACAGATATGAAGAGGCTTTACAAATATATGATAAAATAATCAAAGAGTATCCTGATAATTTTGATGTTTATTATGAAAGAGGATATACTAAATATAGAGCATTAAAGTACGAAGAAGCTATAAAAGATTTTGATATAGTGATAAATAAAAATCCTAATCATTTTAATGCCTATTATTGCAGAGGCTGTTCTAAAAAGTATTTAAAAAATTATGCTGAAGCTATTTCAGATTTAGACAAAGCTATAGAATGTAATCCTAATAATCCAAACTATTACAGTGAAAAAGCTTCTTGCTATGATTATTTACATCAATATAGAGAAAGTATAGAAAATTATAATAAAGCTATTGAGTTAAATAATAATGATTGGTTTTTGTATATTTTAAGGTCTAAGGTCAAATTCCTTTTATCAAAAGAAAGCAATTTAGAAAATAAAACAGATGAGAAGAAATCATTTTTTGGTAAAATTATATCAAAAATTAATCAATCACAAAAATGTTATAGTGATTTAGAAAAATCTGCATTAGATGATTTGGAGAAATCTTATGAGTTAGCTTTAGAAGATGAATTTAATCTTATGGTATTCAAAGATATTATAAAAGAGGAATTTACAGATATAGATTTAGCAGCTGAATTTTGTAAAGATAAAAATATTTCTTTATAAATTATAATATTAGCAGTTGTTTTATTTTTTGTTTTAATTTTGGAAAAATTGATAAACTTAAAAAGTTTTAGTATATACCTAAACAAATATATTTTGTAAATTTCTATATTTTTATAAATGTATTATCAACTTTGTTGCCGCACACGCTCTGCGTACTTCGTCAAAGTTGCTGCCTATGGCAACGCAATTGCTAGAACTTTATATTTTAAGAATATGTATCAAATATGGTGTAATACCATAATTTTAGGTTAAAAATGCAGTTGTTTTGGTTCTTTTATACCAATAAAAGAACTGGGGTATGGGGCAAAGCCCCATATATTAAAAAGAAACTATAGTTTTATTTTTGACAAAATATAGTTGTTTAGGTGTATACTATTATATAATTGTATCATATACAAAATTGTAACTTGTATATTAATAATAAATAGTTATAGGAGTAAAAAATGGCAACAATGACTAATTTTTTATTTATGCAACATGTAAAAGAATCTAAAAACAAATTAGAAAATTTCAAAACAGAATTAAATAAATGTGTAGATGAATTTAATGATTTTTTAAATAATATTGATGCAGAAAACTATTCTGATTTTGATGATTTTAACGACAAGGCAAAAACTTTTAATGAAGAATTAAATAAAATAATTTCAGATAAAACATATCTTATAGGCAGTTTCACAAATATAGCTGACAATCAGAAAAAAGTTGATACTGATAGTTTAAACAATCTTACTGATTATCATGATTATAATTCTAAAGGTATTCATAAAAGTGCTAATGGACAATATTTAGAAGCTATAAAATATTATGATGAAGCTATAAAGTTAAACCCTAATATGGCAGATGCTTATTATAATAAAGCTATTGCCAAAACTAAACTTGGACTTTTAAAAGAAGCTATAGAAGAATATGATAAGGCTATAGAGTTAAGAGCTGATTATGCAGATGCTTATTATAATAGGGGACTTCTTAAAAGTGATTTAGGACTTTTAGAAGAAGCTATAAAAGATTTTGACAAAGCTTTATCAATAGATCCTAATTTGTTTGATGCTTATAATAATAAAGGAGTATTAGAAAATGAGTTGGGACTTTTTAAAGAAGCAATAAAAGATTTTAATAAAGCTATAAAAATAGCAGATGACGATGCGGTTATTTACAACAATAGAGGTAATTCAAAATATAATTTAGAGCTTTATGAAGAATCTATTAAAGATTATGATAAAGCTATAAAATTAAATCCTCATTATGCTTTTGCATATAATAATAGGGGAAACGCCAAAGATAATTTAGGTCTTTATGAAGAGGCTATAAAAGATTTTGATAAGGCTATAGAATTAAAACCTGATTATGCAGATGCTTATAATAATAGAGGCTATTCTAAAGAAAATCTAGGTCTTTATGAAGAGGCTTTAAAAGATTATAAGAAGGCTTTAAAATTAGATCCTAGTAATGAATATGCTAAAGAAAATATTAAATATCTTAAAGAAGAATATGGCTTGAAATGAAGCTGTAATATAACTAAACAACTATATTTTGTCAAAATAAATTTATATTTTTTGCCATAGACCCCGCTTATTTTGTGACGCCTCAGCATCTTCCTGCACCGTATTGCTTTACCTTATCAATAGTAGTATGTAGGGGCTTATACAATTATTTTTTCTTCTCCTTGAAAGTTAGTAATTTATCCCTATAATATTCATATTGTTTTCTACGCATATCAATCGATTCGTTCCTGATACTCGCCGTATATGCATTCCGCACCGTATTGCTTTACCTTATCAATAGTACTATGTAGGTGCGGTTTATTAACTAGCTTATACAATTATTTTTTCTTCTCCTTGAATGTTAGTAATTTATCTCTATAATATTCGTATTGTTTTTTACGCATATCAATCTCCGCAGGCAGCCCTCTAGTAATGTCATTACATAAAGTGTCGAAACTGTCAAGTATTTTAACGATTTGCTCCTGCTCCTTTAATGGCGGTACTGGAATTTTTATTTTTTCAATAATTTCTCTTTTTTCTATGTTAGTAATAGCACCACCTGAACTAGTAACTATTAAGTTAGAAAAACATTCAAAATAATATTTTATGTATTTTACATTTACTTTTGATAAATCTAATCTAAGAATTAATAATGCTTGATTTATTACACCAATTGGATCTTGTGGCATTATAATAGAAATTTTACCTATTGTACCAGAACAACTTATAATTATATCATATGGTTTAACTGTAAACCTTTTTAACTTATTTGCCTTTTCATAATCTACAAAATATCTAAAAACTCTTTTGTTATATATAGCATGTTGTTGTTCATAAATAGGAACTCCATCTTTAACAAAAAAATCTTTTTTTAATGCCGAGCCAAATGGACCTCTTATATATCCTTTGGGTTGTAGTATTTCTCCTAAATATTTCCATTCAACATCATCACCAAAAGTCAATAACTTATCCCTATAATACTCATACTGTTTTTTTCTTAATATTAATTCTCTATTTAATAAATCTTGATATTCTGTAAATATGTCTAATATACGCACTATCTCTTTTTGTACTTCTATTGGCGGGAGCGGTATTATTATGTCAAGAACTTTGGACATATCAGGGTGTTTAATTCCTGCTCCTCTATAAAATGAAGATATTAAATCTAATTTATTTATTAATACATAATATAAAAACTTATTATCTAATTTATTTACATCTATTGAAGTTGCTATTCTATTGTCACTTGTTATAAATTTTCCTTTATAATATTGAAC
>NZ_ARQI01000068.1 GCF_000384655.1 Brachyspira innocens ATCC 29796 | reverse complement strand
TAAATTAATAAGTGGATCTTTATTTATTGTAATTTTAAATCCAAATAATGTTATATCTTTTTTGTATTGATATTCCTTAATTGAGAATATTTTTTCCATTAAATTTGACATTTTTATTGCTCCTTATTTTTTATTATGGAAAAATAAACCTATGCTACAATTTTATGTTGCAAAATATGTTGTATTTTTTTGTATTGCATATTATTATAAAAGCATATGTAATCACTACATATATTAGGTCTGGTCTGGTCTGGTCTGGTCTGGTCTGGTCTGGTCTGGTCTGGTCTGGTCTGGTCTGGTCTGGTCTTTACCGTAATTTTAAATCCAAATAATGTGGTAATTTTTTTATCTTGTAAATATTCTATTGAAAATATAAAATTACCTAGTATTGTAAAAATATTTATTTTATTATTAATAGTTTTTATGGAATTATTCTCCAATGTAGATATTCTATTTTCTAATTTATATATTTTATTAGTTCTATCCATATGAATAAGTACAAATAAATTACTATTATCTAAATATTTAAACATATACTCTGTAGATAACATAATATTAGCTTTTTTATACTTCTTAGATTGAAAGTAAAATTTATAAGCTAAGTCATTTTCAGCTATTCCAACAGTTGCTTTGGCCTCTAAATCTTTAATTTTAAAGTCATGATATAAAATTAGATAATACATATATATATAATATTCAAAATCATACCAAACCATTTTATCTAAATTATTTTTATAATCAAAAATATTGAAAAAATCATCCAGAGTTGAGCATTTATATATCCATGGTTGGTTGCACCATAAAAATAATTCAGTATTTAATTTTTTATTATTGGGATGGCTTATAAAATATTTTTTACAATGTTCCTTTATTTTACCTGAAATTTTATAATTATTGTCTGATTTTATTATTTCATTTCCATATAAAACTTTATTAGAAAAATATTTTTCACAAATTTGAAGTAAGTTAATATTTTTTATTAATAGACTTTCAGAATCTAATACTATTATATATTCATATTTATCTTTCAATTGATATAATCCATAAAACTTTTTTTTGACTGCTATAGCATTGGTATTTATTTTATATCCAGAATTAGCATATATAAGACAATTATTTTGGTAAAAAAAATCTTTCTTTTCTTCCTCAGTAGTTAAAATAAACCATATATCAGCTTGTTCATCTAAATCATAATGCATATATGAATTATATAAATCATGAGCATAGTTAAAATGACCTGGGAAAGTCGGTATTAAAAATGCTATTTTTTTCATTGTGATTCTCCTTTTAAAAATATTTTTACTTTTAAATTATTGCATTATATAATAAAAAATATTGATTTGATTTATATTCTTTTATTTTGTTATTTAAAATAAATATTTTATTATCAATATTTATTTGTTTACCAAATCTTATATATATTTTATAATTTCTAAATTAGTAAACTTAATACGTCTAAAGTAAAAATGTTCATTATACTAATCTATTGAAAAATCATTACTAATATTTTTGTGTAGTATTAATCAAATGTTTCTCTTATATATTTTTTATAATTTAATGTATCTAAATGTGTATCCTTATAATTATTTTTATAAATACATATTACTCTATTTATAAAAGCCTTAATTATATTTACTGTGTTATCTTTAGAACCATTATCAACTACTATTATTTTTTACATTTTTACAAGTTTGATTAAGAGCACTATTAATAGCATATTTTATATAACTCTCACCATTATAAATATGTACCATTATTGATATTAAAGGATTAGATTTTATCACAATATCATCCCCGCTTTTCAATTACAAAATTAAATCCTAAAAGATTTATTTTTGTATTTTTATTAGAAAATTGTATGGAAAACAAAATTCTTAATATATTGCTAAAACTTATAACCACAGGAGTAGTATAATTTTTATTATTCTTAATATTTATGTTAATACCAAATATTCTAATGTTTGTGTAAAATCCATCTAATATTATAGAGAAGAAATAAGGCAATAGCTTATTATTTATAACTTTTAGTTTTTCTTCTGTTTTTAAATAATAATTATAATGATATTTATATTTATTGTATTCTTCTAAAAAATTTTTATCAAAGTATTTATTTAATATATGTATGTATTCATTATCATTATTAGTTTTATATAATAAAAATTTATATTGATTGTATGCTAATTTTAGGTAATCATATTTATATAAAATATTATCATTCATTTTTATCAAAAAAGTATAAAATTCATCTAATGAATTTCTTGAATCCATACACATTTTATTAAATTTTTCTTCTGTTAAATAATCTGTAGTTTTATTGCTATAGCTTATATCAAAATAATATATATATAATTCATCATAAATAGCTTTATATGTTTTAACAAAATAGAAAAAGATTAAACATTGAAGCATATCCTCAGAGAATATTATATGAGAATCTGGTAAATATATTACAGCTTTTTTTACTATAGATGATTTGAAAAATTTAGCACATAAATTATGAGATATTTTTTCATTTAGAACTTCATTAAGAAGATAATTGTTGTCTATATTACTTCTTTTAGTTGAAAGATACCAAGAAACTTTTTTTTCTTCTCTTATTCTTTCTTTTTTATTTGGATTTGATGATACAGATTTTACACTAAATTGAATTACATCATAATCATTATCTTTGATAGTGTTAAATACCTTTTCTAATGCATTTAACTTTAATTCATCATCTGGATCTATATATGTTATATAATAACCTTTAGCCTCTATACTTCCAATTTTCCTTGCTGATAATGTACCTTTATTTTGTTCAAGTCTTATATATATTATTCTATCATCATTATACGAATTTACAATTTCTTTACAATTACCATTAGAACAATCATCAACTATTATTATTTCAAATTCAGAAAATGTCTGATTTATAATACTATTTATACATCTTTTTAAATATCTTTCCATATTATATACAGGTACAATTATTGAAAAGAAATAATTAATTCTACACATATAAACCTTAAATTAACATAATTATAATTATCAGAAAAATATATTACTTATAATTAGAGATAATTATAAGTATTATAAAATTATATTTAATTATAAATAATAAAATATATTGTTTTCTTATTGACATTTATATTTTATAAGTTATAATAATATAATTAGTTGAATTTTTATCATTATAATTCCACTAATTATAATTATGTTTATAGTATGAGGTTAATTAATGAAGGCTGTTATATTAGCTGGAGGTCTTGGTACAAGATTAGGTGAAGAGACAACAATAAGACCTAAGCCTTTAGTAGAAATAGGTGGAAGACCTATTATTTGGCATATAATGAAATATTATTCGTATTTTGGTGTTAATAATTTTGTAATACTTCTTGGATATAAAGGCTATATGATTAAGGAGTTTTTTGATAATTACAGAAGACACTTATATGATATGAAAATAGATTTTAAAAATAATAGTTCAAGTTTATTAAAAAAAGATGAAAATTCTTTTGAAGAAGAAAATTGGGTTATAGAGCTTGTAGATACAGGTGAAAATACCATGACAGGTGGAAGGTTAAAGAAAGCTTACCAATATCTAAAAGATGAGTCCTGTTTCTGTTTTACTTATGGTGATGGAGTTTCAAATATTAATATAAAAGATGAAATTGAGTTTCATAATAAACATAAAAAAATAGCTACTGTTGGAGCAGTTTATCCTCCTGCTAGATTTGGAGCTTTAAAAATAGAAAATGATAATAGTGTATCAAATTTTATAGAGAAACCTAGAGGAGATAATGTCTATATAAGTGGAGGATTTTTTGTATTAAATAATAATATTTTTAATTATTTAGGAGATGATAGTACAGTATTTGAACAAGCGCCTTTAAGAAAATTATCTAGTAATAATGAGCTTATGGCTTTTAGACATGAAGGTTTTTGGCAGTGTATGGATACTCAGAGAGATAAATCTATACTGGAAGAAATGTGGAATAAAGGTAATGCTCCATGGAAACTTTGGAAATAAAAACAATATTTGAGATATTTAAAAATAAAAATATTTTAATTACGGGGCATACAGGATTTAAAGGGAGCTGGCTGTCAAAATTATTGTTAGAAGTTGGTTCTAATCTAAGTGGAATATCTTTAAAAGCCAATGATTTGTCTCTATATAATTTGTTAGACCTGGATAAACAACTAAAATCATATATATTAGATATTAGAGATTTAGATAATATAAAGAATACAGTTTTAGATATTAATCCTGATATAATTTTTCATTTAGCAGCACAGCCGTTAGTAATAGATAGTTATAATAATCCATTATATACATTTGAAACTAATGTCATTGGTACTATTAATTTGATGGAGGCTATGAGGAAATTAAATAACTTGGAATGTGCAGTTATGATTACAACAGATAAGGTTTATGATAATAAAGAATGGGTTTGGGGTTATAGAGAAAATGATTCTTTAGGAGGTCATGATCCATATTCAGCTTCTAAAGCTTGTGCTGAAATAGCTATAAAAAGTTATAAAAAATCTTTTTTTCAAAATTTAAATATAGTTAGTGTAAGAGCAGGTAATGTTATAGGTGGAGGAGATTTTGCTGATAATAGAATAATACCCGATATAGTAAGGGCTATAGAAAAAAATATTCCAGTAGAATTAAGAAATCCTAATAGCGTGAGACCTTGGCAGCATGTACTGGATGTGCTTTATGGATATTTATTACTTGCTTATAATATAATTAATAAAAATGATGTCTCTGATAGCTATAATTTTGCTCCTAAAGATGAAGGAAATAAATTTACTGTTGAGTATATAACTAAATCTTTTATAGATAATATTGGAAAAGGAAGTTATAAAATAAATATTCAAGATACAGATAAAAAAGAAATGAATATGCTTAGATTAGATTCATCTCTTGCAAGAAAAGAATTAAAATGGGATGAAAGATTTAGTACAGAAGAAGCAATAAAGCAGGCTGCTATATGGTATAAAGAATATTTATATGGCAATGATATGAATATTATTACAAACAAGCAAATAAAGGAATATATTGAATGTTAAATATGGATAGATCTAAATTATTAGATATGGTTAGAGAGTATGCAAAGAAAGAATATGCTTTCAAAGATTTTATTGAAGGTAAAAGTTCTGTACCTGTTTCTGGAAGAGTATTTGATGAGGATGATGTTGCTACATTGGTGGATAGTGCTTTAGATTTTCATCTCACAACATATAGATATAATGATGAGTTTGAGAAAGGATTAAGAGATTTCTTTGGAATAAAATATGCTTTAACCTGTAATTCTGGTTCTTCTGCTAATTTAATTGCAGTAACTTCACTAACAAGTCATTTATTAAAAGACAGGGCATTAAAAGCAGGTGATGAAGTTATAACAGTTGCTGCTGGTTTTCCAACAACTGTAAACCCTATACTTCATAATAATTTAGTACCTGTGTTTGTAGATGTTGAATTAGAAACATATAATGTAAATGTTGATGAATTAGAAAAAGCTAGAAGTGATAAAACTAAAGCTATTATTCTAGCACATACTTTAGGAAATCCTTTTAATGTACAAAAAGTAAAAGAATTTTGTGATAAATATAATCTATGGTTCATAGAAGACTGTTGCGATGCTTTTGGAAGTACCTATAATAATAAAAAGGTTGGAACATTCGGAGATATTGCTACATTAAGTTTTTATCCTGCACATCATATAACTATGGGTGAAGGTGGTGCCGTACTTACTAATAATCCTATTTTGAAAAAAGCAATGGAAAGTATTAGAGATTGGGGAAGAGATTGTTGGTGTGCTCCTGGATGTGATAATACTTGTAATCAAAGATTTAGCCAAAAATTAGGAGATTTACCAGAGGGTTATGATCATAAATATACTTATTCTCATTTAGGTTATAATTTAAAAATTACTGATATGCAGGCAGCTTGTGGGGTGGCACAGTTAAGAAAAATTAATGAATTTATAGAAAAAAGAAAATCTAATTTTAAAAAACTAAAAGAAAAACTAAAAAAATTTGATAAATATTTAATTTTACCTAAAGCTCAGGATAATAGTGATCCGTCTTGGTTTGGTTTTCTCATAAGTGTAAAAGAAGATGCACCATTTACAAGAAATGATATAGTAAAATATTTAAATGATAAAAAAATCGGTACTAGATTATTATTTGCAGGTAATATTATTAAGCAGCCGTATATGATAGGTCGTAATTATAGGGTTGTTAGAGAACTTACAAATTCTGATTTCATTATGAATAATACTTTTTGGATTGGTGTTTATCCTGGTATTAATGAAAAAATGATAGATTATGTTGCTGATAAAATCAAGTTATTCATAGAATTGTAATATAAAGGAGATATTTATGATAGGTAATATAACTGTATTTGATTGTACATTTAGGGAAGCTGGTTATCAAACAGGTTGGTTTTTTGATGAAGACTTTTGCAGAGATTATTATAAATTTGCACAATCTGCAGGTATTGATTATTTAGAACTAGGTTTTTTTCATAACAAAGAAGCGGATCCTAACAGAGGACATTTCCGTTATTGTAGTTTAGATAATGAAGAAATAAAAAATATTTTTTCAATTACAAAAAATACTGTTAAACTTTCTGCTATGCGTGATATACAAAGACCTTTAAGTGATTTGCTTCCAAAAAAAGAAACAGTTATAGACGCAGTTAGAATACTTACAAGATCTAGTGAAACAGATTTTTCAGTTTTGGAAAAGCATGTAAATGAAATTAAAAATTTAGGTTACGAAGTATTTATTAATTTTACGAGTTCTGGTCATAATACGATAGATAAAAATAGAGAATTTGCCAAATTTGCTAAGCAGCATGAAATACCAGTCATATATTTTGCTGATACAGAAAGTATATTTACACCTGAATATGTTAGAAATACATTAGAGGCATGCCGTGAAGAAGGTATTGAAGCAGGTATGCATTTCCATGATAAAAATGGTACAGCTGAGATGCTTTTAGAAGTAGCTTTGCATTATGGATGCAAATATACTGATATTACTATGATGGGACTTGGTGGAAAATGGCATGATGGTAATTTATCTACTGAACATTTCTTAAGAAAATATAATTATAATCCTGGATATGAACAGACTAGATTAAAAACTATGCTTATACAAAATTTGATTAAATACAATAAAAGTACAGCAGCTGTTCTATAGGATTTTTTATGAAGGTTTCTGATTTTATATTTAAATTTCTAAATGAAGAATACAATGTAAAAGATGTGTTTATGGTTTCTGGAGGAGGAGCTATGTATCTTAATGATTCAGTTGGAAATAATAAAAATATTAATGTTATATGCTGTCACCATGAACAGGCTTGTGCAATAGCTGCTGATGGTTACAGTAGAATCAACGGAAATTTATCTGTTGTTAATGTTACCACTGGACCTGGAGGAACAAATACATTAACTGGTCTTATTGGAGAATATTTAGATTCTGTTCCTGTATTATATATTTCAGGTCAGGTTAAATTTGAAACTACAATAGAGTCTTGTAGAGAACTTAATTTAAGACAGCTTGGTGATCAAGAAATAAATATAATAGATATAGTTAAACCCGTTACTAAATATGCTTCGATGGTTAAAGATCCATTAAGAATTAAATATGAAATACAGAAAGCAATACATATAGCAAAATCTGGAAGAAAAGGTCCTGTTTGGTTGGACATTCCTTTAGATGTTCAGGCTTCAGATATTGATGAAAATAATTTAGAAAAATATGAAACAGAAAGCATAAATACTCCAATTATAAAAGAACAAATTGATGAAGTTATAAATATATTGCAGAATGCAAAATCTCCTGTTATTATAGCGGGTCATGGTATAAGACTTTCTAATTCTATAAAGGAATTTTATAAGTTAATAGATAAATTAGATATTCCTGTATTATCAACTTTTAATGGATTTGATATAATTCCTACAGATAATAAAAATTATGTTGGTCGTATAGGTACTATTGGTAATAGGTATGGAAATATAATTTTACAAAATGCTGATGTTGTATTGTCTTTGGCTTCAAGAAATAATATAAGACAAATTAGCTATAATTATGAAAATTTTGCTAAAAATGCTAAACATATTATAGCTGTTGATATAGATAATGCTGAACTTAATAAGCCTACTATAAATTATACATTAAAAATTAATAATGATGTGCATTTATTTATTAATACTTTAAATGATTCATTAGAAAATATTGAAGTAAATAAACACACCAAATGGAGAGAGTGGACTTTAAATATAAAAAATAAATATTCAAAACTTTTAGATGAATATACAGTTTCTAATGATGTAAATCCTTATTATTTTACTTATGAATTAACAAATAAATTATCAAATGATGATATAGTAACTTGTACAAATGCTACACCTAGTTTAGCTTTATTTCAAGTAGGTATAGTAAAGGAAAATAACAGAATGTTTTGTAATTCAGGATGTGCTGCTATGGGATTTGGCTTGCCTGCATCTATTGGTGCAGCAGTTGCATCTAAACATAAAAATGTTATTTGTTTAGAAGGTGATGGAAGTTTAATGATGAATATTCAAGAACTTCAAACTATTTCTTATTACAACTTAAATATTAAGCTATTTTTATATAATAATAATGAGTATGCTTCCATTAGACAAACACAGGATAATTTCTTTAAAAGAAGAACAGGTTGTGATTTTAATTCTGGTGTATCTTTTCCTAACTGGGAATTTATTGCTAAGGCATTTAATTTGAAATATTATTGTATAGATAAAAAAGAAAATATTAATAATATATTAGATGAAATTTTAAATATAAATGGTCCCGTATTTTGCAATGTAATCTTAGAAAAAGATTATTTATTTTTACCAAAAATTTCATCTGAGAAACTTCCTAATGGTAAAATGGTAAGCCGTTCATTGGAAGATATGACTCCCCTACTTCCTAAAGAAGAATTAAGCGAAAATATTTATAAATTTTAATTTTTTATAATAATTAATATTAGGAGCTATAATGAAAAAATGTATAATTTGTGGAGGCGATTTTTTTGATATTCCCATTATTTCGCTAAATAATATGCCAGAATCAGCACAGGGGTTTTTGGATAATTTGGATAATAAGGAAGATAATCATTCTATTACGCTTAATTTAGTTCAATGTAAATGGTGTGGTACTATACAATTTGATTGTGCAGCTGTAGATTATTATAAAGATGTTATAAGAGCTGGTGGTTATACAAAAACTATGTCAGATATAAGGGAAAAACAGTTTAATGAATTCATAAATAAATTTAATTTAGATAATAAAAAAATATTAGAAATAGGATGTGGTAAAGGCGAATTTTTAAATATTTTATCTAAATTTAATGTTAAATGTTATGGCATAGAAAATAATATAGATAATGCAAATACTGCTAGAATGTCTGGATTAGAAGTAAAAAATATGTTTTTAGATGATGAAAAATCTATCATTGATGATGGTCCTTTTGATGCATTTATTCAATTTAATTTTCTAGAGCATCAGCCAGATCCTAATTCTATGATTAGAGCTATATATAATAATTTAACTCAAAATGGTGTTGGATTATTAACAGTTCCTAGTTGTGATTATATATTCAATAATGGGGCATTTTACGAATTAATTAGGGATCATTTGATTTATTTTACTAAAGATTCTTTGTTCTTATTTTTGCAGAAAAATGGATTTAAAGTGTTAGAATATGAACTACTAAATAATGATACACATAGTGTGATTGTTCAAAAAAGAAAGCCTTTATCAGGTTTAAAATTTAATAATCTATTTAATAAACTATATAATGAAATAAATTCTTACATAAATTCTTATAAAAATGTTGTAATATGGGGAGCAAGCCATCAAGGTTTAACAATTGCATCTTGCTATAATTTAAGTGATAAAATTAAATATATTATAGATTCAGCACCTTTTAAACAAGGTAAATTTTCAATAGGTTCAAATATAAAAATTATTTCGCCAGATGAGGCTTTTAAATTAAATATTGATGCTGTTATTATTATAGCTCCTGGTTACTCTAAAGAAATAGAAAATGTTATAAAAACTAATATGAATGATAAAGTATCAATTGCAACAATATTGTTTGATGAATTGATACTGATAAGGTAATAAATAAAATGAATGATATAAAAGACATAATTATTACAGGAGCTACAGGGTTTATTGGTAATCATATGGCAAATTATTTTATTAAAAAAGGATATAATGTAATAGCCATAGTAAGACCAGATTCTAATAAAAAAGATTTGTTAAATAGGTATTCCTCTTTTTCTAATTTCAAGTATATAGAAGAAAATTTATTTAAAATAGAAAAATTAAAAAATAAAATTGGTAAGGCAGATTTATTTTTTAATTTTGCATGGAATGGTGTAAATAGGAATGGAATTGATAATGAAAAAATACAAAATGATAATATAGAGTTATCATTAAAAAGTCTAGAATTTGCAAATGATATAGGTTGTAATGTTTTTGTTAATGCTGGTAGTAGGCAGGAGTATGGTAATATAAATGGAACAGTTAATGAAGAAACTATATGTAATCCTATAACTGAATATGGTAAAGCTAAATTAAAATTTGCAAATATGGCAAAATACTTTTCATCAAAAAATAATATAAAAGTTATACATTCTAGAATATTTAGTGCTTATGGAATATATGATCATCCTTGGTCATTAATAAATACTTTGATATCTAATTTGCATGATAATATAGATATGGAATTAGGTTTATGCCAACATTATTGGAATTTTATGTATATTGATGATGTCGTAGAAGCTATTAATAAATGTTGCGTAAGTATTAATAATATGGATTTAAAATTTGATATTGTTAATATAGCATCTAAAGAATCTTTAATTTTAAAAGAATATATTTATATTATATATAAACTTTTAAATAGTAAAAGTAATTTATTATTTGGAACTTTTAAGGAAGCTAAAGGGAGTACAATTTCTATATATGCTGATGTTTCAAAATTAAATAGTATATATGACTTTAAAGAAAACTACACATTTGAATATGGAATTAAAAAAATTATTTCATATAAATACTTAGGAATATTAGATGATTGATACTATTAGGGAAGATGTGAAATTTGTATATAAATACATACATAATGTAAATAAATTGAAGAATAAATCTATATTAATTACTGGAGCAACAGGTTTTTTTGGTAAATGGATTTTAGAAATATTTTATTATATGAATACAGAATTAAATTATAATATAAATATAACAATCTTAACAAGATCATTTACTAAGTTTATATTAAAATACCCGAAATTTAAATATTATAATCTATGTTATATAGAAGGAGATATTAGAACATTTGAATTATCAAAGAATGCTCACTATGATTTCCTTATACATGCTGCTAATGATAATTTAGAAGAAGTTAATCCCAAAGAAATGTATAATTTAATTACAGGAGGTGCTAATAATGTAATTTATTTATCAAAATTATTTGATATAGGTAGAGTATTATTTATAAGTTCCGCATCTGTTTATGGTAAAGAAAATTATGATATAGACAAAATATCAGAATATACTATATGTAATCCTACTACTGCTTATGGCAAAGGTAAAAAATATGCAGAAGATAAGTTTTTAGATAGTAATATAGATGTTGTAATATCAAGATGTTTTTCTTTTGTTGGACCATATATAGAATTAGATATACATTATGCTATAGGAAATTTTATTAGAAATGTGATAAATAATGAAGATATAATAATAAAAGGAGATGGTAGAGCTTATAGAAGTTATATGTATATGGCTGATTTAGTATATTGGCTATTAAGTATTTTAATAAATGCAAATACTAAAACTATATATAATGTAGGTTCTGATATAGAGATTTCAATATATGATTTGGCTAAATTAGTTTCTAATTCTATAAACGATTATACAGGAAATATTAAAATATTAACTAAACCTGATTACACTATTCCACCTGAAAGATATATACCTGATAATACAAAGATAAAAAAAGAACTTAATGTTAAAGAAAATTATAATTTAGATTATTCCATAAGAAGAACAATAGAATGGAATATAATGAATGGAGAAAAATATGAATAATACTCCATTAGTTTCTGTTTTAATACCTACATACAATAGAAAAGAAATGTTAAAAAGAGCTTTAGATAGTGTCTTGCAGCAAACATATCAAAATATAGAAATATATGTATCAGATAATGCTTCAACTGATAATACAATTGAATTAATGTATGAATATTCAAATAAAGATAAAAGAATAATATATTCCATAAGAGAAAAAAATATGGGACCTATGTACAATGGTTCAGAGGCATATAATCATTTAAAAGGGAAATATGCTATTATTTTATGTGATGATGATTATTTTTTAAGTAATACATTTTTTGAAAATGCTGTTAAAGTAATGGAAGAAAATGAAAATATTGTTATTGTTAGAGGGATTGTTAAATGCTTCAATGAGACTAATAATAATATTTTTATAGATATTTATAATTCAAAAGAATATATAAAAGGTATAGATTATCTTCTAAACTATGCCAATCATAAAGGATATGATAATATAACTTCTTTTTTTGCTATGTTTAGAAAATCTGCTGCAGATAAAACTCAAGTATTTCAAAGGGCATTACCTTCTGGGGATACTTGGTTATGGTTATATTTATTTTTATATGGAGATGTATATTTCTTATCCAATGAGATTATAGGATGTTATGTAACACATAATTTTGAAAGGGATAGTATAAATGTAGATACTATATCAAATATAGATTATATGGCAGAATTAATAGTTGAATTAAAATCTAAAGCCAAACAGTTTTACCCTAATTACAAAAAAGAAATAGATATAAAAATAGATAATATATTTGCAGAAATAATAGTTTGGCATACAGCACAGCTCTGTAATGTAATCGGCAAAAGAAAATCTTTTTCAATTATTAAAAAAAAAGAGATTATAAAAAAATATCCACGAATAAAATCTAAAGTTTTTGGTTCATTAAGTTTTTCAATACCATTTAAATTTATTTTATTTGGTATAGAAATTGATGAAAAATTTATTCAATTATTTTTTTTCGGAATAAAAATAAATATTAAAAGGAATTAAATTATGAAGTTTGATATAAATAAAGATTTAGATATTATTTTGATAACATATAATAGAGTTGATAAATTAAAAAAAATGTTAAATTGCATTTTTGATAATGATTCTCCAATTAAATATGTTCCAATAACTATACTAGATAATTGTTCAGATGATGGTACAGATATTTTAATAAAAAAATATATCGATAAAAAATATAAAATTAATTATATAGTGCATAATAGAAATATAGGTGGAAATGGAAATATTGCAAGAGCAATGGAAATTGCTATTAAAAAATATTTATGGATATTATGTGATGATGATAACATAAATTGGAAACATTGGGATGAAATATTGTATGGTATGGAAAATGATTATGATGTGATTTTGACGGAGAGAAAAATAGATATAAAATCAGATAAAGATTATCATTTAATATTAAATACTTTAGCATTTGTTTCAGCTGGTATTTATAAAACTGAAAATATAACAAATGAGGTTATGACAAATGCTGTAATAAATATACAAAATGGATTTCCACATTTAGTTATTGCTATACATATAGTAAATTATAATAAAAAAATATATATACCAAAAAATCAAATTTTATATCAAAATATAAAATTTGATTTCCAAAAAGGATTAAATTCTGAAATTCATTATAGACAAGCATGTTTTAATTTATTTTCGAATTATGTTAATACATTTCAACTTATAAAAGACAAAAAAATAAGGTACAAATGTTGTGATACATTATGGATAGGAAAAAGTTTTTGTTATTCTGTATACAATTTTTTTGAAGTGAAACCATTTTCTATGTATAATCTTTCTGACTTTTTTTTAGGAGTTAATATAGGACAAAAAATTCAAATAATATTGATAATGCTATTGAAATTTGTATTATTTAATATTTTTTATTTTGAATCTAATTATGAAAAAATTAAAATTAAAATATTATTTGTAACTTTTGTTATAAGAAGACCAGACCAGACCAGACCAGACCAGACCAGACCAGACCAGACCAGACCAGACCAGACCAGACCAGACCTAATTTTTACATATATAGCGATTATATATATTTTTATAATAATTCAAAATATAAAAAAATACAACCTATGTTGCAATATAAAATTGTGGCATAGGTTGTATTTTTTTATATGATTATAAATATTTGGAGTAAATAATATGAGTTTTGATATTAATAAAGATTTGGAT
>NZ_ARQI01000067.1 GCF_000384655.1 Brachyspira innocens ATCC 29796 | reverse complement strand
TAATAACGAGTTTCTTTGAATGTAAATTCTTCCAATACTCTGCTTTTTCTAAATCGCTGCCTGAGGAAAGGCTGTGTATTTTGGTTATTGTACTGCCGTCATTTTCTATTCTTAATACTGCTCCTTTGCCTGTGGGGTTAAGTGTTTTTGTGTTTGGGTCGTATTGGTATTCATTAGTTGCTAGTACGTACCAGTCATTTTTAAACTTAAACCTTCTTCCATATCCGCCGAATACTGTACCGTTTGCCACTACTTCGGGTTTCACTTCGATTGGCTTTTCTTCAATTTTATCTTCCTCTGGAGGCGTTGGGAGAGGAGTTGGGTTTGGGTAGTCTGGTATTTCTTCTTTATCATCTTCTATATTTGGAAATTCTGTTGGGGGTGGTATATATGTGGGGCTTAATAAATTAATCTTCTTACATGACATTATCAATACTACTATCAAAATCAATAAAAGAAGTAAAAAATACATTTTTTTATTAATAAAGTTCTTTTTCATATAATAACTCCGTTACTTTTTACTGTATATTAGACTTGTCTCAAAACTCAATTTCTTAATACTTATAACTTTTTTATTTATATTTGGGGCTTTGCCCCAAACCCCACTTCTTTTGTTGGCACAAAGAAGCAAAAAGACTGCATGTTTATATACTAAAATGATATTCTATACAACATATAAAACATAATATTTCTAATTTTAAAAATTAGATAATTTAATATTTAATGTTGTTAAGTAGTTTTGAAACAGGTCTACTTATCCTTTCATTAATTAATACGTAAAAAATTAAATATGCACGTAAAAAAATTAAAAAATAATTGTTTAAAAACTATTTTTTAATAATTATTTATAAACTATTATAATTTTTTTGTGTATAGCTTTGTATTATGCAGTCAGTATAAAGCATTTTTATGAATTTAATGCAAAATACAACATATAAAACATTATCTTTATAATTTTTTAACTAAATAATTTTTATAATTAATTTTCTAAAGTATTTTTTTATACTGGATTTATTTTGAAAAAATTGTATAATCTATTAGTGATAGTTTTCGATATACTGTAATGACACATTAGAAATATTTTTTAAGGAGTCTGCAATGGCGAGTTTAAGCGATAAAGAAATTAATGCAACCTTAGCAAAAATAAGACGTGAATATGAAGAAGGTGCTGAAAAATATGGTAATAAAATATACAATCTAAACAGTTTTAATGACAGATACAGAGAAGCTTTACAAAACAGACAAGATTTATCAAACTTTCTAATAGTAGAAATAAAAATATTGGAAGACATAAAAACTACATTAAGAGACAGAGAATTAGAACGCCAAAGAAAAAAAGCAGAAGAAGAAAAAGCTAAAGAAAATTCTTTTATGAATAAAGTTGACAATATGATAGAAAAATTCAAAAGTGCAACAGAAAAATATCCGTTAGAAGATATTCACCCTAAAGCTGATGATGAGATAAGACATTTATACGGTGCTTTTAAAGAATTATATAACTGTTTTTCTGTTATTAGATTCTTCTGCTGCGGACCTGCTAGCGACTATGTTGTAGAAACTGCTATCAAAGATTATGATAATCAATTCCAAAAATTTATTATACCTGTAGGCGAAACAAAAGTTCCTCAGATATTCGCTGATTATGTTTATGCTTTACACAACGGAGATAACTCAAGCAGAGCCGAACAATTTATACTTAAAGAATCAGGTTTTTTCCTTCATGCCTTTATTGAAAAAATGAATAATATCAAATCATTAGCCCTAAAAGCAAGTAATGACGGAGAAATAGTACTTCCAGACTATTTGAATGTTCAATCTCCTAGAGTATACAAATTCTTTAAAGGTAAAACTAAAGAAGAAATGTATGATGCTACTATAGCTTATGCCAATGCTATGATAAATGATTTCAGACTTCAAAGCTTCAAAAAAGATGCACATTAATAAAATAATAATAGCTCTTTTTTTGATTACATTGTCATTATACCCTCAAACTAATGAAGTATTCACTTACAACAGAAAAAATTTATCTAATGCATACCGTTATTATAATGCTAAAAACTATAAAAAAGCAGCTGAATTATTTGAATATGAAATAGAAAACTCCCCTATATTAAAAATAGAATACTTTGAAAATCTCGCAAATTCATATATGAATCTTAGAGATTATACAAATATGCTTAGGGCGGCAAGAAGCGGAATAATAGTTAATAGATTCTCGCCAAAACTTCATTTTCAAAAAGGTTATGCATTATATAAATTGGGGGATACTAATAAAGCCATAGAATCTATAAGATACTCTATAACTTTAGACCCTAACGATGCATATATGAATAATTTTTTAGGGCTTTTATATTTGTATGTAGAAGATTATAAACAGGCGGAGTCTTCTTTTCTTAAAGCAACTGTATACAGCCCTAATAATGTTGTTTATATGGTTAATCTTGCGGCTACTTATGAAAGAGACAGAAATTTTAGTTCTGCTTTAAATGTATATGAAGAAGCATACAAAATAAATCCTAATTATAGAGGGCTTGGAGATTCTGTAATTAGAGTAAAAGGTATAATAAACAGAATATCTGGAAAAAATACAGACACTGAAATAAATGAAATAGCAGAAAATAAAACTGTATCTACAAATCAAAATATCAATATCACTTATGATGAAGATGTTGAAGTTAAACCTATAGAAATGGATAATATATATACCAACGAAATATATACTAATACAATAGATACAAATAATATCATCATCAATACCAATAATATAATAACTAATTCTATAATCACAAATAACAATGTTATAACAAATGATATAAATAATATTTCAACCAATACTGCCGCATTAACAAATACTCAAAATAATACTAATAATTAATTGATTATATAAAAAATTATTGTATTATATATCATTAGGATTATTGTATATGCACACTATTAAAAATACATTAGAAGAATACTCTGATAATAAATTGTATCAAAATATCAATTTAGCAAGCTATATCAAGATATCACAAAAATGGAATGATATTATGGGAGAAGTTTTATCAAAAATATGCTATCCCTTATTTTTTAGAAATGCAGTTCTTACTATTGCCGTAAGAGATAGTGTATGGGCTAATGAAATATTTATGAACAGAGCAAATATATTCAAAAATATAAAAAAAGAAACCAATATAGAAGTAGTAGAATTAAAAACAAGAATCGGAGAAATTAATAATAAACCAGCTGAAAATTTAAATAAAAAAGATGATATATATAAAGAGCCTACTAAAGAACATAAAGAATGGATGAATAAAGTAATAAAAGAAGCAAATATAAAAGATGAAAAAATGAAAGAGATGTTTTATAATATATTAAAGTATGAGGACAGCGATGATTGATGATGAGTTTATAAAAAAGAAAATTTCTGAATACAAAGCTACAAAAAGTATAATAGCTTTGAGAGAAATTAATGAACATTTATCAAATTATATTTATAATTACCCTAGAAAAGTTTTCGGAGCTTATCATGAAAAGGCTTTGGAGTTTTACTCATACTATATCGAAAGAATAGATAATATAATACTAAAATACAATGAAACTGATGCTAAATTTATTACTTGGCTTACCTATACATTAAGAACGCATTATATTAATTTTTTAGACTTCAAAAAAAGAAAAGAAAAATACAATAAAAAAGAAATATCAATGGACGCTCCTTTATATAAATCATTATATGAAAGAGAGGCTATTACTCTTCATGATGTGCTTTATGAAACAAAATCCTACTCTATAAATGAATATATAGAAAATTATAATGATGACAGCAATATAGAAACAATAGCTTTAAATATATTTAATTATATAGAAAAAGAGTTTAAAAGCAGAGATTCCATAGCATTCTTTATACATAATCTTGAATTATTTATAAACCTTATTATATCGCCATTAATGAAATATTTTAATATAAACTACGAAGAAGCATATTCTATAATAGAAAAAGCAAGAGCAACATACATAAGCAAATATAATGAAATATTAAAACAGCAGGATAAAATAGCAAAAGTTAATGCTCAGATAGAAGAAAATAATAAAAAGGGAATATTTACTGTACATTTGGCAAGCAAAAAACAAGATTATATAAAAAAGCTTCACAAAATAAAAATAAATGTACCTTATAGTTTTATAGCAAAACTTTTAAATATTACAAGCAATGCAGTTACAAAAATAATTAATAAGATTAAAGATGACTTAAAAGAAAATTTTAAAAATTTACTGAAATAATATGGAATAATACATGGATAAAAATAATTACACAGAAGAAGAAATCATAAACTATGTTAATGGAATAAAAGTTTCTGATAACTTTTTAAATATGCTTGAAACTGATGAAGAGCTTCAGAGAAAAGTAAGCAGCCTAAAAAATGATTTGTTTATTATGGAAAATATAGAAGATTCAAATATGTTTACAGAATCAAAGAAAAAATCGGTTATCAGTATAAAAGACGGTATAATAGATTATATGCTTTATTTCAGCAGAATATCACCTATGGCATCAAGAGGCGATGATAATAATAATGATATTTATGTTTATAAAAATATAGAGATAAGTAAAAGCTGCAATGAATATTTTATTAATATAAACAATATAAAAAACTGGTGTGTTATAGAGCATAACGGAGAGAAAATAGTAAATATATTTGGTGAAAAGAACAATTATTCTTCAGCTTTAAAAAAAGGATTGTATAACATAAAAATAGATAATGATGAATGCAGTATTAATATAGAATAAATAAAAAATTAGGACGTATAGAATAGATGAACAATACTAACAATATTTGCAAGTGGGCTAAAACAGATATAGAAATAAAATACCATAATGAAGAATGGTGCAGAATATGCCATGATGAAAATAAACTATTTGAAATGCTTATATTAGAGGGCATGCAGGCTGGTCTTAGCTGGAGATGCATATTAAATAAGCGTGAGAATATGAGAAAGGCATTTGATAACTTTGACTATAAAAAAATATCTAAATATGATGATAAAAAAATAGAAGAGCTATTAAATAATAAAGGGATAATAAGAAATAAGAGAAAAATTAATGCTCTTATAGTAAATGCCAATAAATTTATAGAAGTTCAAAAAGAATACGGGAGCTTTGATAAATATATATGGTCTTTTACAAATAATAAGCAAATAGATAATAAATTAAATGATGAATCTGACCTTCCTGCAAGAAATGAATTGTCCGATACTATAAGCAAAGATCTCTCAAAAAGAGGATTTAAATTCGTAGGAAGCATTATTATATACAGCTACTTGGAAGCTATAGGCATAATAAATGATCATTCTGTAAACTGCAATTTTTACAAAAAAACTGAATATGACAAATAAAAAAAATAAAAACTGAATATTGACTAATAATGATAATAAATTAGAATAAAATAATATCAATATTATACGGATAAAACATATGCACGGATATAATACTATACACTTTAAAAAATCATCTATTATTTACATTAAAGACCAGATACCGAAAGATGTATTTTATATAATAACAAAAGGCAAGGCCATATCATACGGTACCTTTAATTATAACATAGAGTTTAATCAAGGCGACATTTTGGGATTAGTAAATATTTTATTAAATGAACCTTATTTCTTTAATGTAAAAGCAATGGAAGATGTGGAAGCTATAGAAGTGGATATAGCAGAAGTTATCAAAACGAAAAATGAAGAGTTAATGATAAAAATAGCTGAAAATTTAGATGCTTCATTTGAAACTTGGCTTGGAAGATATTATATGCAGCTTTCAAAAAACAAAGAAATTTCTCATATAAGAACAAAAGAAGAAATAATGAATATGGGAGATGTTTATAATAAAAACGGATTTAAACATATCGCATACAAACTCTATAATGAATATGCAAAACTATTTCCAGAAAACGCTGATGATGTAAAAGACAAACTATCAGAAATAACTCCAATAGAAGAGCCGCAAAAAAATGATGATAATGTATACTATTATAGAAAAGGATATTGTTTGTATACAGAATTGGAATATACTAATACTCTTTATATTATAAAATCAGGAGAAATAGGAATATATAATATAGTAAATTTAGGACAAGTTACAAGAGCCATTTATTCAAAAAACAGTATGATAGACGGATACAAGCCAGTTTTGCAGTATCAGCCTCTTTCAACCTGTGCTGTTGCTTTAGAAGATTCTTATATAAAAGTACTAACCAAAAAAGAATTAATAAATCTTACAGAACATGATCCTGAGCTAAGTCTTTACTATATAAAAATGGTAAGCGTAAAAATAAGAAATACTATATTAAAAATGATGGTTCTTAGTGTAGATGATTTACTATCAAAACTGCTTATAACACTTTATTATATATTAAAAACAGAAATACTGCCTGAAGATGTTAATTCTGTAAATTTATTATATACCTTAAATGATATAAAAACTCTAATGGATATAAAAGATGTAAAACTTATAGAGAAAGAGTTAAACAGAGTAAGAGGCGTATCAGTATCATCAGACGGCTATATTAATATAACAGATATGAAAAGCCTTATAATAGAATACAGAAACTGTATAAACAGATTAAGCAACACTCATCATCATAGTATGATGTATTTTTAATATATGTTAGTATAATTTATAATCTTCAATACAGAATGCAAACAAATAAACAAATATCAATAAAAATTATAAAATAAAATATTTTACTTTTATATCTAATTATTTTATAATATACTCATATAATTTTTCAGGAGTTTTAAATGCCAACATTAAAAACAAGCATATCAGGAATAAGAGGAATAATAGGAGATGGTTTGGATATAAGAACTATAGTAGATTATACTTCAGCATTTGCATGTCTATTTCCAAAAAAAGCAAAAGTTCTGGTAGCAAGAGATACAAGAATAACAGGGGAATCCATATTAAATGCTGTTGCTTCTACATTGATGGCATCAGGTATCAATGTAATAGATATAGGAATAACGCCTACCCCTACAGCATTATATATGGTTGAAAAACTAAAAATACATGGCGGTATAATGATATCTGCAAGCCATAATCCTATAGAATGGAACGCTTTAAAACTTATAGGTAAAGGCGGACATTTTTTAGATGAGAAAGCTGTTAATGAACTTATGAAACTTTATGAGAAAAAGTCTTCAAGATTTGTTAAAGCATTAGAAACAGGAACATATGAGAAAATAGATAATGCTATAGAAGAGCATATAAAACGTATTTTAAGATTTATAGATACTGATAAAATAAAAAAAGCTAATTTCAAAGTGGCATGCGATTATGTCAATGGTACAGGTTTATTTGCCACTCCTCCACTATTAAAAGCATTAGGAGTAAAAGAAGTTTCAATAAATAATGAACTTACTGGAAAATTTGCTCATGTTGCTGAACCTTCTGCTGCCAGTATGAAAAGTTTATCAGAATTAGTTAAGAAAAATAAAGTTAATATAGGATTTACTCAAGACCCTGATGCTGACAGACTTGCATTAGTTCTTGATGACGGTACCATCATAAGTGAAGAGTATACTTTAGCTTTATGTGCCAAATATTTATGGCTTGTAGGAAAAGGAAATGCTGCGGTAAACTTATCTACATCAAGAATGATAGATGATTTGGCAAAAGAAAAAGGATATTCTGTTGACCGTACAAAAATAGGAGAAATAAATGTTTCTTCTCATGTAGTAAAAAATAAATTATACTTCGGAGGCGAAGGCAATGGAGGAATAATAGTACCTTCTGTAACACCGGGAAGAGATTCACTTTTGGGTATAGCATTGATATTGGAATTAATGGCAAAAACAGGTAAAACTATAACAGAGCTTGTAAATGAAATACCTAAATATGAAATAGTAAAAGAAAAACTAGAAGTATCAAAAATTGACGAAGATAATTTCTTAAAACAAATTAAAGAAGAGTACCCTAAAGCTAAAATAACATCTATTGACGGAATAAAAATAGATTTGGAAGAAGGCTGGCTTCATGTACGCTCTTCAAATACAGAGCCTATTGTACGCATTATCGCAGAAGCTAAAACTAAAAAAGAGGCTAAAGAATTAATAAATGCTGCAATGGATATGATAAAAGGTGATAAAACTTCAAAAAAATCATCTGATAATAAGGCATCTAAATCGACTAAAACTAAAAAAGATACTAAAACAAAAGAAGTAAAAACTAAAAAATAATATTTGATAATTAATATATAAATAAAACAAGAGGTACACATTTATCTCTTGTTTTATTTTATCAAAAATAAATGCAAAACACTATCAATTTATACAAAACCTTAATAGTAAAAAATAACTACTTCGACTTTTAAACCAAAAAAGTCGAAAATTTTAAAGTTATGATTTTTGCTTGACAAATTTATCATCTTTTGTTTTAATATATGGTATATATTTATTATATATCTTTTATACATATAGAAAGGATAAATATGGACTTAAATCTTAAAAATAAAACAGCTATAGTAACAGGTTCCAGCAGAGGAATTGGTAAAAAAATAGCCGAAGCCTTAGCTAAAGAAGGAGCTAATATAGTAGTAACAGCTACAAATATTGATAAGGCTTCTCAGGTTGCTGAAGAGTTAAAATCATCTTATAATATAGAAACTTTAGCATTACAGCATGATGCAAAATCAAGTGAATCCTGCAAAGAAGTAATAGCTAAAACTATAGAAAAATTTAACTCTATAGATATACTTGTAAATAATGCAGGTATAACTAAAGATATGCTTGTTATACAAATGGACGATAGTGCTTGGAATGATGTAATATCAACAAATCTTTCAGGTGCTTTTTATATGTCAAGAGAAGCTGCTAAAACTATGTTAAGAGCTAGAAAGGGAAAAATAATTAATATATCAAGCGTTATAGGTAAAATGGGTAATGCTGGACAAGTTAATTATGCTGCTGCCAAAGCTGGTATTATTGGTATTACCAAGTCTATGGCTAAAGAGTTTGCTCCTAGAAATATATGTGTAAATGCTATAGCACCAGGATTTATTCAAACAGATATGACAGATGTACTTCCTGAAGATACAGTTAAAGGAATTATGAGTATAACTCCTTTAAAAAGATTAGGTACTCCAGAAGATGTTGCCAACTTGGTATTATTTTTATCATCAGATATGAGCAGCTATATTACTGGAGAAGTTATTGCTGTTGACGGCGGAATGTCAATGTAATATAATAACAAAGTTATAAATGTGCTTATAATTGGCACTTTATTATAAATTATAAAAAATTAAGGAGATTAAAAAATGGCATTAATCGATGAAATTAAAGATGTTGTTGCTAATCAATTAAACATCTCAGACAAAAGCAAAATTACTGATACAGCTTCTTTTGTAGATGACTTGAACGCTGATTCACTTGATTTGGTAGAATTAATCATGGAATTAGAAAAACGTTATGACATCAAAATTCCTCAAGAAGATCAGGAAAAAATTAAAAATGTAGCAGATGCTGCTAAATATATCGAAGAACATAAAAAATAATTAATATATTATATTTTTCCCGTAAACAGATATATATTAAAATCTTTTACGGGAAATTTTTTAATATATTGTAAAATCATAGGAGTTTTATATATGAGTGAACGCAGAGTTGTAATTACAGGACTTGGAATAGTAAGTTCTTTGGGAAATGATGTTAAAACTTTTTGGAATAACTTACTTAATGGAGTTTCTGGAATTAAAACATTAAGCAAATATTTTGATCCAGAAAAAGAGCAGCTTATTACTAAAATCGGTGCTGAAGCTTTACCATTAGAAGGCGATTATTATTCTGATAAAAAGATGTTAAGGAGATTAGATCCTTTCATTAATTTTGGAGTATATGCAGCTTATCATGCTTTTAAACAAGCTGGTATAGAACCTAAAACAGGCTTTGATCCTCTAAGAGCAGGCTGTGTTCTTGGCAGCGGTATTGGCGGAATAACTACTCTTTTATCCAATCATAATGTTATACTTTCTGACGGTCCTAGCAGAGTTTCACCTTTCTTTGTACCAATGCAGATAATCAATATGACACCTGGTCTTATTTCTATGGAATATGGAATGAACGGACCTAATTACAGTACTGTTACTGCCTGTGCTTCTTCAAACCACTCTATAGGTTTGGGATATAAACATATAAAAGATAATGAAGCTGACATTATGGTAGTAGGCGGTTCTGAAGCTACTATCAATCCTCTTACTATAGCAGGATTTAATAATGCCAGAGCTTTATCTACTAGAAATGATGAGCCTTCAAAAGCATCAAGACCTTTCGATAAAGGAAGAGACGGATTTGTTATTGCTGAAGGTGCTGGCATATTAATACTTGAAGAATATGAACATGCCAAAAAAAGAAATGCTAATATACTTGCTGAAGTTTGTGGTTATGGCTTTACTGCTGATGCTAATCATATCACTGCTCCTTTAGAAGACGGTGCTATGGGAGCAAGAGCTATGTCATTGGCTATAGAAAGTGCTAAAATTTCACCTGATAAAATCAGCTATGTTAATACTCATGGTACTTCTACTCCTGTAGGTGATATTGCCGAAATAAAAGCTATTAAAAAGGCTTTGGGTGAAGATCATGCTAAAAAAATAAAAATTAACTCTACTAAATCTATGACAGGTCATGCCTTGGGTGCTGCAGGCGGTATAGAGGCTATTGCTACAATTATGAGTATGATTGAAGGAAAAGTTCACCCTACTATCAATGTAGAAGAACAAGATCCTGAATGTGATTTAGATGTTGTTGCTAATACTGCTCAAGATTACAAAATAGAATATGCTATAAGTAATTCTTTCGGTTTCGGCGGACATAATGCTTCTATAGTATTCAAAAAAATATAATAAAAAATCATAAAAATAATAAAGCTCTGTTTTTATATAAACAGGGCTTTTTATTTGTCTAAAATAAATACTTTTATTATTCATAAATAGATTTAATGCTATCAATACATAATGATAATACCATAATTACAAGAAATAAAGATTATTAATAAAATATAAATAGTTTATTAATAATAGATTAAAATAATAACATATAGATAAAAAAATCTGCTTCAAGATTATTTATCCATATTAAATATTATTTATTCATTAAGTAAATATTTGTTCTCTAAAAATTTTAAAGGCTTACTCAAATGTTTAGCTATAAAACCTACCAAAATTGCAGCTATTATAGTACCTTCCCTAACACCTTCTAAATGACCTAAAAATACTAAAACTGTTACTAAAGAAATCATTACCAATACAACATCAAACATAATTTTTGTATTTCCAAATTTTAAAGGAAAAACTTTGCATATAGCTAGTACAAGACCTTCACCCGGAGTAGTTACAAGTTTAGCCATAATTTCTATACTCACTCCAACACCTACCAAAATTATTCCAATAAAACATAATACCCATTGCTGAAAATAATTGCTGTATGTGATATTCTTTATTAAAGAACCGCTTATATCTATCATTATACCAAATAAAATAAGTGCTGGTATTTGAAAAAGCTGAAGAGGATTGTATTTTTTTCTAAGAAGAAGTATTTGTGTTAGTATAAATACAAGATTAATAATAATTGTAGTTTCTCCTACAGAAAGTCCTGATATGCAGCTTGTAACATATGGTACGCTCGAAATAGGAGAAGTACCAAGTGATGCTTTAATAGAAAAAGCTATACCCAAAGACATAATATAGAGGCCTATCAAAAGTATTATAGTTCTTTCTATAAGACGTTTTTCTAAAATTTTCTTAAACATAGTTAAACTCCTTTTAATGAATTACACATCTCAATCAATAGTTTTTTTAATTTTTCTTTATCTTTTTCTGATAATCTATCAGTAGCAATATTCTCTGTATCTTCAAATATTTTCTCCATATTATTTGAAACTTCTACACCCTTTTCTGTCAAAGATACATAAAGAGAACGCCTGTTTCCCTCACGCTGTTTTCTCTCTATTAAACCAGATTTCTCCATACCAAGAAGTATGCTCCCTACAGTAGCAGGTTCTATTTCTAAATAATTGGCTATTGTTTTTTGGTCGGCCTCTTTAAATTTGGATAAAAAATATAACACTTTAGGCTGACCTGATGTAAGCCCTATCTTATTTGCCTCATACATTACCTTACGTGCAAACATAGAATTGGCTTTCATAAGTAAATAGTGCAGATTCTCCAATGATAAGTATCCTTATAGTAAGTATTCTTATAATAAGATAGCTTATTATACATAAAAATAAAAATAAGTCAACTATAATATACACCATATAGGTATATTAAAAAAATAAAAAAAGGTATTGACTTTTAGCAAAGTTAGAGTATACTAATAAAACAATAAAATAAGTGAGGGAAATAAACATGTCAGTACAAGAATTAAAATCAGATAACTTTGAAGCTTCTATTAGCGGAGATAAAGCAATATTAGTAGATTTTTTTGCTGAATGGTGCGGACCTTGTAAAATGCAGACACCAGTATTACATAAAATAGCAGATCAGCATTCAGATAAAATGAATTTTGGAGCTGTTAATGTTGATGAGGCAGAAGATATCGCAGCAAAATATGGAGTTCAGTCTATACCTACTTTGATAGTATTTAAAGGCGGTGAGATTGTTAAAAGAGCTGAAGGTATGAAAAATGAATCTCAATTAAAAGAATGGTTAAAAGATTATCTATAAAATAAAAAATATACTATTTTATTTTGGCCTAATTTTGTTATAAATTAGGCTTTTTTTTATTCTAAATTGATATATAATTCTTACAATAATATATAATTTTGCAGGTAAGACATGTTTAAAACAAATTATACACTAATAGAAAATATATCAAATGAATTTAATATAGACAAAAATGAAATCAATCTAATTATTAAAGAACTTTTTGATAAAATAACTTCATCCATTATAAATGGAAATAAATTTTACATGGATAAACTTGGTGTAATTAGTGCTGATGAAGATAAAAAAATATTCTTCTCAAACGAGGATGAAAGTTTTGATGAATCATTAGAATCTATAGATGTAAAAAGTACTGATATAAAAGATATTTTTTTAGAAAAATCAATATTTAAAAGCATATTCAAAAATATAAAAGATATATCAAAAAGTGAACATGTATATATAGAAAACTTCGGAACATTTTATTACAATTCCAATATCATATTTGACCCTGACACTTATCTAAAAAATAAAGTTAAAAATAATGAAGTCACTGAAGATATTTTAGAAGAACTTGACAATAAAATATTAAGCAAAAGAATGGAAAATATCAATAATGATGAAATACTAGAAGAAGTGATAGATGAAGAAAATAATTCTATAGACGATAATATAATAGGTAATATATGGAAAAATAAAGCATATAATTCTATAGATTTAAACACTATGATAGAAAACCTAAATGAAAAAGAAGAAAAAACAGATAATAATGAAAGTAATACTATAATAGAAGAAGTAATAATGGAAAAAGATGAAAAAGAAAATAACTATCCAGAAATGAAAGAATATAGTAAAGAAGAATTACTAGATATTAATAATTTTGATGAAGATTATTTAAATGAAAATACTGAAGAAAATATTAAAGCAAATAAAACGGAGGATAACAA
>NZ_ARQI01000066.1 GCF_000384655.1 Brachyspira innocens ATCC 29796 | reverse complement strand
GACCAGACCAGACCAGACCAGACCAGACCAGACCAGACCAGACCAGACCAGACCAGACCAGACCAGACCAGACCAGACCAGACCAGACCTAGTATTATATTTAAAATTATATAATAAAACCAATGTTTCAATATAGTAAAAAATACTATATTGAGCATTGGTTTTTTGTTTTTGGGGCTTTGCTTATGAAGAATAACAGCATAGACATATTAAAAAAAACAGAATGTACTGGATGCGGTGTATGTTATAAAGTATGTCCTCACAATGCCATAAAGATGATAGAAACCAAAGAAGGTTTTCATCATCCTATTGTTTTAGAAGATAAATGTACTGACTGCGGATTATGTGTAAAAAAATGCCATGCTCTTAATGATAATTTCAAAACTGATTTCAGACAATTAATATACGATGTAAGGGCGAATGATGAAATAAGAATGAAAAGCTCTTCAGGCGGAATGTTTACACTTTTAGCAGATTATGTATTTGAGAATAATGGTTATGTATGCGGAGCAAGTTTTACAGATGATTGGCTTGGAGTTGAACATATAATTATTAATGATAAAAAAGATTTAGATAAATTAAGAGGCTCTAAATATATAGAGAGTAATTTGGGTAATACTTTTATAGAAATAAAAAAGTTATTAAATGAAAAAAATCAGGTATTATTTACGGGCTGTCCTTGTCAAGTATCTGCTTTATACTCATATTTGGGTAAAGATTATGACAATTTAATTACTTTTGATTTGTTATGTAATAGTATAGTTCCGCAAAAAGTATGGGTAAAATATTTAAAAGAGTTATTTACAGATGATGAAATAAAAGATATAGAATATATAAGCTTCAGAGATAAAGATAAATTCGGCTGGAATATTGATCATAAAGTATATATTAAATTTTCTGACAAAGAATATATATCTAGAGGTAATGATAATATTTATATACAATCATTTTTAAAACACATTTCTGTAAAAGAAGAATGTCTGCATTGTAAATATAGAAAATATGAAAGAGTAGGAGATATTACTATTGGTGATTATTGGGGTGTAAAAAATAATGATAATAAAGGAGTGTCTTTAGTATTAATAAATACATATAAAAGTAATAATGTTTTTAATAAAATAAAAAAATACTGTAAATATGAAGACGTTACAAAACTTAAACCTTCAAATGGAGGGTTAGGTATGACTATGGATGTAGGTAGAAATAGAAAACATTTTTTTAATAACTTGGATAATAAAAGACTTGAAGATATATATAATAAATTTGATATAGGACTTTTAGGTTTATGGTTTGCTCCTAATTATGGTGCTATATTAACTTATTATGCATTATATAACATTTTAGAAAAACTAGGGCTGTCTGTATTAGTGATTGATCCTATAGATAGCGATAAATTTGATTATCTTTTTATAAATAAAAATAGTATAGCTAGGAAGTTTGCAATTAAACACTATGATAGAATAGATATAATTGATAAAAATATAAATAATAAATGTATTAGCTTTGCTACGGCATCTGATCAGTTATGGAACATGTATATAATAGAGCAGCAGTTAAGTTCATTTCTTGGTAAAAAATATTTATATTTTTTGGATTTTGTAGACAATAAAAAGAAAAAAATAGCAATTTCTACGTCTTTTGGAGATAATATTACTAATTTAGTTGATGATACTAATTCCAAAAAAATATTCTTTATTAATCATTTTCTTACTCAGTTTGATCATATATCATTAAGAGAAAGCAGTGCTGTAGATTTTTTAAAAAAAGAATTGAATTTAGATGCTGATTTTATATTAGATCCTGTATTTTTAATAGATATAGAAGAATATAACAATTTAATCAACACTGTTAAAAAAGATGACACAGAAGAAAATTATATATTTGCATATTTTTATGGTCTAAGTTATTATATGAAAGAACTAAATAATATTGCAAATAAAATGAATAAAAAATTAATATGTACTACTTTTAAAGAAACTCCAGAAGAATGGCTTTCCCTTATAAAAAATGCTTCTTTTGTTATTACAGATGGTTTTCATGGAAGCTGTTTTTCAATTGTTTTTAATAAACCATTCGTATGTGTTAGAAGTGATTATTATTCAAATGATTTATTTAGAATAAGAGATTTATTAAGTTTGTTAAATATAAAAGAAAGAATAATTCCTAATTTGAGTACACTAGTAAATAATTTAGAAAAATATTTAAAAATTGATTATTCAAAAATAAATAATAAGTTAAAAATAGAAAAAGAGCGTTCTCTAAATTGGCTTATAAATGCACTCAAAACTCCAAAAAAAATTAATAGAGATTCATATAAAGATGATATTATAAATTTACTTATAGAAAAGAATAATCAATTAAGTAATGAAATAATCGAAAAAAATACACATAAAGATGATGTTATAAATTCACTCATAGAAAAAAATATAAAACTTGATAATGAACTAAAAGAAGTAAAAGAAAATATTAATTGGATAAAACTCTTCGGAATATGTAATAATAAAAATTATATATATATTTACATATTTGGTATTAAAGGCGTTATTAGGGCTACTGAAAAAAATATTAATAAAATAGCTTGGTGGATACCAGTAAAGAAGTGGCGTGAGGCTTTTAGAGATAAATTCAGAAAGTTTTATTAAATAATATTATAATCGCTTATATTTTTTGTATATAATGTATATTCCTTATTATGAAATTATAATTTAAGAAAAATTAATATCTATAAAAATTAATAATTGAAAAATATTGTATATAGTATAAAATATAGTATCAATTTTTAGTATTAATTTGCGATTTTATCGGAGGAAAAAAGAATATGAAACACACTTTAGAAGGAGCATACACTCCTAAAAATATCGAAGACAAATTATATAATTTCTGGAAGGAAAACGGATTTTTTCATGCAGTTATGGATAAAAATAAAGAACCATATTCTATAGTCATACCTCCTCCAAATGTTACTGGCGTACTTCATATGGGACATGGACTTAATAATACGCTTCAGGATATACTTATAAGATTTCACAGAATGCTGGGCAAATGCACTTTATGGATGCCGGGTACTGATCATGCTGGTATTGCTACACAGAATGTTGTTGAGAGAAGATTAAAAGCTGAAGGCAAAAATAAATATGATTTGGGAAGAGAGGCTTTTGTTAAAAAAACTTGGGAAGTAGCTAATGAACATCACTCTATTATAGTAAAACAATTAGAAAAGATAGGCTGTTCCTGCGATTGGGAGAGAGAAAGATTTACTCTTGATGAAGGTTTAAGTAATGCTGTAAGAGAAGTATTTGTTGAGCTTTATAATCAGGGTTTAATATACAGAGGAAAATATCTTATTAACTATTGTCCTAGCTGCGGCACTGCTTTGGCTAATGATGAAGTAGAACATGAAGAGGTGGCTGGTGCTTTGTATCATGTTAAATACCAAATAGACGGAACTAATGATTATATTGAAATAGCTACTACAAGACCAGAAACTATTTTGGCAGATGTTGCTATTGCTGTTCACCCAGATGATGAAAGATATGCACATCTTACAGAAGAGAATGTTTTGATACTTCCTATAGTAGGCAGAAAATTAAGACTTGTAAAAGATACTTATGTTGATAAAGAGTTTGGTACTGGAGCTTTAAAAATCACACCTGCTCATGACCCTAATGACTTTGCTATAGCTCAAAGACATAATTTAGAGATTATCAATATATTAAATCCAGACGGTACATTCAATGAAAATACTCCTTCTCATTATCAGGGTAAAACTGTAAAAGAAGCTAGAAGTATGATTATAAAAGAGCTTGAAGAGTTGGGAGCTTTTGTTGGAAAGGATAATATCAAACACCAAGTAGGACATTGTTATAGATGTCATAATGTTGTAGAGCCTTATTACAGCGATCAGTGGTTTGTAAAAATGAAGCCTTTGGCAGAAAAAGCATACAAAGCTGTTAATGACGGCAATACAAAAATATATCCAGAAAGATGGATTAATACTTATAATCACTGGATGACTGATATTAGAGATTGGTGTATAAGCAGGCAATTATGGTGGGGACATAGGATTCCAGTATGGTACTGCGATGACTGCGGCGAGATGATGGTGTCAAAAACTGATATTACAGAATGTAGTAAATGTAAAAGTAAAAATATTCATCAAGATGAAGATGTGCTTGATACTTGGTTTTCTTCTTGGTTATGGCCTTTTTCTACTTTCGGCTGGCCTGATATTAATGAAGAATTAAAATATTTCTATCCTACTACAGCACTTGTTACGGGTTATGATATATTATTTTTCTGGGTTGCTAGAATGATTATGGCTGGAGTTCATTTTATGAATGATGTGCCTTTTAAAGATGTTTATCTTAACGGACTTATAAGAGATAAAATAGGAAGAAAAATGTCTAAAAGTTTGGGAAACGGCATTGACCCTATAGAAATTATTGATGAGCATGGAGCTGATGCTTTTAGATTTACTTTATCATTTATAACTTCATTAGGAGGTCAGGATATTTGGCTTGACAGAGAACTTTTCAAAATGGGCGGAAAGTTCGCTAATAAAATATACAACAGTGCTAAATATATTTTTGGAAACATCGAAGATAATGCTGTTATAAAAGATTTAGATAGTTTTGAACTTGAAAATAAAGACAAATGGATATTATCAAGACTTCAGAAGGCTATTGATGATACAACTAAAAAATTAAAAGAGTATAGATTTGATGAGGCTTCTCAAACTATTTATAAGTTCTATTGGAATGAGTTCTGTGATTGGTATATAGAGATAAGTAAATTTGATTTGAAAGATGAAAGCAAAAAAGAAAAAACTATTGCTGTGTTATTGTATGTGCTTGAAGAGTCAATGGCTATGATTCACCCATTTATGCCTTTTATCACAGAAGAGATTTATTCTAATTTACCTAAACATAATATTGATTCAAAGGCATTGATGATTAGAGAGTATCCTAAAGCTAATGCCAAATACATATTTGAAGATATAGAAAAAGATTTTAACTTAATTCAGGATATAGTATCTGTAATAAGAAACTCACGTTCATCATTTAATTTGCCTCCTAATAAAAAACTTGATGTTATAATACGCTATACTTCAGACTATTTCAAAAATACTTCTGAAAGCTATAAAGATATTATATCATCACTTTCACTTACTGAATCATTAAATATAGTTTCTTCAAAAGATACTCAAAGAAATAAAGGCTCATTTGTTAAAGTATTTGAAGGCGGGGAGATAAATGTTAATCTTGTCGGCATAATAGATTTAGAAGCTGAGAAAAAAAGATTAGAAAAAGAGGCATCTAAATATAAAAAAGATTTGGAAGCTGTAGACAGAAAACTTTCTAATGAAAACTTTATGAGTAAAGCTAAACAGGAAGCTATTGATACAGAAAACAGAAAGAAAAAAGAGTTTGAAGATAAATTAAAAGGTATAGAGGAAGTTTTGTCTTCTTTATAGTCTTTTGTGTATTTTAGGAGAAAACATGTCTGATGAAAAAATTATAAACCAAATATATTATGGTGATAATTTAGATATATTGACAGAAAAAATTAAAAATAATTCTATAGATTTAATATATTTAGATCCCCCATTTAATTCTAATAAGAATTATAATATGATATATTCTACTAATACAGGTCAGCCTGTACCAGAAGGTGCTATAGCATTTTGTGATGCTTGGGAGCTTACAGAAGATAAACTTGATGAGGTGCAGGAATTTGCTAATGAATTAGAAACTCAAGATGGAAATAAAGATTTTGCTGATTTTTGGAATGCTTGGGTTAAAGCTTTAAAATATCAAAATCCTAAAATATTAGCTTATTTGGTTTTTATGGCTAGAAGATTAAGAGTAATGAGATATAAATTAAAAGATACAGGATCCTTATTTTTACATTGTGATTCAACTGCTAGTCATTACATAAAAATTATATTAGATGGTATATTTGGTCATAAAAATTTTAGAAATGAAATAATATGGCAGAGAACAAAAAATCCTAAAGGATCTCAATTTAAAGAAAAAAAGTTAGGTATTTGTACAGATAATATATTTTGGTATTCAAAAACAGATAATTATAAATTTGACTTGTCAAATATAAAAGTACCTTTAAGCAAAGAGGAGTTGGAAGAAAAATATAATAAGATAGATGAAATAGGAAGATATTATCAAGGTCCTATAGAATGTGGTCCGTCAATGGGAGACAGACCAAATTTATGTTATGAATATAAAGGTTATAGAAATCAGTATTCAAGTGGATGGAGAATGACAAAAGAAAAATTGATTGAATTAGATAATGCAGGAAATTTGGGTTGGTCTTCTAATGGACGACCTTTTAGAAAATTAAGACCAGAAAATGATAAAGGACATCCCTTATATAATTTATGGACTGATATTAACAGATTATATAAATCTAAAGAGAAATTGGGTTATCCAACTCAAAAACCAATTCCTTTACTGGAAAGAATTATTAAAATGTGTACAGATAATGGAGATGTTGTTATGGATCCTTTTTGTGGATGCGGAACAACTTTAATTGCTGCACATGGTATTAAAAGAAAATGGATTGGTATAGATATTTGTATGCTATCAACATATTTAGTAGAAAAGAGATTAATAGAAGAATATGGTACTGCTACATTAAGAAAGGGTATTGATTATAGAGTAGATGGAATACCTATTACCATGGAACAAGTAAGAGAATTAATAAATAAAGAAGATACAAATAAAAATGAAGGTCGTTATCAATTTCAATATTGGGCAATTGAACAGGTTTCAGGTTTTGCCTCTACTAAAAAAAGTGGAGATGGCGGTATAGATGGTTCAATTTATTTCTATAAAGATGAAAAGAAAACTTTAGGAAGAATGATATTATCTGTTAAGAGTAATAAAAAATTACAGGCTTCTTTCATAAGAGATCTAATAGGTACTATGGAAAATAATAAAGCTGACATGGCTGGTCTAATATCTTATGCTGAACCTACACATGATATGCTTAATGAAGCTAGAAAAGCTGGATATTTTAAATTAAAAGATGGACTTTTTGCAGATGTAGAATACCCTAGAGTACAAATTTTAACCGCACAGCAAATTTTAAATGGTGAAAAGTTTAATTTACCTTATAGTAGATTGTTACAAAGATAATTATTGATTTTACAAAAATTAAAAACTTGGCTTATATTTGTTATGAAAATGTAGGTCAAGTTTTTTTAATACTTAATAAAAAAATCAAGTATTAATCATACAAATTTGATAATTAATCTTTTATTAAGAAATTTCTAAGTTTTTTCTAAAGTATATAACAGAATTATTATTTTTTTATTATTGCTAATAAAAATTATTCGCTAAAAATGTATAGCAAATGAATTTGCTATACGCTCATAATTTTTATATTTTGCTTCTAGTATTTAAAAATTATTATTTTTATATAAAAGTCTGTATACTGTATTCATTTTATTTATTGGATTTTGAGATATTTTCTTCTTCCATTATAGATTTTAATTGATAAACTATTAATTGATGATAAGGATAAACATTCTTCTAAAAGATTTTCTTCTTTAAGATAATCAAAGAAATCCCCTCCTATAGGATTGTTTGTTTCTTTAGTATTATTATTTTTTACTGTATTTTTCATTTTATGTAATTCTTTATTTCTTTAGCTCTTTCATTTGCTAATGATAAATCCTTTTTAGGTATATCATTTATCTTTTTTATAATGGCATTTAATAAGTACATATTAGCATCATAATTATTTAATGATTATGCAATTATATCTACAAAATATTAAAATGCAATGCTTATAAGATTTACAAATATTTTATTCTTTAGTCTTGCCAATAATTGCCTGCTGGCATATATCATTATATCTTGTATCTCTTTTTCTTTTTTCTATAATAACAATTCCGTCATAATAATGAATAGAGTAGGCACTGTCAGTAAAACTATTTGGGTATAAATCATCTTCTTCAGTAGCCCAATATGCATTTAAATAGTCTATTAAGTTTTTAGTATATTCTATAAATGAATTAGGATTTTTATAACCGCCTCCGAAATTAGGCCAGTATGAAGTATAAACATCTTCGCATAAATAGATACCGTCATCTTTTATATGTCCGTACATCTCTTCAAAAGTTATTATCTGCTGATTCATTCTGTGTCCGCCGTCATCTATTAGAATGTCCAGCTTTGGTATTTGGCTTTTTACTTCATTTAAAAAATCTCTGTCGTCTTGAGAGCCTATAAATATTTTTATATTGTCACCTTCAAATTGTTTGCATTTTGGATTTTTATCTATTGAATATATATTAACATTGGCGTTATTATTTCTAAAATATTCTCTCCACATCTTCACAGCTCCTCCGCTTCCAACACCTATTTCCATCATGTTAATATCTTTTCCTCTGTATTTAGAAAAATGTCTTTCGTATATATCAAAAAAAGGAAGATGTTTAAATATTGCCTCTCCTTTATTATTAAGAAAATAGTTATGCAAGTCTGCTTTATCTTTATTATCTTCGTTTATTAGTATATCTCTTATTATTTCAAGTTTTTTTTTATCTTCTTCGCTGTCGCTTTTTACTAATAACAGGTTTTTATGCGTTTTTACTCTCAATTTTTTTATTTCAGACTTTTTGCCCTTTTTCATTTTTTATTCCTTTTGTTTATATCCGTAATTTTATACAATAAAATTCTAATTTGTCAAGGATTATATAATTTAGAGTTTTATATAAAATGTAAGTTTTTTTTAGGTAAGTGACGTGTTTTTGTAAAAAAATATTATAAATATAAGATTTTCTTATTGATAATTTTACTTTTAATGTTAAATTTTAAATATATAGAAATACAGTTGGAGTTCAATTTATGAGAAAAATAATACTTTCTATTATGATGTTTGTATGTACAGCATCAGTATCATTTGCTTTAGGCGGCGGATTTGAGTTTATATTAAATGTACCTGTTGGTATGAGCATAGGTGTTTATGATTATGAGCTTACTGATTATGCTGAGAGAATGGATGCCATTAACGGAGGCTCTATACGAAGTTCATTTGCTAGAAACGGTGATATTGGTTTTGATATAGGAGCTTCTATTCAGCTTGGATATATGATTAAGTTTACAGATAGTATGGGGCTAAGTATACTCGCAGAAGCAGGATACAGTCATGATACTTATTCTTATATAAGCAGATTAGATAAAAATAATTCTTATTCATACTCTTTTGAAAGTTTGCAGTTGGGTGTTATCCCTAAATTTAATATAAAAAACTTTGCTATAGGTATTGGAGGAGGAGTAAAGATTCCTTTAGCTGGAAATATAAATACTAAAACTTCATTGTTTGAAAGCAATACTAAATTAAGTTCAGATGATATAAAAAGATTGTATGAAAAAGCCTTAATGCCTTATATTAAACTTACTTTTGATTATTCTATATTCTTTACTCAAAAAACGGCATTTAATATAGGACTTTATTTAGGATATGATTTTGGTTTAGAGCCTAATATATATACTGTAGACGGGGCTATAAATGGAAACAGATTAATTGTTGATGAGGTATCATATTCTAGTTTTGATGTAGGACTTCAGGTAGGATTAAAATTCGGACCTAGCACAAAATAGATTTTTTTAATTACTTGTACAAAAAGAAGCAGCTTATTTTTATTATAATAGGCTGTTTTTTTATTATATAAAATTTATTTAGGATTAATATATGAATAATAATATTATAGATATTTCATTAAATAATCAAAAAAAGGCTTTCAGTATTATAAAAGAGCTTGATATAGAAAATGCTTTTAAATCTATTGGGGCAAGAGTAAATCTAGTAGGTTCTCTAAAAATGGGGCTTTTAATGAAAAACAAAGATATAGATTTTCATGTATATACTTCATCTCTCAATATAGAAAAAAGTTTTCTTGCTGTATCAAAAATAGCCAAAAATAAAAAAATAGAGAAAGTAACATATACTAATTTAATAGATACAGATGAACATTGTATAGAATGGCATTTATTTTACAGAGATGATTGTAATGCAGATAATATAGAAATTTGGCAGATAGATATTATTCATATATTAGAAGGCTCTTATTATGACGGGTATTTTGAAAAAGCTGCTGATGATGTAATGAATATGCTTACACAGGAAAAAAGAAATATAATACTTCAATTAAAATATGAAACACCAGATAATATAAAAATAATGGGTATAGAATATTATAAGGCTGTACTTAAATGTAATGTTCAAACATATGAAGAGTTTATCAAATGGAGAGATAAACAATTATTTAATGGTATAATAGAGTTTTAATTATATTCTGTAAATTACAATTGCAATCATATTTAGTAGAGCGTATATACAAATATAATTAATATATTTAGGTTTTGTATATTTGATATTCTCTATAAAGTATATTATAGGTATAAATCCAAGTGTAAATGATGAATAAAAATAATGCGGTCTTCCAGCTCCTATATTGGCAAGCATAAAAAATACTATAGAAGTTATTATATATACAATATAGAATAATAATAAATCTTTTAATGTGTTTGTTTTTGTATTATTATCAGTAATCATCTTTTTGGTAAAGAAGTGTTTATATGCATAAATTAAAGCTGTTATAGCAAATACAAATGAAAGTACATAAAATATAAAAGTAAATGCATATAATGGATTTTGTCCAAAGTATGAATTTATAATATCTTTTAATCCGTTTGAATATTTATGTCCCCCTTCATTTGTAGTAAAAAGAAGTATTGAATATATTTGAGGCGGCTGTATTATGTTTACTGCATCTATTTCAGATTTTCTTCCTAATATCTTTGATAAACTTTCAAATTTGTTTTGAAATTGATATATAATATAAGGCAGATAAGTTAAAAATGATATAAACACTCCAATAGCTAAAGGTATTATATTTTTTCTAGTATCTTTTTTCCATCTTATTATCAAAAACACTATTAAAGATGGAACCATAGAAAAGAAGTTTGAAAAATGGCATTGTGCTGATATAGCTAATATTGGAAATAATAGTACAGCGTATATAAACTTTTTGTCATTATATAAATATTCGTATAATACAGGTAAGAATAGAAAAGACAATATTAAAGGATTATGAGGATTATATATCATATTTCCAGCTCTTAAAAAATATAGATTAACCGACATAAGCATAAGAATAATAGTAAATGTTGTGAGTGAGAATCTTTTATAAAGCCAAACAAAAAATATTATGCTTATTAATATAGAAGTAATCAAATTAACAAGTCTTGCTCCTTCATAAGTGCTTCCCCCTAAAAAATATTTTAACATATATATAATATAAAAATATCCGCCCGGTACTCTTGAATTTTCTTCACTATCATAAGTTTCAGGAGTATTAAGAAAAACACCTTCTATAGGAAATTTCTTTTCATTTATAGCTTTATTAAGCTGGTAGAATTGGTACTCTGCATCAAGTCCTGTAGGATATCCGACTATTGATTTATTGTATAAATAAAATCTCAAAACTATACCTATTATAACTGCAGCTATTGAAAGTATTATTAATAATTTTTTGTTATTAACTATCATTTTTTATCCTTATAAACATTTTCTTTTTTTGATATATTAAATTTAGAAAGTATATATACAACACCTATTAAAAATCTTAAGAAATACATTGATATTGAATAAATAGGGTGGGCTAATAGTTTCTTCCATTTACCGTTTTCTATGTACACTCCAATATAACGGTAGAACATGCCGAATTGTTTTTTAGTGGTTTCATCATGTCCCCATTTTTTGAAGTAGTTATCAAAGTTTGAGGCATAATAGCTTTTTTTAATTATATATTGTTTTAATGTATGATTTTCATGATGATATAGAGAAGACTTTATTATTGATACTTCACCTATTTGTTTTATTCGTCTGTCGATATCCCAATCTTCAGTGCCGTTCAAGTTTAAATCAAAGCCTCCTATTTTTATAAAAGCCTCTCTTCTAAAAAAACGCACGGCATCTATTACAGTAGCATCATAAAAAGAACGCTCAAAACTTCTCACTCTGTTAAAAAAGTTTTTTCCGTATATTTTCTCTGGTATATATAGAGCATTTATATTTTTGTTATTATTAAAAACTTCTAAGCACTCTGTGATAACATTTTCTGATAAAGTCATATCTACATCCAAAAAGCCTATTATTTCTCCGCTTGACATTTCGGCTCCGTAATTTCTCTGTGCAGAACGTTCTGGCCCTTTAATAAAAGTTTTTGCTCCTAATGACTTTGCTATTTCTACTGTTTTATCTGTTGAGCTATTATCTACTAATATTATTTCTGTATCTTTATAGTTTGAGTTTTTTATGGCATTGATACAGTCTGCAATAAAGTTTTCAGAGTTTTTTGTTGTGATTATAATGCTTACCATCTATTACTTACCAATATTTTAGTGTTTTTATATTATATTAATAACAAAAAAATAACAATGCTATTTAATGATGTTTTAATTATTTTATAAATAAAAAAACAAGAGGTTTTTTATGCCCCTTGTTTTTAATTATTATTACTAATGATTAATTAATTATTTTTAGCTCTCCAAGTTTCTTTTTCAAACTCGCCCTGTATAGGTACTAGAGATTCATCTAAATCTATTTTTAATACAGCATTAAAATTATTAGTAGCCATCATCTGAGCTGCAAAACCTACTATAGTAACTATTTCAGAATCATTAAAATGTTTTTTAAGATTATTGATTAGTTCATCAGTTACACCATTAGGGTCTTTTACCATTTGCATACCTAGCTGTGATAATAGCTGTTCTTTTTCATCTAGTTTAAGATTTTTAGGATCTTCTCCTATAGCTTTTAAATCTCTTATAAAGAATAAAGAACAAAGCATACAGCCGTTAGTGGTAGAAACGGAATGAGCTAGTATCATAGCTGCTCTTTTACCAACTACTTCTACTAATCTGTCAAAAGAAGTATACCACCCCATAAATGCTTCATAAGTTGCATAGTCATTTAATAATGCTTTTTTCATATTTGTAACATTGCCGCTTTTTTTTAATTGATAATCGAAAGCCTCTTTTACTTTACCTTGGGCTTCTTCATATTCCATAAATTTAACTCTAGCCATAAATTAAATACTCCATTTTAAAATTAACACTAATATTTAAGTATATAATAATTTTACAAAATAAAAATGTTTAATCTAGTATAACATAAATTGTAATAATATAAATACTTTATTTAGTAAAAAATATTGAAATTTATATTATTATGATGTATAATAAAATAGTTATTATCTTAAGGAAGATTTATGAAATCAGAAATCAGAAATCAGAAATCAGAAATCAGAAATCAGAAATCAGAAATCAGAAATCAGAAATCAAGTTTCAAAAAAATAATAGATTATTTTGTCATTGCAAAAAAAATATTTATAGCTTTTTCTATGAAGGTATATTTTATTTATGAATATTAGTATAATAATACCATGCTATAATGAAGAAGAAGTTTTAAATACTCTTTATGAAAGAATTGATAATGTTTCAAAAAAATTATTAAACTATGAATGTGAATTTATTTTTGTTAATG
>NZ_ARQI01000065.1 GCF_000384655.1 Brachyspira innocens ATCC 29796 | reverse complement strand
TATCTTTAAAGTATAAAGTTCTAGTAATTGCGTTTTTCGCGAAGCGTGCCTTTGGCAAAAACTTTTTTGTGCGGCAAAAAAGTTGATAATTCTATATAATGTAAATCAGTTGAGTATATACTCAAAAAAATAAAAGGTCTATATAATTATTTATATAGACCTTTTTATAAGGTAAGCATTTACTAATTAAAATAATAAAAACAAACTAAAGCCGCTTTGAAACACCATAAACCTCCAAAATGTCCAAAGCAGCCTTATATGCATAACACTTTAAAATCATGAAATTTAGTTTACATCATTAAAAGTATTAAGCAAAAATAACCTCCTTTAAAAATTTAACATAAACCTCTAAAATGATTTAATTTTATAAATCAGCTTTATTTAATATATTAGACGTATAAATGTATGAAAAAGTTCCCTATAAAAAATTCTTAAAAATAAAATTTAATAATTATTTATTGAAATATCTTCAAACAGCTTCATTAAAAATTAAATAATAATTTTGGATAAAACTGCAGTATGGTATTATAAAGCAGTTTTATCCGTTCTGATACATACAACACTATAAAACTTTTATAAATATCCCTTTTTATTCAAAAGTTTTAAGCGAAGGCATATTAAAATAAATATGCTTTTTAATTTATCATAAACCTCCAAATTATATATAATCATATATCTGTTTGATGTATTAGACGTATAAATCTTAAAAAAGTTTCATATTATAATATAAAATAATAAAAAATTAGAATTAAGACTTGAAATAATATATATTATTTAGTATAATATATTTATTAATAATAAATACCAATAAGGAGATTTTAATATGTCTGATAAAAAATTAACAACTGAATTTGGGGCTCCAGTTGAAAACAATCAAAACTCAATTACAGCAGGACCTAGAGGACCTATGCTTCTTCAAGATGTATGGTTTATGGAGAAAATGGCACATTTCGACAGAGAAGTAATACCAGAAAGAAGAATGCATGCAAAAGGCTCTGGGGCATATGGTACATTTACAGTTACACATGATATAACACAGTATACTAAAGCAAAAATATTTTCTGAAATTGGAAAAAAAACTGATTTATTTGTGAGATTTTCTACAGTAGCAGGTGAAAGAGGAGCTGCAGATGCTGAAAGAGATATTAGAGGATTTGCAATTAAATTCTATACTGAAGAAGGAAACTGGGACTTGGTAGGAAATAATACTCCAGTATTTTATTTCAGAGATCCTTTAAAATTTCCAGATTTAAACCATGCTGTAAAAAGAGACCCTAAAACAAATATGAGAAGTGCTCAAAATAAATGGGATTTTTTAACTTCTTTACCAGAAGCCATTCATCAAATAACAATAGACATGAGCGACAGAGGAATACCTTACAGCTACAGACATATGCATGGTTTCAGCAGTCATGCTTATAGTTTTATAAACAAGGAAGGTAAAAGATATTGGGTAAAATTCCATTTCAAAACTCAGCAGGGTATTAAAAATCTTACTGACGAAGAGGCAGCAGCTATAATAGCAAAAGACAGAGAAAGCTCTCAAAAAGATTTATTTGAAGCTATAGAAAGAGGCGATTATCCAAGATGGAATATGAAGATTCAAATAATGACAGAAGAACAAGCTAATGCAAGTAAAAGAAATCCATTCGATTTAACTAAGACTTGGTCTCAAAAAGAATATCCTTTAATTGATGTAGGAGTACTAGAATTAAATAAAAATCCTGAAAACTATTTTGCAGAAGTAGAACAATCAGCATTCAGCCCTTCTACAATAATACCTGGAATTGGTTTTTCTCCAGACAGAATGCTTCAGGGAAGATTATTCTCATATACTGATACTCAAAGATATAGACTTGGTGTTAATTATTCAAGCATACCAGTAAATGCTCCTAAGTTTAAAGCTAATACTTATCATAGAGACGGATATATGAAAGTAGATTCTAATAATGGCTCTAAAGTTGAATATGAACCAAACTCTCAAGGTGAATGGAAAGAGCAAAAAGAGTATGCTGAGCCTCCTCTAAAACTTTATGGTGATGCTTTTAGATATGATTACAGAGAAGATGATGATGATTACTACACTGATGCAAGAGCTTTATTTAATCTTATGACTGATGAACAGAAAAAAGTATTGTTTGAAAACACAGCAAGAGATATGGAAGGTGTTACTAAAGAAGTAAAATTAAGACATATTAAAAATTGTATGAATGTGGACAAAGCCTACGGATTAGGTGTTCTTAAAGCTTTGGGCATTGATGAGAAAGATATATGATAATTTTTTAGTATAACAATTTTTAAAAAATATAAAAACAATCAAACCATTATTAAGCTAATATCTTTTTAAATAAAGGTATTAGCTTTTATTTTATAAAAATATAATAAATATAATAAAAGAGAGCCATAAAAAATAGCCCTCTTTTATTATCTTATCACTATTATAAATAAATTAGTAATACTTATTTTTCTACTTCTTTATATTTAATCAATGCTTCTCTTAATATATTCATAGCTTTTTTCAAATCATTAGAATCTAATGCATAAGAAATTCTCACTTCATCTTTACCCAAGCCCTCAGTTGCATAGAAACCTTCAGCAGGAGCAAACATAACAGTCTCTCCATTAATATTAAAATCTTTCAAAAGCCATATTATAAAATCTTCAGCATTTTTAACTGGAAGTTTTGCAAGTACATAAAAAGCCCCTTCAGGCTCTCTAGCAACAACACCTTCCATTTTGTTAAGTTCTTCAAATATGATTTTTCTTCTGTAATCATATTCTTTTAAAGCAGCATCAAAATAATGATCTGGAAGCTCATACAAAGCAACAGCTCCAAGCATATCCAAAGTAGGAAGAGATAATCTTGCCTGACATTCTCTGAATACTGCTGTCATTAATTTTTTATTTTTACTGATAAGACAGCCTATTCTAGCTCCGCATGCAGAGAATCTTTTTGATATAGAGTCTATTATAACAACATTTTCTTCTATATCTTTATAAGTACCAAAACTAATTGCTTTTCTGTCTCCATAAACAAACTCTCTATAAACTTCATCGCTTATCAAAAATAAATCATATTTTTTTACTATGTATGCTATATCGTCCATCTCTCTTTTAGTATATACAACACCAGTAGGATTAGAAGGATTTGCAAGCATAAATGCTTTAGTTTTAGGCGTAATATGTTTTTCTATCTCCTCACGGCTTGGCAAATGGAAACCGTCTTCTGCATAAGTTCTAACAGCATTGTATTTAATATCAAATACATCATAGAAACTTTTATAATTAGCATACAAAGGCTCAGAAACTAATATCTCATCTCCTTCATCAAATATAGCAAGCATAGCAAATGATATAGCCTCAGAACCTCCGCTAGTTATAACTATATCCTCTACATCATAATGAATACCTAATTTTTCATAATATTTTTGTATTCTATCAATAAGCAAAGCCAATCCTCTTGAATGCTCATATCTAAGGGTTGTACCGTTATATTTAGAAATAGCTTCAAAAAATATCTTAGGAGTCTCTATATCAGGCTGCCCAATATTAAGATGGTAAATCTTAATTCCTCTTTTAAGAGCATCTTCTGCATAAGGGTTCAATTTTCTAACAGGCGAAACTTTCAATCTTTGAATTCTTTTAGATATATCCATAACACTTCTCCAATAATTATTATATATAGTAATCTAAAGATAAAAGATATATCAAATCACAAAAATTGTCAATATTTTAATAAAAAAAATAAATAAAAAAAGAATAATATATAAAAAATTATAATCTTAATAAAATTTATATAAATTATTTCAGTAACTTTATATCTATAATAAAGTTACTAAAACATATACTTATACATATAAATAATTTTTTAATATATAAACATAATATTACATTATAATTATTAAATTATAAAAATTTAATATATTGATTTTATAGAATCAAATTATCAAATAACTGCTATTGATAAAAGATGTTTTTTAATATAGAATTAATAATAAAAATGAAATATATGTATATAAAAGAAATTATCAAATTATTATTAATATTGTTATTCTCATCAATATACCTCTATCCATTTGGAGGAAAGCCAATAAAAATAGAAGAAGTAAGGCCATACTATACAAGTACAGAAACTGCAAAAATAGATATTTATATATATACAAATATAAGCGATAATACAAACTACAATTATATTACATTTGCAGTAGCAGATGCAATAGCCAATCAGTTGGAATATAATAAAACTATAAGACTTCAGTCTGAAACAAATTATACAATTATTCCCGTAGACTTTGAAAGGGCTTATGATTATAAAGTTTTCAAATTTACAAATATAACATATACAAGCAGGCAAGAAGGAACAAATATTACTATAATAACAAATTATGAATATACAACCTATACTAACTGGGGAGACGTACGCAGCAATGTAAAATTAATAACTCCTGAAACTAAAGGATTTGTACTTCAAACTAATGAAATGATATTCGACTATAACGGAACTAATGTAATACTAAAAGGTACTAATGATTTTATTCAAAAAGTGGATATAGGAAAAAACTATTATGAATATTTCGGAGATGACATAAAAAAATATGTATTTACCAGAAACTCTGATATAGCAATATTTGGAACTGTTGAATATAAAAGACCAAATATTAATGTAGTAACATATGTAGCATATATCAAAGATAGAAAGATAAGTTCATACTCTATGACTGTGCCTGAAGCAAGAATAGATGAACAAGTGCCAAATTATGCTTTAGAAATAGCAAATAGAATAAGCTATTTAGATAAAACAGGAATTATAGCAATAGATGTAAGCCCTCCAGACTCTTTTGTTTATGTTGATGATATATTTATAGGAAAAAGCGGAGATACATTATATGTTCCAGCTCTGACAACAAACAGCCATAGATTTACTATAAAAAAAGAAGCTTATGAAACTATAGATACTATGCTTTCATTTGAAAATCCTAATGAAAATATACTTCTCCAGTTCAAATTAGATGAACTTACAAATGCTGCCAGAGTACAGATAAATATACCAGGAGAAGAAGAAAGTTCTGTAGTTATAAATGGAGTAAAAGAAACTCCGACTAATGTAATAAATAGATACTTTGGTTTTGGTACGTATTCTATAAAAATAACAAATACAAATTATATAGATTATTACGGTACATTTACTGTAAACAGCACCAATTCTCTTAATCTTACTCCAAATATGAAACGATTTAAAGAACCAACATTAGCTGATAAAATATTTAAAAATTATGAAAGAAACACAAAAATATTTTTCGGACTAACTATAGCCAGTGCTATATTTTCAATAGGTACTTATGTATATGCAGGTGAAATATTAGATTCAACAATGGTAAAATACTATAATCAATATAAAAACTCTCCTAACAGACCTGAAGTAGATTTAAGAAACTATAATACTGCTATGAATATATATATAGCTGGAATGGTGCTTACTGGAGCATTTGCCCTAACTACAGGTATATATTATATGCTTTGGATAAATGAAAGTAATTTTGCTGTAGAGGAATTATCATTTAATGCAGGATACGGCGGAGCAAATATTATGTATTCATGGCGGTGGTAACAATATTAATCATATAAAAAACAAATAAATAACATTATTTTTTAAAATAAATTTGACAAAAATGTATTATTTACTATACTACTAATAATAATGCTTTTTAGGAGTTGTAATATGCTTAATATAATTTTTATAGGAGCTCCCGGTGTAGGTAAAGGGACTCAATCTGCTTTAATAGAAAAAGATTATTCTATAGCACATATTGCTACAGGCGATATGTTAAGAGAAAATATTTCTAATGGTACCGAACTAGGTAAAACTGCAAAATCCTATATGGACAAAGGTGAATTAGTACCAGATAGTTTGGTTATTGATATGCTTAAAGCAAGAATAACTAAAGATGACTGTAAAAATGGCTTTATGCTTGACGGATTCCCTAGAACTATGGAACAGGCAAAAGAATTATCATCTATACTTGACAGCCTAAATTATAAAATCAGTGCTGTTATAGATATATTTGCTTCTGAAGAGATAATAATAGACAGACTCTTAAAAAGAGGACGCGCCGATGATAATGAAGAAACTATCAAAAACAGATTAAAAGTATTTGAAAGTCAAAGTAAGCCAGTACTTGATTATTATAACGGCAAAGCAAAAATAATAAAAATAGAAAGCGTAGGAACACCAGAAGAAGTGTATGCTAAAATAAAAAAAGAATTAGATTCGCTATAATATATAATTATTTAAGTGTTAAGGCTGTAGTTTTTATGCTATGGCCTTTTTTATTTTAAAAAACATTTATTATTTTACAATTTTTTTTAATAAATAAAAATATTAGGCAAAATCATTTTTATAATATATATTCCGAAAATCTTTAAAAAGATTAAAAATATAGAAGAGAAATTATTAATTTGTAGGTTTATAAATATGTCTGAAGAAAAAGAGATAAAAAATATTGAAAACACAGAAAATATAAATGAAGAAACTGTTTCAGATAATGATAATGCTCCTAGAAAAGTAGTAAAAAAGAAAATGATAGTTAAGTCCAAAAATAAAGAAAATATCAAAGACTTGGATTTATCTTCTTACGGAGCTAGAAGACAGGCAAGAATATATGCTGTAATGTCTTTATATTCTTATGAAATTAATGAAAGAAAAATAAGTATAAATGATATTTTAGATTTTGATTATGATAAAAAAATACCTGAAAATATATTTGCATTTACAAGAAATTTAGTGGAAGGAACTATAAAAAATTTAGAGAGAATAGACAGCTTAATAGAAAAATATTCTAATAACTGGGACATAAAGAGAATACAATATGTAGACAAATCTATTATCAGAATGTCTATATATTCTTTAATATTTTTAAAAGACATACCTAAATCTGTAGTTATAGATGAGGCAGTCGAAATCGCTAAAATGTTTAGTGATAAAGATTCTTATAAATTTGTTAATGGGATTTTAGATGGTATACAGGAAGAAGACATACAATAGAAGACTAGCTAAATATAAAAATCTTCAAATGGTGGTTTTTATATTATGTATAGGTGCTTTAGGTTTTATAGCTATAATATCATTAAATGTAGCAATAATGCAGGGTAAAGTAAGGTTAAACTCTCAGGCCGCTGATGATTACACTTTGGCAAAAGAATACTATAAAAACAAAGACTACAATAAAGCTAAATCTATACTAAAAAAAGAAATAAGCACAACTATAGATCCTAAAAAACAGTATGAAGCAAATATACTGCTTGGTCAAATATATAATGAAACTGAAGATTATGATAATGCTATAAAAATATTTAATACTATGACAAATTCATTGTATTTAGACGAAAAGCTTAAACATAATCTAGGAATATCATATTTAGAAAAAGAGATGTATGATGAGGCTCTAACTTCATTAGAAACTTCTTTATCTATAAACAGCAATTATATACCTAGCCTTCTTACTTTGGGACGTTTCTATATGGAAAGAAACTTGCCTCGTTTGGCAAAAGGATATTATGAAAGAGTATTATCTTTAGAAGAAAGCGATGAAGCATTATTCTATGTTGGTTTAATAGCACTTAATGAAGGTTTTCAAAGTGTTGCTTATGATACTTTAAGTAAATTAGTACGAAGAAGCAAAGGAGAATATGCTGATAAGGCTGCTACAATACTCGGAGATATTTACGTAATATCTGGAGATACTGATAGTGCCATAGAAATGTATTTAAAAAGTTTAGTTAATTCTGATACTAAGCCAGACTCTATACGAAGACTTGTAAAAATATATGAGCAGGTTGAAGACTATGACGGCATAAAAAAAGTATATGAACAAATACTTGAACAAAACCCTAATGATGTTGATACTATATTAGCTTTGGGTGAATTATACGAAAAAGAAAATGCCTACGACAGAGCTATTAAGTATTATTTGAAATTAACAAAAATGAAAGATTATACCAATACTTATGAAGCTACTGGTCTTCTTGCCAATGCCTACTATAAAGGAAGTATGTTAAAAGAAGCAGAGGCTAATTATAAAAAAATTATAATGGCTGACAATAAAGATGATCTTTATAAAACAGCATTGGAAAGACTTGGAGATATAACATACAGACAAAAAGATTTTCTTCCTTCTCTTAAATATTATCAGGAGATATACAAAATAGAAACTAATAATGCTATATTTATGCCTAGACTTGGTGAGTTGGAGTTGTATTATGGTAATTCGGACAGAGGTATTAAATTATTAAAAGATTCTATTGCTGAAGAAGTGGGCAATGCCTTTCCTAGCAGAACACTTGCTATTTACTATGAAAGCATAGGCAATAATAATGAAGCATTAAATTATTACAATTACACACTTTCAAAATATCCTAAAGACAGAGAAAGTATATACAGAGCTGGAATGCTTTATTATAAAACTAAAGATTATGAAAAATCAAAAGAATCTCTGCTTATAGCAGCAAATGATGAAAACAATACAACATTAGTAAGAGAAAATGCTTGGATAACATTAGCTACTATGATGGAAGAGATACGCTCTTATAATGATGCTACAACCTATTACAGGCAGCTTGTGGAAATGTCACCTAGTGTAGAAAACTACATGCTTTATGGGGCTTTCTCTTATAGAAGGCTTCAGTATAATGATGCCATATATGCTTATAATGAGGCTTTAAATTTAGCATCGTCAAAGAGAGATTTATTTGATATTAATTTAGCTTTGGGTAAATGCTATTACAGAATGAATGAACTTGATAATGCAGAAGAAAGCTACAGAAATGCATTAAGCTACAACGGCAGTGATTCTCAGGCTAAAGACGGATTAAGACAGGTTTTGACTAAAAAAGAGCTTATGTACAATAATTGATTATTAGTTTTAGAAAGTTAAATATTTTAATCCTACAATCTTTTAATAATGAGGCTTTATTAATTATTTATTATTATTAAATATTACTAAAGCCTCTTATTTTTGCATTGTTAATATTTTATATTAGAATCGTTTCAAAAGTATTTTATAAAAATTAAGGATTTGTATAATATAACTTTTATATTACAGTTTCTTTTATACATTTATGTTTTCCATTTACTTACAGTCTAATTCTATATATTATTAATCTTTAATATATCTGTAAACACTTAAAATATCATCTCCCCATATTTTTACAGCATTTTCTGGTATAGGCTTATTTTTTCCTTCTTTTACATCAGACCACTTTCCTGTAAAAAAATACATATCTCTATTAAAAATAAAATATGTTAATTTTGCTTCTTCATTCATATTCCATTCATCAGATATTCCATACATAAGAGAGGCAAATTTATACATTTCTTTAATAGTCGAAATAGTTCTTATTGTATCTAAATCAAACTCTTCGCCATTAGAATCATCTATTATCGACTGCATTAATGCTTTATGATTATCATAACTATATTGTTTTGCATATAGATTTATGGTCCTAACAATATGTAAAGAAAGAGCGATACTTATAAAAATGGCAAATATAGGCAAAAAAGTTTTTAATTTTATAAAACGTCCTTCCTCTATATATTTTGTTAATATTAATATAGGGACAAATGATAAAGCAAATGCATTATAAATATAATGAAAAGTACCTGGTTTTGATTTTGCTATAAAAAACACTAATAATGTTGCAGGTATATATATTAAATATAATATCATACTTTCTCTTAACATTATATCTCTAACATCAAAAGATTGATTATTTTTTGTAAACACTTTTTTAGCAGAAAAAATAAAAGCAGTTATAGAAAAAGCTGCTGTAAGTAAGAGCATTAATGCCATAAAAACTAAAAAAGGATTATCTTTAAACCAAAAATAAAGTATAGCATTAGTTCTTCCATAAAAGATAGACATTTCTGTTGTAGGGTATATTAGCATGCAGTAAATTTGAGGAAGCCCTACTAATTTTCCTCCTTGTCTAAATGAAATCATTGACAATGTATTTGAAAAACCATTGTTAATTTCACTAATCAAATAAGGCAAGTATAATAAAAAAGATATAAACACACTTAACAAAAGCGGAACTATATATTTCTTTGTAAGTGTTTTAAATCTTATAATATGGTAAACTATTAATGACGGAACTATCGAAAAAAATACAGCAAAATGACATTGAGCCATTAAAGCAATAATAGGAAACATAAATAATGCTGAAACATATGAATATTTTCCATCTGATACATATTCGCAAAATAATATCAGTAATATAAATGATAAATATATCATTGGATTTGGATTATAAATATCTATACTTGCAAAAAATAAATATGCATTGCATAATAATAAAGCCGTAAATACAGCCGTTATATACTTACCAAACCTTTTATAAAGCCACAACAAAAATACAAATAAAACTAAAAAACATAGAAACATAAATACAATACGTGAAATAAAAAAATTTTCATTTGTTATTTTATAAATGAATGTATACAATATATAGTAAAATCCACCCGGCATTCTAGGAGTATAATCAGTATAGGCATCCCACATTTTTGTACCTAAAACTGGTAAAGAATTCATATTATAAAAAGTTAACATATCATCATATTGTTTAAAATTATCAATTTCAGCTTTTGCTCTTGGAAATCCATAAATATGTATTATTATTGTAAGTATTATAGGAATTATAAATGCACTATATAATATAATATTCTTTTTCATCTTTTTTATTATCCTTAAAATTATTCTATTGTTTTTTTTACTATATATTCAGGTCTTTTTTTGATTTCATTAAATATATTAGCCAAATACTCACTAATAACAGAAAGTGAAATTAACTGAAAACCGCCCATAAAAAGAATTGTAATTATAATAGAAGCCCAGCCTTTTACTAAAACCTCTGGATTAAATAGATACAAATAAAATACTCTAATAGAAAAAGCCAAAGCAACAAATATAGCTAGTATGCCTAAAAATAATGATATTCTTAAAGGCTTAACTGAAAATGATAATATTCCAGTAAGAGCCAACTTAAGCATTTTCTTAAAAGTATATTTTGTATGACCTGCTGCCCTTGCATCCCTCTCATATTCAAAAGCTCTCTGTTCAAAACCAGTCCAGCTTATTAAACCTCTTATATATTTTGGATTTTCACTAAAAGATTTATACGCTTCTATAACATTTTTATCTATAAGTCTAAAGTCTCCAGTATCAACTGGGAACTTTACTTCTGATAGTAAATTTATCAAACGGTAAAATAATGAGGCTGTTAGCTTCTTAAATATACTCTCACCCTTTCTTGAAACTCTTTTACCATAAATAATAGGAGTTTTAGTTTTCTCATATTCTTTTATCATATCTGGTATAATTTCAGGAGGATCTTGTAAATCGGCATCTATTATTATAGCTATATCCCCTTTAGAGTTATGTATTCCGCAGCTTACCGCAGCCTGATGTCCGAAATTGCGTGAAAAAGAAAAAAGTTTTACTCTGCTGTCTTTTTTATTTAATTCTTCTATTATTTGTTCCGTTTTATCTTTACTTCCATCATTAACAAAAATAAATTCACATTCATAGTTTAATAATTTTTTTGAAACATTATCAATTCTTTCATAAAGAGTATTTAAAACTTCTTCTTCATTATAGCATGGTATTATTATACTAATATTCATAAATAAAATATACCTTCATAGAAAAAGCTATAAATATTTTTTTTGCAATGACAAAATAATCTATTATTTTTTTGAAACTTGATTTCTGATTTCTGATTTCTGATTTCTGATTTCTGATTTCTGATTTCTGATTTCTGATTTCTGATTTCATAAATCTTCCTTAAGATAATAACTATTTTATTATACATCATAATAATATAAATTTCAATATTTTTTACTAAATAAAGTATTTATATTATTACAATTTATGTTATACTAGATTAAACATTTTTATTTTGTAAAATTATTATATACTTAAATATTAGTGTTAATTTTAAAATGGAGTATTTAATTTATGGCTAGAGTTAAA
>NZ_ARQI01000064.1 GCF_000384655.1 Brachyspira innocens ATCC 29796 | reverse complement strand
GCTTTCAGCTTCTAAAGTAAAAGTAGTCTTTTCAAATGAATATACTTCCTCTTCAAAAGTTTCTCCAGTATCAGAAGGCGGTTTAATCACAGAGCCGCTTTCCAAAGCAAGCAGACGTTCATGAATATCTTTTATAGTTGCAGCAGGAGCTTCATTAGCTTGTCCGCCTTTTATTTTTTCTATATTTGATATTATTTGATTAATATCTTCTGCATACACAGTTTCTTCGCTCTGCCTTGCAGATACTTCTTTATATTCGTTAGGTTTACTTAAAGCCATATAAAACTCCTATTATTGTTATCACTCCAGCCTCGCAGTAATCAGCTATTAAATAAATTTAACAGCTGCTCGGCTGTCGTTTATATAAAACATAGATGTTTTTATACAGCTGCTGCACGGAGGTAAAAGCAGCTGTATACATATTATTTATTTTTTATATAAGTAATAATTCGTTCCTACTTGTATGTTGTACCAGAGCTGCCATTCGCCAATCTTTATAATACTTTCTTGGTATCTTCTCATTAAATCTTGCCGATTTGTTACTGACTTGATGATGAATATTTTTGGAGGTGTAGAAAGTGGCGTTTTTACATATTTTATTTTTGTACTGCATGAAATGAATATCAGAGTGGAAAAAACGAGCACAGACAGTTTTTTTAACTGTCTGTGATTTTTGCGAGTTTTTGAAGCATTTTTGATAAAAAATACTATTAAAATACTTATAAAAATTATTAGATATATTATTAAATGTTTCATGTTCTTTCCTTGTTAGCAATTCTTTATCTATATTTTTAATCATTAAACTAGAATTACTAAAGCTATTTTGAAACTTTTCATTTTCATGCATAAATTGTATTTCATTTTGAAGCGTTTGATTATTAAGCTCCAAGCCCTTAATATCTTCTTGATACCGTGCAATCTCTTTTTCTTTTTTATGTATTTCACTGTCTTTAGCAGCTATTAATACTATAAGAATAGAAACTATTAAAACCATTATGACTGCTATAATGATTTTTTTGTTTATTTTGGCTAACAAGCCTGTTATTATTGGAATCATATATACTCCTTTTATTATAATTTTTTAATCTTTTTTATTTAGTAAAATAAAGAATAGCTTTTATTATTGCTATGCTCAAAAAAGCCTATAAGTAAATCGATAATAAATTATCGATTTGGCTTTTTTTCGCTTTTTTCTTATTTAGTAAAATAAAGAACAGCCCCTATTATAGTACCCATTGCTGCGATAAATCCAGCTATACCCACAACCGCTTTTTGAAACTTCGCAAGCGTTTCTACAGTTATTGCATTTTTAGAAGCCTCTTTTAATTCTTTTATACTTTCTTTAATAAGCTCTCTTTCCTCTTTTGTATCCTCTATTATCTTGACTCTTTCTTTTACGCCGTCAGCAATTAGATTTTCAAGCTTCTCAAGGCGATGATCTATTTTAATAAAGTCTGTTGTGAGATTATTAATATAGTTTTCAAATCCGTCCATTTTATCTTTAAGCTCGTCTATTTTGTGAATAAGACCGTTTCCGTTTCTGCTGCCGTCTTCATTTAAGCCTATATTATGGTTAAGCCTGATAACCTGCTTTTCTAAAGCCTCAAGCTTCTCTTCTAAATCGCACACTTTCTTTTCAAGCATGCTTGTTTTGCTTTCTCTAGCCGCCATACCATATTCCTTAATATTTGCCTGCTTTTTATTCAAGTATTTTTAATATTTTATTGTAACGCTCTTGCCTGTCTTCAAGTCCGTTGTATCCGCCGTTTATAAGTTTGGTTACTCCTTTCACATCGCCTTGACGGGCAAGCAAACCGCAGCCTTTCTCCTGCCAAAATAACAAGGCAATCTCTACAGCATTATTAGGCTCTTTGGCAAGGTCTGGATTATTAACTAAGTCAGCATTTATTTTTTTGCCGTAGTTTATATAATTATTTTTTCCAGTAAGCTGTATTATTCCACGTCCTCTGTATTTATAGCCTTCATATTGGTCATTGCCCAAACGTCCTCCATAAACAAAATTGCCTATAGCCTCAGCTCCCTGAATGCATAACTCTTTAGCTTTTTCTAAACTTCCTACTCTTTTTTTGAATACATCAAAAAGCCTTTGAGGAGTGTATCTGAAGCTCTCTTCAAGTCTTTTATAATTATTGCTTTCATGCGTAGTTTGTGCCAAGAACATGGCTATCTCTTTTTTGTCTTTTATGTTATATTTATTTAGTGTATTGTTTAATGGGGTAAGCCATTTTGTATTTATATTCAATTTTTCTATAGTTTCTTTATTTATCATTTTGGCTTGCCTCCTTATCTTTTCCCTGAGAGACGTTTCCGTGCAGCTCATATACTTTTATATATTCGCTGCTGCTTTTTTCTTTTGCTATTTGAAGCGTTACTTCTCTTTGCTTTAATATCTTAATCTCTGTTTCCATATTAACTATGCAGTCGCTGTATTGATATGCTGTATTTTCATGCATTGATATGTTATATCCGTTATGAACTATTTTACCTTGATGTGCTTTTAATATATTAAGAACATCATCTTTCATAGCCTCAATATTTTCTTCATTCTTTTTTTTATCATTTTTCAGTTTGATATATTTTTCTATCAATGAACTTTCTTTTTTATTTAATTCTGTAATACTTTCTTTTGCCATATTTTAATCCTTATATATTTCTTATAATATATAATTAAAATATCGCTTTTTATTTTATTCTATAATACGCTCTATAACACAAACTAAACCTTTTTTGATAGTCTTTTTTATATGTTTCAGTTTAGCAGATATATTTGCCTGATTAGTTCCTAATTGTTTAGCTATTTCCTTTTGACTTAAGCCCTCATTATAAAGCTCTAATACCTGTCTTTGCTCTTTAGAAAGTAAAGCTACTATCACTCTTCTGATTTTTTTATGTTCGTACTCAGAACAGCCGTAAATATATATAGTTTGAGATAAGCAGTCATTATATTTTCTATTCATATTTTTATTTGTACTTTCTGCATAGAAATTATTGTTTTTCAAACTGTTCATTAATTTAGCTTCCATGTCTTTACATAATGCTGTGCATTCTTTTTTCTTTGTGCATTTATCGCAAGTCATTAACACCCCCCTAAAACTATAATTGTCTTAATTTTATAACATTGTCAAATATATTAAGTTTAAGTATCTCGCACTTACAAGGCTTTATGTAGTAAGTGCCGTTTTCTCTCTTGTATTCAAACTCTACTATATCAAATAACTTTAGAAAATCTAAAGTTTCATAATACTCAAATGTATAATACTCTTTTAATAAATACCTGCTTCTCATTATTTCATTAGATAAGCTCACTGCATCTTCTTTTCTTTTTAATAAAGTTTCAAACTCCTCATTGGCATTTATTCTATGTCTTTTTTTAGCTTCCTCTTCAAAATCAATATTTTTATATGTAGACTTTAATAAATCATATTTAATACTGCAGCTTGATAAATATTCATCACTTTCTACTGTTTTATCAACTCTTCCCATGCAATATTGTTTGATTTTATATTTTGCTTCATTGCTGCGAAACCTTGTACTAATAAAATCTATTTTATTATCATATATTTCTAATCTTCCTTGTTCTAAAAAGGAAAGTTCTCCTATCAAATCAAGTGTAGTCTTTTTATTATCATTATCAAGCAAAACAGCGATTTCCCTTGAACGTTCTTCTTCTATCTGCCAATTTTCTATATTATAATTTTCTTTAATGTATGCTATGTTCTCATAATCTTCTAAAACCTCTCTGATGAGAGTTAAAGATTTATAAGGCGGTATATCTATTTCTGCATATATTTCTATAAGTTCATCACTCATATTGGTACTTGAATCAGACATACCTGCACATATACTTTTTACTTGTTTTTCACCTCTAAAAATTAACTGACCTTTTTCTTTATCTAATGTCCATACCCTTTGAGTTCCTTTGCCGTCTTTATAATCTCTAAACTCATTTATAAATTGTTCTAAATCACCTGTTATAGTTTTTCCGCCTATCACTAATTGACTGTCGCTTTGTGCCTTTTCAATAAAAAATATATGAGGCTTTAATTTATTATTATCAAGCGGATCATTTCTATTAACAATATTTTCTATAGCATGCCTTGAAGTGTCGCATATTTCAAAAACTACTTCAGGAATCAAATCAGGATTTAATATATCAGGTGTATAATATTTTATAGGCTTTAATTTTACTGTAATTCCATGTCCTGCCGCAAAGGTTCTGCAAGTATCAACAATATCTTCTCCATTTTGTACATTCTCTGGGAAGTTTTTTAAATCTGGATATTCTTGTTCACTAAAAACATTTTTAGGAAGCTCAGTAGAAAAAGAAGCTCTTATATCTGATGCTGTTATTGTTACAGTTTCTAAAAAAGCGTACTCAGGTTTTTGAATAAAACCAGAGAATATAATATTAGAATTATCAAAATCACTTCCATCGAATATTTGTCTTACCAAAAATCTATTGCCGTATAAATTAGAAAAATCATCAAAAAGTCCGTCATCATTTCTTAAAGTAACAGACATTTCATTTGTTTGAATAGTATCAAATGCAAGCGAATCGCCTTCTATATCCGCTGTATCTATTTCTTCCACTCTAGGCTCTATATATATATTATTTAATTCAGTAATTAAATTATTATTACTATCAAGCCATTCACGTGTAGAAAATAATCTTTTAATATTTATAATAATATTCTTTTTGCTGTAAGGAGTTTCAAAGTTATTAAAATGCACAGCTATATAATTAATATTATCTTTTTTATATTGATAATAAGATTTATTTTGTTTATAAAGAGCCTCTAAAGAAAATACTTCTATATATCCTCTGTCATTATCAACACTTATAGAACCTATATTAAATAAATTATACAATTCATTTTCTTCTATATTAAATAATTCATTAAAATAAGAATCTCTGTATAATGAATATATTTCATTAATACTTGCAATCCATACACCTCCACAAGGTGTAAATATCAATCTAGTTCCAGGACTAGAAATATCAAGTTCTATAATATTAGCAAAACTCTTCATTACTATTGCTATGTTCGCCTCACACTATAGGAGCGAATAAGCAGGCTTATTCGCTTGTTCGGCTCACTTCCTCCTATATAACCTATTTCTGCATATATTTATTATTGTTACGCTCCCTACTTGGTCACTACCCATTTAATTTTATTTCTGCATATACTCTATAACTGCTGAACCATCTTCTCCTTTTTTTGAATCTTTAAAACCTGCTGAAACACCAGCGGCACCACCAGCACCTATTACAAGTTTTATTTTATTTGATGTACCTAGCATTCCTCTTGTAATATCTACTATAGCAGCACTTCCACTTCCTCCTCCTGCTGTACCTGTAAATGCTCCTGTTACCATTCCTCCATCGCCACCATTACCCCCAGTAGCTAAAGTTGTATTATTTAATTTTCCGCCTTTTGGTGTTTTATTTTTATTTGCTCTATTTAAAGCTTCTCCCTGAACACCTTGAATTAGTTTTCCGCTTCCTGTAGCTTTTCCAGCACTCCCACCTATTTCTCCTAAATTATCATCTATATTTCCTGATTTAGCACCGCCGCCAGCTCCACAGGTAGTTATTACTTTATCATTTATTAATATTTGTGAATTACTTCCTGCAGCACCTTCTGAAGCAAAAACACAACCTCCACCTCCGCCTGAAGTTATATGTACTGTAATACTATTAACATCTCCTGGAACATTAAACTCATGAGTGCCAACTCCAAAGTTTACTGTTTTTCTTTTCAATGTTTGTCCTTTTCTTTCTATATCATTAATATTCCAATATTTCTTTTCAACATATCCGCCTAAATTAGAGTCATATTTCATTGAGATTCTTAAATATTTTTCTGAACATCTTCCATTTGAATCTAAATTATAAAAACCTCTATTCTCATAATCGTAGGTAGGAAATCCATTGCCAACTGTTTCACTGTATCCGCCTGCTATTTCAGCTCTTAAATAATCATTGTCTTTATTATTAGAATCTCTCACTATAACAAGTTTTATAAATCTTAAATCTTGTTTAATTGCACCGCCGCTGCTAATATTATCAGTTAATTTTATAGTTTGATTTGTTTCAAATAATCTTCCTTCAAACTCACAAATGCTTCCTGCTAAAATATCAGGAAGTTCCCTGTCTGTATCACTCCAATGATTTAATTTTATACCATCAAAGGCAGTAGGAAGCATACGCATTTTTTGCATAATGATATTCTGCTGTCTATAGCTATCTAGTAAATCACTTGGATTTTCTGCTGGTTCTTTGATTACCCTAAACATTAATATACCTCATTATTGTTATATTCGCCTCGCCTTATCGGAGTGAATAAGTAAAACTTATTCACTGGCTCGGCTCATACTATTTAATTCTATTATTCAAGAATTAAACTAATAATATGATTTTTTTAATACACTTCATTATTATAATTGTCTAAATAATAGCCTTTATATCTATTTCTATCGTAATACATATAGTATGATACATATTTATATAGCTCTCCATTAACTTCTTTATAGAATCCGCCTAATTCTTCATTATAAAAACAATCAAGATTTGTAACCAATTCTGCAATTAAGTTTTTACCGTTATTAGACAGCTTCAATCTTATATATCTGTTGCCTTCTTCTTGGCTGTTATCTACAAGACTTATATCCTTTTTACTTTCATATATAGAATTACAAAATAAACAAATAGAACCTTTCATTAAAACAGGAGGTTCTATATCTAAAAAATGATTAAGTTTAATTCCTTCAAAAGCGGTATATAAAAATCTAGTTTTATTTAATAAAATATTTTGTTTTTTATATCCTTCCTCAATTGTAAGCGGTATGCATGAAGGTTCATATATTAACTCAAACATATTATTTAATTTCCCTAAATGTTAATTCTGTAGAATACTGATATAAGTCATTCTTTCCTTTCTTAAAATCTATTTTATCATTAGTACATACATAAAGTCCTGATTTCATATAGTATTTAATATTATTAAAATTAGCTTTAATATTTTTTTCTTTGCTTGCATATTTAGATCTGTTATATTTGCTTTTATTATACTTAGCATATTTTATTATTGTTTCTCCGTCAGAAGGTATATTTTCTTCTATCCACACTTGAAGTACAAAAGGTTCAAAATTATTCTCATTAAAAAAGTTAATGATTTTTTCTCTATCAGCATTTGTTAAATATGGAAAAGATACTTTCCAAGTATCATAACTTTTAAAAGGCAGTTTCCTATAAAAATAATGTCCTGTCAAAGAAAAATATTGATTATGAGTATAATTAACAGTATGCGTTTTTTGTTTGTCATGCGGAGGAAAATCTACTCCTTCACCTATTATTAAATATCCGCATTCAAGTATATTACCATCTTTATTTTCTTTGATAAAAGTTATTTTGACTTTTATAAACTCTGCAGCAGCTATATTATGAATAGCCTGTTTATTTATTATATTAATATTATATGTAAGCAAATCATTATTAGTATTTGTTATTTCTAATTTTATTTTTTGAGCATTTGTATTAAATACTGCTATTTCATTTATAATGCCGTTTCCTGATAGTGTTAAAATTCCTTCGCTTTCACTTTCAAACTTACCGACTTCAAGAGTTTGATAATTAAACATATTAGAAATAGGGAAAAAATCATCTTCACTAGAAGAAGTATATTCAAAATTATTAAAAATATTATCCCATAATAGCCTCATAATATTCCCCTTTGGCTTACAACTTTAACACCTCTTTTGCTTAAATTAAGCATAGTGCTTGCAACTATCTTGCCGTCAAGCATTAAATAAACAGGCTGATTAAAACTTGTTTCTGACTGTGTATTTACTTCATATATTGCATCATTATTTTTAGCAGCTTCAAAAATCTGATTTCCTAATTTCTGAAGTATCCTGTCTTCAAGAGGTATAACCGCTTCATCGCTTGCACCCTCTCCGATTACAGCATTAATTCCGCCTTGTCTTCTTTCTACAAGTCCGCCTTTTGCTAAGTATTTAGGCTCTTGAGGCTTAGCCTGACTTAATGCTGCTAGATTAACAGCCCCGCCTGCTACTATACCTGCAAGCACCGCATAAGCTGCCAAAGATGCAGGAAAAGGAACTGCCATAGCTGAGGCTATAGCACTTACTGCCGCCTGTGCTATAGAAGCTGTTGCCTGTACTAAAGACATTTTCCAGCTTTCTGTCTGTGCTTGATATTCAAGCCTCATTTTCTCATTGTTATAATTTTTTTCTATTTCTGCCTGCTTAGCTTTAGCTTCTTCTTCTATTTGTATTTTGGCCAGCTCTTTTTGTTTCTCTTCAAGTTCAGCTTTTATTCTCTCCTGTTCATAAAGTCCTAGAGCAACTTTCTGCCTATTTTGTAACTGCTTTATTTCTTTTAATAAACTCTGTTTTTGAGAGTTCTCCATTATTCCTATAGCTTCAAGTTTTGCTTTCTTTTCTTCTTCTATCGCTTCTAATGCTGCCTCTTTACGCTCCTCATTTTTCTCTATTTCATATTCTATAGACTGTATCTTCATTTCCTGAACTGTGCTGTAAAAGTCAGACATACTGCCTATTAAATCATTAATCATTTGAGACCAATTATTGTAGAAGTAAACTGAAGCGTTCTCGCCGTCGGCCTCCTTCCACAAGCCGCCGAACTTTTCCTTAAGTATATCTACTTGCTCGCCCGTTAGTTTTATCTCGCTTGCTATATTCTCTATTCCGCTTCTTACTATTTCACTTTTCTGTCCCTGCTGTTCAGCTTCACTTACTTTATCGCCGAACTCCTCAGCAACTGCCACACCTCTTTCATAAGCGGATATACTATTTTCTATTTCTTTTACTAATTCAGAAAATCTGTCAGTTGTTATTCCTTCTAATGCATAGCCGTAATTATCACTTAAATATTTTATTTGATTAGTATTCAAGTTTAATGCTGTACTCATTTCTGTGAGTATAGCACCTACTTTGTCTTTTTTAGCTTCTAAAGCCTCAGCATCACTTATTTCAGCTCCCATATTACGAAGGTTGCTTACTCTTCTGTTTTCCTCCGCCTCCGCTTTCTTTAACTCCGCCAAATAATCTTCATAGCTTTTTGAGTTTTCTTTTAACGCATTACCTTTGCCCTTAATTGCGTTTATACTTTTTTGATTAGCCGCCGCTTCCTTGCCCTCCAAATCTATATTGTCTCTGGTAAGCGACTGCCTTAAATGCATCATTTGATTTAAGTCGTTTCTCTGCGTTATAAGTTTGGATAATTCGACTTGTACTTCTTGTAATTTTTTAGCCTCCGAACTTGAGTTTACCGCTTCATTTAAATCATCTTCGCTAAAATAATTGCCGGATATATCTCGTCTATAATTTGCAACTGCGGTATCGTATATTTTTCTTTTCTCTTCCAATTTATCGATTTGAGCCTGCAAGGCTTCATATTGTGTTTGCTCCTCCGCCGTTCTATACTCTTCAAGCTTCATCGCAGCCGAATCTATATATGTAATTCCATCTAGAACTACTGTTTTTAGATTTGGATATAGTCTAGTAAGTTTATCAGTTACTTGGCTTAATCTTTCAGTAGCTGCTGCATCTAACTCTTTTGCACTAGCTAGTTTTTGATACTCTTCAAATAAACCTACATCTTTAAAAGCATTATCATTTAATTCTTTTGTGCTGTTAGCCAATTGGTTTGAAGTCTCTATTAATGCTTTATATTCCTGATTTAATTTATATGCTTTTACTGCTAAAGCACCAAGTCCTACTGTCAAAGCTGTAATAATACCGACAGGACTTGCAATCATTACTGTATTTAATGCTTTCCATGCTGTACTTAATGCCTGAATACTGCCTGCCGATGTCTTTAATACATTTACAGCATTCTTAAAATCCGATATAGTTTTCTTAGCTTCTTTTAATCCTCCTGCAAGCCCTACTATACCTTTTAATGCAGGACCGAAACCTGCTATCAACCCTACAGTACCCGCACTCACCGCCTGCATAGGTGCTGGCAGATTATTAAAAGCTCCTATTAATGCACCTATAGTATTTATTAATTTTTCCGCTGTCGGTATCAAGCTATCCTTAAAAAAAGGAAGCAGGCTCTCTTCAGCTACAGGTAAAAGATTGTTTCCAAGCTCTATAACCAAAGCCTCTGTTTCTGCTTTTATTCTTTCAAACTGTCTGGCAGGTCCGTCATCTATAGCTTTAAAAGCCTCATTAGTAGCACCTGCTGAGTTATTCATCTGATCTAAAGCATCTTTAAACTTATCTGCATTCTTTCCAGATAAAGCTAAACCAGCATTTGCTGCCTCAACACTGCTGAACATACTAGAAATATCTTTTCCGCTTTTATCAGCTTTTTCTGCAAGCATTTGAAGAGCTTCCTGTAAAGTTCCTCCTTGATCTATAAACTCTTTAAAGCTTTTTCCTGCTATTTCTCTAAATGCTATATCTGTAATACTTCCTTCTTTATTAAGTTCTACTAAAGCCTGACGAATCTGTGTTGTTGCAACAGAGGTAGGAGTACCTTGTGCAGTCATTACAGCAATAGCAGCTCCTATATCTTCAAACTGAACACCTAAAGCTGAAGCGGTAGGAATAACATTAAATAAAGATTGAGATAATTGAGTAAAGTCTGTTTTTCCTAGCTTCAGTGTTTGAAACATTATATCTGAAGCCTTATTTACACTTAAAACCTCTGTTCCATAGGCATTAGTAACAGAAGTAAGTCCGTCAACTGAAGTTTCTAATTCAGCAACACCTGCAATAGCAGCTTCGCCTGCAGTTTTTAAGAACTCAAATACATTTTCTCTAGGAACTCCTGCAGAAAGTGATTGATATAAAGCAGGTACTACTTCTTCAGGAACTTTTCCAAGTTCTTTAGAAAAAGCCAAAGTTTCCTGCTTTAAAGATTCAAAACCTTCATTGCTTAATTTAGGAAGAAGCGTAAGAACTTCACGCATTCCATTATCAAAATCAGTAGCTTTTTTAGTAGCTAATGCAAAAGCTGTTGTTCCTGCCGCTATTGGCACAGTTAAACTTTTAGCAGCTAAAGAACCGAACTTGTCAAAAGATTTTCCTATTTTATCAAAGCCTTTTTCTAAGTCGGTTGTTTTATCTTTAAGTTTTCCGAATGCCTCAATAGCTTGGGAAGCATCTGCATTAATATATACATTTAATTTACTCATTATTGCTAAACTCAAAAAAGCCTTTGAGAAAATCGATAATAAATTATCGATTTGGCTTTTTCTCGTTTTTTATTCCTTTTTTATTATTGCTAATTATTTACCGTAATAGTTTCTATTTCCCAAAGCCCTTGCTTTTCTCTTCTTATAGTTTTATTTCCCTGTTTTATTTCAGATGAAGAATTGTTTGATTTAGTTTTCTCTTCTACTTCTATAATATAAGGCAAATTTAAAGAAGCTGTATAATAAAGCAGAAGTCTTTGCAAACTCATCTCCATCATACAGTCTTCTGTCCACCCATAGCTATTAGCTAAATGTGCAAATAACTTTATTAATTCTATTTTTATTAGTTTTCTTTTTTTTTATCCTCATTAGGAGCGTCAATTCCTGCTTTATAAAAGCCGTCCATTATCATTCTGAATATTTTTATAAGCTGATCATAATTAAAATCTTCTAATATATCTTCTCGGCAGGTATTTTTATCCTGTCTTTGTATAAGAGGAATTACTATATCTTCTATCACAGTCTGTGAATCAAGAAAACCTTTCTCTGCTATAGACTGGCTATAATCACTTATTTTTAATGCCAAGCCCACAGGTATATCATTAACATTTATCTTGTATTTGCCAAGTTTGGCATAAACTGCTTTTTTATTACTAAACTCTTCTAAATCTACAATTTCTATATCTGCCATATTTCAGATCCTTATATATTTGCATTTATATTTACTTCTATATCTTTTACAATATCTTCACTGCCTG
>NZ_ARQI01000063.1 GCF_000384655.1 Brachyspira innocens ATCC 29796 | reverse complement strand
CCTATTTTAATGCTTTCATCTTCTTTTTTATCCTCTTCAAGTACATCATCTAAAGAGGACAAATCTCCTAATTTTAGACTTTCATCATTATCATCATTGTTATCTTCTCCATCATCTTTTACAGTCTCTCCTCCGTCTTCAAGTACATCATCCAAAGATGATAAGTCGCCTATTTTAATGCTTTCATCTTCTTTTTTATCCTCTTCAAGTACATCATCTAAAGAGGATAAATCTCCTAATTTTAGACTTTCATCATTATCATCATTATCTTTTTTTATTTCAATGTCTTCTACATCATCTATATCAGGAAGATCAACTTTGTTTGCTTTTGTAATTCTGTCTCTTTTATTATTAAAGTATTTTATACTATCATCATCTAATGAATCTATATCATAATCATCTATATTGAACTCTTCATCATTTACAATATTGGCATTATCATAGTTATTTATAGGAGGTTCGCTTTCATCATATATGTTTTCATCTTCATTATCTTCTTCCTCTTCTTCATTATTAGATTTATTTCTTTCAAGTAATGAAGTGGTTATTAAAAATAATGATGACAATGCTAAAAGAGCAAGTATAATATATTTTAAATATTTCTGTATAATAGGAACATTTAATTCTAATATACCTATACTAAAATTATCTATATCTTTAACTTTGCTTGAATAAAATGTAAAAGTATTATTATCAACATCAATAGTGCCAGAACTTCCAATATCTTTATCCATATATTGTGTAAGACTGTCTCTTGATATGCTGTTTATATCTATAGAAGGGTTATGATACACAACACCATTAGGAAGAACTACAAAGTTTAAGTTGTAAGATGTATTTTCAAATATTTTTTTAAATACGCTTGCAACTATATATCCTACTTCTATTCCTCTGTCATTTCTAATAGGCTTAACAAAATAAACCCCATCATAATCCTTATCAAAGAATGCTCTGGCATTAGATTTTTTATAGCTTTCCAAATCTACAGGTTTAGTTTTCACTGGAGAAGAAAATACTGATTTGCCGTCTGCTAAATATAATGCTACAGTATCAAAAGGATAGTTACCGCTTCTGAATATTGATATTATTCTGTCTCTTTCGGCTTCATCTATTCCGTTTAATATAACCTGCTGAAGTAAGTTTATAAAAGGATAGCTTTCTACTATTTTATTAAGTCTGTCATCATAGTCTTTTACGAGGCTTACTATACTGTTTTGACAAATCAAAGCATTTCTGTCAAGCTTTTTTGTATCAACATCGAATGCATCCTTTTTAAGTCCGAATACAAATGTTATAAATAAGGCAAGAACTATTATATTTATTAAAATAGATATATATACAAAGACAGATATATTACCATGTTTATCAGACATATAATCTCCTCTAAAAAACTACACTATTTTTATATTATTATTTTATTTTTTTGTTATGCTTCTTTTAGCATCTTCTTCTGCTTTGCTTATTATAGAAGAAAGCATTTTATCAAAAGCGGCAAATACATCATCTGTTCTTGATGTATCTTCTTTTTTTGTATCTTTTATATCTTTTTCTTCTTTGCTGTCCTCTTCTGAAGTTTTTATATCATCTATAGCTTTATTGTATGAATTTAATATAATCTTACTAATACCGCTTGAATCGCTTGTTTTGTAATCATCATTTTTCTTGATGAATAAGTTTTTATCTTCTTCTTTATCTTTTAAGCTGTTTATTATTATTTTTTTATTGAATATATCTTCACTGTCTATTTTTCTATATTCTAGATTATTTTCTTCTGCCTCTTTTGATATCTTATAATTATCCAAAGATAAAGTTTTAGCTATAAAGCTGTCTTGTGATTTAGGCTCAAGTTCATCATCAGATATTGACATAAATACTTCTTCTTTATTTTGTTTTTCTTCTTTATTACTATTATCTGTATCATTTACTGGTTGCTCTTCTGTATATTCTTTATTTACTATATTTTCTGATATTTCATCATCTGTTAATTCTTCTTCAATAATTGTGTCCTCTGTTAATGTTTCCTCTTCTTCTAATGTTTCTTCATTAAATGCTTCTTCGATAGCTTTTCTATGTTCTTCCTGCAATTCTCTATTTATATTTTCAAAAGCATATTCTATATTTATTTCTTTATCATTATAATTATTTAATTCTTCTAATTCTTCAGATACTGCTTTTTCTGCTATATTTTCTTCTGATGTATTTACTATTTCTGCTTCAGTATCTGTTTTGTTATTTTCTGTTTGTTCTTCTTTTTCTTTTAAATCTTCTTTTGTTATTGCAAATTTATTTTTGCATAAATTTATTTCCTCTTTGATAGAGGATACTATATTTAATATGTCTTTTCCTATATGGAACTCTTCTTCTGTTGTGTTTTCATTATTATTATTTTCTTTTATATATTCATCCGGTATTTTATAATGCACTTTTTGTATTATAGGGGGCATTTCTTCAAGAGTACTAGATTTAGGCATATCAGCTTCTACAATATTTTTGTTTAAAAGTTCATCGCTTCCTTTCACACTTTCAACATAATCTTTATTGCTTTTGACTTGCATAAGATATTTGAAGAATGCTGCTACGCCTTTTATTAAAAGCTGACAAAGAAGTATCAATAAAGCAGTGATAGCTAATACTATAAGTTCAAAGTAATTAGGATACTCTTTTCCTATCATAGAAACTGAAAGAGAATCATTAACTATAAAGCTAGGCTGTTTTTTGTAGTAGGCATATCTATTTATTACAGATGACACTTTTTCTATATTGTTTTCACCTACAGACTCTCTTACATTATATACAGAGTTTCTTGAGTCGCTTACATAAAGTCTTTTATCTGCTACCTGATAATACATAGCTATATCTGATACATAAGCATAATCATTTCTAGTAGCAACTATTATTTCACCATAAGTATTTTTTATGTATTCCATTATATAGAATGCATTTTCATTAGTAGCATTTAATACTAGAGAACCTTTTGTTTTTATTTCATTTATTAAAGTATCCTGAAGTTCCAAAGGCCATGATTTATTTCTTGATAGGTATAGATTAAGAAGCATTTTTCCTTCAGAATTAAATACAGTCATTCCTCTTAAATATGGATTTTCTACAGTCATTCTGTAATAATTGTTTTTATATTTATCTAATTGGGCTTTTGAAGCATTATTATTAGGGTTAAACTCTTTTAAAGACTCAGCAGTCTGATACATACTGTATCCTACATAATCAGATATTGACTGAGTGATTAAATTAACCTGATATTCAGATACACTGTTTCTTTTTATTTTCATTTTCACAGCTATTTTATCGATTCTTTGCATCATCATATCTAAATAATCATTTATAAATACTGATACAGTGCTGTTTTCTGGAAGAATAGTATTGCTTGCTGCACGGGCGAACATTGCTGCTATGAATATAATTAAAAATGATATCATCAAACCGAGTATAGTTTTCATTATTTGTTGCTTTTTGTTTTCATTCATAATGCTTAAGCCTTTAATAAAAATTGTTGAGTATATAAAAAACTACTATTAGTTATCGGCTAAAGCGAATTTTACTTGAAAGTTTTATTTTATGATGGGAAAGTGTAAATTGATATAAAAATACCTCCGCTGAGCCGTATACGACATAAATGCGCCTGACTTTTCGCGTCAGGTGGGTTCCTCAGAAACATGACCTTGATTTCTCAAAACCGTATCGCGATACCGGCGAGCCTATCATTAATGCTTCGCTCCAGATCCCTAATGCATTAATTTATACTGGCGCAAGAATGTACAATCGCTTAACGAGAACAGCAGAGTTGTATACAATATAAATGCTTTTTTATTATTTGTCAATACTGTAAAAAATATATTAACATAATAATTACTATTGACAAACATTTTGAGAAAAATATAATAATATTACGCTTATTTTTTATTTAATGAAGGATTTGACATGATTAAAAATATAATTTCTGATGTGGGTAATGTATTGTATGAGTTTAGTACGGGTAGTATTTTGAATGAATATATAGATGAGAGCGACAGAAAAGAGTTCTTTGATAATACTTTTGGAAGCAAGAATTGGAGTTTGATGGATAAGGGAGAAATCAGCTTTGAAGATTCAAGAAAATATTTTATAGATAAATGTCCTAAATATAAAGAACTTATCAATAAAATTTTTGATACTTCTTTAACATTATGCCTCAATAAACATCATAATAATATCAATTTATTAAAAGAATATAAAAATAAAGGATTTTCTATATATTATTTATCTAATATGCCCTCTGAAACTTTTGAGGTTTTAAGAAAAGAAACTGACTTTTTTGATAATACTTGTATTGGAGGGGTTATTTCAGCTCATATAAAAATGATTAAGCCTAATAAAGATATTTATGAATATTTTTTGAGTAAATTTAATTTGAATGCAAATGAATGTATATTTATAGATGATAATGCAGATAATGTGAAAACAGCTATAGATATGGGAATAAATGCTTTTCAGCTAAAAAAAATAGATGATATGCATACTATTTTAAAAGAAGTTTTACATAAATAATATTTTACTATATATTATTAATATGAAGTTTATAAAAAATGTATTTAATAAAATAAAGAAAAGATACGGAATAGTTGTTCCTGCTATTATTACTATATTTACATTAATTAATCTTATAGCATCTGTGTGGATAAGTAGTTTTATATATGAGCCTTCCAATATAGCAGAGCCTTTTTATGTATTTTCTGTCATTTTTTTCCCGTTTACAAGCATAATAATTGGAATTATACTTGTAATAAAGTTTATAATAGATGCCATACTTAAAAAAGAAGGTTCGCATTTAAAATTAGTTATAGTATTTATAATGGGACTTATGACTGTTATGCCAAGTATGTTTGTAAGTAAGATATCGACTTATATAATTAAAAGTAATTTAGATTTATTTTTGGATCAGAATGTTAATTCTTCAGTATCATATATAATAGATTTATCCAATATTGAAATAATCAATAAAAGAAATTATATGACAGATATTATTAATAAAGTTGGTACAAATTATTTCAATAATATATATAAAAATATTAAATCTGGGAATTTTGATTATTATAATATATATAAAAAAATAAAAGAATCAGAATATTTTAGTGATATAGTTTTTTTATCAAATTCTTATAATGGTAATAATATAATATTCTTTAATTCTGGAAATTACATACCTTTAGATATTAATTACAAACTTGATAATGATGATACTGTATTTATAAATAGTGAATATAACGGACTTTTTTATGTAAATGCTATAATTCCTTTAGCTTATAGTAATAATTATGTGATATGGTCTGAAGTTATGCCTCAAAACTATATTGAAATTAGAAATAGTGCTTTGGAGGCTTTTAGAATATATAATTCTGTTAATATGTTTGCAAATGAGTTTTCGGTAATACTTAATCTTTTATATTTATTTATATTGGGTATATCAACATTTTTTTCCATAATTCTTGGTATTGTTTTGTCAAGACTTATAACAAGACCTATAAGTTTAATACTTAATGCCACAAATTCAATAACTAATGCTGATTTTAATATAGATATGAAGCTTGGCGGTGTACATGATATGAGAAATTTGATTCATAGGTTTAATGTAATGGCTAGGGCTTTAAAATACCATAGAGATAGAGAAAATACAAGAGCTAGGCTCGAAACTTGGAGGGAGGCTGCTATAAAAGTAGCACATGAGATAAAAAATCCGCTTATGCCTATAATAATGAATGCTGAGCTTATTGAAAGAAAATTATCTGTAAATATGACAGAAAAAGATGTTGAAAGGTCAAAAAAATCTACAAATATTATAGTAAAAAATGCTAATGTAATATCGTCTTTAATAAAATCTTTTTCGGAGTTTTCTTTTGCCATTAAACTTTCTGATGAGAAGCAGTCTATTAATAGTGTAGTTGTTGAGGTAGTAGAGTCTTTTAAAAATGTAAATAATGTTAATTTTAATGTTGTTTTAAGCAAACATGACCATTTTATTAATATGGATAGAGAAAAATTTATAATGGCATTTAGAAATTTAATAAAAAATGCTGTAGAGGCTATGGAAAACTCTAAAAGCTCTATAATATATATCTCTTCATATCATGAGATAATAGATTTAAATGAATTTTTCATAGTAAGTATAACAGACACTGGAATAGGAATAGAAAGCGGAAATTTACATAAGATATTTGAGCCTTATTTTACTTCTAAAGATAAAGGTACTGGAATAGGACTTGCTACAGTTGAAAAAATCATATCCGAGCATAAAGGCACTATAGAGGTGGAATCAATAGTAGGTGAAGGTACAACATTTTTTATAAAATTTATGACAGAATTATAAAAAATTATAGAGATTCTATTTTGCTGACTAATTTAGTTATATGGGAAGTATATTTCATACAGGTTATATTTAACCTTTTAGCCTCTTTTTCTATATCCAAATCCATATTTTCATATAGGAAAAATATAGTGAACTCATCGAATTCAGGCATTTTTTGTAATTCGCTTATAAACTCTATAACATTAATCCAAACAAGATTAGGATTGAACACCAATATTCTTATACTGTATTTGTATATTTTGCTTATAAGCTCATAAAGATTTTCAGCTATAAACACTTGTATAGATGAGCTTTCAAGAGCCGCTTTTACTTTGTTGGAGCGGTTATTATCATCATCTATTATTATAGCTGAGTAATTCATAGGCAAACTCATTTAAGGTATTGATGTGCCGAGAGAGGGACTCGAACCCTCACTGAGTTGCCTCAGGCAGATTTTGAGTCTGCTGCGTCTACCAATTTCGCCATCTCGGCAATATTATATAATGATATAATATCATTTTTAATTGCTTAGATTATAAATGATACTTCATAAAAATCAAGTATTATGTTATATATTTTTTCTTTTTTTGTATATATATGTTTTATTTATTGTAAAATATGATAAAATGATCATATATGATGAGGGTTTGTTATGAAGATTACATTAGACATGTCTATATCAAAACTTCTTGACGCTTTTGACAGGGAGTTCGGCGTATCGCTTGGAATATATAAAGGGGCTCATAAATCGGATAATATAAAATTATTTGAGATATCAGACCCTAGAAAAAGTCAAAAGGCTTTTATAGTTATAAATAAAGATACAAGCGTAGAAAGTGCTGAGGCTATGTTTAGAAATACATTCGGCATAAGAGTGCAGATTAAAGATAGGAATGGAAATACAGTAAGTCAGGAAAGTACATTAGGCGGTATTAGAAAGCTCGATAAAGGTTATGTTGATGATGAAAATAATTTAGAAGATAATGATTTATCTAATGAAGACCAAGAAGAAGAGGGTAAAAAGAAGAAAAAGAAAAAAGCATATTTTCTAAAGCCTAAAACAGTAAAACATACAGTAGAAGATAAAATAAAAGAAATAGACAAATACTATTTAAACTTTCAAAGGTCTGAAAGATATAAATATATGCTTAATCTATTATCATGCATAGAAGAAGCTAAACTTGCATATCCTGATTCCAAAGAATTAACAGATCATATAGAAGATATAAAGTCAAAGTCATTAAATATATCAAATTTAAGTATAAAGAAAAGAAGATTTGCCATATTGGTATTAATTATAGTAACAGGGGTATTATCTGTAGTTGGTGTTGGAATATGGGGGTATAATCTTTATCAAAAGATAAAAAAAGATAGGGAAGCAGACAGCATAATCAAAGAAATAGATAATTTAAGAATGAGAAAAGGCTCTCTTATGGAAAGCGGCAATATATCTGAAGCTAATGCTATAGATGAAAGCATAAACTCTAAATCAGAGCGTCTTAATAGCATTAAAAATGCAGGCAGTGTGTCAATAGCCAATTATTTTTTAATAATAGCATTCTTTATGGCTGTAATAGTAGCCATATTTATATTAAGGCTTAATAAATATAATGTAACCTCCATACGTTTTGGTAAGAATACATAGTATACTTTTCAAAAGTACCTGATAATATTACATATCTATACACAAATTTTTAAGTTTGTTGCTTTTTTGTTGTTCTTTTTACTATGTATACCATACTTTACAGTACTTCATTCGGTTGCAGACTGATTTTGTCAAAGTTGATGCCAAATGTACGCTTAATAAAAGTGTAAGTTTAAAAATACTAAAAAAATAAAATAGTGTAAATATTTATTGTATTAGTTTTTGTAAAAATAAGTATAATTTTATTATGACAAAATTTACTTGATAATATATCACTATATGATATTATATACTTTAAGTGTGATGATTTTTTATTATGTATACAGAGAGGATTTTAAATGGCAAAAATTATTATACCATTAAATGAAGTAAAAGAGGGAATGAAAGTAGCCAGTAATATATATAATAGTGACGATAAAAGAATAGTTGATATTGGTACTGTAATTACAAAAGATATTATAGAAACTTTAAAAAGAAACTCTATTACAACAGTTAGTGTAATGGAGCTTTTAGACCTCAAAAAAGAGAATACTGTTAATACTGCAGGAGATGGTAAAAAAGCTGTTGTAAGAGGTTTAATTGAAGAAAACGGTAAAAAAATATTAAAAATAGACAGTGAAGAAGTTGCCAAAAAAAAGGAAATAACTATAGAAAAAACTAAATCTCTATATGAAGCTGCAAAAAACGGCGGCGGAATAGATTTTGATTCTATGAAAAAAGAAGTTAATAATATGCTTTCCTCTATAGTTGAAAATAAGGAAGCACATTCTTATCTTTCTATGTTAAAAAGAAAAGATGAAACAATGTATAAACATGCAGTTGATGTTGCTACTTTATCTGCTATTACAGCTGGAGAATTAAATTTAACTAAAGTAGATATGGCTAATATTATGCTTGGTGCTTTGGTTCATGATATAGGTAAGGTTCTTATTCAGGAGAGTCTGCTTACAAAGGTAAACCTCACTAAAGATGAGGAGGCCATATTAAAAAAACACCCAACACAAGGATATAAACTTGTAAAAAGAGATAATTTAGATGATAATATAGCAGATATTGTACTTGAACATCATGAGAAGTATGACGGAAGCGGATATCCTTTTCAAAAGGATAATAAAGATATAAGTCTTTACAGTAAAATAGTTGCTGTATGCAATACTTTTAATAATCTTATAACCAAAGGTGAACATGGTGTACCTTATACCCCTGATAAAGCCGTAAAGGTTATAATATCTCTTGCTAAAAAAGATTTTGACAGCGATGTTGTGAAGGCATTTCAAAAGGCTATAGGGTTTTATCCTAATAATACAAGAGTTAAACTATCAAATGGCTCTATAGCGAGGGTAATAGAGCAGAATCCTAATCTTCCTTTGAGGCCTGTTCTTTCTATAGTAAAACACCTTGACGGTACAGTAAGCGATGGTATGGAAATTGTTGATTTATCTACTTCTAGTGATTTATTTATTAAAGAGATAATGTAGAATATTTGTTTAATATTTTAATTTTTGCTTTTTACTTAATAATCTCACCAAATATTTTAATTCATATTTTGAGTAGAAATCTTTAACCATAGTAACTCCTCTTTTATTAAAGAAAGAGAAGTAATGATATTTTTCTAAAGTCTCTAAAAGCCTGCTGAAATGTTCTTTTTCTAATTTGAAAGCTGATGAAACTTCTTCCAAAGAGTATAGTTTATCATCATCTTTGAAATATTTATTTAGGAATTTGTTCGATTTTATTGTTACAGCAATATTATTAATAATTATTTTTATTATGAATACTATAATAAACAATATTAATAAATATTGTACTATTTTAGGCATTATTAATTAGCTTGATTAAACAAAATTAGGTTCATAAATATTTCGCCTAGTTCAGTTTTATAGTTTATGGATAATATTTTATCATTTTCTTTTTCAAGCATAGACATTTGTTCGCTCATAAGTATAGCAGGCGGAGTCATATCCAAATCTATATGTTTTGTAGAGAGATCATTAATAGCACTTCCTGCAACCATATTAACAAATTCTTTAATTGTGGCAATGAATATATCATCTATTGAAGTTATAGCTTCCATATTAAGTGCAGAAGCCAATTTAAAAGCAGTAGCTTTGCTCATATTAAACATAAGTCTTCCGCTTAAATCACCTGTAATACCTACAAAAACTATAACGCCTCCCACATGATTGGCATTTCTGTATATTCTAACATCGCCTTTTCCAACTTTGGAATTAAAGTAGCTTTTTAATATAATCACTGTACCTTTGCTGAAAGCATTTACTACATCTAAGTCAAACATATTTATAACACCATATAATTTTATTTTTATTTATTATCGGAAATGAGTATTATATTTTTAACAGTATACAGCTATTATGTAAATTATCAAGGTTAAAATATAATTATTTTACTATAAATAATATATTATATAAATCTTGACTACAAATAAAAAGAATGATATCATTAAATAAAATTATATAAAAACCGATAATCTCATGAGAGATAGAATACTTTGTTTATCTTTTATATTATTAATATTTTTATTTGGTATTTTTATAGATATTTTTTGTAAAAATAAAAATACTGATGATAAATTAATAAGTATTACAGTAAAAGGAGCTGTTGTTAATCAGGGGGTATATTTTTGCAGATATGGTGTTTCAGTAGCTGAAGTCTTAGAACTCTGCGGCGGAATGACAGAATTAGGTTATTTGCCGTTCGGATTTGATTATAATACGCCTATTACAAATGATACTGCAATCAATATACAAAAAAGGTATTCAACTATAAGAAAAAATTATGAAGAGAATTGAATAGTGGAAAAAGAGTTCGCTAGTATTTTTGAGGATAATAAAGACATCTCGCTCAATGAGTATGATATTAATAAACTTATAGAAAGAACTGTTGAAATTAAAGAGAATGAATTTCCTATAATATCTATTGGTAATACTGATAAAGACAGCCCAAAAATACGCGGTATACTAACTTCTAAAGAATATAATATACAAGAATTTAATGATGCTCAGGCAAAATCAAGCGATGATAAGTTAGATTCTTCAAGTAATGCATACACAGATGAAGAAAATAAACAATATAAAAATTTAGAAGAAAGTTTAAGCTTGTCTGAAAATGATTTAGAGGCTGCAAATCATATTGCAGATTACGAATTAGATATGTCTTCACTTTTTACAAATTCATCAAATGCTGCCGAAGTAAATGATGATGAAAAGGATAATGACAGCAAAAAGGAAGAAGATTTATTAAATGAACAAAATTATATAGTTGATAATAGATACTCCAAAGAAGAAAATGATATTTATGAAAATGCTGAAAAAGAATCATTATCAGAAGATGAATTGAATAGTATTGAAACTGTTGAAGATTTTAATTTAGAAGATTCTTTTAATAAAAATAAAAATCCTTTAGATGATGATGAAGAGTCAGAGGATACATCTGATACTGACGATATTGGAATTAAAGATTATAGTGATGAAGAACTTCTTGATGTAAATAATATATTAGAAGATGATGAGGAGCTTTCTGATGTACAAGAAGAATCTCCAGAAAATCCTTTAGATGATGATGAAGAGTCAGAAGCTGCATCAGATATTTCAGATATAGAGATGAA
>NZ_ARQI01000062.1 GCF_000384655.1 Brachyspira innocens ATCC 29796 | reverse complement strand
ATAAAGAAAATGACAGTAATAATCAGCATAATAATTAATTTTTTTAAGACAAAACTATTAAGTTTTTTGAAATCAAAATATTTTATATATTTTTTAATTATAGGCATTGTATTTGGATATATAAGTTTTTTGAATTGTACAATAAAATCCAAAGATAAAAAAATAAAATCTTTAGAAAAAGAAATATATACAGCAAAAATAGAAATATCAAATATAACTGCTTTAAAAAATATAAACTTTGAAAAAAGACAAATATACATAGATGAAACTTTTAAAAGCAGCAGTAATTTAATAAATGAAATAGAAAATAAAAATCTTACAAAAAATGAATTAAGAGCTTTGAATACAAGCATAGAAAATTATTATAAAATAGCAAGCAATCAAAAATAATATAAGGCTGTTAATTATGAATAAAATATTTATATTTATTTTAACTTTATTCCTGATGGGCTGCCAATCTACAAAATATATAACCATACCGTTATCTAATCCACCTGCCTTCTATTACCCTAACACAAATATGCTCACACAAAAAGATTTAATAAAAGAATATCAAAACAGCTTGAAAAAAATATCAGAATGGCAGGAATGGTATAAAATAAATACATCTTCAAATTATTTTTATAATAAATAAAAATACCTAAAAATGCTATCTATATTGCAATCTTTTTACACCGTTTTATATTATAAACATACTTCAATAAACTAGATATAAATTTATTTATACCTAGTTAACAAAGTAGTAACCATTAAGTATTGAACAACAATAAAGGAATAAGAACTTGGCAAGCTGGCAAATTTATTTGACAGCTGATAATTAGCCAAGTTCGAGCATAACAACAATGAACAAAATATCTATATCTGGAATAATAGGCTGGGATTTTACTTCAAAAGATTTTAGAAATCTTACTCAAAATATGAATGGAGATTTAGAAATAGAAATTACATCTCCGGGCGGATTTGTATTTTCAGGTATAGAAATACATAATCTAATAAAGGAATACTCAAATAATAAAGGTAAAGTTACTATTAAAATAATAGGCTTATGTGCTTCTATAGCTTCATATATAGCTATGGCAGGGGATAAAATCATAAGTTATGATAATGCTGTATTTATGATTCATAATGTAAGCATTTCTACAAGTGGAGATTACAGAGAACTTAATAAACAAGCAAAAGAAATAGAGGCATTAACAAATATAATAGCAAAATCATATTCTAAAAAATTAAATATAGATATCAATGAAATAAGAAAACTGATGGACAATGAAACATTTTATTATGGCGAGGAAATATTAGGCTTTTCAGATGAAGTTGTCAGTAATGGAGATGGAGAAGTTTCTAATAAGGAAGAAGCATATATATTGGCCAAAAATAGAATATATTCCTGCATAAATAAAATGTCAGAAAGCAACAAGGCTAAAGATGACTTGAAAAAAGCGGTTGCTTTTCTAGCTCTTGCAGTAAATACAGATGATGAAAATAATGATTTAAATAACAGCAGTAATAATATCACAAAAACAGCAGAGTTCATTAATACATCAGAAAATAATAACATAAAAAAAGAGGATAAGAAAATTATGGATTTACAGGAATTAAAAGAACAGCAGCCAGAATTATATAAAACAGTGTTCAATCTTGGAATAGAACATGAAAGGAAAAGAGTTATGGCTCATATAAAATTAGGAAAGGCAAGCAATCTTATAGATAAATCCATTTCCTATATAGAAAACGGAGCCTCTATTAGTGATGATGAAGTTTTAGCAGAGTATCATAGTGCTCAGCTTAGTAAAAATATACTTAATATGCATATAGAGGAAAATCCTGAAAATACTAATATGCTTTCAGAAGAAGATAAAGATAAGGCATTAGAAGAACAATACTTGAAAGAGTTAAACAAATATAATCCTAAAAGATAAGGAGTATATGAATGAGTAATATCAACGAAGAAAAAATATCATACGATGGAGTAATAAGAAATGTATTAAAAAGCGAAACAGCTTTAGTTACTCTTGAAGCTTCAAGCCCTATTAAAAAAGGCACTATATTAATGAGAAACGGCGACAAATACAAACCTTATGAAACAGGTTCAAGTGATCCAGTAGGCATAGCTTTAAATGATGTAGAAGAAACAGAAGCAGGCGATTATCCTGTAGGAGTAATGCTTTCTGGAAGTGCTGATATAAACAGAGTAATTTTAAAAGGTCAAGAAGCAGGAGTTGGAATCACAACAGAAATAAAAGACAAATTAAGAATGTATTCTATATATTTAGAAAGTTACATAGAGATAGGAAAATCATAATTTTTAAATATTATAGATCTATTTATAAAAATTGTGAGCCTCTGGCAAATTTATTTGACAGAGCTATTGCCATAGGCACGCATAGCGAGCAAACAATTTTTATTAGCAGTAATGGAAAGTAATAATTTTTAAATATTATAGAAGTGAATATAAAAAGCGAGCTAAAGCTAACAGTTATAAGCTGAGGCGAGTATAGCAGCAATAGGAGTTTACATGCCAAATATTAGAGAGGCTTTTTTAAAGTCATATAAAGAAAGACAAGTTCTTAATCCTTTTTTAAGTAAATGGTTTAAGACAACACCAAGAGATATAGTAAGTGCTGGGAAAGTAAAAATAGATATAATGAGAAGTTCTTCAAAAGTAGCAACAGTTGTTACTGCTTTATCAGAACATTCTGCAAAACTAATAAGAACAGAATATACAGAAAAAGAGTTCACTCCGCCTAAAGTAGCCATAGGATTTGATATAACAGCAGAAGATATAGATACAAAAGTATTTGGGTTAGATCCTTATGCATCTGCAAATGTTCCATATATAGCAGATTTACAGTCAAGAATAATGGATAAAATGCGTGAAGGCGAATTGGCAATAGCAAGAAATATAGAATATCAGGCTTCTCAAATATTCCAAACTGGAAAATTAACATTGCAAGATGATAAAGGAAACAATGTTTATGAGATAGATTATAAGCCTAAAACAAGCCATATAGTTACAGTATCAACTGCTTGGTCTGATTATACTAATTCAGATCCTGACAAAGATATATCCAATCTTTATAAAGAAATATTAAAAGATGGGAAAACAAGAGCTGTAAATATTATATTCGGCTCTAATGCTTGGGAGAATTATTGCAATAACTCCAAAGTAAAAGACAAATTAAATCTTAGAAATGCTAATGTAGGAATAGTAGATCCTAAATATTTATATGATGATGCTGATTATTTAGGTGAGCTTCTTATAGGTACTAATAGATTTAGATGTTACTGTTATGAAGGATATTATACAAATGCAAGCGGAAAAGATGTTAATTTCCTTGATCCTGATAAAGTTATAATGATACCTGATTCAGAAAGTATTAATTGTGATTTCAGAAAAATATACTGCACATCATCTACTATAACTGGAGTAGATCCTCGCTTAGAAAGTATAATACCTAGTTATATGAATCTTGAAAACAGAGCATACACAATAAGAGCTTGGCTTAATGAACCAGCTGATAGTTTATCTGCTGAAATATCTACAAGACCGCTTTTAATTCCTGTTTCACTAGATAGTTTCGGATGCATAAAAACAACAGTATGATTTTATTGAAGTAAGGAGAGTCAAATGAAATATAGGATATGTAAAGGTAAAGCAATTTCTACTAGGAAAGGTATTATAAATGAGCTTGAAGAAATAGATGAAAGTTTATTAGACGGAAATGCAGAAAAATTGCTGAATGCTAAAATTATAGAGAAAATAGAAGAAGATAAAAAAGATGATAATATAGAAACAATCAATCAGCAAGAAAATAATACTACTTCAGAAGAAGAAAGTAAAGAAAAGAAATACTCTAAAAATATGGGAGCCAAAAAAATTGAATCTGCTAAAGCAAGCTAAAAAAGATTTAAGATTCACATTAGAAGATATTAATAATGGTTTTGGTACAGAGTTCCAATTTAATGACGGTACAAAAATAGAACCTATTATATGCAATGTTTCTGATATAGGATTTTTTTTAGACACTAATACTATGGCTGGAGTATCTTCAAGACAGGTAGAAATTACATGCTGTATAGAAACTTTGAAAAATAAAGGTTTTGCCTATCCTTCTAAAAATTGGATTCTAAGCTATATAAATACTAATAATGAAGAATTTTATTTCTCAATAAAGCAGATAAGACCAGACAGAACTTTAGGTATATATAATTTAGTTCTTGAAATTATGAAAATTGATAAAATACCTATAAAAGAATAAATAAAGCATAATAATTAATATGAATGCAATAATAAATAAACTAATTGATAAGAAAGATACTTTTGAAATTATACGTTTAAAGATAGCTAGTATATTAAAATATGAGCTTGAAAATCAAAAGAAACTAGCCAAAGAACAAGGAAAAGATGATAACAAATACAATATAGATATTTATGTAGAAAGAATAAATCCTTGGCTAATTTATTCCAATGAAATAAACGGCGATGAAAAAGGTGTTTTGCCATTAGTTAATATTACATTTGAAAGCGATAATCTTACACAGTCAGGAAGTATGAATACTATAAGACAAAAATCGCAGGGTACTTTTTATATAGATTGTTATGCTTTTAAAAATAAGAGTTTTGATGAAAATGCAGATGAGGCTTCAAGCAAAGAGGCTGACAGAATATCCACTATAATAAGAAATATATTAATGTATAGCGGATATTTATGTTTAGGTTTAGAAGGTTTAGTAGTAAGACGTTATATCACAAAAAGAGAAAAATTGACTCAAAATAGTGATTCTAATTCTTCAGAAAGCGTAGCAGTTTGCAGATTAACATTAATTGTTGATTATGCTGAATATTCTTTTGAAGAAGATCCTGTAGTATTAGAAAGCATAATAGGTGAATGTTTATTAAATGACACAGGTAAAGTGATATTTAATGCTAATTATATAAGTGAGCCAACAGCTGATACTAATATGTAGGCGAACATAACAATATAATAGAAGTTAAATAATACTTAATACAGATTATATAAGTGAGCCGAAACCATCAGCATAATTTATTATGTTGATACTAATAGGTGTAGGCAAACATAACAATAATAGGAGATATTATATGAGTGTAGATGTTAGTGCTTTATCCAGAGTTTTAGGTATAGATGTAACACCTCGTAATTTTAATGTAGGAAGTGCTGTGTTTTTACCTCAAAGAATAGCAATTATAGGACAGGGAAATTCAAATGCTCAATATACATTAGATAAATATTCAGTAACAACTTTAGGAGATGTAGCAGAAAAATACGGATATGGTTCTCCTATACATCTTGCATGCAGAATGCTTTTTCCTACAAATAATGACGGTATAGGAGGTATTCCAGTAACTATATATCCTCTTACAGACAAAAAAAGTTCAGTAGCTGCTAATGGAGAAATAATAGTAAGAGGAAATGCAACAGAACAAAAATCTGTAAAAATATATATAGGAGGAATAGCTTGTCAATTTTTAGTATCTAAAGGAGATAATGCAGATTCTGTATTAACAAAGATAAAAACTTCTATAGATAGTGTATTAGAAATGCCTGTAACTACTGGAGAAATATCTGATTCTAAACTTCCTATTACTGCTAAATGGAAAGGAGAAAGCGGTAATCAAATAAGTATAGATATAAGCGAAGCAATAGTTAAAGGACTTACTTTTTCAATGACTAAATTTGCTAATGGTGCTTTAAATCCTGATGTAGATACTGCATTAAATAAAATAGGAGAAGTATGGGAAACATTCATATTAAATCTTTTAAATTATGATGATGAAGATACATTATCTAAATATAGAAACTTTGGTGAAGGAAGATGGAATAATTTAATTAGAAAGCCTTGTTTAGTAGCAAATGGCTGTACAGATGATTTCAATACTAGAACAGCTATTACTAATGGAGATGCTCAAATAACAGATAGAATAAACTTTTTAATTACAAGTGTAGGAAGCAGGGAATTGCCTTTCTGCATAGCAGCAAGAGGATTAGCAAAAGATATTGTTAGTACAGCAAATAATAATCCTCCTCAAAATTACAAAGGATATTTAACTCAGCTTGAAGCTGGAAAAGATGAAGAACAGGAAGATTATACAGTAAGAAATAATGCAGTTAAATTAGGAAGTTCTACAAATATTAAAGTAGGAAATACAGCTGTATTAAATGATATAGTTACATTTTATCACCCTGCTAATGATGATATAGGAGTTTATAAATATGTTTGTGATTTAGTGAAAATTATGAACGTATTATTTAACTGTGAATTAATATTTGCAAGTGATGAATGGAAAGGTGCTCCACTATTGCCTGATTCAGCTGTAACAGAAAATCCTACAGCCAAACAGCCTAAGAATGCTAAGGCTGCTTTAATGACATTGGCTGACAGTTTGGAGAAAAATGCAATTATTAGTGATAAAGAGTTCACAAAAGCAAATATAACAGCATCTATAGATAAACAAAATCCTAAAAGAATTAATTGGACATTTCCAGTAAAAATATCTGGCAATGTTGAAATAATAAGCGGAGATATATATGTAGGAGTATATTTAGAAAAATAATAATAGATAGAACAATTTTTATTAGCAACAATAAAAACGAGCCGACCGAGTAGGTACCCTTTGGGTAAGCCAGCAAATAAAATTATTTATTTGCTAATTATAGGCTGAGGCGAGTATAACAATAATAAAAAATAATATTTTTAATATTAAAAAGATAATGATAAAAATTGTGAGCATCTGGCAAGTTTACTTGACAGACTAGTTAAAGCGAACAATTTTTATTAGCAAAAATAGGAGGAAATATGGCAGGAGTTGGTGGACCTATTAAAGGAATATATATTGATGGCAGAAACTTCGGAGTAGATGGAGAAGTTGATGCTCAATTCTTTCCGGGAGGTTTTACTAATGAAGTTAAACCTAATGGAGATGGTACTCAAAGACTTGTAAAATCAATAAAACCTTCTGAATTGAATGATATACCTATAGTTATAGATGACAGCAGAGGCGATGAAGAATTTTTACAAAATGTAATGAACAAACATGAGTTTGTACAAATATCATTTACTACTATAAACGGAGATGTATTCAGCGGTTTAGGACAAATAGTCGGAGATGCTTATACTTCTAAAAAAGAACAAACAAAAACAGTAAGTTTTCAGGGAACATTTGAAAAACAAGGATAATTTATGGAAATAAAAATAGAAAGAAAAACTGCAGAAATAGAGTTTAATGACTTTTGCGAAATGTGGGACATAGATAATGATGTTTCTATAATGAGTGAAGAAGATAAAGAAGGCTTTGAGAAACAAAAAAATACAATTATTAAAGCTATTATGCAGGGAAGACTCACTATCAATAAAGAAGATAGAACTTTAAAGTATATTGTATCAGAGTTTTCAGAGAAATCAGGAGAAGAATTAAAAATAAGACGTTTGAAAGGTGCTGATTATATGTCTATGGATAATTATAAAGAAAAAGAAAATGTCCATAAGATGTATTCTGTAATAGGAAATATGATAGGAAGAGATCCTAAATTTATATCCAATTTAGACGGAGCAGACAGTAAATTATTACAAGCTGTTATGATACTTTTTATACAAGGGTAAGTTCTATAATAGCTAAAAACGGAAGAGAAACAAAAGTATTAGGAGTATCAGGAATATGCTCTATGCTTTTGCAAATATGTTCAGATTATAGTTCATTACCCAATATAGAAAATATGACTATAGAACAGATAAAATTTTTTTATAATCCATTAATAAGCAGTTTGATAGAAACACAAAAAGAAATATCTAAACTAAAAAAATGAAAGGTTTTTTATGGCAAGCAAATATAGTATAGAAGCAGTATTTAAAGCTATAGATCAATTTACAGCCCCTATTAGGAATATGCAAAAATCAAGCAATAAATTATCAGCTTCTATACAAACAGACTTTGCCAAAGCACAAAGAGAAGCATTAAAGTTCAAAGATAATTTTAATAAAAATGTTTCAAAAGCAGTATCAAGTATAGGAAAAATTACAGCTAAAATAGGCATAGCTTCATCAGTAGCAGCAGGTGTAGCAGGTGCTGCTTTTATAAAAATAAGCAAAGATGCCATAGATTTAGCAAGCGATTTAACAGAAGTTCAAAACGTAGTTGATGTTACATTTGGAAAAAATGCTGATAAAATAAATAAATGGTCCAAAACTGCTTTACAGTCTTTCGGACTTTCAGAGCTTCAAGCTAAAAAGTTTACAAGTACATTAGGTGCTATGATGAAAAGCAGCGGACTTGCAGGCGATAAATTAGTTACTATGAGTCAAAATATGTCGGCATTGGCTGGAGATATGGCCAGTTTTTATAATTTAGATATTGAAGATGCTTTTGAGAAAATAAAATCTGGAATAAGCGGAGAAACAGAGCCTTTAAAAGCATTAGGTATAGATATGAGTGTTGGAAATCTTGAAGAAGCATTTGATATTGATTGGAAATCTCTTACATCAGCAGAAAAAACTATGTACAGATATCAATATTTAATGAAGGCCAGTAAAGATGCTCAGGGAGATTTTTTAAGAACTATGGATAATTCTTTGGCAAATCAAAGAAGAGTTATAGGAACTACTATAAGTCAAATACTGGCAAGACTAGGAAGTGTATTTTTACCGGGATTAATAAAAATAAGTTCTTCTATTTTAAAAGCTATACAAAGTATAGATGTAGAAGATATTGCTTCAAAACTAGAAACATTTGTATCTTCAATAGATTTTGACTATATAATAAATAATATTCAAAATACTATATCTGATATTATTAGTTTTATAAAACAGATAGATTTCAATTCAATATTTAATAAGGTAAAGGATATAGTTTCACGTATATTTCATTTTGTAAAACAAATTGATTTTAAAACTATACTTAATTTCATGTTTAATTTAATAAAAACTTCTATTACAATAATTAGTATACTAAAACCTTTTATTCCTATTATACTAGGTATAGTTGCAGCATTTAAAGCATATCAGACTATTATGCTTGCTGCTGCGATTGCTCAAATGGCTTTTAATATAATAATGGCTGCTAATCCAATTAGTATAATAATTATAGCAATAGGTATATTAATAGGATTAATATATATTTTAATAAAGAACTGGGACATTGTTAAAAATGCTGTTATTAATTTTGTAAATACAGCATTCAATTTTTTAGACAATCTTTTTAATAAAATATATGAGTTTATAGATTCAGCTCCTTGGTTTCTGCAGGCTTTTATAATGCCTTTTAAAATCGGTATAGATTTAGTTAGAACTTTGCTTGCTATATGGAAAAATGTTGTTAATGCTTTCAAAGAAAATGGAATAAAAAGTGCTTTAATAGAAATTGGAAAAGGAATCATAGCTTTATTAATAACTCCTTTACAAAATGTATTAGGTTTAATTTCTAAAATACCATTAGTTGGAAATATAACAAGCGGATTATCTGAAAAAATGAATGATATAAAAAGCTCTCTTGTAGCACCTACAACAAAAGAAGAAAGAGCAAATGTAACTAAAACTATAGAAAATACAACTAAAGGAATTGTAGAAATAAGAGATACTACAGGAAAAGCAAAAATGACAAGACCTATTAATACAAAAAATCCTAATATCACTTTTAAGCCTTCAGGAGCTTTTTAAATGTCTTGGGAAGATAGATTATTAGAAGCAAGTTATATATCTCCAAGCGGCATACCTTTTAATTTTCTTTATGAAGATGTTTCTTATGAATTTGATAAGAAAACAACATCTTTTATTTTTCCTGATATAGATGGTGCTTATGTTCAGGATATGGGAGTCGGAGAAAACAGATATCCTCTCAATATAATATTTTGCGGTGAAAACTATGACTTGGAAGCTGACAGATTTGTTAAAGCATTAAAAGAAAAAGGCAGAGGAACATTAATTCACCCTAAATATGGTATAAAAAAAGTAGTACCTTTTGGAACTATAAAAAGAAATGATGGTATAGTCAATAATGCTAATCAATGCATATTTGAAATAATATTTATAGAAGATAATATACGTACTGATAATTCTTTATTAGGAAGTATATCTAATATAATTGATAAAATACAAAATTGCGTTGATGTATATGCTCAATATGCTTCATTTAATTTTGTTAAAACTTTTGCAGTTACATCTGTTGGAGAACTTATAACAATCAGAGATATAGCAACACAGTCTTTTACAGATGTATTTAATCAAATATCTTATATAGCAGGCATAAATGATGATTATGACAGTATATTAAAACTTTTAAATGATTCATTTATAGATACAATAAATGAAATAGGAAATAAGCCAATTAATGCAATAAATATGCTTATGAGTGCTATGCTTATTCCTGCTCAAATACCTAATTATGATGTAAGCAGTAAACTTGATATATTTGAAAACTTAATTAATCCAAAATTAAAAACTAAATATAATAAATCTATATATGATGCCAATATAGAAAAGACAAATTTTGCTATAGATAAAGTTTTTATGTATACAGCTGCTGCTGGAATGTGTCAGTCTGTTATATATTCTGAAATAAAAACAAGGGATAAAGCATTAGAAATTAATGATAGAATAAATAATAATTATAATAATATTCAGAGATGGTTAGATGATAATATAAAATCTTTATCCTTCACAGATGATGAATCAGACTATAATAATATATTAAAGTTAATATCACAAACTAAAAATTACCTTGTTAATAATGCTTTCAATCTATCTTCTGCAAATAAAATAATATTAGATGAAGATAGAAATATATTTGAATTAGTAAGCGAGCTTTATGGAAGTTTAGAAAATATAGATGATTTTATATCATTGAATAAATTAAATATACAGGAAATAGAAATACTGCCAAAAGGAAAAGAAATAGTATATTATTTATAAATTGAAAAGGAGTAAAACTTTATATTTATGCCTTCCAAACATTTAGTAAAACAGAATGAAGATTTAAAACAAATAGCAATACAATATTATGGCACCACTCAAAAAATTAATTTAATTATTAAGTCAAATTCATTTTTAGCAGTTAGAGAGATAATTAACAGCTTACCTCAAATAATAGAAGGCGACATTTTATTTATTCCATAATATATAAAAAACTGTTCGCTTGTAGCCTGTGTATACTAAAAATTTTTAAGTTTATCAATTTTTAATTGTTCTTTT
>NZ_ARQI01000061.1 GCF_000384655.1 Brachyspira innocens ATCC 29796 | reverse complement strand
ATTGCCAAGTACCTCCAAAAAGTTTTTCTGGAGATTTGCTTGCATCAAAAGTTCCATCATCTTCAGCAAATTGTATGTATGTTGATCCTATTGGATGTAATAAATCTATAATTTCTTGTTTTCCCATTCCTTCACCTCTTATTAATTTAAATTTACTGTTTATATATACAAATTCAGTTGAACTTTTTTCAAATAAAATAAAAAACTCTGTACCATATTTTATATATACATTATGGTCAGTATTATTTATTATTAATATATTGCTTATATAGTTTATATTGTTTTCTGCAGTTAAATTAATATTATGAACATTTTCGTTTATATCTATAACAAGATGTCTTTGATATCTTTTTAATTGATAACCTGTATCATCATTTAATTCTATATGAGAATTTATTAATTTCATTATTGCCTCTAATTTCTGAGAATTATCTGCAGTTTCGTCTTCTCCATTTGGACTGATAGAGGCTGCTTTTAATAATGCCTGAGAAAATCCCCAATTATCATTAAGTAAATCTGCTATTATTTCTGTACCATTTGTGGCTCCCGGACTATTAGCATCTACTGCTTTTGTATTTGGAAATTCTTCTCCATTGGTATTTATAAATGCTTGACTGTAATCTTTCATATAATAATTAAAACTGACTAAACATATTAAAAAGATAGATTTATCAGTTTGCTCCTTTTTATTCTAGTTCTTTATCTTCTATATCAATTATATTATTTATAGGTTTGCCTGAAGAATCTTCTATATCTTTAAAACTAAGTCCCATTTTATCCATCACATCTTTTTCTTTTTTTAATATTCTCATAACTTCTTGGAAAGATTTTCCTACTATTCTTTTATTCCAAAAATCTCTTGAACCTATACCGTATTCTATAGCAGTTGCTGCTGCTGATACATCTTTTTGTATATCTACGCTTGGTCTTGATATACTGCTCCAACTTGCATTGGTCCAAGAATAAATAGTTTCTATATCATTTTCCATTATTGCTTTTAATAAATTTTTAGCTTCTAATTTGCCATTTAATATGCTTGATATTACTTTTTCATTATATATTGGCTGTAAAAACTCTTTTGAAAATTGATAATTTCTTGCCTGAAGATAAACGTTAAATTCGTTATTTGCCTGTCTTGAAGCTGAAAAATTATTCTGAAAATATAATCTTACTATTTCCGGCGGTATTTCCAAACTCCAAGAAATAGTATTTAATATAGTTTCCTGAAATATTCCAAAGTTAACATTTGGTCTAACTGTATTAAAACTAACAGGCTCTTCTCCGTATTTTAATTCATCTAATACCATACCCGGCAAATTATCTGTTATATTAAACTTTCTGCTTTCTTCTTTATCATTTATTATAATATCTGTTTTCTTTATAGCTCCATGCTGATAAGGTGCTGAACCTAATCCTTTTTCTCCTTTTTTTATGAATAATGGAAGCATAGCATTAATAACAGCAGCACGCATTTCTGAATCTTTATATCTGTCTAAATCTTTCATCATATATAAAATATTAGAAAGTATTGGTTCGCCCCGGCAGTCATCTAATAATTTATCTGTACCATATACAAGCCATGCTAATCTTCTTCCAGATTTCTCTCCATAAGCTGGTATTCTTTTATATTCTAAAAGATTGTCATTATAATTATTTGAAATATAATATGCTACTTGTCTTCCTAAGTTATCAAACTCTATGCCATGAAGTATTTTATTTCCTTTTCTAGGTGTATATCCTAAAGGTGTTCTTACATGACTACCATCTATTAATTGAATATAAGGCATTTTAGTTTTAGGAGATATTCTCAAAACTACCAAACAATCTCCGCTTATTAATGCAGTTTGTCTTACATCTAACTGTAATTGTCCGAAAGTTTTTTGATTATAATAATCGCATAATTTAGGATTTTCTGCCCATATATTAAAATCTAATTCAGCTTTCTGACTCCATAAAACGGTTTCTTCTTCCGTCATTTTTGTATACATAGTTAAAGGATTAGCCTCTAAAGTTAAACCTTTATTTATTTCATTTCTTAATATTCTTCTTAAAATACCTCTGGCATAAGGATTTTCTTTAAATAATTGTACGCTTCTTTTTCTTAAAGTATAATAATCTACAAAAGTATAATCTTTAGTAATTCCAAATGAACCTGGAAATGTATCGCCGTTAAATATTGTTTGTACTATATCAGTTAAATAATAATTATAAGGATCATTCAATCTATCTGAATTATTATTTATTAATAAAGGCTTATCATTATATTTATTTATATTAATATCTAATCCAAATATTTTGAATTTCATTAATTTTTACCTTAATAAAATAATTACCAAGAAGGATTTACATGTATTACAGAAGGCTTACCTATACCTAAATGCATTTCTAATTCTCTCATTTGATTAAGTATATCTTTTTTAGCTTCTATTAATTCTGATAAATTATGTCTTGTAACTGTTTGTGTAGTTTGTCCTGTATTAAGAGTATAGCTTTTATGATTTTGTACAGATAATATAGCTTTATCATATTCAAAAAGCAGTATTCTTAAATTGTTATATTCATTTTTATAATATTCTTTACTGGATAAAGAACTTATATTATTATCATCATCAAGTTTATTACTCATTATTATTAAAGTTCCTAGAGTAGGGCATTATTATAAAATTATATTAAATGCTTGGAATAAAAATGCAATATAGGTAACTTTTCTACTTAATTTCATCGTAAAAATAACCTTGCTTAGAATATTCCCAAAAATCTTTCCAATTTAGATACTCTATATTTAATTCATATTTACAAATATTAAATGCAAAAAATTCCAAATTAGCTAAATTATAGCAATGTGTATCGAATAAATGGTTTTCCCGTCCTGCTGTTAATTTCCATCGTGTGCGTATATATTTATTTGTTATTTTATCATATTCATCAATTCTATTTTCTGCTGAATAATGATCAAAATAATCATCTGCAAAATCATTAGGAAAATTAATATACCAATCGGGTAATAACTTATTAGTTTCTCTTGGTAAATTAAGAGTTCTTGCTATAAAGTCTTTTTGCTTTGTAGTATTTATATGAAGTGCTAGAGAAAGCCCTGCTTTTAATATAGTATCTCTATTGAAAGCCTTATAAGTTAATCCGCCTTGTATATAATCATTTCCTTTTATGGCATAAACTCCGTAACTATAATGTTTGCAAAACTCATATACATAATCTGTATATTTTCCGCTGTCTATAAATGTACTATTTATTCTGTATATTTTTTCATCATCTGAAATCCAATTCTTATTCATTACTATATCATCAAGTTGTTTCCAAACTATAGAATTATAATTTTCTGTTTCTCCTTCTATAAAAAATGCATCTATCAAATAGCTTATTCCTCTTTCACACCAGCCTCGTATATCTACCCATAATCCGTTTTTTTGTACGTCTACAGCTGAAGTTAATAATAAAATACCGCTTCCTGTTTCTTCTATAAACTTTTTATTATTTATTTGATTTTTTAAATAATGATAACTTCTGTTTTGTTTTACTTTATCCGCTCTTATAGCTTCGCCTCTTTCTTCAAATGGAAGTCCTTGCATAAGGTTTCTAAACTCTCTATATTTCTCTTTATCTTTTAATCTGTTATTTTTTATATCCCAGCATTGATTCCATTTTTGAACTATATCTTCCCAAGAAAACATTCCTACAGCTGAATATAAAGCAGAAATATGATAGCTTATTAATTTAGGATCTTTAGATTTTGAGGTTGAAATCCATTCGCCTTCCTGAAGTATTATAGCTTTATCATGATTTTTCATTATATGTCCGCAATATTTGCATTTATATCCTACAGAACTATAATCTATTTCTCCGTTGCTATGATTGAATACTATTCCATAGGTATGTCCTGTTTCTGTTATGCCGTGAAATATTAATTCCTGTTTCTTTTTGCATTTTATGCAAGGAACAAAAAACTTTCTTTGATCACCTTCTTTATATAATTTATATATTTTACTTGTTTGTTCTACTAATGGAGTAGAGATATATAATATTTTTCTTTTTGAAGCATAGGCATTAGTTCTATTATCTGCTAAACTTACTGGATCGCCTTCTTTTCCTATTTTATCAGGCATACCGTCCAATTCATCAAATAAAATTACAGGAAAACTCATACTTCTTAATTTGCCCGGATTTTGTGCTCCTATTGCTATTAAAAATCCACCTATATAATCTTTTTGCAAACTTGTATCTCCAGTCTTTTTTGTATTCACTCCAGTTTGTGAAAAAATCCTATCTCTTAATTTACAGCTGTCTATCATTCTTTCTACTTTTATTTCCATATTCATTTTTACAAGTTCTTTATCAGCTGAAATATATAATTGAGGTTTAGGATCACACCCTATATTATAAGCTATAATATTTTCTAAAATGCCAGTTGTTGCTCCTATTTGTACTCCTTTCATTACAACTATTTTTTGATATGGAGATTTTGGGGACATATTATCAAGTATTTCTTTCCAGAAAGGAGTTCTTGAAAACTTATAAAATCCCGGTATAGGAGATATTTCTTTATCTAATGCTCTAACTCTTTCTATATAATGACTAGGAAGTTCATATTCTTTTTTGTCTGTCAATCGGTCGAACATTTTTATTATAAAGGATAATTCATGTTCTTTATTCATTATTATTTTCCAAATGTTTATTGAGCAGTTTATTTATTTCTCTTTTTATTGATTCTTTAGTTTCTGTTAGAATCATAGAAAAGTCTTTTGTCATTTCTTCTATAATTTTCATTCTTACATTATTTTCATTAGTTTTTATTAATGCTGTTAAATTATCTACTGCACTATCCGGATAATCTAATAATCTTAAATTAAGAAGTTCTATATACTTAAATATATATGTCATAACAAAGTCTTTTTCTATAAGTTCTAAATCTCTTTCTTTTATTTTTTGCTCTCTTTCCTGTGCCTGTAATAATTTGTATAGTACATCAGCCCAAAACTTTAATTTTACTGGTTCATCATATTCTATAACAAGTTCTTTTATAGTAAGGTTCATTAAATATGCAGGAAGTCCTGTGATATCTGTAAATTTCTTTTCATCTAAGATTTCAGTTTCTTTTTCTTCATTATTTCCTTTATTTTTAAGACTTTGACTGCTTTTATCTGTAATTTTTTCAATATTTTCTAGGTTATGTCCAGATATTGATTTGGCAAAATTATTTATATCTTCTAATGTTAATCCTTTATTAAGAAGATAAGATATATTAACTTCATTTGCTAGGTCATATCTGTACTGATTATCTCTAATTAATTTTTTATTTTTTACTGCCTGTCTTAGAGCTTCTATGCTTACATTTGCTAATCGTCCAAACTCTTTTGAACTTACTTTCATAAACTTCCTGTATGATATATTAATTGAAAACTTTTCAAGTATAAAAAAAATGCATTTACTATTCAAAAGCCGCACAGGCTGGAGCATAATTGCGTACGCTGGTATGGCTTACAGTACCTTAAAAATGTATACCTATCTTGAAAATGTTTTTATAGCTATTACACTACATATATGAATATAATCAATATACTTAACAAATTACAATGCAATACCGCTTTTGCTAAACCTCTTGAAATAGTTTTTTCTGAATACCAGTTTCATAATTATCATCAGTTAATTTCATTCATTACACAAATAGCATTAAAATCAGAAAATTTTTATTTCACAGAGGAATCTTTCACTAGCACAAATAAACTTATAAACTCTTTTGAATGTATGAATATTAAGCAGGCTGAAAAATTATCTAAAAAAGGAGATAAATCTATAGCAGCATACATCAAAAAGTATGGAACTGTAAATGATAATAACAAATATAATTACAGAGAAAGAGGTTTAATTAGATTAAAAGGAAAAGAAAATTATGCTTTATATGGTAAGAAATTAGGCATTGATTTAATACAAAGTCCTTATAATGCTAAAAGAGATTATATAGCTGCTAGAATTGCTTTAGAGTATTGGTTTCATAATAAATGTAATGAAAAAATTAATAATTTGGAAGAACTTACAAGAACTGTTCAAGGAAATATTTATTCTATAGATAAAATTATAGAAATGATAAATATAATAAAAAGTCCAAACCAAAAAGGAGATATTAATGCCTAACAAAAAAACTTCTATTAAAGAATTAGATGATTATATTAAAGCTCATAGGGATAATGAAAAATCAAAAGCTGTATTAGATGAAAAGAAAAAAGCAGCCATTATATATCTTAAAAATAATACTGATGGAAAGATAGAGTATAATCATAAAAATATAACTTTAGTAAACACAAATAAATATTCTTATTCTTCTGAGGTTACAGGTATTCAAAAAAATATAGATGCTCTTATAGAAGATAGAAAAAAGCAGGAAAAAATAGAAGTGTTAAATGGAACAGCAAAAGTTATAGATGTTTATAGTTATATAAAAATGACTGATAAGGAAGCATAATTATATTATATGTTTAGATTTTAATAATTTATTTATATTAGAATTGAATATATTTTGAAAATCTTTAATAGGTTTCTCTATAGCAGGTTTTAACCATTCTCTTTTTTCTATTCTAGCTTCTTTTTGAGATAAATTATATATATGTTCTTTTGTGAAATAAGTTTTATCTCCTGCTTTAGTGAAACCTGTTATTTTATAAATATTATCTTTATATCTTAAAAATTTATTTTTTTTATATGCTTCATAAGCAGCTGCTATAAGACGAGATTTTTTACTTCCTTTTCCTTTATTGTATTTAATTATATTTCTTTTTATTTTATTATAATAAAGTTCTTTTGAAACTAAGTTAGAATTACTTCCATTTCTAGCTGCTGTTTGAGCCATTAAAATATTATTTCCTGTTTTACTTTTCTTTATTCCGCCTTCTTCATGCAAAGCCATATATGATATTTTATCTCTGGCACCTACAGATGAAAACATATTAGATATACTTGTATTTTCTGCCTTTTCTACTTGTATATTTCTCTTAGTGAAATTATTTCTCAAATTAAAATAATTGTTTATATTTTGTAAAACATTTTTTCTACTTAAAAAAGCAACAGTATTCAAAGTATTTTTTATTGATATTTCAGCGGCTTTTTTAATATTTGCAAATCCAAATTTTAATTTACTTGTATCTACTTTAATTTCATACATAAATATTATTATTTTTCAAAATAGTATTTTATATAATTATTGATTATAAGTACAATATTATCATCATCAATAAATATTAAATGTGTATTAGAATATGGTTTGTTTTTGAAGTTAAATATAAATCTATATTCATTTTGTAGGCTCATTTTATTTCCTATTTTGAATGTTTTAGATTTAATACCATTTTCCTCAAATATTCCAGAACCATCATTATAAATAATAAGTTTTCTATTTTCTTTATCAACATAGCTTCCAGATCTTCTATATAATTGAGCCTCTAAATATAAAGTATTAATTGATAAGATAATAAATAATATATATAAATATTTCATACAAATAAATTATATGTTTCTATTAGATTACAGTCAATAAACTGTTGCGATAATTTGTGTTATCGTAATACTTTATTATAAATCTAAAAAATATTGTTCTTCTTTGTTAGGATAGAAAACTCCTATTATAATAAATGGATTTTTAGATTTATAATGAAATTCTTTAGTAGTACCTAAAAATAAATATATATCCTTATTTTTTGCTATATCTAAATATTTATTTTTTACTAAATCACAAGCTATTTTTTCATCATTATGAGATTTTAAACAATTCCAAAATAATGCCCCTATTTCCCAATCTTCAATATAAAGTTTACTTTCAAGTCCATTAATGTCTTTAAATTTATAATAAAATCTATACGGTAATTTATCTACCAATGTAAAAAAATTATCATGGCTAAATAAATTATATTGACTATATATAGCATCTATTTTATTTTTATCCCATTCTTTTTCTTTTTCTTCCTCAATTAAAAAATCTATTATTTCTGTAGGTTTAAATATAGCTAAAGATACACATTCATTTCCTTTTTTCCTAGAACAGTCTATTAAAAGTTTTAAATCCCTATATAGATTGCTATTTTTTTTAAATATAATTTCTTTTCTTTCTTTCCAATTATTATTTGTTGTAACCTTATCCAACATAGTTATAGTTTCAATATTTAATAAATGATAACTCTCTGGTCTGAAATCAGATTTATTTTTTTCTATATCCATTTCAACCCACTGATATTTTATATATTTTAATTCATTTTCTAATTTTCTAAATGGTATAGGATATACCCTTATAAAGTTTCCATCTTCTGTAAATCCAGCAGTACAAACTAGTTCTCCATAACTATATGATATTGTTGGATAAGTTTTTACTGTAATAAATACTTTTTTTCTCAAAGGTCTTTTACTCCATACTCCAATATATTCCAACTATCTAAATTAGTTATAGCATCCCTTACAATACTTCTGTGACATTGGATTGGTAAAGCTTCAAAACATGTCAATGCTATCCTCTTATGTTTTAAAAATTTATTAAATATATATTCTACATGTTTAAAATTGTTTATTAATGTTGTATTTTTGTAATCATTAAAAAGCTCATCATAGTCTTTTTGATTTTTTAATTCCTCTCTTTTTTCAGATTCTATTCCCAATTCTGGTATATGTTCATATTCTATATTAATATTATTTAACCATTTTTTCAGTGTATATTTTGAAAAACCATATTTCATACTAACAGCATTTTTTCTAACATCAATAACTAGTTTTATATTATTTTTGATTAGTTTATTTATATATTCTTCTAATGTTATACCTTCATAACCAATTGTAAATAACATATAATTATTTTTACTAAAAATAGTATTTTTTAAATTAGATATCTCTTTTTGAGATAAATATCTATCTATTATTTCACTATTTAAAGAATAAAAAGGATAATTTTTATATATAAATGATAATAATTCATTAGTATCTTTATTTCCATGAAGCTTATAGATTTTTCTTATTATATCCATATCTTCTCTTTTTAGTTGTTTAGCATATAAAATATCATCTGTTTTACTAATGAATGTATCGTCTCTAACTATATTATTCTTTTTTAAAAACTCTATATCTGAATAAGATTGTATTGAAAAACATCCATATTTATATGGTATAAAATGATAATAGGATTTCCTAGTATTTTGTAATTGTTCTTGAGATATTAAAAACAAAAATTTTTGAAAATCCGTTTTATTTAATTTATTTCCAAATTCTTCTAATAAAGATAGTATAATCTTCCTTCTATAAATCATATAAAATAACTTCTTTTTTAATTTATTAATTATATTATTAAAATAAAACTATTTAAACAATATACTGTTTTATAAAAAAATCAATATCTTAATGTAAAATAATACAGTGTTATATAGTGTTGCGATAATATAAATTATCGCAACTATAGAATATTATTCTACCTCCAAACTTTTTAAGTATATTCCTGTTATAGCTATACTACTATGATTTAATGCCTGTCTAATAAGTTCTATATCTTTAGTTTGTTTATATAAAGTAACAGCAAAATAATGCCTTACATCATGTATAGAGTAGGCGGCTTTTATTTTACCTTGATTATATAAACGCTTTGAACTTCTATAAAATATGTTCCTTATTACTTCAGAGCTTTTATTTTTGAAAGGATTATTAAAAGAAAGATTATTCTGTTTTAATAATTTAATAACTTTTTCAGTAACTTTCCAGCTTATTTCTTTTCCTTTTGAATAAGAATAATATTTGTTATTTTTAATTTCTAAATTAGGTAAAGCCCCGACACGCACTCCGCATTCCATTATAAAAATGATGGCCACTTTTATGAGAGGATCAGATATATCTTTAATTATTAATTCAATTTCTTTTTTAGTTGGCACTTCTAAACGTTTCTTATTTTTTACTGGCGGACGAGTTTTTGTACCTCTAAAAGGATTTTTCATAAACGGATATCTTCTTTCTAAAAAAGAAAAGAAAGAGGAACAGGAAGAAACTAATGCACGTACACTTAAATTAGAAAGCTCACTAGAATTAACTTCTGTTATAAAATCATCAGCTTCTCTAGCTTTAATAAATAAAATATTTTTGTTATTCATTTCACCGCAGGTGCTCCTTCGGAGGCAGTATTCCTCTAGTTTATTAAGTCCGTTTTTATACTGTCTTTTTGTGTGATTGCTTTTTGTTTTTGAACATTGCTTAAAAAAGTTTTCTTTCTCTGTTTCATAATCTATCTGTTTAATAAGCTGCTCTTCTTTCATATAGTCAAGTATATTCAAGTAATTAGCTTGCTTAATTAGTCGACTGACCGCTGTTAGCGGAAGTTCCGCTTGCTCTTGGCTTATTATATTATTGCTTTGTAATATTAATTCTTTATTTTTCTTAGAAGCCATATTTATACCTTTTCATAAATTAAAGACTTATTACGATTTTTTTAGTCTTTATTTATATGAAAAGAATATAAACTTTTATAACTTTTTAAATATACATAGCTATTATTTATTTTTAGACTTTTATATTATATTATTTTCAATCAGTACTGTAAAAATATTAGTAGGTGATATTTTTACAGTATCATAGCGATGTTATGAAGATAAGTTGGTGTTTAAACTGCTTTTAAAAGCCTAATTTTAATGATAAAGCCTCCACTCCCTCCTTTACAATTATAAGATTAAAAATGCCTACTTCATTTTTGATAATTGTCTATTATTAAATGCTCTAATTACTCCAGATGTACACAATCTATTAGTAGATACTTCATTATCTTTTAAATAACTATCATATTTTTGTACTCGTCTATGTACATTAGATTTACTTATATTTAATTTTTTAGCTATAGAATGAACACTTAAATGTTTATAATAATACATATTAAATATAATTCTGTCTAAATCATTATTTATTGACTTATAACAATTAGATAAAACTACATCAGGATATTTATACTGAAAAAATATATATTCAGGCTCATATTTTTTATTATCAGCTATAATATCAATCAAAGATTTCTCTTCTTTATCATCATCAT
>NZ_ARQI01000060.1 GCF_000384655.1 Brachyspira innocens ATCC 29796 | reverse complement strand
TGAACTTCCTTCTAAAACCTCCGAATACTTCGCCGTCTTTAGCAGGCACTGGATTAACATCAACATGACTTGGTATTGTGTCTTCAGGCAATCTAAAGTCAGTTGGCGGCGGTATATGTGTAGGGCTTAAAATATTAATCCCCTTACATGAAACTATCAAAACTATTATAAAAATTAGTAAAAACAATATTAAATACAATCTATTTTTCATAAGTATAGCCCCTATTTTTAAAAAATGGTAAAATTCTTTAATAAATATATTCTGTATATAAATACAATAACCTTTGATTATAAAATCATTGCTTCAATTATTAATACGTATAAATAAAAAAATATCCGTAAAAATTTTGTATTTTTTTGATTATTAATTTTAAAAAATAAATAAAAAATAGTTTTGAAATTAAGTATATTGATTAATTGATATATTTAATTTATAATACAAAAATACAGTTTGAAAAATATTATTTATATTAAATTAAAAAAGAGAAAGTTTATTATGCCTAAATTATTAATATCAAGCGACCTGCATTTAAGCCTTCAGGAAAAAGAATACTCGCTTTCAGTATTAGATGAAATATTAGAACAAGCAAAAAATTATGATGCACTTCTTTTCCTTGGAGATACTTTTAATACATTTGAAGATTTGCAGGAATTAAAAGATACATTCTCAAAAAAAATAGAAAGCTATGATAAAAATGTATACTTACTTAAAGGTAATCATGAAAACCTAAAATCAAAAGGCATAACATTAAATAAATTAAAGTTTCCTGATAATTTAATAGTAATAGAAGATATAAGTTTTTTTAATATAGATAATTTAGATATTATAGCACTACCCTACAGTGAAAAATATATTATAGACAATGAATTAAATAAAAAAATAGAAAATCTAAATGCTGACAACAGAATAGTAATAGCACATGGTATAATAGAAGGCACATTATGGGCTATAGAGGAAAATGAAGAGGCGGCAAGCATACCTATAGATATAATAAAAAAAATAGAGCCTAATATAGCAGTGGTAGGACATATTCACAAACAAATGGAAGTTAATATTGAAAATATACCAATAATATACACAGGTTCTGCAAGAGTTTGGAGAAGAACTAAATCAGAAATGGGTGAAAGAAGATGTTTGGCTATTGATATAAAAAATAACTCTATAAATAAGAGTTTTATCAATATAAAAAATGCAGGCGAATACAGAGTATATGAAAGCAATATTTATAACATATCAAATTTAGAACAAAAAGCCTCTGAATGGAATACAAATGATATTATAGATATTAATATTTACGGAATAGCTGAAGATGAAAATGAACTTGAAGAAAAAATAAACAGCATAAAAAATAAATATTCAAAATATGTACGTGATATTAATATAAAAACTAAAGAGTTATTCCTGCTTGAAAATGCTTATAATGAAAGCATAATAAAAGAGTTTTTAGCTATAGCAGAAGAGCATGAATTTGCTACTAATAATGAAGAAGACCTAGAAATAGTTGAAATTGCCAAACGTATAGGAATAGAAAAAATATATTCTGCTTTGCAAAATAAAAGATGATATAAACTTTATATTTTTTTTATTAATCTTTCAGCAAGAAGTTTTGCGTCAATATTTTCTATGCATACATGATTATTAGGACAATTTTTTCTTTTATAGCATCTGGCACATTCTAAATTTTCAACTCTTATAGTCTCGGAGTTTTTTGCTATAGGTCCAACACGTACTTCACTTGTAGGACCGAATACTGCTATTAATGGTTTTTGAAATGCACAACCTGTATGCATTGGAAATGAATCTACTGTAACCATTCCCTTTGATTTTTTTATTAAATATGCTAATTCTGGTAAATTAAAAAGCCCAGAACTATTTAAAATATTCTCAAATCCTTTCACTATTTCCAAACATTCTTTATCATAATCTGATGTAGCTGAAACTATTATTTGTATATCTTTTAATTTTTGTATCTCTTTGATTATTTCTCTTGATTTATTTACTGATAAATCTTTAGTATCCCATCTTGAAAATGGAGAAAAAACTATATACTCTTTATCTATATTAAAATTACTGTTTATGCTGTACTTTATATGCTCTATTTTTTTATTAAAATCTGCTTCTATGGTATCTGGTAAAAAATAGTCCAAATCAGTACCGTCATCAGGGCAATCAATAAATTTAAGAAAAGATATAAGCCCTTCTATAGCATTTATATCCTTATAATAATTACTTTTTACTCCAAACCACTTACCCTTTGCATATTTCTTTTTAGCGTGGCATAAATATAAAAATATTATGCTTCTCTCAAGTCCCTGCAAATCCATAGCTATATCATAATATTCTTTTCTTACTTCAGATATATGAGAAATAAACTCTCTTATCGTAGAAAAAAATAATGAAGGAGATTTAAATATTTCATTTTCATATTTATATATATCCAAAACATATAGTTTATTTATATAAGGATTGTTTTCTAATATACCTAATGCTCTTTTATCTGTTACTACATCTATTTGACAGTCAGCTTTCCATTTCTTTAATGCCCTTATAACAGGTGTCATATGAAGAACATCGCCCAAAGAAGTTTGCTTTATTAAAAGTATTTTCATAAAATTATATAACCTGCATTATTATAATATCATAATCATATAATAATTTTATAATATATCAATAAAAAATTATAAAATATAGAAAAATTACTATAAACAGTATTGACAAATATTACCTTATATAGTAATATTACTACATAAAGTAATTATACATACTTAAATATTTTTAATAAAGGAAATAACAATGAAAAAAAATCATATTATAATTTTTATATTAATAGCAATATTTGTATTAGTAGGAGCATTTGGTATAAGCAGGCATGAAAATGATAAAAAGACAAACGCATCAAATGATAAGGTAATAAAGATAGGTATAAGCCAGATGATAGAGCATGATGCATTAGATTTGATATATAAGGGAATAGAAGATGAACTTAATAAATACTATAATAACAGCAATAAAAAAATAGCAATAGACTATAAAAATGCTCAGGGAGAGCAGGCAAATTGTAATACTATAGCACAAAAATTTGTTAATGATAAAAGCGATATCATAATAGCAATAGGCACTCCTGCAGCTCAGTCGGCTGTAAATCTCACCAAAGACATACCAATAATAGCTTCGGGAATAGGCGACCCAATAGGAGCAAAATTAGTGACCAATCTTAATAAACCTAATGTAAATGTAACAGGCACAATAAATCTTCCTCCTATAGAAAAACAAATAGAACTCATGCATACATTACTTCCTAATGCAAAAAGAATAGGACTTTTATACTGCTCAAGCGAAATTAATTCATTATATCAGATAAAATTAGCAAAAGAAAAATTGGATTCACTAGGACTTGAATATATAGATTTGACTGTTGCAAATGCAAATGAGATACAGCAGATGATGATAAGTGCCGCAGATAAAGTTGATGCTATATTTTCACCTACTGATAATATCATAGCAAACAGTATGGCAAATGTAGCTATGATAGAAGAGAGCTAAAAACTTCCAGTTATATGTGCTGATGCTGGAATGACAAAAATAGGAGGCACTGTAACATATTCAGTTAATTATTATGATATGGGAGTTCTTACTGCTAAAAAAGCAATAGAGGTTTTGGAAGGTATTAAAGATATAAAAAATATACCTCTTGAAACAGTTGACAGCTACAATTTCGTTGTAAATACAAATATGATAAATAAATTAGGACTTACTATACCTAATGATATATATATGAATTAAAAACAAGTTCCATATTTTTTAGATACTACATAACACAAAACCTGCAGTCTAATACTGCAGGTCTATTTTTATAAAAACAAAAAACTATTAAGCAAAATCTTTTAAGTGTCCAGATGATACTTTTTTGAAAGCTCTTAAATAATATTTAATATCGTCCAAATCTCTTATAGATAATACCTTATGCATCAAAAACTGCGGGGTAAAACTTAGATTATAAAGTTTTTGTATCCATTCTTTTATTTTCTCTTCGCCTACATCAGTTTTCATTATAGCTTTACGCATATCATAATCTTCCCAATTTTCTGTAGTAAGCCAATTTTCTTTTTTACATTGATTAAACAACTCTGTTCCCGGATAAGGAATTATAATTGTAGCCTGCATAGTTTTGGCATACCCTTTAAGAAGAAGTTTTTTAGTAAGCTCATAAGTTTTCTCAATATCCTCTTCAGTTTCCCAAGGATATCCAAGCATTACAGTTACATGAGGAGAAAGTCCTGCATCGGAAGCGGCCTTACAAGACGGAAGGATTTCTTCAACCTTATTTCCCTTTTTAAGTCTGTCTAATGTATTTTGACTTGCTGATTCCAAACCAAATAATAAAAATCTAAATCCAGCCTTTTTCATAAGTCTGTACTCATCTTCATTGCATGCTCCGAAACGCATATTGCAGTCTATATTAACTTTTTTATTTAGTTTTTTGTCTATCATAAAATTGCAAAAATCATTAAGCCATTTTTTTACTGGAAAACAGCCTGTATCGTCCATTATCTCTCTGATATTGTATTTGTTATAAAGAAACTCTACTTCATCAACAACATTTTCTGCAGTTCTAGCACGGAAATTTGTATATATACCAGTCCAAGAGCAGAAAGTACATCTATGATGCCAGCAGTCTCTTCCAGCCATTATATAAGTACCAGGTATTCTTTTGAAGTTGCCGTTGTCATATGCGTATCTTTGCCACTGAGTTAAATCTCTGTCTATAAATGGAAGGCTTTTTAAATCATGTCTTAATTCAAAAAATCCTGTATTTTTTATATTATTATTTTCTCTGTAGTATATTCCTTTTTCTAACTGTGCTTTTCCATTAAGATATTCTATTAAGTTTAAAAGAAGAAAATCATAATCTCCGCCTGTAAGCAAATAATCAACTTTGCAGTTATTCATAGTCTCTTCAGGCATAGCAGTAACATGGTCTCCAGCAATAACTACTATCATATTTGGGTATTTAGCTTTCAAGTCATCAGCTATTTTCCAAGCCTTATATATAACAGGAGTTTTCACCTCAAAAAATAATAAGTCTGGAGTTTTCTCATCTAAATATTTGTACCATTGTTCTGTTGTCATATTTCTAGCAATGGCATCAACAAAGTCAACTTCATAACCTGCATTTTTTATCATAGTTGCTGCAGTAGCTGGTACTACAGGGTAAATATATGTTGGGCTTTTAAACCATTGAAACTGTCTGTTTTGGGACAATAATGCCACTCCTCTGTCGCTTTCAAACGGAGGATAGCCTATATATATATTATTTATTTTATTACTCATAAATTAATTTACCTTTTTACTAAATTACTAAATATTAAAAAATTATTATACTTTAATAAGTAAAAATGTAAATAAGTTTATAATGTAAAAAAATATTATCCTTTCTTTCCGCCCATATCCATATACTGACTGTACATAGGTGAAGGAAGTCCGAATCCTCCAGCTACAGGCATAGTTTCTCCTGTTATAAATGATGAATAATCGCTTGCAAAGAAAAGTACAGCATTAGCAATATCTTCAGGCTCTGCTGGTCTGTTTAATGGAACATTTTTCAAAAACAATTTCAAAAAATCTTCTGACATATTCTCCATAGCAGCATCAGTTGCAACAAACCCCGGAAGTACAGCATTACATCTTATATTTTGTCTTGCATACTGAACAGCAATATTTTTTGTAAGAAAGTTGATTGCTGATTTTGATATGCCGTATGCTAGTCTTGACATATCTGGAAATATTCCTCCTACTGAAGAAATATTAATTATACTTCCTCCTCCAGTATTAATCATATGCTTAACGGCAGCCTTTGAAGGAAGATAAACACTTTTTAAGTTTTCATTAACTATATTAAAAAAGGCATCAGTATCTCCGTTAATTAAATCAAAATCTTTATTAGTATCAGTAGTACCGAAATTATTAACTAGTATATCTATTCTATTTTCTTTTTTTACTGTCTCTTCAATCATAGAAGTAAAAGTTTCTTCTTTAGAAGCGTCAAAATATACTGTGTCAGCCTCTCCGCCATTTTTTATAATTTCATCTACTATATTTTTACCTGCATCAAATCTTCTTACAGCTAAATAAACCTTTGCTCCATTTTCAGCTAGTTTTTTTGAACATGCTAAACCTATACCTCTGGTTGCTGATGTTACTAATGCTATTTTTTTATCTAAAAGTTTCATTTACTTAAATCTCCTTTTTATAATGTTTATGCTAAATAATTATATTCGATTTAGTAATTATTTCTATAAAATATATAATTATTTTAAAGTTCTATATTTTATAAAAAATACTGCTGTTACTATCAAAGTTACAACTTCTGTAATAGGCATAACATACCATATACTATCTCTTACAAATATTAAAGGCATTATAAATATTAAAATACCGCTTATTATAAGCCCCCTTAATATTGCAATTATAAATGATGCAGTTGGTTTCATTATAGCCTGAAAATAGTATGTAGCATATACATTAAAAGGAAGTATTAAGAATGATATAAAATAAGATCTCATAATATTTTTTGATATACTCAAAGCTTCATCTGAAGGCTTCATAAATGCTTTCATTAAAAAGTCAGTATTAAAGTATGTAAATAAAGTAGAAACTATAGCTAATATTAGAGCTGTAAATATACCGTATTTTACTGCAGATTTTATTCTGTTTATATTGCCTGCACCCAAATTAGAAGATATTATAGGCTGTGCTGCTTGTCCTATTGCATAAGCTGATGACTGAACTAATATATTAATATTGATTATAACAGAATACACAGCCAATGCTGAAGAGTTAAAATATTTCATTATCTGATTATTAAACATTAAAGAAAGTATTCCCATTGCTATATCTATAAAAAATGTTGAAAAACCAATTGATACAATATTCTTTGATAATGAAAATAATTTATTTACTTTTACAAATTTTAAAGTATTCTTTTTTGTAAACAGATGAGATATTAAAATAGAAGCAGTAATAACCTGTCCTATAGCAGTGGCAAGCCCAGCACCAAATATACCCATATCACATACAAATACAAAAAAGTAATCTCCAAATATATTAAATATCCCACCAGCCATAACGGCAATAGTTGCTTTCATAGGGGCATTATCATTTCTAAGATATGCAGCAAAAAATTGGCTAAATGAAAATAAAGGAAGAATTATTTTTATAGGAAGAAAATATATTTTAGCTAATCTTAAAAGTACATCATCAGCCCCAAAAAAATAAAGTATATTATCTTCAAATACTATTGATAAAACCCAAACTATAAATATAACTATTGACAAAGCAATGAATGAAGAAGTAAAGAAAATATCTGATTTTTTATAATCTCCAGAACCTCTTGCCTTACTAAAAAGAACAGAACCTCCTATACCAAATAACATGCCTATGCTGTATATTATATTCCATATAGGAGCAAATACAGCCAAAGCAGCAGCTCCATTATCTCCCTCATACTGCCCAACCATAGCAACATCGACTATAGAATAAATAGCAGCTATTAAAGCACTGCCAAAACTTGCATATAAATACTTAAAAAATATTTTTTTTACATCTGTTTTAAGAATATCCATAAAACACCCCCCTTACAAAAAATAAAAGGCTGGAAAAGAAATCTAATAATTAGACATCTTATCCAACCTTTGGTATTTTCTATTTCCAATAAGTCCTCCGATGAACTTAATTATATTATACCACAATACCGTTTAAAAGTCAAATTTAGGACTAATAATATACTATATTTTATAAAAATTAAATGATTTATTTATTAACATTATTTATTGATATTTTTTTGTATTAAGTGTATTATAGAAATATAAATACTATGGAAGATTTTTAATATATGAGAAGATTAATTTTTACATTTATATTAATGTCTGTATTATCAGCATTAGCTTATTCTTTTCCATATAAGATGTACACTGGAATGACAGGTGCATTGCGTTTGGGCGGTACTATTTATGTTAATAATGATAGAATAGGTACTAAAAAATATACCTTATCAAGTCCTATTATGATTAACTTCGGTATATTTAGAAACTTTGATATATTTGCAAGAGTACTTCCTATGACGTATCTTCCAGAATTAGGTGTAGGTGTTGAGGGAGAGCCTCAGTTTTCAATAATGCCTAGATTTCAGTTTTTTAACGGTTTTATAGGAGCTATTGAAGTATTATTCCCCGGTTCATCAAAACAAAAATTCGGTCTTAATCCTCAAATACATTATTTAATAGGATTAGGAGATTTTTTAACTATGTATGCCAATCTGGAAGTTCCTATGTATTTTAATGATCCTAGAGGTGTTGTAGAATCTTTAAGGCTTAAAATGGCTTTGGGAGTATACCCCGGAGCTTTATTCGGATTTTCTCTTGCTGGTATATATTTAGAGTATCATATAGCCTATGATTTTTATAACAGTGCTTTTTTATATCTTAATCATTTAGGATTAGGACTTTATCTTGTACTTAACAGTGATGCTAGTCTTTCATTAAACTTTACTCCGTATTTGGAACAGCTTGCAAGCGGTTTTTACTTTGGTATAGGTGTATCATTGTCGTATACTTTTGATTTTAATAAGTTAAGAAGATAAGTATTGACTTTTTTTACATTTTTATATAATCTACTTCAATGATTAAATACTATATTTTTTTAATAATGATAATAACAAATGTACTATTATATCCTATAGTAATAGTAGAAGATAAAGTTAATAAAAAAAGTATGTATGAATGGGAAAATATAGAATATTCTCTTCTTTATACTGGAGATGCCGGTAAGTTCAAACCTTCCGGCATCAATGAAAATGCTATAAGTGACTTTGAAGTTATTAATAAAGAAATAGAAATGGAAACTATACATAAAGATAATGAAGTTCCTACTATGAATTATAAAATAACTTATACACTAAAGCCCCTTAGAAAAGGGAAATTAAAAATACCTGAACTAGAAGCTGCATACTATAATGTAGAAAGAGGAAATAGTTTAGTTCCTCAGGAGCAATTAATTAAAGAATATAATATAAGAGTTTTCAGTCCTTGGTTTATATTAATTATGATAGGACAATGGGTTATAATCATTCTTATAGCTTTTTTAATATTTAAGTTTATAAAAGAACAGCATAATTTTAATAAAAAAGCATTTGAAAATAAAAAAACTATAAAATAGGAAATTGACATGACAGAAAATAATTCTTTGCAGGCTATTTCTGAAGCTTCAAAAATGGCACTTGATGTTGTACAGGCTATAAAAAGCGAAATAAAAAAAGTAATAATTGGTCAGGAAAATATGATAGACAAACTTCTTTTGGGTATTATATGTGATGGGCATGTACTATTAGAAGGAGTACCAGGTCTTGCTAAAACTTTAACTGTAAAATCATTGGCAAGCACTATAGATGCAAGCTACAAAAGAATACAGTTTACACCCGATTTGCTTCCTGCTGATATTGTAGGAACAGAAATTTATGATATAAAAAACTCTGCATTTGTTCCAAAACAAGGACCTATATTTTCAAATATAATATTGGCAGATGAAATAAACCGTTCGCCTGCTAAAGTACAGTCGGCACTTTTAGAAGCTATGGGTGAACATCAGGTTACTATAGGTGATACCACTTATCAGTTGCCAGATGTATTTTTGGTACTTGCAACTCAAAACCCTATAGAACAGGAAGGTACTTACCCATTACCTGAAGCACAGGTTGACAGATTTATGCTTAAAGTAATAGTAAAATATCCTACTAAAAGCGAAGAGAAAACTATTATAAAAAATATGTCCTCTTCAAAACCAGAAGAATTAAAACCTATAACCACTATAGAAACTATAGAAAAATTAAGAAAATTGGCTAATCAAATACATATAGAAGAAAGATTAATTGATTATATAGTTAATATTATAGACGCCACTAGAAACCCAAAAGAATATAAGTTACAAAGCGAATATATAGAATATGGTGCCTCTCCAAGGGCTGGAATATACCTTACAAAAGCAGCAAAAGCTAATGCTATGATGCAGGGAAGAGGATTTGTTATGCCTGAAGATATAAGAGCAGTAGCTTATGAAATATTAAGACATAGAATAAGTATAAGCTATGAAGCACAGGCAGAAAATATTAACAGCGATATGATAATAGAAAATCTGCTTGCTAATATTAATGTGCCTTAATTAAAATATACCTAAACAACTATAGTTTGTCAAAAAATAAATTTTTTAAATGTTGATATTTGCGTGGCTTTGCTGCGAAGCACACAGTCGTGCCACACCCCAGTTCTTTTGTGACGCTGTCCGCCTCGCTCTGCGTGCCGTAGGCAAGGTGTAGCCCAAATTTCGAGTATTATCATACATTTAATACATATCTTTAAAGTATAAAGTTCTAGTAATTGCGTTTTTCGCGAAGCGTGCCTTTGGCAAAAACTTTTTTGTGCGGCAAAAAAGTTGATAATTCTATATAATGTA
>NZ_ARQI01000059.1 GCF_000384655.1 Brachyspira innocens ATCC 29796 | reverse complement strand
CCTTAAATTTAAATTACGCTTTGGGCGGGGATTAAATTAAAATTTTGAAAATTATTTTAACTCCCACCCTCTAAATTTTAAAGCGTTGATATGTTACTTATAAATTATTTTTCTTCTTTAGCTTTTACTGTTACTCTGGCTGCCCACCCAAGTATTTTTTAAATTTGTAATGCTCTTCAACGCACGTTCAATCGATTCTTATATAGTGCAAAATTAGAATTATAAAATTGAACTATATATAAAAATACTCTCTGCGTGCGTTTAGAAAAGCCTTAATTTAAATAACGCTTTGGGAGGGTGCTATTTTTGAAGTGTAGACTTAAAATATTTAATTAAAACATATTAAAAAAATAAAGCTATTAAATCTTAAAGGGCGGGGATACAGAATAATTTAAAAATTGTTTAACATAAAGTTTTTAGTTGGTTTATAGTCAAACGAAATTATATTTTATAAAAAGCTATTTAGAAAGCCTTTATTTTTAATATGTCATGTATATGAACTATTCCAATAGGTTCATTATTCTCTTTATCAACTACAACAAGATTTGTGATTTTACCTTCCATCATATGCAAAGCCTCCCCTATTAAAGTATCTTCATAAATAACTTTAGGAGAAGTATTCATAATATCTTTAACTTTTTTAGAGAGAATATTTTGTATATCATTGTCTTTTACAAGAAGCCTTTTTAAATCTCCATCTACTATTATACCTTTTAGTATATTATTATCATCAACAGCAATGGCTATGCCAAGTTTGCATTCTATTATTTTAAATAGAGCCTCTTGTAAAGTAGCATCGATAGATATAATAGGTAAATTTTCAGTATGCATAATGGATTTTACTTTAGCTAACTGTCTGCCTAAACTTCCACCTGGGTGAAAAACAGCGAAATCTTCTGCTCTAAATCCTCTAAGCTCCATTAAAGCAGTAGCAAGAGCATCAGATAATGCTAAAGAAGCAGTAGTACTTACAGTGGGAGCTAATTTTAAAGGACAAGCCTCTTCTTTAACATAAGTCAGAAGAACAATTTTTGCATTTTTGGCAAGAGTGGAATCTATTTCATTTGTAACAGCAATGTATGGAATATTCTGTCTTAAAAGCCAATTAACAAGCTCTATAATCTCACGCGATTCTCCGCCTTTAGAATAAAGTATGCAGTAATCGTCTTTTGTAATCATACCAAAATCGCCATGCATACATTCATTAGGGTCTACAAAGAAACTTGGTGTTCCAGTAGAGGCAAAAGTGGCAGCAGCCTTTCTCGCTATATGACCGCTTTTACCTACTCCTGATGTTATTACTCTTCCTCTGATTTTAAAAAGCTCATTCACAGCATTTTCAAAATTACTGTCAAGTTTATCAGATAAATCTCTAAGATTTTCACTCTCTAATAAAAGAGTAGTCTTTCCACGTTCTATTATATTCATACTAATCTATTACTGCCTTTCATTATATTGTTATCAATCTATTACGTAACTTATTAAGTTTCCTGCAAGTCCTTCTATAGCTTTATCAATATACTTTTTATCTTTTAGCTTTTTCTTATATAGGTCTATTTTTTCTGGATTAATTTTTACAGCTGTTTTCATACAATACCCCTAAATAAATATATCTTCTATAAAAGATATTTCACGCTTATAATGGGTATCGTCTATTAAAACTGCCCCAAAGGAACATTTTTGATTAAAACTTAATCCTTTTTCAATTAAGTATTCTTCAGCTGTTTCGTATAATTTTCTTTTCTTACGTTCAGATATTGAGTAAGCTGCATATCCAAAACTTCCTTGTCTTCGATATTTTACTTCTATAAACACAATAACAACTCCTTTTGTCATTACTAAATCTATCTCTCCTCTTGTTTTTTTTCCTTTAAAGTTTCGCTCTAAAAGAGAAAAACCAAGTCCTTCGAGATATTTTAAGGCAATATCCTCTCCTAGATTGCCTATCGCTTTTTTGTTAGCCATTTCTTATAATATTACTTTTCTTCTTCTGTATCTAATATTTTTGTTTTTACCTCCTCCAAAAAATTATTATCTTTATCAACACCAGCTATAAACAGTTGATTAGTTTCTAATAAATTAATAGTTTCTCCATCTTCAATAAACTCTCCATTTTCATTGGATACTATTTTTATAATCGGTCTGATTGGGAAATTCGGATTGGTAGCAAAAACAAAACCTTTTCTTTTATCATTAAGAAGAACTATACAGCCTATAGGATATACTGTAAATATACTTACAAATGTTTTTGATATATTAGGATCATATTTAGTATTTGCCCCATGTATAATTTCTCTGACTGCATCTGAAAGAAAAATATTTTTTTTACTGCTTTCCATATTTTTTTCAAGCATAAGATTAAATGTAGATTTATGTTCATGATTTTTAGATTTTGACACTGATATTCTTTTATGCTTAAGTATTTTTTCTACTGAATGTGCTATAGAAACTATTTTAGTGTAGAGATGTATTTGATTTCCTGTTAATCCTCTAGGATACCCTTTACCATTATAAAGTTCATGATGGGCTAATGATATAAGGGCTACTTCTTCCTCGAAACGGAAGCTGTTTTTCATTATTTTATATCCGTAAACAGTATGCTTTTTCACTTCATTGTACTCTTCAGTAGTAAAGCGTCCTAATTTATTTAATATTTTATCAGGTACTTTGGTTAGACCTATATCATAGAGCATAGCACCAACACCCAATTTTTTTACTCTGTTTTCAGAGAATTTCATAGCACGCCCTATCATCATAGATATCATTGATACATTCAACGACCTTATATAATATTCATCGGCTTTTGGGAGATTTGAAAGATTAAAAAGCTGAAGCACACTATTTAAATTTCTTTCCATTATATCCAAAATTTCATCTATAATCTCATTAAGTTCATTAATATTTACTATATTATTATTTTTATAATTACCCAAACTTGTTTTTACTTTCTTTATAATATTAAAATATATTTTTTTAAATACTTTATACTCTCTTATAAACTTATCAAAATCTGCACTAACCTGCTGCATTTCTATAGAAGCTGCTTCCTCAACAAATACTTCCTCTATATCCCATTTTTTAAGCCTCATTATATCATCTTCTTTAATCTCTATATACCCAGTAGAGGCTATGAAATCATTATACAAGTATATGTCTTTTTTCTCTGCTTTAGTTTTAATATCTTGAACGTTTATTTTATTAAATTTTCCCATAGCTTTATTCTGCCTTTAATTTATATATATATTTTAATATTATACTTACTGCTTCATATAGTGAATATGGTATCTCTTCGCCTATTTCTAACTGCATCAAATGATGAGCGGTTTTTTCATCAGAAATAACAGGAACTTTGTTTTTATGTGCTGTCTCTACCATTTTTTTTGCTAAATAATGCCTTCCTTTGGATATAACCACTGGGGCATTATGTATATCCCTATTATATAATAAGGCCGCTGCTGCTTCAACATCTTTATTTTTCATTGTTATTTCCTTGCAAATTTATTTCTATCTTTATATTTTCAAAATCCTTTATCAGATTCATAATCTCTTCTCTATCAACCTTATTATACAGCTTTTTATCAAATAATTGAATATCAAATAAATATTTATTAGTCTCATATTCAGATATTTTTATTTCACATAACTCTTTATCATCATCATAAAAAACAAAACTTAATTTATTTTTCATTTCGCTTTCTTCTTTGTTTATATATAGAAGAAGTTCTTTTACCTCACCATTTATGATAAAAGGTATTGGAAGCATAAAAACAGTTTCTTTAAAATTTCTATTCTTCCTATTAGAAGAAAGTATTTTAAGAACAAGCATAAGCATATTAGAACTATCAGAAGATAATTCACCCTGAAGCATATCAAAGAGCATAAACCATGCATTAAAATTAGCATTTGCATGTATATATTTATCTAAATTTTCTGCTAGATTATTATTGCTGTTTAAGGCAGCAGTATTTAAAAGCATTAGTAATATTTCGGTTGTTTCAGTATTTTTGTTAGAGTTTTTTATAATGCTAAGAATGTCATTGAAATGTCTAAAAATATTTCCTAAAGAATTTATTTCTTCTACCGTTAAATATACCCCGTTAGACATTGCATTTAATATGAACTTCTTTTTATTGATGTCCAAGTCTGGAAGGTATTTTAATATAGTCTCCAAATATCTGATATTTTCATGGCTTGGTTTTATTCCTTTTTCTAGTAATATATTAGAAATTTCGGAATTATCTCTAGTTATGTTAACTAAAATATCTTTTTTTGTGCCGATATTTTTTAAATTTTCTCTAGCCTCTTTTAGGCTTGAAGCATCTTTTAATAACGTTAATGTTATCTCTCCGTTCTTTCTTCCTACTAAAGCAAAGCCTTTTTCTGTCATGCCGTTTTTAAATAATGCTGTAACCTTATTTCCCATTATATTTATTAAAGCTCTGTCAGAATCAAGTTTACGCATTACAGAATACCTTACTATATCGCCGTCTTTTATATTTCCAGAATTATTTTTGTTTGTTATATTATTAAAATATTTACCTACATTAAGCATGTAATTATTATATGCTGTTTTATGAATTTGTTAATAGTCAGTATTAATTTTAATCATATTATAATTGTTTAGCCATATTAAAAATATGCTTAAAAAATCAGGCACTCACATCTATAAACTTAAACTCTTTTACATCAAATAAACCATTTGTAGTGAGTTTTATTTCTGGTATAACTGGAAGTGCCATAAATGATAAAGTCATAAAAGGGTCTATATCTCTATTAACATTAAGTTCATTATAAGCTAATTCATGCATTGAATATATTTTTTTTACTATATCGCTTGGCATTTCATTTGACATAATGCCAGCTATTTTTAATTCCAAAGTATCAAGCACTTTAGATTTTTTTACTATGGTAATGCCTCCCGAACATTTTTCTATTTGTTTTATAGCAAGTATTATATCTTCATCATTATCTCCAACCGCTATTATATTATGAGAGTCATGGGAAACACTAGTTGCTATTGCTCCATTTTTTAATTTATAATTTTCTATTAAACCCAAACCTATTTTACCAGTTCTTTTATGCCTTTCTGCCACTACCAATTTTAATATATCTACACTCTTTCTGTATTTAAAATATCCGTTTTCAAAGCCCACTATTCTCACACTTTTTTCTGTTATCAAATCTTTATTCACTATTCTTATAACATTAGCCTCATCTGTTTTTAATTTTATCTGTATATCATTAACAGTGATAGGGGCAATATTTACAGTATTAAAAATATTATCATTATAATCATCTTTTTCTGTTTTAAATAAAGCATGTCCATTCTCTGAAACCAATTTGCCATCTATAAATACTTTATTAGTCTTAAAATCTTTCAAATCATCAAATAAAACAATATCCGCCTTATATCCAGAAGCTATCAAACCAATATTTTTAAGCCCGTAGCATTCTGCCGCATTAATAGTAGCCATAGCAATAGCATTAAATACATCAAGACCATGTTCAACTGCTATTTTTAAATTATGAGATATATGCCCGTACTTCATTATATCGTCCAAATGCTTATCATCAGTACACATAGCACATCTTCTGGCATTGCTTTGATTAACTCCCTGTAAGAGCGAAGCTAAATTCTGAGCAGCAGAGCCCTGTCTTAAAAGTACATACATTCCATTGGCTATTCTTGCCTTTAAATCTTTAGCAGATACGCATTCATGATCAGTATAAACTCCAGCAGCCCTATAAGCATTAAGTGTTTTTCCTCCAAGCATTACTCCATGCCCGTCTATAATCTTATCCGAATTGATTGCCGCAAGTAATTTTTTAAGTACATCTCTATCAAGCGATAATACCCCTTGAGCATTCATCATCTCGGCAAGTCCGAATATATCATCATCATTTATAAACTCTTCTATAGTATCAGCATCAAGTATAGCTCCAGAATCTTCAAAGCCAACAGCAGGCACACATGAAGAAAGCATAAACTTGCATTTTAAAGGACTCTTTTTAGCAGAGTTAATCATAAATTTTATACCTTCAATACCGCATACATTAGCTATTTCATGAGGATCTGTTACTATTAAAGTAGTACCGAAAGGAATAACCACTTCTGCAAAATTAGCTGGCGTACACAAAGATGACTCTATATGCACATGTGAATCTATAAGTCCGCTTGTAGCATAAGAGCCTTTAGCATCTATAACTTCTTTGCCATTATAAGAACCTACCCCTACAATATAATCATCTGAAATTGCAATATCAGCATCAGTAATCGTTGCAGATATTGGGTCTACTACCTTGCAGTTTCTTATCACCAAATCAGCCAAAACCTTACCGCTTGAAACTTCTATCATTTTTGACAATTTTTCTATAGTCATGAATAGTCCTTACAATTTAATATATATTTTAAATATAGTAAATTATAAGGATATTTTCAAATAATATTTTAAGTTGATATTATATTATTTATATTATATAATAAATACAATTTTTTAATGCTGATTAAATATATTAAGGTCATTTATGAAAAATAAAAAATTATTTTTTATTATATACATATCATTTCTTATTATTTGTCTTATTGCTTTAATAACTTTTTCTATTTTAGGAAATAAAAAAAGAATATGTTATTTAGGAGATTTTAAGTTTGATGAAACTCATATAAATAAAACTTTAGAATTAAACGGATTTAATATAGAGGAAACAAAAAAGCTTTTTACTATAGATAATATATTAAATAATGATGATTTGACTAATTATATATTTACAAATGAAAATATCACAAATTACAGTTATGGTTTTAGGATAAAATATTATAGTAAAGTTTTCAGAAACAGTGATATATATGGAGTTTATATAGATACTAACAAAATTATAAATGATAATAATTTTATTAAATCTATAAAAATGTACGAAAATGGCAGTCCTTATGGTAATTTAGTTTCAGCAAAAATTATAGACTTTGAAAAGATAGATAATGTTTCATATAGGTTAAGATTAAAATTAAATTTTGTTGTATTTATAATATTTATTTTTATGTTTTTTTCTATTTTTATAATACCTTTTTCTAATAAAAAAATTAATTTCCTATACGATAGAAATTATAAAAAAAATGTATTTGCCAATTTACTTAAATATTTATTTTTTATATTTTATATAGTATTTATTATTATCGGTATATATCATCATGAACCTTGGAGAGATGAGGGGCAGGCTTGGCTTATAGCTAGAGATTTATCGCTATTAGATATATTATTTCAAACTGGTGTAGAAGGGCATCCATTTTTATTTTTCTTTATTATTAAACCATTTACAGCACTTCCTTTTTATCCAACACTGCATATAATAAATGCTTTTTTCATGATAATTGCTGTGTATATTATAATATTTAAAAGTAAAAAATATAATTTACTTTTGTTATTTTTTATAATATTTAATGATATCGTTATGTACGAATATCCTATTATTGCTAGAAATTATGGGCTTTCATTTATGCTTTTTGTGCTTATGATTTATTTTTATGAAAATAGATATACAAAAACAACGAGATATGTACTTTCAATAGGATTACTTTTAAATACTACAGTAGTGGGCACTTCAATAGGATTTATAGAATCATTCTTTTTTCTATACAAGATATTTTCAAAAAATAATAATACATTTATTAAAAAAAAGCTGAAAGATATTATCATACTATATTTATTCCTATTGGCTATTTTGTTTCAAATATTAATAATGGTTTATAAAAGATCTAATATATTATCATTTATAAAAAATGAACAATTTTTTTATTTATTATCCTTATTGATAGTACTGTTTGCGGCAGCTGTATTTTTTATTTTTGTTTATTTAAAAATCAATAACAAATTCACACTTCCAAAGCTTACTCAAAATAAAGAATTTATATTAAAATTAATATTATTAGTAGTATTTATTGTATCTGTCAATGCATTTTATAGATTATCAGATAGGCATTTATTTATATTTATACTATATGCTATTTATATAATAGATTCATTTTTTATAAAAAAACCTGATTTATTTAAATTAAGTTTAGATATATCATTTATACTTTTCATAGTCTATTTTTATGGTTTTAATATAAATGTCTATATTAATGATATTAAATATGATTTTTCTTTTTCTAAAAAAGCAGCTAAATATATAAAAGAAAATCAATATGATGATAAAAATAAATATATTATTATAATTAATGGTTCTCATTTCTTATCAGCTTCAATATCTCCATATTTTAAAGAGAAAATAATATACGATTCAGGACTAGATAAATTTATTACATTTGCTGACTGGGTAGAAAAAAGAAGAAATAATAAATATAATAATACAAATTTTATTACAAATATCAATAATAAAACTATCATTTCTTTAGATAAAGAAGGTAACGGACTTAAATATATAAAATTAACAAATTTTGAAGGTATATCAGAATCTATTACATTTTACATGGTTACAAATAAATAATTGAGGAGAACAAGAAATTATGAATAATAAAATGGTTATAATTATAGGAGCAGGACCTGCAGGACTTACAGCAGCTTATGAATTATTAAAAAATAATAAAAGTATGAATGTAGAGATATATGAAGAAACTAATGTAATAGGCGGTATTTCTCAAACTGTAAACAATAATGGAAACAGAATGGATATAGGAGGGCATAGATTCTTTTCTAAAAGCGATAAGGTTATGAATTTCTGGATTAATATTATGCCTGAAGAATCCAGCAGCATATCACCTGAAAATACAGACAGAGTTATGCTTATACGAAACAGACTATCAAGAATATTTTTCTTAAAGAAATTATTTAATTATCCTGTAACTTTAAGTAAAGATTTAATATTTAATTTAGGATTTTTAAGATGTGCCAAAATAGGTTTTAGTTATATTAAATCTTCTATTTTTCCATATAAAGATGTTGATTCATTAGAGAAATTTTATGTTAACAGATTTGGAAGAGAATTATATAATTTATTTTTTAGAGATTATACAGAAAAAGTATGGGGGGTAAAACCTTCAGAATTAAGTCCAGACTGGGGTGCTCAAAGAGTTAAAGGTCTTTCTGTTTGGAAAACAATAATTAATGCTTTAAAACCAAAAAACAAAACTGATGATATTAAACAAAAGGAAGTTGAAACTAGCTTAATAGAAAAATTTCTATATCCTAAATACGGACCTGGTCAGCTATGGGAAACTGTAGCAAAAGAAATAGAAAATATGGGCGGCAAAATATATTTTAATAAAAAAATAGAAAAAATAAAAATTGAAAATAATAAAGTTATATCAATAACCGCTCAGGATAATGAAACAATAAATAATATAGACCATTTAATATCAACAATGCCTGTAAAAGATTTAATACATTCTATATCATTGATGAGCAGCATTCCAGAAGATATAGCAATAACCGCATCCAAACTTCAATACAGAGACTTTATAACAGTAGGTTTATTATTAAAAGACATAGCATTACATAATAAAGACGGAATAGTAAAAGATAATTGGATTTATATACAAGAGCCTTATGTAAAAGTTGCCAGACTTCAGTTGTTTAATAATTGGAGTCCTTATATGGTATCTGATAAAAAGCTGCATTATGTTGGTATGGAATATATGTGTTTTGAAAATGATGAATTATGGTCTATGAGTGATGATGAGTTTATAAAGTTTGCTATAGGAGAAATGAAATCATTAAAATTAATAAAAGATGAGGATATAGTATCATCAAACATTGTTAAAATAAAAAAGGCTTATCCTTCATATACAGGTGTTTATAATGAGTTTTATAAGATTAAAGAATATACTGAAAAAATAGATAATTTATTTTTGATAGGAAGAAATGGAATGCATAGATACAATAACATGGACCATTCTATGCTTTCTGCTATGGAAGCTGCTAATTGTATAATTAATAATAATGTAGATAAAAGCAGTATTTGGAATATTAATACAGAAGAAGAATATCATGAAATAAAGACCAGACCAGACCAGACCAGACCAGACCAGACCAGACCAGACCAGACCAGACCAGACCAGACCAGACCAGACCAGACCAGACCAGACCAGAATTAATATGTAATGATTACATATATATTTTTTATAATAATTCAAAATATAAAAAATTACAACCTATTATGGATTATAGTCTTTAAGTAAACAACTTTTTTCATTTGTGCTGTACTTGAAAAAAATTATGAATTCATATAAAATAAACATAATATTTTTAAAAATTA
>NZ_ARQI01000058.1 GCF_000384655.1 Brachyspira innocens ATCC 29796 | reverse complement strand
TAGATTAACATTAGCTGCTTTTACCATAGCATCTGCTGCTTCTATAGCAGATACCAAACCTTTAGTTTCTATCATACCTAAAGCCATAGAACTTGCCATATATAGTACCTCCAATAATTTTTATTATTTTATTGATTATTATTATTTTTTTTCTTTTTTCTCGTTTTTTTCTTTGAAACAGTTTCATTAGAAGCCGTTTCATTATCTATTTTTTTATTAACATCTTCATCAAAAAGCGATGTATTATTAATTACAACATTACTGTCTGATGAATTATTATCAATATTTTCATTAATTATTTCTGTATTGCTTTCTGATTGTTTATTTTCATCAGTTTCTTTTTCTTCGCTCTCTTTGTTTTCTTTCTCAGCATTATCAGCATTTTCATTAATTATTTCTGTATTGCTTTCTAATTGTTTATTTTTATCAGTTTCTTTTTTTTCACTATCACTTTTTTCTTTGTTTGAATCTCCATTATCATCAGAAGATACATACTCAAAAAGAGAATTAAGAACCTGTTTATCCAATCTGGCTATAACATTACTGCCTAAAACCTTTCCAACTCTCTCAGCAGCAGCAACTCCACAGTCAACAGCAACTTTAACGGCAGAAACATCTCCGAAAAATGAAACCGCAACTCTTCCGCTTCCAACATGCACCATAGAAGGAAAAATTATATTACTAGCCTTGGACGCTGCATCTAAAGCTTCAACAGCAGCCGTATGACCATGAGTTTCTATCATACCTAAAGCATATTCCATAATAATTAATATCCTCTCTTATTAAGTATATAAAAATATAATTATTTATCTAACAAATAATCCATTTTTTAATACGCATCTTCTTTTTCTTGTAAAAGTTACTGTACTAGTAATACCATCTCCAGTACTGCTTGCTAATGTAAAACTAGTGTATCCTTCTCCTCCCAATCCTATGCCAGCATATGAAGGAGCATTTTTTACAAATATTGTTGTCTGAAGTCTTTTTGGTGCTATTGTAAGTCTGTCAATATGTTTAGAATGCATAGCAGCAGTATGTCGGCAGCCGTCCTCTAATTTCACAGCCAAATCTAATGCCTCATCAAAATCTTTGCATCTTATCAAAGGAAGAACTGGCATCATAAGCTCTTTTACAGCAAAAGGATGTTCTTTATGTGTTTCCATTATTATTAATCTAGGATCATAAGGACATTCTATGCCTAAAGTGTCTAATATATATTTGGCATTTTTACCTATAAACTTTTTGTTTACAGATCCGTCTTCATTTATAACACCTTTTTCAAGTTTTACCATATCTTCTTTTTTGGAAATTTTAAATGCATTATTCTTTTCCATATTAAACATCAAATAGTCAAATATAGAGTCCACTGCTAATACCTCTTTTTCTGCTATACAAGGCATATTATTATCAAGAGAAGCCCCAGCCACTATATCGGCAGCAGCCTGTTCTATATCAGCAGTCTCATCAACTATAACAGGAGGATTTCCAGCACCTGCCCCTATAGTTTTTTTACCGCTTTTTAGTCCCTTAATAACTATAGGCATACCTCCAGTAATACACAATGCATTTACTTTAGGACTTTCCATTAAATAATCAACCTCTTCAACTGAAGCCTTAGAAATAGTAACTACTAAATTTCTCTCGCCTCCAGCTTCTATTATAGCCTCATTTATCTTTCCTACAAGCCAATTAGATACTTTTACAGCACTAGGATGAGGACTAAATACAACACTGTTTCCTGCAGAAAGCATATTTATACTATTGCATATTATAGTTTCTGTGGGATTAGTAACTGGAGTTATAGCACCTATTACACCAAATGGAGAAAATTCTATTAAACTAAGACCATCATCACCAGTTAAAGCCCCAGTTTTCAAATCTTCAACACCAGTACATCTTTCTATAGCTAATGTATTTTTATTTATTTTATCTTCCACTCTTCCCATTTTGCTTTCTTCTACAGTCATAACAGACATCTCTTTAATAAGAGGTCTCAATTTATTTCTTATAGAATCAGTTATTTTTTTTCTTTCTGACAAACTAGAGCATAAAAATTTCTTTTGTGCAATACTTGCATACTCGATAGCTTCTTTCATGCTGTCAAATACACCCAATGTATTGCAGCTACTGTTTCCAGATTCAATAATATTAATATTTTTAGCAACTTCTCTCACTATAGATTCTATTAATTTCTCATCCATATTATATTCTCCGTAAATATATTTTTATTAAACATATCTATTAAATGCTCCTATTAAACGCATCTAAAGCCGCCTTAGCTATAACTACATCTTCCTCAACTGCTCCGCCGCTTATTCCAACAGCTCCCAATAATTTACCATCTCTAAATATAGGAATTCCTCCGCCAAACATCACAAGCTCTCCAGCCATAGCTGTATCAAGTCCGCATAAACTGTCATCAATAAGCTTTTTTATATCGGAAGTAGGAACTTTTAATGATATACTGCTGTAAGCCTTTTTAAAAGCTAATTTCTCACTTATTTTAAGAGCATTATCCATTTTACAAAAGAAAATCTCCTCGCCATGACTATTAACAATAGAAATACACACATCAACATGCATGCTTCCAGCTTTTTTTATAGCCTCCAAAGCCATAATAAAAGCGTCATTTAAATTAAGCTCCATAAACATTCCTCAATCATAATTAATTATCATTCAATATAAAATAAATTCCCTTAACAAGTCTGGCTGAATTTGTTCCAATATTTCTCATATTCTGCATATTCATTGATTTCACAGAATATAAGAATAAAGGAGTATTTTCTTCCAAATTAGCATAATGCACAGCAATATTCTCACTATCAATAGCCAGTCCAACTGACAATTTTGAAGCAATAGCAGCCTTATAAGATGCCTCAGCAGCATTTTGATAACCATCTCCATTTTTACTTTCAACTACATATGGTATTCCCTCTTCCTCTATTCCGTATAAAACCTGATCCATTAATTTTGAATCTGCATTGCCCAAATTATATATAATGATAGATGGTATATCCATAATTATCTATTTCCTCCAGACCTAACATAATCTAATATAAGCCCAGTAGCAACTGCATTTCTAGGACCTTCTTTTCCTCTTATATTACCTCTTCCAGCAACTATTTTATAATGAGATAAAGCGTCCATAACCATTTGAGGTATCTCAAAATCTAATGATGAACCTCCAACCAATACTACAAACGGTATATCTCTTATATTTCCAGTAGTACTTACTGTCTCTAAGGCTCTTATAGAATTAAATACAAAAACTTTTTCTTTTGCACTTCTTCTTACAATCCTTATTTTTTCTAAAGGTATATCAGATTCTATAGGAACAAAATTATTCTCTTCTACCACTATAACTCTTGCAAATAGTTTAGGATCTAAAGGCTCTTTAAAAAACTGCACTGTACCATCTTCATGTCTTATATGAAATATGCTCTCAACTTTAGCTAAAGGATATTTCTTTATTCTTTCAGCCATTTCAAGATCATCTAGTCCCAATTCGGAATTAATTAAAAGCGTAACCATATTTCCTGCACCTGCAAGATGCGTATATGATATTTTTCCGTTTTTATCTATCAGAGAAGCATCAGTACTTCCAGCCCCCATATCTATAATAGCTAAAGGAGATGAAGAACCTGGTGTAGTTAAAGCCCCAAGTATAGCCATATCAGCTTCAACTCCTCCTACTTCAACATCAATATTTAAATCTTTTTTAAGCTCATTAGCTATTATTTCCATCTGAAGCCTATCAGATTTAACCATGCTAGCTATACCTACAGCACTTTCCATAGAAAATTCATTGGCAAGACCGCCCTTAACACTTCTAGGTACAAAAGTATCTACAGCTAAAAGATCCTTAATCTTAATATCATCTTTATTTTTATTTGTGAGTTTAGCCATAGTCTGTCTTACTTTTTCTATCATACCGCCTATGTTAGTTCCAGCCTCGCCAATAATATCTTCTATATCATCTGCTTTATTAATAACAGACATTATTTTTTCAGCACCTGCTTCTATATCAACCTCTAATGTCCTTTTAGAATCAATTATAGTTAATTTACCAGCTGGTATTCTTCTTTCTTTAACATTACCTTCAGGAGTTTTTATTACAACAGCAGAACGGTTTCCTATCAAAGCCCTTGATATAGGTACAACTGACTGAGTTTCTTCAGGTGATAAATTAAATACTGTTGCTATACCGTAAGGATTGGATAATGTTTCAATAACCTTACCCGGAAGAGCTACCTCTAATGCACAAAGCATACCAATAGGAACTTTATCTATAAGTGTAACCTCATCAACTATTGGAATATTTTTGTTTATTCTGTTTTGTACAAGAACTCCGTCATCTTTCTGTAAAATCAAACCATTAACATTAATACCCCTAGATATGGCCTCATTAACAGAGTCGGCAGCATCTTTAAAATCCACAGTATTAGGAACAACGATTATTACATCTTCACCTTTTTTTATATTGGAAATATCATTATAATGAACACTTATGCCTATACCTATTCCAGAACCGCCCGGTGTCTTTGGGTTATGTCCTATCATAGTAGATTCAGTTACAACAGTTTCAGTTATAGTCTCCATAGCTACATCACCAATAACAGGAGTAGCCTCATTTATTCTTATCAAAGATATATCTTTAACTGTAAGATTAACCTTATCCAAACTCTTTTTTAGAACTCCAAAAATACCATGCTTATTAGAAAAAGTACCTTTTATGCCTGTAGTAAATACCAAATCACTAGATATAAACTCCGCCTCATTATTATCGCTAATTTTAGCAACAGCAATTTCAGTGGTAGAATTACCTATATCTATTCCAGCAATATATTTCATTGACACTTCCATTAATAAAAATTTATATTACAGCTAATAAAAACTGTTTGCTAAAAATATATAGCAAATGAATTTACTATATGCTCACAATTTTTATATTTGGCTTTATAATATTTAAAAATTATTATTTTTATTATTATTGCTAATAAAAATTATTATTTTCTTCTTAAACGATCTCTCTTTTCATAAACTTCAGCTGCCTCTCTAACTAAAGAAGCTGATATTGTAGCAGAATATTTATTTTCAAGCTCATCAGCTATAGCAATAAGCTCGGCTTTAGTTGATCTGAAAGGTCTTAAAGCATTGTATATTTCTAATATTCTGTCATCGCTTATTCTGGTTAATTCAGCAGCTCTTCTCAAATTCATAGCAAATATTTTTCTTCCAACAGACTCAGCAATTTGTGCCTGATATTCCAAAGTTTCAGCGGTAATACGAACATCATTAGGACCTACTCTGTCATTCATTACTGCTTCTAATGTAATATCATCTAAACTTTTTCCTGTAGAAGTTTTTATCAAATCTTTTCTATTATAGCCTAAAGGATAATCTTTAGCACTTACATTAATAGTATTAGAAACACTCTTAACATTGCTGGTATTGCTAATATTATTAACTATTTCTTTTATCATTTTTTCTAAAAGTTGTTCATCCATATTTTATCTCCTTACAAAATTATTACAGCGAAACTGAAAGCTCTATAGGATCTGCATTATCAACAACATGTTCAGTTTCTTTTATATGAAGTAAAGCGGCAATTGCCTGATATTTAGGACGAGCCATTTGATCATTACGAACTGGTACAGGAGTTGGAGATTCTCCTTTAGCATACTTAGCAGCATTTTTACCTATAGCTCTGAAAGTAGGCAAATCCAAAAGAGGCGCCTGAGGAAATAATTCAACATTACTTAAAGGAAGCAAATCTTTTTGGTGTATAACTGTAGTACCTTTAGACTGTATACCTATACCTATTCCAGAACCGCTGTATTTTGCAGCTGCATTTGCTATAAATGAAACATCTGATGTATGTAAGAAACGAACTATACGTGCTTTTAATCCTTCTTCTTCTATACCTGCGATTAATTCTCTTAATACCTGAGAATGAGGTATATGCACTATAGTTTCAGTTTGATGAAGTCCGAAAGAAGGAGCTAAGCCTATTACTACTTCAGATTTATTTTTACCAACTTCAGCTTTTCCAAGCTCTTTAAAATTAAGAGGAGGAGGTGCCTGATGATTAGTACTTACATTAGGATTCGGATTAGAACCTGCAGAAGCACTGCTGCTTGTATTACTATTTTGATTATTAATATTTTTTATAACTTCACTAACTATTAATTTGAGAGTTTTTTCATCTATATTCATTACTTACTCCTTAAATAGAATCTGGGCTTATAGCATTAGGAATATTTTTTATTTCTTCCCAGCGTTCTTTACTTATTTGATAACCAGTACTAGGACCATGATAATCATTAACATCATTAACAGCACTAATAACATAGCCGTTTCTATCAATAATAGCTGAAGTATGCAAATAGTCGCCTGCTACACGTTGTTTGAGCATATTTAAAACACTTTGAGCAACATCTTCAAAGCCTTTTCTATATAAAGCTTTAACAACATCTAAACCTGTTATTCCATTAGTAAGTATGCTTTGTGCTGCTTTTAAATCTTCTACAACATTTCTGTCTGGCATATCTTTACTTCCATGTGCATAAGTTGCAGCTTCTACTTCTTCATCAGTGATTTCTGGGAAGCCCAAATCAGCAAATATAGCCTGCATAGCTCTTGCAGCTTTATTTCTAACAGCTATTATTTCTTCTTCTTTTACAGGTCTTAATCCGCCGTCAACTTTCAAGTCTCTTTGTAATACATTGATATCATCAAAGTCTTCAGCATCAAAGTTAGAACCTGCAAACATATTGTCATAGTTAGGAGTAGAACTATAACCAGAGAATATAAAGTCAGTACCAGGGAGAAACTGCATTAACATTCTTGCTGTTCTTCTTATATCTGAGTGAGAGAAAGTTTGGTCATTACCAGAAGCAACTTCCAAATCCAAACATTCTGTAATAAGGTTTTCAGCCAAAACCGCTCTGATACCGCTAGGAACTCCGCCCGGAACACCTATACAGCTTATAGAACCATTTTGCAAACCTTGTACTCCTGCACCTTTAGTGATGAATACACATCTAGCTTCTAAATAAAGCATAGATTTACCTTCTGCATATCCCATCTGTACTTCACTTCCAGTACCAGAAGTAAAACGCATTTTTAAACCGCGTGATGCATAAGATGAAGCTAAGAAAGCTTTAGAATATGGAGTATCATCTCCATCTGTAAATACTCTTTCTGTTCCATATACTGATATTGTTTCTGCATAACAGGTTAATCCTCTCATACCTAGTAACAATTCAGTAGCCTCTTCTAATGAACATTGAGTAAGTATACCAGGTCTTCCAACCTGAGCACCAACTAATAAGCCTAAAGCATTGAAAGGAGCATAACGTACTATACCTACTGTAGTTTCTTCTTCATCAAAACCTCTAACAGCTGCTTCTGCCGCATCTGCTGCTATTTGTATTGGGTTATCTTTTACGTTAGTTACATGGCATTGATTAGAAGGAGTTTTTCTTGCCCTCATTTTCTGCAAAGCCATCATCATTTCAACAACATTCATGCAGCTCATAACTTCTGATATTTTAGCAGGAGTTATAGATGTTGTTATTGGAATTATTTCGCTTCTTTGTACATTAGGGTCACATAACATAAGAGCTATTTTTTTTGAGTCAATACTCATAGCTTTTTCAGCATTTTCAATATTTATAGAATAATTAGCAATAAATGTATCTATAAAATCAAAATCTTCAGCTTTTTTACCATCAAGCTCAACTATTTTACCGTTTGATATTTTTATGCTAGGTTTAGGATCATTAGGTCCGTCCATAGCTACAAGACCTACCTCAGGCCATTCACCAACAAATCCGTCCTGATTTACTGGTCTGTTTCTTAATATTTCAAATCTTTTAGATTTCATGAACTTCTCCTAATAATTAAATTATATATGATGGTCTGTCATTTTTAGGTTTAGAACCCAAAGTTCCCAACAATTCACAGCCTATTTCTCTTGCAGCTATTACAGCCTGTCTAACAGCACCAGAATCTCCGCATATCTGTAATATAACTTCGTTTGAAAAACTAGTACCGCTTGCAGGAGAAGCATATCCTACTACTTCTACATTAGCAGCTTTAACAGCAGTATCAGCCATTACTACACCTATAGCAGCAGGAGCACCAACACAAATACCGAAAGCCTTACCTATTGGGGCACCAAATGCTTTATTGCAGGCATAACTAGCTCTTGCAGTGTATTGAAGCTCTATATGTCCAGCCTCATTTCCATAAACATCACCAAAAGTTCTGTCTAAATCTTTTAATGCTACTTCAACAGCACGTCTTGAATCTGAAACATCGTCAGAACCGAATATAATCAAGTTACCATGACCAGCACCGCCTTTTGTATCACGTGCCAACTGTATAGAAACAATTTCTGTGTTTGTAGCTTTCACAGCCTCATCAGCGGCCATTATATGAGGGCCTGCCCCTGTTCTGCCGCCTATAATACCAATAGAACGGTATTTTGTTTCAAAATTCATTTTCTCCAAAACACTTTTATCCACATTAGCAATAACAAGCCCTATAGTATCTCCCATAGCAGTGCCTACAAACTCTATTGCTTTACTCATATAAAAATCCTCCTTAAAAAATAATAAAATTAATGTTATTTTTTTAATTAAAAGGCAATGATTATATGACAAAGATTAATTTTAGATTATTAGAATAGAAAAATTATCAAAAAATGCACAATAAACCATTGCTATACATATAGTATAAAACAACGGCATATCATTGTCAATAATAAGATATCATTTTTTAAAAAAATGATAAAAATTTCACAGAATTGAAACAATATAAAATAAATTGATTAAATTGAACAAATTGATATTTTGAACTAATTAAACATTAAATTACTGTGAATTCCATTCCATGCTCCTCGACAGAAATAAATTATGTATTGAAATATTCCGACTTACAGCTTTCTACACCCTACCTTCTCATCACCTCAATAGGCAACAATGGTTTACTAGGGTTCGCTACTGAATACGGCTACGGGCTAGTATAGGATTCTGACCTATTTCCTTCAGTACATATCTATATTATAATAAAAAAATTATAATAAATCAATATCTTTATTCATACAATTTATACTTATTTTATGAAATATTATTAATATACTGGAACAATTTTATTTTGTCAAAATTAATTTTTTTAATTTAAAATATTTGCAGGGCTTTGCCCCGCACCCCAGTTCTTTTATGACGTCTGTCCGCCTGTGGCGTGGTATAAAAGAACCATACGCAGTACACCTTCGGTGAAAGAACTGCATTTTATAGCTTAAACATACAATTTACACAACATATAAAATATTTAATTAAACTATGATTAATATTATTTAATTTAGCATAAAACAACAAACTCGCAGAATTGTTTGTCAAGTACTTTTGAAACAAGTCTATCAATTAATCTCAAAAGTATAATGCGTAACAGCCTCATCAGGACGGAAATAATCGCTGCCATTATCTTTAATTATTTTTAACATATCAGCCATAGCTTTATAATATAAGAAATAATAATCATATTTTTTGTAGTCGTCCATAGTTTTAGAAGCCTCAAGTAAAGCATAATATTTTTGTGAAAGATTCAAAGCCGTTTCGTATTGACTGTTTAATTTAAACTGCCTGTCATAATCCACTAAACGCACTATTTTGCTGTTGAAAGTAAATAAATCAGCCCCGCCGCTTTCCCAGCCTATAGCGGAAGTTAATTGATTATTAGGCACAACATTAACCCAGTCGGATTCCTGTGCTTTGTCTGGAGGAATTGAAGACACTTGTAATTGATAATAACCAGACTTTTTAATATGCTC
>NZ_ARQI01000057.1 GCF_000384655.1 Brachyspira innocens ATCC 29796 | reverse complement strand
AAGCATTATTTAAATTTAAGGCTTTCCTAAACGCACGTAGAGCGGATTTTTTTAATATTGGTTAATTTATAATTCTAATTCTGAAACATATAAGAATTGATTTAACGTGCGTTTAATATAGCATAAATTTAAAAAGCACTTGGGTGGGCAGCCAGAGTAACAGTCAAAGCTAAAGAATAAAAAAATCATTCATAAATAACAAATAGAATTAAAAAATTTAAGGGGTGGGAGTTAAAATTATTTCCAAAACTTTATTTTAATCCCACCCTTTTAGATTTTAAAGCTTTATTTTTTATATTAGTTTAATTAAATCTTTTGAGCCTTCACTTTAAAAATTGCACCCGCCCAAAGTGTGATTTAAATTTAAGGCTTTCCTACACGCACGCAGATCGGATTTTTTAATATTGATTAATTTATAATTCTAATTCTGCAACATATAAGAATCGATTTAACGTGCGTTAAATAATATTTTAAATTTAAAAACCGCTTGGGTGGGCAGACAGAGTAACAGTAAAAGCTAAAGAATAAAAATAATTTATAAGTAACATATCAACGCATTAAAATTTAAAGGGTGGGAGTTAGAATAAATTTTTTAACTTTACTTTAATCCCCGCCCTTTTAGATTTAAAAGCTTTATTTTTTTAATATGTTTTAATTAAATCTATAAAGCCTATTATTTTTTAGTACACCCACCCAAAGCGTTATTTAAATTTAAGGCTTTCCTAAACGCACGCAGAGCTGATTTTTTTATATAAATTAATTTAAAATTCTGATTTATCTTAAATATAAGAATCGATTAAACGTGCGTTGAAAAGTATTATAAATAAGAAATAATCTTTAATTATACTTTTTATAGAATTAAATTAATCTTCAGTTAAATCCACTTCAGTGCTTGAGATTTTTTGAAGTATTTCATCATAAGTCATTTTAGCTAAAGAACTATCGCTTCCGCATGCTATATATAATGCATCAAACCTTTGCATACTTTTATCCACTAATACATCAATACTTTTGTCTATACCAAAAGGACATACTCCTCCGAAAGTAAATCCTGTTAAATTATATGTGTCTTCAGCATTAGCAAAACTAGTTTTACATCCGAAATATGCTCTCATTTTTTTGGAAGATATTTTTTTGTCTCCTGAAGCTATAATCATAGCAAAATTTTTTTTGGCTGGCTTTACTAGTATAGATTTAGCTACCTGTCCTTTTTCTATATTAAGAGTTTTAGCAGCATTATCAACAGTCTTTGTAAGACCTGCCTCTTCAAATTCCTGATAATCTATATTGAGTTCTTTTAAAGCATTGAGTACTTTTTCATTCATCATAATTTCACCTATAATCAAAGATTTAAAGGGGCATATTCATTTTTTTTGACATATTCTATCAAGCTTAAAATACGCTCTTTACAGCCTCCGCATCCTGTAGAAGCCTGAGTTTTTGCTACAACCTCATCAAGAGAAGTAAGTTTATTATCAGCTATAGCTTTGTAAGTATCTCTGTATGAAACATTTTTGCAGTAGCATAGAGTTTTATCATAATTAATTGAAGTTTGATTTTTTAGATATTCTACATCGTATTCCATCAGGCACCCCCGTTTTAATTTTTCATAATATATAAATATTATAAAAGCCAAATATGTAAAAAACATTTTTAATAAATAATTCTTTTTACTTTACATAATATATTATAACATAGCTGTAATTTAATTTAAAGTATTAATTGTATGATTATATAAAAAGTGCTGACAAATATCTGTAAAAATATCTGCCAGCCCAATTTATTTTTAGTTATAATCTATTATTTTTGTATTCTTACTACAGGCTTAATCAAATCAGCAGGTTTTTCACCCATGATTTTAACAGCTTCAGGAAGCTGATCCCAGCCTTCATATACATGAGTAATTAAATGACGAACATTTAATCTTCCAGAAGCAACTAAAGAACCTAATTTTTCAGCTCTCAATCTTCCTCCTGGCATAAGACCGCCGAATATAGCTTTGTGTCCCATACCAACACCCCATTCAAGTCTAGGTATTAATACATTATCGCCTTCACCAAGATAGTTAACATTTCCGATTTTACCGCCAGCTTTTAGTGATTTAACTGCTTCAGAGAAAGTTTCAACACCGCCTCCAGCAATGATAACTTTATCAACACCTTTTCCATTAGTCATTTTTAATACTTGTTCATCTATAGGTCCATTTTTATAACTGATAAACTCATTAGCCCCATAAATTTTAGCAACTTCCACACATTTAGGTCTAGTACCAACAGCAATAATTCTAGAAGCCCCTCTTAAAGCAGCCCCAGCAACCCCCATAAGTCCAACAGGTCCAATACCTATAACTAAAACAGTATCTCCATATTGTATATCAGCTAGTTCAGCACCATGAAAACCAGTAGGAACCATGTCAGAAATCATACAAGCATCTATAGGATCCATTCCTTCAGGAAGTAAAGCCAAATTACCGTCAGCATCATTAACATGGAAATATTCAGAAAATACTCCGTCTTTTACATTAGAGAATTTCCAGCCATTAAGCATACCGCCAGAGTGCATAGAATATCCAGCCTGAGCCTCTACAGTACTCCAATCTGGAGTAATAGCAGTAACTAATACTCTATCGCCTTTTTTAAAATCTTTTACCAAAGCTCCTACTTCATGTATTTCTCCGCAAACTTCATGACCTAAAATCATGTCTTTTCTGTCACCTATAGCACCTGCGATAGTATGTATATCAGAAGTACATATTGCCACAGCTAAAGGTTTTACAATGGCGTCAAGAGGTCCGCAAGCTGGTATCTCTTTTTCAACCCAACCTGTTTCGCCTATCTTTTTCATAGCAAATCCTTTCATTTTACACTCCTTTTTATTGTATTATTTTTTACTTTTATAGTATACAACTTTTACTAAAAAAGTCAAAGATATAACTTTATTAGTTAAACTTCTATCAATTTTATACCATATTTATCATATAAAGTTTCATATTTATTATTAATATTTTTATCATCATATATTGAACTTCCGCAATTCATCATTACATTAATTTTTTTTGTAATATTTTTATCTCCTGAATACATAATGCAAATCTGTTTGACAGTTTCATAAAGGCCTAAATCTTTAGCTTCTCCGCATATATATATTTTCTTATAATTTTTCAAATCATATACCCAAGCCATATCAAAGAATCTAGTTTCAGAGGTTACTATTTCTGGTTTAATAGCTCCGTACATCTCAGTAAATCGTTCTGTACCTTTCATTATCTTATTAATATTTATTTCTTTAGCCCTTTCAAAAAATAAGAGCATATTATTAAGCTGTTTTTCTATAAGCCAGCCGTCTGTACCATAGAGACAATGATAAGGCCATATTATTAGATTTTTCATATTCTCTTTTTTGAGTTTTTTTACATACGATGTCTGTTCTTTTTTATATAATGGTATAATTTCATTAGAATTAATTTTTTCTAATGTTATTTTAGTAAAAGGCTCTATTTCTTCTCCATTAGGTTTTCGCCACATATAAGGGTGAAATATTGAATCATAATGATGTGTGTCCATTGCTGTATAAATAGAGTATATATCTTCCAGATTTTCATAAATAAACCGTATTATCCTTTTAACATCTTTGACTGCTCCTTTTACAGGCAAAGCTCCTTTTTTTGGGTCTACAAAATCTCTCTGAACATTTACAATTACAAGTCCTATGCCGTTACTTTTATTTTCATTGCTTCTTGAATAATGACCTGCCAAAGAAAGTATATCTTTTTGATTGATAGGATTAGTTTCTTTTCCTATATGCTTTTCACTTATTATTTTATTGTATATATCTTTCATAAATAAATGACCTTAACACTAATATTATGTATACTTAAATACTCTTAAAATAATAACCAAATAAAAGTGCATTAATAATATATTTTATTATTAAGTATTATGTATTTATGAATTATTTTCTAATTTTTTTTAAATTTTTCAATATATTATATTTTTCAATTTTTTATTTAAGTGTCATTTTTTGTCATAGTTATTTATTAAAATATTAAATATAAATGATTAATATCAAAAACTTGATTTTATAAAATATATAAGATAATATTAATAAATACGGGGGTAATAATTATGAGTAATAATAATATTGACGATATACTTGATGAATTGAAAGATAAATTTAATGAATTCGGCAAATCAAATAGAGATGCATATTATAACTTTATGGGCTATGTAGATGATATAGAAGATATAGCATATACTATAGCAGATAAGCTCAACTCAATAGCAGATGATATAGAAGATATTAATTATAACTTTTTCTATAGGCCTTATGAGTATAACAGTGAAAGAGAAAACAGATATAATCAAAAAACATCAGAAGAAAATAAATCATCAGAAAGTAATAATAGTCAGACTGCCAAAACAGAAGAAAATAATAAAGAAAATAAAACAGAAAAGAAAAATGTTGTAAAAATAGATTTAGAAAAATTAAAATCAAATGTAAATATTATAAAAGATAAATGCATACACAAAATAAAAGAAATAGAAGATATAAGCGAAAACTTTGACTATGCATCAAAGAAAAATTATAAAGATGTATGCCTTGATTTAATAAATACTTTAAATAAAGATTTTGATGTAAATAATATACAAAAAAGATGCAATGACTTTATAGATAATTTTAATAAACTTATAGGCTATATTAATAATTTATATAAAAGTGCTTTATATAGAAAAGAAAACAGGTCCTCTTTGTCTTTTATGCTTGAAGAAGATGATGATGATATTGATTTAATAGAAAATATAAAAATAGATGATATAAGAAAAATATAAAAAAATTGAATAAGTTCAAATATAGTGTATAATATATGCAATCATCAAAATATATGGAGTATAGAAATGGCTTTTTATGAGGAAATGTATTATAGCTTACCAGAAAATGAGAGAGAAACTTTTTTAAATTCATTACCAAGAGAAGAAAAAAATAATCTTCTATTTATAATAAATAGAAATAATGCTATGAAAAATGTAGACGAAGAACAAAAAGAATTTTTTAAAAATGTATATAATAACATACCAGATGACTCAAAAAATTCATTTTTGATGATATTTAATAATGTTTTGAAAAAAAATAAAATTGAACTTTTAAGAATATTTGCAAATATTAATAACTGTAAAATTAATTATTCATATAGTATGTCAAAAAATGATATAAAATACATAGTACCAGAAAGAGAAAATGATATTAATTTGATTATAAATAATATCAAAGGTTATGAAGCAGAATTTTACAGAATATTATATATTTTTATATCATCAGATATTATGGAAATTTTAAATTCATTTGGATATATCGATATAAGCAGGGAAGCCAATGATTTTTTAGGTAAATATGATTATAACTTTGATAATTACTATAAAACAAAAGAACTTAATGCTAAATTTTTAGAAGTTTTATTTAATATACCAGAGGACAAAAAAGAATTTTTTTTCAATCAATTTGAAAATACAGATGAATTGAGAGATGTATCATTTATAAAAATTTTACGATATATGCTTAATAAAGATAAAGAATTATTTTTATCAATATTTAGGAATAATGTTGATAATCAAAATATAAATTTGAATAATAACAGCGGTATGAGTTTTGCATGGCTTAATACTGAAAGCGGTATAAGTTTTATATTCCCAAATAATACAAGTATAATTAATACTTTATGGCTTAGCGGAAGCGGGTCAAATAATTTATTTTTAAAAGAGGCTAAAGATATAGAAGGTTTTTTTGTTAATAAAAGTGGTATGAACTCAGAAATTAGAAAATTTTTATCAAATGGAAATAACGGACTTCGTATGATGGTTCTTTTTGGAGGGCAGCTTATATCTATAATTGCAGCTTTATATAATCAATTAGAAAATATTGAAAAATTTGTATTGAGCAGAGTATTAGATATAATAATAAAATACGAAGTAAATAATATATTAGATTTATTTAAAAATGATATAAATATAGATTTTTTCAATCTATCAAAATTAGTTAATATAGATAAAATGTTTAACTATATTTCAATATTTTACAAAAATAAGGAAATATATAACAATATTAATTCAGATATTGATGATGAAATAGTAATAGAATATTCAAATAAATGCAAAGAAAAATTAAATGAAATATTAATTCTTATAGAAGATTTTGAATATGCGGCTAGAGAGGATTATAAGAAGTCATGTAAAGAAATAAATAATATTTTGATTTGTGGTATTAGTGATAAAAATAAATTCAATAAATTGATAGATTATATAAATAATCTATATAAAAATGTTTATTATAAAAAGAATAATAAATCATCTCTTGCTCTTATGATGGGAGATGACGACGATGATATAGACTATATTAAATATATTGATTAATAAAAATTAAGGAGTGTAATTTATGAAAGAAGAGAGAATTACTATCACTATTAATGAAGACGGAAGTCTTAATGTAAAAACAGATGGTATTAAAGGGGAGGCTTGTTTGGACGAGGTTAATGCCTTATTAGATGAACTTTCAAACATAAAAGAAATTAAAAAAACTGATGAATATAATCAGAGAGTTAATACTCAGGAACAAAGAATACAAAGAGGAGGAGTACAATGAGCTGTCTTGTAAAAACAACTACACCATTTATTAATGAAGAGATACTTTTAGAGGCTTTGAAAAACTGCGGTTATCAGTATGAGATACGAGGAAATAAAATATACATTCCTGCCTTGAATAAATATAGAAATACATATTTCAAATTAGTTAATGGAAAATATGTATTAAGCTATGATAGTTATAATAATGATGTATCTTCATTTCTTCAAAAATTGGAAGTGTCTTATAATAATGTTTATGAGAGAAAACTTCAGGAAGAGAAAGAAAGACTTGAAAGAGAAAGACTTGAGTTTATAGAATCACAGAAAAAGGCTATTATGGAAAAAGCAAAAGCAAAAGGCTACAGAGTAATGGAAGTAAAAAAAGACAATAAAATACAGCTTACTTTGGTTAGAGAGGTAAGATAAAAAAATATAATAGACTTGTTTCAAAAGTACTTGACAAATAATTTGATGAGTTTATTATTTTATGCTAAATTATATAATATTAATTATTATATAAATCATATGTTTTACATGTTGTGTAATTTATCGTTTTAATATGTAAATATTCAGTCTTTTTGCTTCTTTGGGTCACCACCGAGTAGGTGCCTAGGCGGCAAAAGAAGTGGGGGTGCGGCACGACTGTGTGCTTCGCAGGGCTAGTCCCCGCAAATATAAATAAAAATAGTTTTGAAACAAGTCTAATAATAAAAAAGGTAATAAAAATAATATATGCGTATAGCTCATATAAATGATAATTCCTCTATCTACGGATTTGCAAACAGTTTTGTGATATGGACTCAAGGATGCAGTCTTAGATGCAAGGGGTGTTGGAATTTTTCTATGCATAGTTTTGAGGGCGGTACTGAAATATCTATAGAAAATATAATACTTAAGATAAAAGAGGCATACTCCAAGTATGGTATTGATAATGTTACTATACTTGGGGGAGAGCCTTTGGATCAGCCTGATGCTGTTATTGAGCTTATGAGAAATATAAAAAAACTTGATATTGGTATTATACTATATACTGGGTATGAAAAATACGAAATTAAACCCTCTTACAAAAACGAAATATTTTCACTTGCAGATGTATTAATATCTGGAAGATACATAGAAGAGAAAAGAAATATTAATAATCATCTTTACGGCTCGGATAATCAGAGTATAGATTTTATTACAGATAGATATAAAAAAGAAGATATTATAAATGGCACTTATGTAGAAATAGATATTGATGAAAACGGAAGCATTAATATGTATGGATATCCTGATGATTTTTTTGATATTGTAAGATAAATAACGTTTTGGGCGGGTGCATTTTTGAAGTGAGTACTTAAAAGATTTAATCAAACTAATATAAAAAATAGAGCCTTAAAATCTAAAAGGGCGGGGATTAAAATAAAATTTTGAAAATCATTTTAACTCCCACCCTTTAAATTTTAATGCGTTGATATGTTACTTATAAATTATTTTTATTCTTTAGCTTGTACTGTTACTCTGGCTGCCCACCCAAGTGCTTTTTAAATTTATGATACTCTTCAACGCACGTATAACAAAATTTTATATATAAGATAAATCATAATTTTAACTTAATCAATATTAAAAAAATCCGCTCTACCTGCGTTTAGAAAAGCCTTAAATTTAAATCACACTTTGGGCGGATGACTTTTTGAAGTGAGGGCTCGAAAGATTTAATTAAACTAATATAAAAAATAAAGTTTTTAAATCTAAAAGGGCGGGGATTAAAATAAAATTTTGAAAATTATTTTAACTCTCACCCTCTAAATTTTTGAATGCTATTTGTTATTTATAAATGATTTTTAATTTTATAGTTTTGACTGTTACTCTGGCTGCCCACCCAAGTGCTTTTTAAATTTAAAATATTATTTAACGCACGGTTAACTTAACTCTTATAAGTAATGAAAATTAGAATTATAAATTAATCAATATTAAAAAAATCTGCTCTGCGTGCGTTTAGGAAAGCCTTAAATTTAAATAATGCTTTGGGCGGGTGCAATTTTTAAAGTGAAGGCTCAAAAGATTTAATTAAACTAATATAAAAAATAAAGCTTTAAAATCTAAAAGGGGGGATTAAAATAAAGTTTTAAAATTTATTCTAATTCCCACCCTTTAAATTTTTGAATGCTATTTGTTATTTATAAATGATTTTTAATTTTATAGTTTTGACTGTTACTCTGGCTGCCCACCCAAGCGGTTTTATAAATTTTATAATATTATTCAACGCACGGTTAACTTGGATTTTATAAGTAATGAAAATTAGAATTATAAATTAATCAATATTCTAAAAATACGCCCTGCGTGCGTTTAGGAAAGCCTTAAATTTAAATCACGCTTTGGGTGGGTGCACTTTTTGAAGTGAAGGCTTAAAAGATTTAATAAAACTAATATAAAAAATAAAGTTTTTAAATCTAAAAGGGCTGGATTAAAATAAAGTTTTAAAATTTATTCTAATTCCCACCCTCTAAATTTTTTAATGCTATTTGTTATTTATAAATTATTTTAATTTTTTAGCTTGTACTGTTATAGTGGCTTCCCCCAAGCGGTTTTTAAATTTATGATATATTCAACGCACGGTTAACTTGGCTTTTATAAGTAATAAAAATTAGAATTATAAATTAATCAATATTTAAAAAATCCGCTCTACGTGCGTTTAGGAAAGCCTTAAATTTAAATAATGCTTTGGGCGGGTGCACCTAAAATATAATAGGCTTATAGATTTAATCAAAACAAATTAAAAAACAAAGCTTTAAAATCTAAAAGGGTGGGATTAAAATAAAGTTTTGGAAATAATTTTAACTCCCACCCCTTAAATTTTTTAATTCTATTTGTTATTTATGAATGATTTTTTTATTCTTTAGCTTTTACTGTTACTCTGGCTGCCCACCCAAGCGTTATTTAAATTTATTGTTTGAAATGTATGGCTTGAAAAAATAATAAAATAAAATTATACTTAAAAGATTAATATTGTATATGGGGTGTAATTTTTATGGATAACAATTCAGTAACTTCCAATCCTCTTTATTATGAGAAACCATATAAACTTTTATTTAAATACGCAACACCTAGTATCATT
>NZ_ARQI01000056.1 GCF_000384655.1 Brachyspira innocens ATCC 29796 | reverse complement strand
ATACGCTATTACCAGTTTACTGCTGTAGATATTGCTACTAAAATAAGTTTTAGATATTTATATTCTGAAAAAACACCAGAAAGCACTATTGATTTTCTTGAACGTATGCTGGAATATTTCCCATTTCGCGTTCATTGTATTCAAACAGACAATGGCACAGAATTTACTTACCGAAAACTTTTATTTGAGAAAGAACACCCATTAGATATATTTTGTAAGAAGAAGCATATTAAAAGGGTTTATAGTCTAGCTACGAAGTGCCCTGTGGGTCTCATCTCCTTGGTACAATGGCGTAGTTGAAAGTACACATCACTGCGACCAACAAGAATTTTACGATTTTTGTACACAAGAATTAACTTTAGAAAAAGCAAATCAAAAATTAAGGAAATATAATAATTTTTGGAATCATAAAAGAATACATTCTACTTTAAATTATGATACTCCTATGTTATACTTCAAAAAACTAAGGAATACTTAAATGTAATATGTTTGGCACCTGTGCAATACTGCGATTTTGTATTTTTATACCTTTAATAGACTTGTTTCAAAACTACTTGACAAAATTATATATAAAAAAATTAGTAATTGTCAATTATAAAATAATGTTTTACATGTTTTATAAAATACTATTTTAGTATATAAATATGAAGTCCTTCGCCTGCCGACACTGCCAAAGGCACACTTCGCGAGGCGGACTTCGTATGGGTTAGCACCGATAGGTGCCTTGCCTACAGCACGCAGAGCGGACGGCAAAAGAAGTGGGGTTTTGCGAAGCACGCAGAGAGGGGCACGCAGTGTACTCCGTAGACAAAGCCCCAATTATTAAAACTATAAATATTATTTTTAAATTTATTATATAATAATATCACTATATGTATGCATAAAATTACAACAGGTATATTATATAGTTAATAAGAAAAGCACCTCCATTTTTTTATAAATGAAAGTGCTTTTATAATTATTTATTATTAATTATTATTTTACCAAACTAGAGAAATCAAGCATATTTTTGAAAATTTTATCCACTGAAGAAAGCAAAGCTATACGGTTATTTTTAATTTTTTCATCTTCTACATTAACCATTATATCTTTAAAGAATTTATCCAAAGGTTCATAAAGACTTGCAAGAAGAGAGAAAGTTTTTTCATATTCTCTATTTTCCATAAGTTTATTAACTTCATTTAATTTTTCTTTATATGTATTATATAATGATTTTTCAGCTTCTTCTTTTAATAAAGCCTCATCTAAATTAACATCTTTAGCAGATTTAATCATATTTTTAATTCTTTTAAATACTGTTAAAAGATTAGAGAATAAAGCCTCATTTTTCTTTCTAAACTCATCAATAGCTTCTATTTTTAAGTAAGCATCATACATATCATCTATACCTGTAGAGAGAACTCCTGCAACAGAATCTTTAGCAAAATCAATATCATTTTCAAAACGTGATTTAAAAAACTCAAATATATCTTTTAGTAAATCTTCGCTTTTATTATTTCTTGCATCTTTAGGCATAGAATTAATAGCATCTTCTATTAATTTTTTAAGATTAACATGCTTTTTAGATTTTATAAGTATATTTATAATACCAAGAGCCTGCCTTCTTAAAGCATTAGGGTCCTGAGAACCAGTTGGTATATCACCTACATAGAATCCAGCTGCTATATTATCCATTTTATCAAGTATTGCTATAGCTTTACCAGCATCATTAGAAGGTATTTCATCGGAAGCAAATAAAGGTCTGTACTGTTCATTAATAGCCAATGCAATATCATCATTAAGATTCATAGCTTTGGCAAAATATCCTCCCATTATACCCTGAAGTTCTGGGAAGTTGTAAACCATATTGCTTACTAAATCTGATTTCATATATTTAATAGCTTTAAGTATATTATCTTTATCTTTTTCATAACCTAAAAGTCTTATTAAAAGTTCAGAGTTTTTCTCAAGTCTTTTTACTTTATCAGCAACACTTCCAAGCTCTTTTCTAAACATTAGCATTTCAAGTCTTTCATTCATCTCGTCCATGCCTTTTTTGATATCTTCTTGGTATAAGAATCTTCCGTCTGAAAGTCTTGCAGTTAATACTCTTATATTTCCAGCTATTATCTGAGGAGTTTTAGGCTGATTTGCAGTTATTACAAATACATTAGTTAAAGAGCCGTCTTTTTTGCATAATGGGAAGTATTTCTGATGTTCAATCATTTCGCTTGTCAATACTTCTTTAGGTACTTCTAAAAATTTAGAGTCAAATTCAGCAGTTAGTAAGTATGGCTCTTCTACCAAATCTACAACTATTTCCGATACTTTTTTCTTAGAAACTGCCTCAAATCCAAGCTCTTTTTCTATATTTTCTAACTGACTAATAATATTTTCAAGTCTTTTCTCTCTTGATACAATAACATGTTTTTCAAGCAATACTTTCTCATAATCTTTAGGATTATGAATTTCAGTAAACTCTGGAGAAAGAAGTCTGTGTCCTGTTACTTTATTATTTGTTTCTATTCCAGCCACAGAAGTTTTGATAATTTCGTCTCCGAATAAAGCAAGTACATTTCTAATAGGGCGTACAAAAGCAAAATCTTTGTTTCCCCATCTCATTTTCTTTTTAAAATCTATTTTAGAAACTATATCTTCCAATACTTCTTCAAATAGTTTTTTAGTTTCTACGCCCTTTTTCTCTTCTTTTACAAATAAATATTTTTTTCCATTTACTTCTTTTATATATGGTTTATTAAAGTCTTCTTTTTCATCTATATTTTTAATCAATCCAGCATCAATATTATGAGATTTTAAAAAACCTTCTCCTGCTTTTGTTAATACACCGTCTTTTAAAGCACTTTCAAATAAAGGACCTCTAAACTCTATAACTTCATCTTTAGATTTTTCTTCTACATCTTCAGCAAGAACAGATAATCTTCTTGGAGTTGTATAAGCTATTATGGATTTGAAATTCACACCGTTACTCTTAAATGTGTCTTCCATAATCTTCTTAAAACTAATACTTGCAGGATATGCAAAGTCTGCAGGTATCTCTTCAACCAATATTTCAATAAGCAAATCTTTCACTTTAATATTCCTTAAAATAATATATTAACTGCTATATTGTATATTTATATATAAAAAAAACAATATTTTTTAACTGATAATTTATAATTTTATTAACTATTTGTTTAATATAAGGTTATAATAAATATAAGGATAATAATATTTGTACAAAATTGTATATAATTGACGATAATTTTACTATTGATTTTATATAATTAATATAATATATTTATTATATAAAAATTTGCGATATAATTTATGGAAGATTTTTTAATATGCAGACAATAAAAACAAAACAAAATATATTAATAATAGATGATGAAGAGGACATACTTACAACATGTCAAACTATTTTAGAAGATGAAGGCTATGATGTAGAGATAGCAAAAAATAATAACGAAGCTGAAAAAATACTAGAAAGTAAAAATATTAATTTGGTATTTTTAGATGTATGGCTTCCTAATGTAGACGGACTTGATATTTTATCACATATAAAAGAAAAATATCCTTCTACAGCAGTTATTATGATGAGCGGACATGCCGGAGTAGAAACAGCTGTAAGGGCTACAAAAATGGGAGCTTATGACTTTTTGGAAAAGCCTATAAGTATATCTAAACTACTTTCAAGCTGTGATGAAGTTTTTAAAGAACATGTTAATAATAATATAGAAATAGAAAATACAAATAATGAACATATAAATAAAAAAACTGAATGCAAATATAAAATACGTCAAAGAACAATAGCTAAAAGTGTGGTTGTGAGCGGTTTTGCCCTAATGGAAGGAAGAAAAACTGCATTGACACTTGTACCTGCAGAAGCAAATACGGGAATAGTTTTTATAGATATTAATACTAATACTCATATAAAATTATCCCCTGAAAACATTTTATCAAAAGATAAGTCTGGTGCTGTTAATTCTACTGCTTTGGTATCTGGAAACAGATATATAAAAACCACAGAACATTTTTTAGCAGCACTTCATATGATGGGTATTACCAATTTAATAGTAAAATGCGATGGAGAAGTACCTAATGTAGACGGTTCGGCTTTGGTATTCTGCGATGCTTTAAAAGAGGCTGGTTTTATTGAGCAAGATGATTATGCTGATCCTATAGTTATAGATCAAACTTTAACTTACGGAAATGTTAATGATGATGAAACTTATATCATACTATCTCCTTATGACGGACTTGAAGTAACTTTGCGTATAGATTTTGCAGGTTCTATAGGCGTTCAGAAATATACATATAAATTTGAAAACTTTGATCAGTTTACAGAAGAAATAGGTAAAGCTAGATCATTTAATACTATAGATAATATAGACTATGCACAAAAAATGGGTATGGCTGGAAGCGGTATGATAGGAAGCCATATATTATTATGCGATGGTAAAGTTATAAATACTAAACTTCATTTTGATAATGAGTTTGTAAGGCATAAAATTTTGGATATAATTGGAGATTTATATATTTTATCAAGACCAATAAAAGCTAAAATAACTGCAAATAAATCCTCACATTCTTTTAATCATTCTGTTGTGCATGATTTGGCAAATAGATATTTATAGATAGATATTTATATGAAGAAAACATATTGATTTAATAATCAAAAATGTTAGAATATAATACTGGAATGAATTTTTGTTTAAGAGTTATAATATATGGCAGATAGCAGACTAAAAACGAATACGACAGAAGAACAAAATAATATATCTCTATATTTTGCTGATGCTAAAAAAGAAAAACTATTAACCCGTGAAGAGGAAATAGAACTTACAAAAAGACTTAAAGAAGGCGATGCAGAGGCAAGGTCTAAACTTATTAGAAGCAATTTAAGATTTGTTATAACTATTGCAAAACAGTATAAAAACAGCGGACTTCTGCTCGAAGATCTTATAAGTGAAGGCAATATGGGTCTTATAATAGCAGCTGATAGATTTGACCCAGATAAAGGTTATCACTTCATATCATATGCTGTGTATTGGATAAGGCAGAGTATATTAAGGGCTATCAATGAAAAATCAAGACTTATAAGACTTCCTCTCAATAAGGCTATGGATTTGGTTGATTTGGAGCGTACAGTACATCAGTACTATTATAAAAGCGGATATACTCCAGATGTTAATAAGCTTGCTGCCATATTAAATAAAGATCCTAATGATATACTGCATATTATGTCTATGAGTACAGAGCATATATCTCTTGAAGGTGAATATAATTATGACGGAATGAAAGACAGGCTTATAGATACTATAGAAGATAAAACTTCAAAAAATGTTGAAGATACTGCTATAAATAAAGAGCTTATGGAAGAGTTAAAAACTGCTATTGAAAGTTTGTCAGATATAGAAAAACAGATAATCAATGCAAGATACGGTATAGATCAAGAGAGAAAAACCCTTAAAGAAGTTGGAGAGATGTTTTCTTTTACTAAAGAACGTATAAGGCAAATAGAAAAAAAAGCATTAAGAAAAATGCATTCTCAGAAATACAGTTCATTAAAAGATTTCTTAAAATAGAATTTATTATAAAAATCAGTAAATTTATTTAATATTTCTTGTGTAATTTCAGATAATTATTATACTTAACACCTTTTATTAGAAAAATAATAAAATTTATAAGTATATTTTTTATGAAATGGAGGTTATTTTGCAAGATAAAGAACTATTAAATATACTTGATATCTTCATAAAAGAAAAAAATCAAATAATAGAAAAAATAAAAAAAGAAAGAAAAAAATTAATACCTAAAATAAATATTATAGAATACTCTATGTATCCAGAAATATTAAGAAACCAATTATTATATGATATTTTGAAAGTGAATTTTGTAATTGATAATAATAACAAAGAAATTAATTTTGCAAGAGATTTTGCTGATTATATTATAAAAGATATGCTTAGATTTAATAATATCAATACTGATAAAGATATAAATATTGATGCTGATATCATTGAAGATAATATAAAAATTGAGATGAGTATATATAATAATGATTTTAAAATCATTATAGAAAGCAAAATAAATATTTTTGAATTAAAAAAACAATTAAAATGTTATTCAAATGATAATTTATTTATTGTTATATTAAGTAAAAGCGATTATGAATCGAACATATTGGACAATAAATTAAAAAATTATGATAATGTATGCTGTTTATCGAATAGTGATATTGCATACTTTATAGACAATAATATTATCAATAAATACAGCTTCTTAAAAGATGATAAATATTCATCGATTTATTCAGCATTAATTCAAATTAGAAATAATGAGATAAACATAAGTAATAAAAAAGAGGAATACAATATGGAAAAGTCTATAATAGAAGATTTTTTAAACAATAATGAAATTTATAAATCATTAAACACAATGAAAGATATAGAAGAATGTTCAAAACTATTTTTAGAAGCAAGCAGTATAATAAAATCAAAAAAAATAGAAATAAATCCTATAAAAAACCAAATAGAAATTATCAAAAATGTTATAAAGTATTTAAAAAGCCATGGTCTTAATAATGATAACTGCAGATATTTAGATGAAAAAATATTCAAAGAAAATATTACAAACAGCAATACCGCAGCTTCAACTCCTATAATTATTTATTTAAATAAACAGCTTTTAATAAAATTATTCATTAATATACATTACTGCCATGTAAGTATATTTTCAAACAGCAACGATATAATAGACAAACTAAATCAAAAAGAAATTAAAGATGAAATACAAAAGATATTTTCACCTTTTGAATTATTTGAAGGAAAAAATGATCCAGACCCATTAGATTATTTGTATGTTTATTATTTCTACATAAATAAAGATGATAAGCCTGAAGAAATAGCAAATATTATAATAAACATATACAATTATTTAAAAAAACAAAACTTATAATAAAATATGTCTGGGCTTTATATACATATACCTTTTTGTACATATAAATGCAGTTACTGCAATTTTTATTCTATTGTTAATATGAATAATATTGATATATACAAAAAATATACTCACTTGTTAATAGAAGAGCTAAAAATTAGAATAAAAGATTATAAACAAAAAATAGAAACTATATATTTAGGAGGAGGTACACCTTCTGTATTAGGTCATGATTTACTAAAATATCTATTAGATAATATAACAGATATTGTTTATACACATAATGAAAATAAATATTTAATAAAAGAAATAACAATAGAATCTAATATAAATAATATAAATAATAAATATATTAATTTTTTAGAAAATATAGAAAATATAAGGCTTTCACTTGGCATACAAACATTCAATGAAAAAAGTTTATCTATTATAAACAGACACACAGACAAAAAAGATATTATAAATGCCCTCAAATTAATAAATAAATCTTCTTTAGAAAATATTTCTCTCGATTTCATATGCGGTCTTCCTTTAAACTCAAAAACACAGATAAAAGATGATATATTATTTTCATTTGACCTTCTTCCAAAAATAAAGCATATTTCTCTTTACTATTTGGAACTAACAGAATCACTGCAAAATAAATGGGAAAAATTACTTCCAAGCGAGGAAGAATCAATTATTTATTATAAATTAGCTTCTGACACATTAGAAGGCTTGGGATTAAAACGCTATGAAGTGTCAAATTTTGCTCTATCTAATTACAATTCTATTCACAACAGCAATTACTGGCTTATGAAAGATTATATAGGAGTAGGAGTATCTGCCTCAGGCTGCTATAATAATATAAGATATACGAATGTAAAAATGATTAATGATTATTTTAATTCTATATCGAAAAATCAGCTTGCTGAAAAAGAAAGAGAATATTTAGATAAAGACACTAGAAAAAAAGAATTTATATTCCTTTCACTGAGAACAGCAAAAGGAATAAACATAAACAAATATAATTGCATTTTCAATGAAGATTTTTATTTAAAACATGAAAAAACGATAAACAGCCATAGAGAATATTTTAATATATCCCCTAAATACTTATCTATAAAAAATTCTTATTTTAATTATGCTGATGAGATTAGTATATTACTGCTGTGATTTTATTAAAGATTCCTGAAAGTTTTTGTCATTTATAAGATATTTATCAACTATTACTGCTAAAGCACTGTCTTCTTTTTTTAATTCCTTAGCCCCTCTTGTTATCGAACAAAGGCTGGCATTAAGATGTTTTGCTATTTCATATTGAGGCATTTTTTTCCTTAATAAGGTGACTATCCTAAGCCTTTGCTGTATCATATCTTGTTCGTCCTTAGTAAAAAGTTCTCCTAAAAGCTTTTTAATAAACTCTTCATCTGTTTCTGTTGCTAGAATATGTGCTAAAAGTTCCATATTTATTCTCCTTTAATTATTACTATTTATAATACTACTATAATAAGTATAGAATAAATATTAATTTTTTCAAGTGAATTTTATATTATTGCATACAATTAAATATATTTTGTTATTTTATAATATATTACAAGTATATAAATATCACTGTTTTTTAAACAAAGGTCTATTTATGAAAAAAACTAATAAAAAAAACAATAAAGATAATAAAAACACTAAAAAAATATCAACTAAAGAAAATGGTATTAATAATATTTTTATCATTATATTTATAATATTTATTGTATTAATGACTGCTGTATATATATATTATAATAAAAACAATAAAAATATAATAAAAAATATCAATGAAATAGATTCTTCAGGCCTTACAATAGTGATGAAAGCACTTCTTAACGAAAATAATAATCTTAATATAAACGATATAAAAAGACTTATAAGAGACAACAGAAAAAATATAGACTACAAAATTAGAGACAGCGAAAGCAAAACACTTTTAATGTATGCTGTATTTAATGGAAATATAGAAATAATAAAAGACATATCAAAATATGGCAGCCTATTAGATGAAACTGATAATAATGGAAGAACTGCTTTGCATTGGGCTGTTTATTATAATAAATATGATGCTGTTGCTGCTTTAATAGAACTTGGGGCCAAAGACTATATAAAAGATAATTATTCTCTCACTCCAATAGACATAGCACAATATGAGGGCTATGAAGAAATATACAAATACTTATCTTCATTACAATAAATAACAGTGAATAATAGTAAATATAAAAGGAAATAATAAGTTTATAAATTAAATGCACAGGAGCCAGAGATATTGCATTTAAGTATTCCTTAGTTTTTTGAAGTATAACATAGGTGTATCATAATTTAAAGCTGAATGTATGCGTTTGTAGTTCCAAAAATTATTATATTTTCTTAATTTTTGATTAGCTTTCTCTAAAGTTAATTCACTATTACAAAAGTCATAAAATTCTTGTTGGTCGCAGTGATGTGTACTTTCAACTACGCCATTGTACCAAGGAGATGAGACAGGACTATAAACTCTTTTAATATGCTTCTTCTTACAAAATATATCTAATGGGTGTTCTTTCTCAAATAAAAGTTTTCGGTAAGTAAATTCTGTGCCATTGTCTGTTTGAATACAATGAACTCGAAATGGGAAATATTCCAGCATACGTTCAAGAAAATTAATAGTATTTTCTGGTGTTTTTTCAGAATATAAATATCTAAAACTTATTTTAGTAGCAATATCTACAGCAGTAAACTGGTAATAGCGTATTTCTCCAAAAAAAGCATATGACGAAGTCC
>NZ_ARQI01000055.1 GCF_000384655.1 Brachyspira innocens ATCC 29796 | reverse complement strand
AAAATACTTGACCGTTTCGACACTTTATGTAATGACATTACTAGAGGGCTGCCTGCGGAGATTGATATGCGTAGAAAACAATACGAATATTATAGAGATAAATTATTGACATTTAAAGAAAAGGAAACTAAAGAATAATTATCGCGTATAGCATGTTGTGTAAGATGAATCTGCATACTACATTGCTATATATAAAGCAAGTATAATAAAATTTAAGAGGTTATTTTTATGGAAAATAAAGAAAACATTGATATCATTAAAATGTCTGAGGAAAGTACTGTTGTTGCTAAATATATACCTGTAGAGAGAACAAGAACTAAATATCAAAGCGAAGAAGAACTTGAAGAAGAATTTATAAAACAGCTTACACAACAAGGTTACGAATATATAAATATTAAAAATGAGAATGATTTGATTAAAAACCTTAGAACGCAATTAGAAAAATTAAATAATTATACTTTTTTTGATACTGAATGGAATAGTTTCTTTAATTCTGCTATAGCAAATGGTAATGAAAATAATATAATAAAAAAAACTGAAAAAATACAGGAAAATTATATTCAATCTATAACTTTAGAAAACGGATACAATAAAAATATTAAACTTATAGATAAAGATAATATATATAATAATCATCTTCAGGTTATTAATCAATACAAAGAAACACTCTCAGAAAAAAAAGCAAGATATGATGTTACTATTTTAATAAATGGCTTGCCTATGGTTCATATCGAGCTAAAAAGAAGAGGCGTTAATATAAGAGAGGCTTTCAATCAAATAAGCAGATATGGAGAAGAAAATTTCTTGGCAGGTTCTGGGCTTTATCAATATGTGCAATTATTTGTAATATCAAACGGCACTAATACCAAATATTATTCAAACACCACAAGAGACCTTCATCTGGATAATACTAAGAATCAAGTTAAAACATCAAATACTTTTGAGTTTACAAGCTTTTGGGCAGATGCTGAAAACAAAATTATTCCAGATTTAGTTGATTTTACAAGAACTTTTTTTGCCAAGCATACTCTACTAAATATAATAACTAAATATTGTGTATTTACTTCAGATAAAAAATTATTAGTTATGCGTCCATATCAGATTGCAGCAGCAGAGAAGATTATAAACAAAATTATAATATCTGAAAATCATAAAATAAGATCCAAAAAAGAATCAGGCGGTTATATTTGGCATACCACAGGAAGCGGAAAAACCCTTACAAGTTTTAAAACTGCCACTTTAGCTAAAAATCTTTATTTTGTAGATAAAGTGCTTTTTGTAGTTGATAGAAAAGACCTTGATTATCAAACAATGAAAGAATATGATAAATACGAAAAAGGTGCCGCAAATAGCAATACTTCAACAAATATATTAAAAAAACAATTAGAAGATAATGATGCAAAAATAATTATTACTACCATTCAGAAATTATCAAGATTCATTCAGAAAAATGAAAATCATGAAGTTTATAAAAAGCATATTGTAATGATTTTTGATGAATGCCATCGTTCTCAATTTGGCGATATGAATGAAAAAATAAAAAAAACTTTTAAAAATTATAATATATTCGGATTTACTGGAACACCTATTATAAATAAAGATAAAGACCATGAAAAATATCCAAATCTAAAAACAACTGAAAATTATTTCGGAGAAAAACTTCATACCTACACAATAGTAGATGCTATTCGTGATAAAAATGTTCTGCCTTTCCGTATTGATTATATTAATACTGTAAAAGAAGTTAAAGATTTTGAAGATAAAAAAGTTGAGGCAATAAATACAGATGATATACTTTTAAATGATGAAAGAATAAGATTAATAGTAAAATACATACTAGATCATTTTGAGCAAAAAACCTATAGAAATGCAAATGATTCATGTTATAGTTATGATATTATTATGAATGTAGAGGCAATGGCTAAATCAAAGTATAACACTGTTGCAGAGATAAAAGAGAAAAAGACAGTTAAAGGCTTTAATTCTATTTTTGCTGTATCATCTATAAAAGCTGCCAAAAAATATTATAAAGAGTTTCAAAAACAAATAGAAGAAACTGAAAGAGAATTGAAAGTAGCTACAATATTTAGTTTTGTACAAAATGATAATAATAATAATGATGATACAATTCAAGAGGAAAATTTTGAAGCTAAAAACCTTGATAAAGATTCAAAAGAGTTTCTTGATAATGCTATAAAAGATTATAATAAAATATTTAAGACAAATTATGATACATCTGATGATAAATTTGAAAATTATTATAAAGATGTTTCAATGAAAATGAAAAATAATCAAATTGATATTTTAATAGTAGTTAATATGTTTTTAACAGGCTTTGATGCTCCTACTTTAAATACTTTATGGGTTGATAAGAAATTAAAAATGCATGGTCTTATACAAGCCTTTTCAAGAACTAACAGAATTTTAAACTCTGTTAAAACTTTTGGAAATATAGTTTCTTTTATAAACTTAGAAGAAAATACAAATAAAGCTCTTTCTGTTTTTGGTGATAAAGATGCTAACTCTATAGCATTATTAAGAAATTATAAAGATTATTTTAATGGCTACGATGAAAATGGCGAGCATGTTTTAGGATACGCAGAAATTGCTGATTTACTTAAAACTCAATTTCCTATTAATGAAGCTATTAGCACAGAAGAAGATAAAAAAACATTTATTAAATTATTTGGGGACTTCCTAAAAATAATAAATACACTCTCTGCTTTTGATAGATTTAGAGAAGACAGAGAAAAAATAATGTCAGATATAGATTTTCAAGATTATAGAGGAAAATATTCTGATTTATATATTGAATCTAAGCAAGATAAAAATAATCCTGAAATAGAAAATATTAAAGATGATGTAGTATTTGAAGTAGAACTTATCAAACAAATTGAAGTAAATATTGATTATATACTTATGATAGTGTCAAAATACAAAAATGAAAATAAAGATAAGGCTACTATAATAGAATATGTTAGAAAATTAATTAATGCTGGTATTGAATTAAGAAGTAAAAGAGAATTAATTGAAAATTTCATTAATCAAATGAATACTGATGAAACAGATATTCAAGAAGAATTCTACAAATATGTAAGAAAAGAAAAAGAAAAAGATTTAATAGAAATAATTAAAGAAGAAAATTTAAAAGAAGAAGAAACAAATAATTTTATAAAAAGCTGTTTTGAATATGGAGAAATAATAACTTCAGGAACTGATATTGATAAAATACTTCCGCCAATATCAAGATTCAGCAAGCATGGAAATAAAATTGAGAAAAAACAAATTGTTATAGAAAAGCTTCAATGTTTCTTTGAAAAATATTCAGGTTTAATATAATATATTCTAAATACTTTATTAAGCATATTATACTTTTCATATTAAAAAAATATAAAAAGTATAATTTTTATTATATTTTATTAACTGTTTAATTCTAAATGTTTAATAGCCCATTCGCTCATAAGTACAGAAGGCTGATACAATTTTGATTCATCTATTTCAAATTTGCTGTTATGATGAGCTATATTTTTTTCTGTAGCTGTAGAAAATAATATAAAAGCTCCTTTAATTTTATCTAAATAATCAGCAAAATCCTCACCTGCCATAGAAAGCTCATAATGAGAAGCCTTTTTAAAGTTGAGACTACTGCATACTTCATCAAGCTCTTTGTATATATCAGCATTATTGATAACAGGAGCACCACGCCTTTTTATTATAACTTCAGCTTCTGCCCTATTAGCACTAGCAATAGAATTAGCTACTTCTTTTATTCTATCAGTTATAAAAACTCTAGTATCTTCACTAAATGTTCTAAAAGTTCCTTCGATATTAACTTCAGACGGTATTATATTATACTGACTTCCAGCATGAACCATACATATAGAAATTATTACTGGATCAGTTGCAAGTATCTCTCTGCTTTTAATATTATAGATTGCCTGTATTATCTGGCTTGCTGTTAATATAGGATCAACAGAAAGATGAGGATAAGCACCATGTGAGCCTTTTCCTATAACCTTTATAAATATTCTATCATTGGAAGCCATTAAAGCACCTTCTTTTAATACAAACTCACCGCTAGGAACATTAGAAGCCAAAGTTCCTATATGAGTACCAACTATAGCATTAACTCCGTCAAGCAAACCAGAATTAAGCATATTATTAGCCCCCACTGCTAATTCTTCTGCTGCCTGAAAAACTAATCTTACAGTGCCTTTTATTCTTGATTTATTTTCACTTAAATAATAAGCAGCACCAAGCAGACATGCCGTATGGGCATCATGTCCGCATGCATGCATATTACCGTTTTTAGAAGCATAATCAAATCCTGTTTCCTATTCTATAGGCAAAGCGTCCATATCTGCCCTAATTGCTGCTATATTTTTTATGTTTTTATTATCATCATTATTTCCTATATCACATACAAGCCCGCTGTCGATTGAAGACTCTTTATAAGAAAGTCCTAATTCTTTTAATTTATTTATAACATAGTTTTTTGTTTGAGGAAGTTCTGTACCAACTTCGGGTATTTTATGCAAATCTCTTCTCATAGAAATAATAATATCATTTAGTTTTTTATAATCCATTTTTAATTAACCCTGCATCATTGATATTTTTTATTTTAGTATATTAAGTAATTACTATTAAGTCAATAATTATTACTAATATTATAATTTATAAACTTAAATCTATCATAAATCAATTCTAATTTTTATACCAAATAGGTGTATTATCATTCATAGCTGAACAGTAAAAAGCCATATACATCTTTGCATTTTTTGATAATACCCAAGAATCTAAATTCTGATTAAAACTTTCTGCCGCCCAAAACATACCATCAATATTTTTTACTTTACTAACATTCCAATTATTCAAAGGCTGATTAAAGACTTTCGTAAGCCTAAACATGTTTTCCATATTCGTAACATTAGAAACGTCCCAGTTATTTAAAGGCTGATTAAATTTTAAAGCACGGCAAAACATACTTTTCATATTTTTTACTTTAGACACATCCCAGCAAGATATATCATGATTAAAACTTTGAGCCCCTTCAAACATACTTATCATGTTTTCTACTTTAGATGTATCCCAAGTTTCAATACCGCTGAAATTTCTTAATATAGAATTCTCAAAAATTCCAGACATGTCAGTTATAAGACTTGTATCTATTTTATTAAATTTTACTTTTTTCTCTATTAAATCTATTAATTCTTCTTTTGTTTCTGGTTTATATTTTTCTCTAGTCATAATAATATATCCTTAATTTTTTTATAAAATAAAGTATTCTAAACTATTTTTCAATTTTTTATATAAAAATTATAAATTTATAAAAAAAAATATCAATTTAATAAAAAACCGATAACATTACTATTGACAATAATACTGTTTAGTGTATAATATTTTTCAGCAAATAAAAATTAATAATAGGGGGATTAACTATGAATGAACAATTAGAAGCTATTTATAACAAAATAGTAAAAAGAAATCCTGGAGAAGCAGAATTTCACCAAGCGGTAAAAGAAGTATTAAGTACTTTGGAAGTTGTATTAAAGAAAAAACCTCATTATGTTGAACAAAAAATAATTGAGAGAATGTGCGAACCTGAAAGACAAATAATGTTCAGAGTTCCTTGGATGGACGATAAAGGCGAAATACATGTAAATAGAGGATTCCGTGTACAGTTTTCAAGTGTAATAGGACCTTACAAAGGCGGACTTCGTTTTCACCCATCTGTTTATTTAGGTATTATTAAATTTTTAAGTTTTGAACAGATATTTAAAAATGCTCTTACAGGATTACCTATAGGCGGCGGTAAAGGCGGTTCTGACTTTGACCCTAAAGGAAAAAGCGATAATGAAGTTATGCGTTTCTGCCAAAGCTTTATGACAGAGCTTCACAGACATATAGGTTATGATATTGATGTACCTGCTGGAGATATAGGAGTTGGCGGAAGAGAAATAGGTTATTTATTCGGACAGTATAAAAGACTTAAAAATAGATTTGAACCAGGTGTATTAACAGGTAAAGGTTTAGGATACGGCGGATCTTTGGTACGTACTGAAGCTACTGGTTACGGACTTGTATATTTTACTGACCTTATGCTTAAAACTAATGGCAAAAATGGTTTTGAAGGTAAAAAAGTAGTTGTTTCTGGTTCTGGTAACGTTGCTATATATGCTATGCAGAAAGCTGCTCAATTAGGTGCTAAAGTTGTTGCTTGTTCTGACTCTAACGGGGTTATTTATGATGAAAATGGTATTAATTTAGATACTGTTAAACGCTTAAAAGAAGTAGAAAGAAAAAGAATTAAAGAATATGCTTCTGCACATTCTTCAGCTAAATATATAGAAAACGGAAATATTTGGGATATTGCCTGCGACATTGCTATGCCTTGTGCTACTCAAAATGAACTTAATGCTAAAAGTGCTGAAACATTAGTTAAAAACGGATGTATCTCTGTTACTGAAGGAGCTAACATGCCTGCTACTCCTGAAGCTGTTGAAATATTCCAAAAAGCTGGCGTATTATTCGCACCTGGAAAAGCTACAAATGCAGGAGGAGTTGCTACTTCTGCTTTGGAAATGCAGCAAAATGCTTCTATGGATAAATGGGATTTTGATTATACTGATAACAAACTTAAAAATATTATGACTAATATTCATAATACTTGTTATCAAACTGCTGAAGAATACGGCTGTAAAGGTGACTATTTGAAAGGTGCTAATATAGCTGGTTTTGTTAAAGTAGCTGATATAATGATACCTTACGGTTTAGTTTAATACTTTATAGTTTTTTGATAATGCTGTTAGTATAAAAATTACTGACAGCATTATGTTTTTTTAAAATAGTTCCAAAACAATCTAAATATAACTCATCAAATATCAAAAAATTATGCCTCTTTAGCTGATGCTATTTTACTGTAACCCTCCCAAGAAAATACAGCCCTTTCTTTATCATCAGCATATACTTCCTCAACATCGCATATATATAAATAATGATCTCCTGTTTCAATATACTCTTTTAATTTGCATTGTATTGCAGCGGCACTATGAAGAGGAACTTTTATATTGCTTGTAGGAATATCCTGCATTTCTATTTCAAATTTTGATATTTTATTAGTATCTCTTCCGCTATGCATGCCGCATTTCATAACTATTTCTTTAATATTATCGCTTGGAATTGTAATTACAACTTTTTTATTTTCTCTAACTAATTCACCGCTGTAAGAAGATTTAGCCATTGCATAAGCTATCATATTTGGATTGTAAGATAGATAAGTATACCAAGATACGGTTGCTAGATTTGTACTGCCGTCAGGTTTTTGAGTACATACTATTGCCACAGGATTTGGAGAAGTAATTTTTGAGGCTTTAGGTAAATTTATTTTTTCCATGAAATACTCCTTATTAAAAATATTTAAAATTATAATAACTTCATCATAAAAAACAAGTACGAACCAAAAAGTAAGAAACTAACTTTCAGTAAAGCATTAAATTAAGTATTAGAAATATATTTTTAAATGATATAGATTTATTAATTATACTTATAGATAAATAAAAAATGCAGTTAGTATTAAACATAGCCAACTGCATTAATTTTTCACATTTTAAATATTAGACATTTTCATTAAAAGTTTTTATAATATCTGAATACTGTCTGAACTTGAGAAGTCTAAATTTATAATTATAATTCTTTAATACATCTTGAGCTCTCTTTATAAACTCATCTTGATTGTATAAAAGCAAATCTATATATCCGCCAATTACGCCAAATGCATTACCCAATACTATACCTATTTCTTTACCGCTTCCCTTTTCACCCATAATACTTTCAAGTTCATCTGTAATTTTATTTCTTTCATCAAGGAGTTTTTTATTTATATCTTCATCTTCAAAATTATTATCTTTATTATCTGTAAATACATAGGCTAAATATACAGCTCTTGCCCCCATTTTAGAAATATTAACAACCGCATCTATATTATAATTAGCATAATCACTAATAAGCTCCATATAACAAGTATTTCCAATGAATATATCTTCTCTAAAGAAATTGTCTGTAGGTTTACACTCATAAACTGTATATCTATTAATAGGATCTACAATAATATCTTTATTTTTACTTTTTAAAGTATCTGTTATAAAGTCATAAAGTTTTGGAAGCTCTATCATGTTATCAAGTTTTTTATCACTTTTTTCAACATTTCCTAATAAATATAATTTTAATATATTCTCACCTATTGCATGCTCAAGCATTATATAAAAAGCATTATATGCATAATCTTCTTCTAATTCATTTAATTTTTTATTATAGAATTTCAAATTAAAGAAATTAGTATTATCATCATATTCAGCGTATACTAAAATTTCTTTAAAGCTTAAATCTTTATTATACATTTTGAAATTAGAATTAGTTATATCTTGCTTTGGCATATAAGGAGAAAATTTCCATTTGCTTTTTAATTTCTTAGGCATAGCAGCCACTACTTTAGGAGTAAGATAAAATAAATATTCCTTGCCTTCTACAGTAAATGTAAACTCATAATCACCGCCAAAACTAAACTGTAAATTGTTAGATATTAAAGCTACACCATCAGAAACAAATTCAATTATTTCATCTGATGACATATCAGATTTTTTATCTATAAAATCTGATATAACTTTCTCATTTTCTTCAAACCATTTCCAAAATCTATTAACTCTCTCTTCAAAATTTATTCCATCATCTCTGTCTTCTAAGCAAAGCATATAAAAATTATAAGCATCAATATCTTCATTATTCAAATCATAAGCCTTTTTAAAATAATTTTCTGCTTTTTCTTTATCTCCTTTATAATAATAAGCATATCCTACCCTATAATTCCATAAAGCATCATCAATGCCTTCTTCTCTTATATACATTAAATTATCTAATGCTTCATCATATTTTCCAATATTATTATAAGCTCTTGCAAGAAGACTAAAAAGTTCACTGCCTCTTTCTTCATTTGAGATTGCAGTTATAATCTCAATAATCTTTTCATGTTCATCATTTTCATGCAGTTGATTTATTTCTTCAATTATATTCATCATGTTTCCTCTTATTAATATTATATATTTCTAATTTCCACAACATAAAAAATTAAAATATAAAGTTATCATTCTATAAATTTTCTATTTCATCTATGCTCAATCCTGTATTATCACTTATAAATTTTGCATCCAAACCTGATTTTTTTAAACTTTTTGCTATAGATATGGCTTTATTTTTTTCTCCTTCTTCTCTACCTTCTTCTCTACCTTCTTCTCTACCTTCTTCTCTACCTTCTTCTCTACCTTCTTCTCTACCTTCTTCTCTGCCCTCTTCTCTACCCATTTTTATTCCTTCTTCTATTCCCAATCTTCTCTCCTCATCAAGCATTATTTGATTTCCATATAAATATGCTTCTTTTTTCTCATATTCCATCATCATTAATCTACTTTTAACAAAATTATTATATTTTTTCTGCACTTCTTCCATTA
>NZ_ARQI01000054.1 GCF_000384655.1 Brachyspira innocens ATCC 29796 | reverse complement strand
GTTTTTAAAATCAATTCCCCCAACCCAAGTAGGCACTTCGCCTAACGGCTCGTAGGGGGACGAAAACTCGACAATTAAATCGCCGACTCTCTTACCGAAACGAGTTTTTAAAATCAATTCCCACTCGTCTAATTCTTAACATCAAGAATTAGATGCGGGGGACTAAATAATGATTTATATTTTTTTAATATCAATTAAACTTTGACAGAATAAAAATTTTTAAGTATAATAAATATAACTTTATGTTAGGAGATTATATTTATGGAAAGTATAGTTAAAGAATATATTGAGTATGCAAAGAAAAAGGCTAACATTGAGGAGGTTATAAATAAAAAGCTTATATCTCAAAATGATAGTTTTCTAAAATTAAAAGAATATATAAAAGATAATGAGGAAAAAGAATTAGAAATATGCAGAGAAATATCTAAAGAATTTAATAATATGGATATATTAAAATCATATTATGCTGCCAACTTTGTAGGACATGCTATATTCCATACAGAAATCGCTGATGAAGAAATGGGTAAAAATATTATTAGCTTATTCTCTAAAAATATAGAACAGGCATGCCAATTTATTGATAATGTATCTCAGCTTTACAATGTAGATGAAGATGAACTTACTGATGAAGATATTGCAAATGTTAATATTGAAGTTATGTATAAAACTGATTATAAATCATTAGAGGCATTTATCGGGATAGATATGATGATTGCTCCTCTTATGACAGTGCTTTGTTCAAATCAGGATTTAAGAAAATATTTTATATCTTTAGATTTAATGGATCATATAGAATATTTAGAAACTTATATTCAATCATTATCATATATTCATGTTTCAGCAGAGGCATGCTGTAATACCAAAATTTTAGTATTAGCTCCAAAAACTCAAAGAGGTTTTTTTATAGAAGCATCTGATATGAGTAATGCATACTATCTTATAACATTATTAGAAAGTGAGTTATACAAAAAAGAACTATTAAAAAGATATGGAATTGATAATTATGAATTTGATGAAAATGTTTATAATATAGCATCTGGTACTTCTTATGCCAAAGAAATGACAGAATCTCAGGCACATATGCAGTACTATACAATATACGCTATGCAAAAAGACGGCAGCTACAAAATAGAAGATGAAAACGGAGAGCTTGATTTAAATACTATGTTGTATGGGGATATGTCTCCTGAAGAGATACCCGATATAGACGGAATGCATATTATTATTATGGACAGCGATGGAATGTGGAAAAAACCTATAAAATGGAATATGAGTTATTTTTCAAAACCTCATCAAAAATTAAAACCATATGTTAAAATATTAGATGAGATATCTGATGAAGAATATAATAACTGGATAGAAAAAATTAAAAATTACAATATATAAAAAGCAGCAATAAAAAAATAATAGCTATATAATTTTTTATATAGCTATTATTTTTTGCATAAATATTTTTTATTTTATAAATATCAAACTTTAAAGAAATGCATCAAATCAACTAATTCTTTAGCCTGTCCCATTAAAGCTTCAGAAGAAGCTGTAGCCTGTTCTACCAAAGTAGCATTCTGCTGAGTAGACTGATCCATTTGTGAAACTGCCATATTTACCTGATCTACACCAGCCTGCTGTTCTACTGCCATAGCACTGATGTCTTGCATAATTTTTGAAGTATCCTCTATTTTCTGTTCTATATCCATAAATATTTCTTTAGATTTTCTAGCTGTTTCAGTAGCTATTCTAATTTTATCATTAGAATCAGCAATTAAAGAAGTAATATCTTTAACAGAAGACTGACTTGTTTGTGCCAAGTTTCTTACTTCACTTGCTACTACAGCAAACCCCTTACCCTGTTCACCCGCACGTGCAGCCTCTACAGCAGCATTAAGAGCTAATATATTAGTTTGAAAAGCTATATTTTCTATTATTTTAGTTATATCTGTAATTTTATTACTTGCTTCAAAAACAAGTTCTATATTATTAGTTGTAGCTTCAATTATTTCTCCAGCCTCCTGAACTGATTTTTCAGAATCCTGCATCATCTGATTACCTCTTAAAGAATTATCCGCAGATGATTTTATTGTAGATGCAATTTGTTCCATAGATGAAGCTGTCTCTTCCAAATGAGAAGCCTGAGTTTCTGTTCTGCTTGATAAATCAGTATTACCCTGAGCTATTTCTGTAGCTGCCTCTGAAATCTCTCTTGAACTTTCTAAAACTCTTGTAATAATTTCTCTTAAACGTGATACCATTTCATCAAAACTACTTAGAAGTGAATCAAATTCGCTATGTCCCCTGTATTTGCTCGGATCTATTTTTACAGTTAAATTACCATGAGATATTTCTGAAGCCAAACTAACACATAATCTCAAATTCTTTCCTACTTTCCTTCCTAATGAAGCCAAGAAAATTACAACAGAAAATCCTACTATAAATAAAAATATGAAAAATAATATAGTATCTCTTTTAACTTCTCCTGCTGCATTTTGAAGATTCAAATTATTATCAGAATCAAGTTTATCAAAAAACTGATTAATAGGCGTCATTATTTGAGAAACACTTTCTTCATATGATTTACCATTAACAAGCTCTATAGCTTCTAATTGTCTTGCCTTATATTCTTCAGGTATACTTCCATCTGGATTTCTAGGTATATTTTTTATTATTTCCATAGCCTGAACTTCTAATTTTACCAATTCTTCTGAACGGCTTTTTGACAAAGTTAAATAATCAAACATTTCTTTAGAGAAATTCAAATCTTTCATAACATTTGAATATGATTTAGTTTCTCCGTCATAAGAAGGCTTTTTACCGCTGCCCAAATAAATAGACCAATACATACCTCTGTCATAATTTATTGGAGTTGGTTTTGTACCACCTGATATAGCTATACAGTCATTATAAGCCTGTTCATATTTAGCATCTCCTGTAGCCACATAACTTCTTACAAACTGAGTTAAAAATGCTGAATTTTGCTGATACTGCCTTGCTATAGCAGAAGATTTTATAGTATGCTGATAAATACGGCTATATTCTGTTACACTTCTTACTATTCTTATCTGAAGATATATCAATAATATAGTAACAACAAAAGTATATACACCAAATATAATAAATCGAGTCCTTATCTTCATAATAAAATATCCCCAGTAAAGTTTTTATTTTTATAATGATTTCGGAATTACATAACTATTTATTTAAAATAAATTACATATTTTCCTTTTAAATTATACATTACATGTTAAATATAACAAAAAAATTACATTTTATACACAAAATTAAAAAAAAATTACATAAAAAGTGCTTGAATATTATTTATAATAAACTTAAAATATATTGCTATAAAAAATAATTATGGAATAATGATAAATGGATAATAAAATAACACAAATTAGAATCGGTTTCTCTAATATAGTAATATTCAGAAATATTATCAAAACAAAAGTGATAAAAAAATTATTAAAATTTTTAGAAATTTATAATGATAATGACAAAATAAAAGTGGCGGATTATTATTCCGATTTTTTATACGAACTTTTCAAATATAATGATACAATAGGCGATTATATATTAGAACAAATATTTCATGACGATAATATATATATAAATAAATATATAAGAAATGAAAATATAAATGATGCCTTAAAAAATGCACTAAAAAATGAGCTTAATTTTTTTGAATTATTATCATTATTTGATTTTAATACTTTATTTTCAAAAGAATATTCTGTATCAAAACTAGAAAATAAGAAAATAGATTTTTATAATATATACGCAAATCATATAAATGATATAAATAAAAAAGGATATGGAATATTTTATAATAACAACATGTTCACACTTGATGATAAAAAAAATATAATACCAGCCAAGCATCAGGATATGCAGGATATTAAACAACTATACGGATATGAGAGAGAAAGAAACAAAGTTATAACAAATACCAAAAGCCTATTAGAAGGAAAAAGAGCTAATAATATACTTCTTTACGGAGATGCAGGAACTGGTAAAAGCAGCACTATAAAGGCAATAGCTAATATGTTCAAAAATGAAGGATTAAGGCTTATAGAAGTTAAAAAAAGTCAGTTATCATTCATTACAGATATAATAGAAATGCTAAGCGTAAGTCCTCTTAAATTCATAATATTTATAGATGATTTAACTTTCTCTTCTAATGATGATACATTTTCCTATTTGAAAGCTGTACTTGAAGGGGGCGTAAACTCTTTTCCAAATAATGTAGTAGTTTATGTTACTTCCAATTACAGACATTTAATAAAAGAAAATTTTAATGACAGACAAGGCGATGATATACATATAGAAGATACTATTCAGCAGATAATGAGTTTAACTAACCGTTTTGGTATTATTATCACTTATCAAAGACCAGATAAAGATTTATTTGTAGATATTGTACTTTCTTATGCCAAAGAAAATAATATAAAAATGGATAAAGAAGAGCTTATAAAACAAGCAGAAAGTTATGCTATAAGAAGTGCTGGAAGAAGCCCAAGAGCAGCAAGACAGTTTATAGAAACTTTATTATAATTTATAATGAGTATCTATTGTAGTATAAATTGCAACTAATATAAAAATAAATATATATTTAATGATTTTATAAACTTTTTTAAATGCCTTAGTAAAAGTTCTATTTACATTGATAAATACATATATTTTAATAAATATAAAACTATACCAATATTTACATTACTCAAGATATTATGTACATTATCCCATAAAACGATTTGGGCTAAAATCAATATATAAAACAAAAAGTTAATTATAAAACAAATAATATTCATTTACACTAAATGACAGGCACAATAATGCCCGCTTTCTACTTCTCTAAACTCTGGCACTTTTTCAGCACAAACAGCCTCGGCTTTAGGGCATCTAGTTCTGAACTTGCAGCCTGAAGGAGGATTGATTGGAGAAGGTATTTCACCAGAAAGTATTATACGTTTTTTTGTCTTTGCTACTGAAGGCTCAGATATTGGTATTGCTGAAATCAATGACTGTGTGTAAGGGTGTAAAGATTTTGTGTATAATGATTCGCTGTCTGTAAGCTCTACAATATTGCCCAAATACATAACACCTATTCTTTTTGATATCTGACGCACAACAGCTAAATCATGAGCTATAAAAAGATAAGTAAGCCCCATATCATGCTGCATATCATAAAGCATATTTATAATCTGTGCCTGTATTGATACATCTAATGCTGACACAGGCTCATCGCATACTATAAACTCTGGATTAACCGCCAAAGCTCTCGCTATACCTATACGCTGTCTCTGTCCTCCAGAAAACTCATGAGGATATCTCTGTGCCTGCTCTGCATTAAGACCTACAAGTTTAAGAAGATTAATAACTTTTTCTCTTCTTTCATTTTTTGCAGAATAGAGTTTATGTACATCAAGAGCTTCACCTATTATATCTTCAACAGTCATACGAGGATTAAGAGAGGCATAAGGGTCTTGGAAAATTATCTGCATCTTTTTAGCATAACTACGGTAGTTTTCATTATTAACCTCTTCTCCGTCAAAAAATATCTTTCCGCTTGTAGGTTTGTATAGATGAAGTAAAGTTCTTCCCAAAGTAGTTTTTCCGCTTCCAGACTCGCCAACCAGCCCAAAAGTTTCACCTTTATTTATAGTAAAAGATACCCCGTCAACAGCCTTTACTGTTTGTATACTTCTTCCGAAGAATCCGCCTTTGATTTTAAAATGTTGTTTCAAATCTTGTATTTCTATTAAAGGTTTCATAAAAACTCTCTTTTATTGCTCATATTATTTACTTACTATAATTAAAGATTATTTAGGCATTTGATGAAGCCAGCAGGCTGAAAAATGACCTTTCTCAAACTCTGTTATAGGAGGTTTATTATCAATACATACCTTCATACATTCTTCACATCTGGTACTGAATGGGCAGCCAGACTTCATATTTAAAAGGTCAATAGGTGTTCCTTCTATAGGAATAAGCCTGTCCTGCTTTATATCAATACGAGGAAGTGATTTCAAAAGCCCTAAAGTATAAGGGTGTTTAGGACGCTCAAATATATCATAAACAGTTCCGCGTTCTACTATGCCTCCTCCATACATTACTATAATATCATCTGCCATATCTGCTACAATTCCAAAGTCATGAGTAATAAGTATAACAGCCATTTGTATTTTTTTCTGTATATCCTTTATAAGTTCAAGTATCTGTGCCTGTATAGTAACGTCAAGTGCAGTAGTAGGCTCATCGGCTATAAGTATTTTAGGGTCTCCTGCCAAAGCCATAGCTATCATTATACGCTGACGCATACCGCCAGAAAGTTCATGAGGATATTGTTTTATTCTTCTTCTAGGCTCATTAATACCAACCAATGTAAGAAGTTCAACTATTTTCTCTACTGCATCTGTTTTGCTTATTTTCTGATGCGTAGTCAAGGCTTCCATTAATTGGTTTCCTATAGTGTATACTGGATTAAGACAAGTCATGGGGTCTTGAAATATCATAGAGATTGAGTCGCCTCTGATTTTTTTCTTCTCATGTTCTGAAAGTTTTATTAAATCTCTGCCTTCAAAAAGTATCTCCCCATTAATAATTTTACCTGGTTCATCAATAAGTCCCATAATAGAATAAGCTGATACACTCTTGCCGCTTCCAGACTCCCCTACTATACCCAAAACTTTAGATTTATCCAAATTATAAGAAATATTATTAACAGCCTTAACCTCTCCAAGAGGAGTAAAAAAAGATACGCTTAAATTTTTTATTTCCAATAAATGATTATTCTCCATTGTAACCGCCTTTATAAACTTTCTTATCTGTTCTTCATTCTAGGGTCTAATGCATCTCTTAATCCGTCACCTACCAAATTAAAGCAAAGTATTATAATACTTATCAAAGCAGCAGGAAAAAGAAGCTGATAAGGATAAGAATAAACACCGCTTACAGCATTAGAAGTAAGAGATCCAAGCGAAACCATAGGAGCACTAACTCCTAAACCTAAGAAACTTAAAAAAGCCTCAACAAATATAGCATTAGGTATTTGAACCATAGCAGATACTATTATAGCTCCCATAGCATTAGGTATTAAATGCTTAAAAATTATTCTGCTGTGAGGAGTACCCAAAGCTCTGGCGGCCGTTACAAACTCCTGACCCTTTAATGCCAAAATCTGACCTCTTGTCATTCTTGCCATATTAGTCCAATAAAGCAGAGATATAACTATAAATATACTGAAAAGTCCTGGACCTAAAAGTCCTATACCTCTTAATGATTCATTTTGCAAAAATAACTTATCCATAGGGGCTTTGAGTACAACTGATAATAATACAACTACCAAAAGTGTAGGAACAGCACTTATTATATCTACTATACGCATCATAATGCTGTCTGTAATACCGCCAAAATATCCTGATATAGAACCATAAACTATACCTATTATAACAACTAAAGTGGCTGATACTATACCGATTAAAAGCGAAATTCTAGCTCCTATCATACATCTTACAAGCAAATCTCTTCCCAAAGTATCAGTACCGAATGGGTGCTCAAAAGTAGGAAGGCTGTTTTCTACTCCTCTATTTATCTGAGCATATCCATATTCTGAAACTATAGGTATAATAATAGAAAGAACTGCTATAATACCAATAACTATAATAGATACTAAAGCAACTCTATTTTTCTTAAATCTTCTATATGCGTCCTGCCAATATGTTACACTCTCTCTTTTTACTTCAGCTGAAGCCTTTTCTTCATCGGTAGCTTTAACAAATAATGATTTATCCAAACTCTCTTCCATTGCAATCCCCTTATATTTAATCCTGTATTTTTATTCTAGGGTCTATAATACCATATGATAAGTCAACCAAGAAATTCATAGCTATTAAAAAAGCTCCGTAAAATATTGTAACACCCAATATTGTAGGATAATCTCTTTGTGTTATGCTTTCAACAAAGTATCTTCCAAGTCCGGGTATATTAAATATTTTCTCTACTACAAATGAACCAGTTAAAATTGCAGCAGCAAGAGGTCCTATATAGGTAACTATTGGTATAATAGCATTTCTTAAAGCATGCTTAAATATTATTATGCTTCTTGATATACCTTTAGCCCTTGCTGTTTTTATATAATCCTGATGAATAACATCAAGCATAGAACTTCTCATAAGCCTAGCCATAAAACTAAGAGAGCTGAAAGACAAAGCAAAACCCGGCATTATATACTGAGCAAAAGAATCAAATCCGTATGCTGGAAGAAGTTTCAGCTTTACAGAAAATACAATAATAGAAACTGTAGCAACTACAAAACTAGGAACTGCTATACCCAAAGTAGCAGCAACCATTACCGCCCTGTCTACAAATTTACCATGTCTTAATGCAGCAACTATTCCAAACAATACCCCTATAGTAGTAGAAATAAACATACTGAATATTCCAAGCCTAAATGATACTGGAAAAGCTCTTATAATAGTGCCAGAAACAGACTGCCCTATTTTTGTAAGAGAAGTACCTAAATCTCCTCTTAAAGCATTTTTAAGATAATTACCATACTGTACTATTTTAGGTTTATCTAGTCCGTATTTCTTATTTAAGTTTTCAAGGGCAACTTTGCTTAGAGGCTTTTCTCCTACGAAAGGTCCCCCCGGTACTGTGTGCATCAAAAAGAATGTTATTGTTACTATAACAAAAAGAGTTAAAAGCGAAACTAATAATCTTCTAACAACATAAGAAAACATAAAAATACCTTCTTAAATTTGGATAATGAAAATAACAAAATTATTATTGACAGTATATTATCTATTAAAATTAAAGTTTTGTCAAACTTTAAACAGAGTTAATTTTAATCCAATGAGCCGCATCACCTTCCCGACTACGAGCTGTAGCACCTTCCCGCACGGTAATGCTCAAACTTATCAATAGTACAATGTACATACGGCTGAATATCCAATGATTAAATAAAAATATTTTTGATAATTTGCTATAATTTATTATAATATTTGGCGGTAGGATTTAAAAGTAAAGTTATGAGTTTGCTAAAAGATTTAATAACTACGAGCTGTAGCACCTTCCCGCACGGTAATGCTCAAACTTATCAATAGTACAATGTACATGCGGCTGAATATCCAATGATTAAATAAAAATATTTTGATAATTTGCTATAATTTGTTATAATGTAAAGTATTAGATAATTGTAGGTATTAACTTATATGAGTTTGCTAGA
>NZ_ARQI01000053.1 GCF_000384655.1 Brachyspira innocens ATCC 29796 | reverse complement strand
CATCAATCTGTAAATATAACGTAAATTTTATGTAATATCTATTGACAAACACTTAATTTTTATTATCTTTCTTCATATATATCTTTTTAGCATTTATATGAAATTAACAAATCAACATGTAAATTAACTTTACAGTCGTCGATCTATAAAAACATAAAAAATATATTATGAACTTTACAAAAATTATACTCTTTATACTCAAATATGTCAAAGAACATACCTTTATTAGTATAATACATTTTTACTAATTTTACAAGTTTTTTATAAAAAATTCACATATGGTATAAGTAGTACTAGTAACACAGCAAAAACTAAAGCTGGAAGAAAATCTCCAGTTTTTATTTTAGCCATTTTTAATAAATTTATTCCTATCATCATAACCGTAGCTCCTCCAACTGCTGAAACTTCTATAAGCATAGTTTCAGATACATAAGGCTCTAAGAATGATGAAAGTATAGTTAAAGTTCCTTGATAAATGAAAATGCTTATGATAGAAAATGTTACTCCCACTCCATAAACAGTAGACATAAATATAGCAACAAATCCGTCTATAACACTTTTCGTAAATATCAAGTCATATACTCCCTGCGTGCCTGCCTGAAATGACCCTAATATTGACATAGAACCAGAGCAGAAAAGTATTGATGAAGTTAAAAAACCTAAAGCAAAATTGCCTGAATTTTCTTTGAGTGTGAATTTATTTTTTAAAAACTCTCCGAAATATTCAATCTTTTCTTCTATTTTAAAAAATGTACCTGTAATTCCTCCAAGCATTATTGATATGGCAAATATTAATATATGCTTTGTAGTTATTGCCATACTTATACCTATAGTAAGCGATATTATACCTGCAGCTATAAATACAGGAGATTCATATTTTTTTGAGAGTTTATTTTTAAATATAAGTCCTACAAGAGAGCCTATTAACACGGCCATCATATTCACAAAAACAGCTATCATAATATATATTCCCAAACATTTTTGTTTATTGTATTTTATTAATTTTTAGTAATAAAAAGGGCTTAAACTTTCAAGTCTAAGCCCAATTTTATATAAGTTACCCTTTAAGTATTAACCCCATATTATTAACTTCATATCAAATTTGTAGCTCAAATCTTTATGATATGGATACATTCTTATAGCATAACCGCTTTGACCGCTGTTTATGCATTCCAAAGTTCCAGAGAATGAATGTCTGCCGTTTCCTAAATCAGCAGAATGTTTCATCTCAACTGTAACAGGCTCTAATATATCTTCTTTCATGCTTAATTTACCATAGTAAAGTTCTACTCTTACAGAATCAGGAGCTATATTGCCCAAATTAACTATAGTTTTTACTTCAAATTTGCTTCCTACTTTTAAGTTTCTTGAAGGCATTTCGGATATAGTATTTTCAAATGATACTTTAGACCATTTAGAGAATATATCCTGTTTCCAAGATTTTAACTCTTTCGCTTTAGCAAATTCATTTTCTGTCATATTAAAATATCTTTTGCTTGCATTATTATAGAATTTATTAAAGTAATCAGCAACCATTCTATTAGTAGAAAATACTGGACAAACAGTCTGCATGCTCCATTTCATAGCAGCAACCCATTGTCTAGGTATATCATCTCTTCCTCTTTCATAGAATAGAGGTATAATTTCATTTTCTAATACATTATAAAGAGCTTTACTTTCAACTTCATCTTGATATTCCAAATCGGTATACTCTTCTCTGTTACCGATAGCCCAACCATTTTGTCCGTCATAAGCCTCATCCCACCAACCATCTAATACGCTGAAGTTCAATCCTCCGTTTGGCGGAACTTTCATACCGCTTGTACCGCTTGCTTCTAAAGGTCTTCTAGGATTATTAAGCCATACATCTACACCCTGAACCATGTATCTGGCTACATTAATATCATAGTCTTCTATAAATACTATATGATCTCTGAAATCTTCTCTTCTGCAAATTTCAGCAATATTTCTTATTAATTCCTTACCGCCGTTATCATGCGGGTGGGCTTTACCTGCAAATATTATCTGTACTGGTCTTTCAGAATTATTGATAATATTTTTTAATCTTTCTAAGTCTTTAAATAGCAAAGTACCTCTTTTATATGTAGCAAATCTTCTCGCAAAGCCTATTGTTAAAGCTTCTGGAGAAAGTATTTGTTCAGCATGTTCTATTTCTTTTTTGGTGAATCCTCTGTTTGTAATCTGAGCTTTTAATCTTTCACGGCAGAAATCAATAAGTCTTTCTTTTCTTCTTTCATGAGTTCTCCAAAGCTCTGCATCAGGTATTTTCTGAACTCTTTCCCATATTTCATATTCAAGAGGTTTAGTTCTCCAGCGAGGTCCTAAATATCTGTCAAGAAGGTTCTGCATATCAAAAGATATCCAGCTTAAAGTATGAATTCCATTAGTAATAGAATCTATAGGAAGTTCATTAACTGGAACACCTTTCCATATATCTTTCCACATGTTTCTTGATACATGTCCATGAAGTTCGCTTACTCCGTTATTTTCAGCTGATAAATTAAGAGCAAGAACAGTCATACAGAAACTTTCTTTTTGGTCATCTGGATTGATTCTTCCAAGTCTTATAAACTCGTCCATACTCATATCTATATGTTTAACATATTCATAAAAATATTTCTGAACCATATCTATAGGGAATATATCATTACCAGCAGGTACAGGAGTATGAGTTGTAAATATATTTGAGCTATATACAACTTCTCTTGCTGTGTTTTTATCTAAATGATTATTTTCCATTAATTGTCTTATTCTCTCTAAAGAAAGAAAAGCACTGTGTCCTTCATTCATATGGTATATTGTAGGTTTAATTCCTAATTTATCCAAAGCCTTAACACCGCCTATACCAAGAAGTATTTCCTGCTGTATTCTAGTTTCTAAGTTGCCGCCGTAAAGCTGAGCTGTAATATCTCTGTCTTCAACACTGTTTTCTTCTATGTTAGCATCCAAATAGTAAAGTTCTATTCTTCCTACATTTGCTTTCCATATTTGAGCATAAACTTTTCTTCCTGGTAAATCTACATCCACCTTCATAGTTTCGCCGTTTTTATCTAAAACTTTTTCTAAAGCTAAGTTAAAGAAATCATTTTCTATATCATATTCCTGCTGCCAGCCATCAGCATTTAAATATTGTCTGAAATAACCTTTTCTATATAATAGTCCCATAGCAACTAAAGGAAGTCCCAAATCACTAGCAGATTTTAAGTGATCTCCTGATAATATACCAAGACCGCCTGAATAGTTAGGCAAAGATTCATGCAAACCATATTCAAAAGAAAAATAAGCTATTTTTTCATTAGGAGCTTTTTGATCTTCGCTTAAACTATCATACCAAGTTTCCTGTTTCATGTATGTTTTAAACTCATCATAAACTTCTGCTAAACTCATCATAGCAGCATCGTCCTGAAGCATAGCGTCAAAGCGTTCCTGCAAAGATTCTCCAAGTACTCTTATTGGATTATGATCTCTTTTATCCCAATTATCAATATCTATTGTTCTTAATAAAGTTACTGCTTTTTGATTCCAGCACCACCAAAAGTTTTTAGTAATTTCTATAAGTGGCTCCAATTCTTTTGGTACTGATGGTGAAACCATATATTTATTTAATTTCATAACATACCGCCTTAAAAAATTATTTTAGATATATTTTTACCTATTCTATAATATTTTACAATAAAATCAATGAATTTATTTAATTTATGATTATTTATTTTTTAATGTATTAATTGTACATATTCTACTTGACTTTTATTAATTTTTATATATAATATTTTACTATGAAAGGTAAAATTATTTCAAATATCATAAGTAATTCTTTTTGCTTTACATTTTTCTTTAGCTTTTTTGGCGTTTAAGGCGCCAGTATATTCTATTTTTTTCACAAACCAATATATATAAAATTAAATTTTTTTAATACCAGTATGATAATAAACTGAAAACATCTAATATATAATATTTTAAATTTAGGAGATTGACTAATATGATAATCGTAATGAAACCAAATGCTAAAGAAGAATATATAAACAATATAACAGAAAGACTTATATCTGCGGGACTAGGCACTAATAAGATAGTAGGGGTTGACTGTACTGTTATAGGTATAGTAGGGGATACTTCAAAAGTTGATAGAGAATTAATGGCTACTTTACCCGGTGTTGCCAGAGTTTTAAAAGTACAAGAACCTTTCAAAAGAGCAAACAGAGCTTTCAAAAAAGAAGACACTATTGTTGATGTAAGCGGAGTAAAAATAGGAGGAGCTAAACCTGTTATAATAGCTGGTCCTTGCTCAGTTGAAAGTGAGGAACAGGTTATTAATATTGCTAAAAGCGTAAAAGCTGCAGGAGCTTCAATACTTAGGGGAGGGGCTTTCAAACCTAGAACTTCGCCTTATGCTTTCCAAGGATTAGCACTTGACGGACTTAAAATATTAAAACTTGCAAAAGAAGAAGTGGGCATACCTATAGTAAGCGAGATAGTATCAATAAGACATTTAGAAGATTTTGAAAATACTGTTGATATGATACAAATTGGGGCAAGAAACATGCAGAACTTCGAGCTTTTAAAAGAAGTAGGTAAATTAAATAAACCTATACTTTTAAAAAGAGGACTTGCCAACACTATGGAAGAATGGCTTATGAGTGCAGAATATATACTTGATAAAGGAAACAGCAATGTAGTATTATGCGAAAGAGGTATAAGAACTTTTGAAACTTATACTAGAAATACTTTCGATGTTTCTGCTATACCTATGATAAAAAGAATGAGCCATTTGCCTGTAATAGGAGATCCTTCACATGCCAGCGGTAAGGCTTGGATGGCACTTCCTCTTACTTTAGCTGCTCTTGCTGCTGGTGCTGATGGTATGATTATAGAAGTACATAATGATCCTGAACATGCTTTATGCGATGGGGCTCAGTCAATAAAACCAGATACTTTTGAAGATATTATGGAGTCTGTTAATATGATGAGCGAAACTGTGAATAAAATAAAAGAACGTCATGGAGGAAAGATTTACACTAAATAATTTTTTATAATTGTTTGGTATAAAATGTAATTACAAAAGTTGTAAGTAAGTTTTAATTAAATAAAAAAGCCTGCTCATAATATTTTATGAACAGGCTTAATTTTTATTAATTACAATCAAGCACCTTGTTTAGTTAATGTAATTTTTTGCTGAGTATCAGGATCTGTATAAGTAGCCGTTTGTTTGTCATCGCTGAATACTATGACATAGTCTTTATAATTATTTGCATCCGAACCTATTGTGGTAGTCAATGTATTGCCTAATAATATTCCGCTAGTATATCCGTATCCTCCTATTATTAGCGTAGCTCTATATGATGTTATCATTAAAGTAATATTACTTCCGTCAGTAGAGTTGTAAGTTCCAATGTATGGAGTTAATAAATCAGATTTTTTTAAATCATCAATATTCTGATATTCTCCATCTAGTTTTTGATAATTTTCAATCATATAACTATCTTTAAATATCATTGATAGCTCAACATTATATGTATAACTTTGAGCATTTTCAGTAATTATTTGGCTCATTTCCATAACTAGGTTATCACCATTTAATGCTATATTTTTTATCTGTACTTGAACCCCTTCAGGAATTTGAGTATATATATATCCGTTATTATCTATAATGAAATTAATACTTTTTTCAGGCATAGAATTTTGAGTTCCGTAATAATAATTATAATAGCTTCCTGCATACTTTTCTAATCCATTAACTTTAGCTAATTGTTTATAACCAGATGTGGATGATGTAGGTTCTTTCATATATATATCTTTTGTAGATTTAGTTATTCCATTATTTTCAAAAGTATATAGATAAATAATTTTATTCATTGGTTCTATATAATTGATTGTTTCTATCTGGAGTTTATTGTCAAGTAAAGTCATTTGACCTGTTATCTCTACACCTTCTTCAGATGAAGAGATATCGTATATTTTGCCATTTTCAATTATTTCTTGTGGATTAATAGCTTTATCATATTGTATATAATACCTTCCTTCATGTTTTTTTAGAAAATCTGCTATTGTTGTTGGACTTGAAGTGCCTGTTCCTTCTTCTATAATGCTGCCTCCTCCAGTATTTCCTATTCCTGTATCACCATTATTGGTTGGGGTTGTAGGGTTGTTTTTTGAACAGCTTATGGCTAGTATTAAAGCTGCTGCGATTAATAAAACCTTTTTAATCATTTTTCTTTCTCCTTAAAAGATTATAATTTTTATATTAACTTATATTTATTTTTGCAATGGCAAAAAAGCCTATAAGATAATAAGCCTAAGTAATTAATGAAAAATTGGGATATTGTTTTTTTATTAAGGATAAAAAAATTATATAATGATGCGATGCGATGCGATGCGATGCGATGCGATGCGATTATATCAAACATTTTTTACCCTTACTATTAAAAATTATTATTATACTCAATATTTAATACGTAATTTTAAAAATATTTGCTGATTTTTTTTACAAAAAAACGAAAAAAATTATTATTTTAACGAATTTCAAAAGAATATGGAAAGCGGTACAGGTTTCAAAATCTTCGTTCATAATAAAAATCGACACAATAAAAAATCTAGTATGCGTAAAAAACATACTAGATTTTAAACAAAATCAATTTTTAAAAATATCGAAAATAAAAGCAAATAAAAAGTTTTTTTACAACTTTTTTAATATAAATCTGAGCATATCTTTTAACTATCCATCAGTTAAAAAAATAACAAATCAATACAATACAAATTTATTTAAATCATTTGAAAACAAATCAAAAAAATATTTATGCGGAGCAGTGCTATGACTACAGAAACACCAGAAGTAAAAAGCGAATACTTAATATCAACGTATGGCGATGCTATGCTTGATAGAGGTTTTACCTCTATACCGAATACATTAATTTATTACAGAAAAAGATTAGGACTTACTGCAAGCGAGTTTGAGTTTATAATTGCTGTAATGAGCCTTAGCTGGAGAAAAGAAAAAGAAATCAGAGACAAAGAAATCAATCCGATGGCTCAGCATTATTACAGACAAAGACAAAGTCTGTATGCAAAAGGTTACTTAACTTTTTCAACCAGATATATTTATAAAGATAATATTTTTAGAGGAACAGGGACAGTATATAATTTTGCAGGATTAAAAAAAGCAATAGAGATGCTTGTTGAAGAAGACAGAGCAATACGCAATATGGATGCACCTGTTGAACAGAAATATGATGAGCCTAGCTTGTTTAATGAAGATGTAAACACAGAACCTTTACAGCCTAGAAAATTAATAAAAAAAGAAAAAACAGAAGAAGAGAAAAAAGAAGCTGATGATTTTAAAAAATTCTGGGATAAATATTTTAATGTGCATGAAGAGGTTTTAGGGTTTAAATTAGATTTCAGAAAAAATACAAAATATAAAGAGTATTTATTAGAGCATTATAGAAAAAGAACTACGGACAATATAGATGATGCTTTAATAATTGCTAAAGAATATTTTTTAAGATTAGCAGAAAATAAAAGAGACAGTATAAAATTTCAAAACTTAGTAGGATTAGCATTGAAAGGAAATCTACAAAAAGCAGAAGATAAAAAAATAGATGATGCTAAAAAATATTTTTTTGAAGAAAATAAAACAGATAAAGAAAACAAAAAATACTCAATACCTCGAGGACTTGATAAATTAAATGCTTTATTAAATGAATTGGAAAAAGGAGGAAATATTCATGAAGCGTATGCTAAAATTGCAAATTGCGGATAGCAGTTATTGCCTTCTTAGCTATAAAAAACATTTGGAAGAATTGAAAAAAACGGCAAGAGAAGGCAAAGACCCTCACTGCACAAAATGCGATGAGTTTGGATTTGTTATAGGTACTAATAAAAAGAATCTAGTTCCTATTGTTTGTTATTGTGTAAGTGATGAAAAAAGTAAGATAGAAAGAAAAATAGAGGACTTAGAAATAATAATAAAAAGATACAATAATGTATTTAATAAATTAGACAATGATATGACATTAAATATTTTTGCAGAAAGGTTTAATAATCAAAAGCTAGTAAGCAGTATAAAAAAATATTTAGAATTAGGAAGTATGAACTCACTGTATATCGAAGGAGAAAGCGGAACAGGTAAAACTACAATGCTTAAAATATTATGGCAGATATATGCTATTAATAACATTAAAGCATTGTATATGAGAGCATCTATTTTTGAAGATATGCATAAAAACTTATTCAATAAAAATGCTCAGGACAGAGACTTGAAATCAAGTATAGATGCCAAAATAGATAATATAAAATTTGCAGATATTATTATGATAGATGATATTGACAGCGTAGGTTTTCATTATGCTGCTGAAGGCTATTATAAATTATTTGATAAAATAAGAGCATTAGAAAAAACAGTGATACTTACATCAAATAAAAGTTATAGCAACTTAATGAATAGCTTAAATATAAAAACAAGGAAAGATAATATTGAAGAAATCAAAGGCAGACTTACAAGCAGATTAAAGAACTTAAATATTATAGAACTAGAAATGCAGAAGTTTGAAATCAAATCTGATAAATTAGCATCATAGAAATAAGGAGGTTATTATGCAGTTATGCAGAAAAATGAGAAGTACAGAAATAGCTTTATTTTGGGATGGAAATATAACAAAAGATATAGAGTTATTTAAAAGTCTAGGATTAATAAAAATCATAGATA
>NZ_ARQI01000052.1 GCF_000384655.1 Brachyspira innocens ATCC 29796 | reverse complement strand
ATATAAAAATTATTAAATTAATTGCATAATGTGTTGGTTCTTTTTCTTTTTACATTTCACTAAATACCGCTTTATCCCGTTAAATCCCGCTTATTCGCTGTTGTGTGATGGTCTATTGCTTGGATTTATCACTTATTATATTAAAAATTATTTATTATCAAAATAAATCTGTAAGTCTAAAATCCAAAATGATAAATACTAAAAATGTATAAACAAATCTTTTACTTATTTCTTTTTTATTTTTAGCTTTTTTAAAATCAATACTAATATTTACTAAATCATCATATTCTATATCCTCATCAACTTTTGCAGACATTGTAAAAATATCTCCATCATTTGATGTAAATGTATATGTTACATTATCTTCTAATGCATCATTGGTATGCATTTCATATTTTTTAGCAAAAAACTTAAAAGATCCGTAACTTGTATCTATATTTTTTATCTTTTTTATTTCTTTTTTCAAATTATCTTTATCTAATTTTATAACTGTTAATTGATTTATAGGCTGTGATAATTGACAATCTTCAAGCTGTTTTCTCCATTTATCTATAGTTTCATCGTCCATTTCTATAGGACTTGCCAAACTTATAAAATTATCAGCATTAATTTTTATTTTTTCATTTTCAGAATTTGTATAAGTTCCATCGCTTGTATATCTGAAAGTTGTTATAAAGTTTTTATCTTTATCATACAAGTTCCATATTAAACCAGAAGTAAATTTATTCATTAAATAATTATCAATAAAAACTTCTTTAAACAAATCATAGCTTAATATATCGCTGTTTATTAACATAATACTTAAAATATGTGAGCTATGATTAATAAACTTATCTACTTCTTTAGCTAATTCTTTTATTTCTTCTTTTAATTTTTTATCAATACTTTGAGGTACTTTTTTTAATTCTTTATTATTTTTTATATCGAATAAAGTTAAAGTATAATCATTATTGACAATTAATTTATAATCTTCATTCAACTCTTTTTCACATTTAGAATTAAATACAAGATTAGGCATACATCTTAATCTAAATTCAGTATAACCTATATTCATTTTTTCAAGTAACTCATTAATCATTTCTACTGCTTCTTTACGAATTGCACCTTTAGTTGAATTTATATATATTTTATATAATAAACTCTGGGCATATCTGCTTTCTATATTAAAGCTTATCATTGTAAGGAGATTTTTTGATTCAATAGTATACATTAATTCTGATATTTTCTTTAAAGCTTCATCTCCTCCGTACATAGCATAAACAAAAGCAGTGATAACTTCATCTTGATTTTTTAAATAAATCTTTTTAGTAAAATTCACAAATGATTTTAAATCAAGTAAATTAACCATATTATCAATTTTTTCTAATTTTTTAATAGTTTTCTTTAAAGACAAATATTCTGAATATATATACTTTATAACTGCAATATTTACTTCTCTTGATTTATCTTTTACTAGAACATGACAATCCTTTATAAACTCAAGTTTCTTATCATATTTTTTAGCATTGTAATTTCTTTCAGCATACTTTTCTGCTTTTTCTATAGTTTTGAAATTATAATTATTTGTAACAAATGAAAGCTCTGATGAGAAATCACTTTCAAGTCTTTTTTTCAATCTTACAACTTTTTTATTTTTATCATCTGCAATAAGCTCATATATTTCTTTAACATTAAATTTTGTTATACTTATAATATCGGCCTTAGGAAAAAATGCCTGCCTATATACTTGAATTCTTGTAGGTAATTTATCCATATCCTTATCATCACAAATTATATTTATAGCTTGTAAACTGTCTAAATTCCAATTTGCTAAAGATTCATAATGATCAAACTTGTGAGCATAGGCAAACAACAACATTACACTAATGACATTTCTTGTATCCCATTTATCAAGAGGCTGATTAAATTCGTGTGTAAAAGCAAACATATGCTCTATATTTGTTACTTTAGACATATTCCAGCTATTTAAAGGCTGATTAAATTTACCGCATGCTCTAAATGCAAATTCCATACTTTCAACATTAGAAGTATCCCATTTATCTAAAGGCTGATTAAAATTTTCACAGTCCGAAAATATATGTTGCATATTTTTCACATTAGATACGTCCCAATCATTAAGAGGCTGATCAAAAGCTTTACAATAACGAAACGTCTTTGATAAATCTTCAACATTAGATACATTCCAATTATTTATATTCTGATTAAATTTCAAAGCCACATTAAACATATTAGACATATCTTTAACATTAGAAACATCCCATTTGTCCAAAGGTCTATTAAATGCTTCACAGTTATGAAACATATCGCTCATATCTTTCACTTTAGATACATTCCAATTATTTAAAGGCTGATTAAACTTTTTAGCACCAAAAAACATGCCAGACATATTTTCCACATTTGAAACGTCCCATTTATTTAAAGGCTGATTAAAATATGTACAACAAGCAAACATATAAATCATGTTTTTCACTTTTGATACATTCCAATTATTTAAATTAGAATTAAACTCTGTCATTGAATATTGTCCCAAAACATTGTAGTCCATATATGCAAACATATAAGCCATATTCTCAACATTAGAAGTATCCCACTCTTCTATGCCATCAAAATCTTTTCTTTCACTTTTATTAAAAAGGTCGCTCATATCTGTGATAAGACTTGTATCAATATCACTAAGTTTTATACCGTCAGTAAATACTAAATTTTTTAATTCTTCTTTTGTTGCTGGTTTATGTTTATTCATCAATTCCTCCTAATTTTAATACTGATATATACATAAACAAACATATTTTGTAAATTTTAGTTTTTTCAATTTTATTATTTGTGGTGGCTTTGCCCCCACACCCCCAGTTCTTTTGTTGACACAAAGAACCAAAAAGACTGCACTTTTTACATAAAACTAGGGTATTACACTAAGTTTGATGTATATTCTTAAAATATCAAGCTGTAATATGTGCGTTTTTTGCTACTTTTTTGTGCGGCAAAAAAGTAGAAAATATCTATATAAAATGTAGATGTCGACAAAGTATATTTGTTTTATGTTTAATATAGTTAAAATAAATCTGTAAGTCTAAAATCCCAAATCATTAATACTAATAAAGTATAGATAAATCTTTTACTCACATCTTCACCATTTTCATTATCAAAATAAATATCAATTTTTACTCTGTCATGAAAATCAGTATTGGAATCAACGTCAGCATCTATAGTAAAAGTATCTCCATTCTTTGTTTTTAATGAATAACTTTTAACAACATCATATCCTATATATTCAGAATACATTTCATATCTTGCCCCAAAAGCCTCGAAAGTACCATAAGCTATTTCTAAATTATCTATTTTTTCTATTTCACTTTTCAAATTATCTTTATCTAATTTTATAACAGTTAATTGCTGTAAAGGCTGTGATATTTCATAATCTTCAAGCTGCTTTTTCCATTTATTTATAGTCTCATCGTCCATTTCTACAGGGCTTGCCAAACCTATAAAAGTATTATCATCAATTTTTACTTCTTCATCTTCACAGTTTGAATAACTTCCATCACCTGAATATCTGAAAGTAGTTATAAAATTAGAATCTTTGTTATATAGATTCCATATTAAAGATGAAGCAAATCTATTCATCATAGCATTATTAATGAAAATATCTTTGAATATATCATAACTGTATTTCTCTCCGTTTGCTAATAAAATAGCTAAAGCAAAAGAAGTATCTTTCATAAAAGAAGGAATTTCTTTTCTTAACTTTGTTACTTCTTCTTTTAAATCTTCATCAAAGTTTTGAGGAATCTTTTTTAATTCTTTATTATTATTTATATCAAATAAACTCAAAGAATAATCACTATTCAAAATTAATTTATAATTTTTATTCAATGCTTTTTCACCTTTAGAATTAAATCCGAAATCAGATGAATATCTTAATTGAAACTCATTATAGCTAATATCCATTTTTTTCATCACTTCCTCAATTAAATTATAAGCTTCATAACGAACTTCAGATTTTTTTGTATTTGAATATATTTCATATAATAATCTAAGTGCATATTTACTTTCTATATTTAATTTAATTATTAAAAGTGAAAGTTTTGTGTCATGTTCTTTTTTATATATATTTTTTACGGCCTCATCTCCTCCGTATATAGCATATATAAAAGCAGCTGTTTCTTTATTTGTTTCATCATAGATATTTTTAGCAAAATTTACAAAAGATTCTTTATCAAGTAAATTAACGATATTGTCAACCTGTACTAATTTTTTTACATCTCTTTTAAGAAGCAAATATTCTAAATATATATATTTTAAAACTTTATTTTCAACTTCTCTTGATTTATCTTTTATCAAAACCTTATAATCATTTATAAAGCTCACCTTTTTATCATCTTTTTTATTATAATTATCTTCAACATACTTTTCTGCTTCTTCTATAGTTTTGAAATTATAATTATCCGTAACAGATGAAAGCTCTTCACTAAACTCGCTTTCTAATCTCTTTTTTAATGACAAAATTTTTTTATTTGTGTCTTTTGATATTAAATCATATACTTCTTTGACATTCTCTTTTGTAATAGTTAAATAATCTTTATAAGAACCATAAAATGCCTGAAGATATGCTTTGATTTTTAACGGAAGTTCTTCATACCTACTAAAGCATAAATTACTCATTTCTGATACTTTGTTTAAATCCCAATTTGATAATGAATCAAAACAATTATAACCTTTAGCAAAGTCAAACATTCCAAACATTGTTTTTAATTTTTTTGTATCCCATTTATCTAAAGGCTGATTAAAAGCTTCAGTACTGCGAAACATAGATTCCATAGTTTTTACATTGGATACATTCCAGCTATTTAAAGGCTGATTAAAGCTGTTACATTGACTAAACATCTCATTCATATTTTCAACCTTTGAAGTATTCCATTTATCTAAAGGCTGATTGAATACAAAAGCACTTCTAAACATACCTTCCATAGTTTTTACTTTAGATACGTCCCAATCATTAAGAGGCTGATTAAAATTAACACATATACTAAACATATAACCCATATCTTCAACTTTACTAACATTCCAATTGCTTATATCTTGATTAAACGCTTTAGCATAATTAAACATAGCCCTCATAGTTGTAACATTAGAAACGTCCCACTTGTCTAAAGGCTGATTGAAACTTTCCGCTACCTGAAACATACCGCTCATATTTGTTACATTGGATACATTCCAAGTATTTAAAGGCTGATTGAACTTTTTACAATTATCAAACATTCTAAACATATCCTCAACATTTGAAACGTCCCATTTATCTAAAGGCTGATTAAAATCCTGACAATAATAAAACATGAAACTCATATGCTTAACTTTGGATACATTCCAATTATTAAGATTACGATTAAACTTAGCTTTAGAACGGCTTTCAAAACTATCATAACTCATATATGCAAACATATATGACATATCTTCAACATTAGAAACGTCCCAGTCTTCTATGCCTTCAAAATCTTTTCTGCTACTTTTATAAAAAAGCTCGCTCATATCAGTAATAAGACTTGTATCTACATCGTAGAGTTTTATTCCGTCAGTATATACTAATTTTTCTAATTCTTGTTTTGTTTCTGGTTTATATTTCTTCATATATGCTCCTTAATAAGTTTACATAATTTTAAGTTGTACTTGTAGTATAATATATATTGTGTAAATTTTCTATATAAAAAATAATTTTTTAATAAAGCCATTATAATATTAAAATCATAAAATATATTGAAAGTTGAAAGAATCATAAAAACATACTATAATAAAAAATGAAGATTATATAGTTTGGAGTAAATAAATGGCTGATAATAAAAGCATAATGGAGAGAGATGAGCTTCATAGCAAAATATGGAAAATAGCAGATGATTTAAGAGGAAGTGTTGACGGCTGGGATTTTAAGCAGTATGTACTTGGAATGCTATTTTATAGATATATTTCAGAGCATCTTGCAAACTATTTAAATCAAAATGAATGGGATGCTGGACTTAAAGATTTTAATTATGCAAGCTTAAAAGATGAAGATGTGGAACATGTAAAAAAAGAAACTATAGAAGAACAAGGTTTTTTTATATATCCAAGCGAACTTTTTGAAAATATAAGAAAAGAGGCTAATAATCAAGAAGCTAAAAAAGACGGTAAAGAAAAACATGACCTTAATGAAAAACTTCAGAAAATATTTAAAGATATAGAAAACTCAGCCAAAGGAACTAAAAGCGAAGAAAAAATTGCAGGGCTTTTTGATGATATAGATGTAAACAGTAATAAATTAGGTCCTACAGTATTGAAAAGAAATGAAAGATTAAAAAAACTTATAAACGGCATTGCTGATATAGAACTTGGAGATTTTAAAGACCATTCGATAGATGCATTCGGTGATGCCTATGAGTATTTAATGGGTATGTATGCATCAAGTGCAGGCAAAAGCGGAGGAGAGTTTTTTACACCTCAAGAGGTTTCGGAACTCCTTACAAGAATTGCAGTTACAGGAAAGAGCGAAATTAGAAGGGTATACGACCCTGCATGCGGAAGCGGTTCATTACTTTTAAAGTTCAAAAAAATATTAAAAGATGAAGAAAAGAAAATACATTATTTTGGGCAGGAAATAAATATTACTACCTACAACCTATGCAGAATAAATATGTTTTTGCATGATATAGGTTATTCAAAATTTGATATAGCACATGGAGATACTTTAACAGAACCTAAGCATAAAGATGATCAACCTTTTGATGCAATAGTTTCAAATCCGCCCTACTCTATAAAATGGGAAGGCGAAGACAATACTCTTTTAATAAATGACCCTCGCTATTCTCCAGCCGGTATATTAGCACCAAAATCAAAAGCAGACTTTGCCTTTATTATGCATTCACTTTCTTGGCTTGATACAGCAGCACTTGCAGCAATAGTATGTTTTCCGGGCATTATGTATAGAGGCGGAGCAGAACAGAAAATAAGAAAATATTTGATAGACAATAACTATATAGAATGTATTATACAGCTTCCGGACAATTTATTTTACGGTACGCAGATAGCAACTTGTATAATGGTATTATCAAAATCAAAAATAGACGGCAATACTTTATTTATAGATGCAAGCGAAGATTATGAAAAGGCAACTAATAATAATAAATTAAGCGATAAGAATATAGAAGATATTTTGTCTTATTTCAAAGGAAGGGAAACTAAAAAATATAAATGCTATTTAGCAAGCAAGGAAGAAATAGAATCACAGGACTATAATTTATCAGTATCCACTTATGTAGAGCAGAAAGACACAAGGGAGAAAGTGGATATAAAAATATTAAATAAAGAGTTGGAAGAAATAGTTTTAGAAGAGAATAAGCTTCGTAAGGATATAGCAAAAATTATTGAGGAAATAGAAAAATAATTTATTTTACTTGACAAAAATATTAATATATGTATAATATATGTATTGACATTCAAAATTAGTATTTTGAAATACCTGCAGTATACTGCAGGTTTATTTTTTATTTATGAAAAAAGTATTTGCCTATATAGATGGTTTTAATTCTTATCATTGTTTAAAATCTGCAATAGAATCACAAAATAGTAAATTAACAAATAAAAATAAATGGATAAATTACAGAAAATTAATATCTTTATTTTTTGATAAAAATACTGATATTGAGAAAATAATGTTTTTTTCAGCTATACCATATCATGCTTATAAAGATGATGCCAATAAAAGAAAAGATAAAATAAACAAACATAATGCTTTTTATGAAATATTAGATAAATATTGTCATATAGAGGTTGTTAATGGAAGATTTGGTAAAAAAATTGTTACAGACATTTGTCCTCATTGTAATCAAAAAATCAAATTGAAAAAACATGAAGAAAAAGAAACAGATGTATCATTATCCATAAATATATTATATGATGCTCTTACAATTAAGGATATTGATACTATAGTGATAATATCTTCAGATACAGACTATATTCCTGTAATAAAAATGATTTTAGAAAAAACTAATAAAAAAATAAAAATGCTTTTTCCAATTAACTCTCGGATTAATAAAGAATTTTCCAAAATAACAAATAAAAATTATTCGGCTAAAGAGATAAAAGAAAATCATATAAAATTATCTCAAATACCAGATAAAGTAACAGTTGATGGTACAACATATCAAACACCTTATATATAAAATTGGATTTTTATATGAGAGTACTAGAAGAATTAATAACTGCGAGCTCCGCACGGTAATGCTCAACCTTATCAATGCGGCTGAATATCCAATGATTAAATAAAAATATTTTTAATAATTTGCTATAATTTGTTATAATGTAAAGTATTAGATAATTGTAGGTATTAACTTATATGAGTTTGCTAGAAGATTTAATAACTACGAGCTGT
>NZ_ARQI01000051.1 GCF_000384655.1 Brachyspira innocens ATCC 29796 | reverse complement strand
ATTGCCAAGTACCTCCAAAAAGTTTTTCTGGAGATTTGCTTGCATCAAAAGTTCCATCATCTTCAGCAAATTGTATGTATGTTGATCCTATTGGACATGATTTATTTAAAATTAATTTATCAATAGCTTCTTTTAATTGTGTTTCGCTTGTATTATTAGGTTCTAAACCACAATACTTTATTAAATTATTTAAATTATCTATTATAAGATTTATAGTTTCGGCAGGAATAAAAGAAGCTGGTTTTTTGGGATCTGTAAAATCTCCATTTGTAAACTTCCCATCGCTTCCCATAGAAGGAAACTTTATTATTTCACCAAAAATATTAATATCTTGATCTACTGGATATAATCCTGACATAATTTAACTCCTTAATTTATATATTCAAAAAATACTATATTTTCTGGATAAATTGATCTAATATAGCTTTCAAAATTATCTTTTTGATTTTGGTTATTTAATTGTACATAAAAAATAATAGTTCTATGATTTATATAATTTAATATCCTTATTTGTCCAGTTTTCAAATCTCCAAGTTCACTGGATTCAAAATAATTAAAAGATTTTAATATATGAGCATCATATTTTTCAATATTTTTGTTTAAGTCATTTAAATCTATTTCAGCTGGAATAACATATACAAAAAATATAGTTTTATCTGTGTTTATACTAAATATTGTATAGAAAATATCTTCAAATAAAGCTCGTTTTCTTTTTCCTGCTAATGTAACATATATAATAATAGAATTTGAATGCATATAATTAAATATTCTAGTTCTTCCAAATTTACTATGAGCGAATAAACTTTGTTCAAAATCTTTTTCTATTTTCTGTACAGTACATCCAGATATATAATTTTTTATTATTTTATTAATATAATCAACAGTTATTTCTTCTATACTAGGAAGTATATAATTATATATAATAATTTTATTAGCCATAAATATAGTGTCTAAGAATTTTTCTAATTCTTGTTTTTTAGAAGGATCTTCTATGGTTAAATAAATCATTATTATACAGAAAGCTCTATAATTAAAAATCCTATCATTACCAAATCTGCTAAAACCAAAAACAGAAGGCTTAATTTTTTCATCTATTTTTATAATATTAGATGAATAATATTTATTTATTATTGTATTTAATGAATCTATATTTAATTTATTTTTATTCTGTACCAATAGAATAGTTTTTCTTTCTTCTAAAGTTAGATCTGGTCTTAATATACCAGATAATATTCTTTCATAATCTTCTATAGTATCTTCTGTACAAGTTTCAAGTCTTGATTCAAGCCAAAGTTTATTCAACTCTTTTTTAAAATTATAAATAATTTCTGATTGTACTTTAACAAGTTTATATATATCAGAATCTTTATTTTCAAATTGTCTTTCAAAAAATAGTCCTTCAGGGTAAAGACTTTTCACTGCTTCAAAATATTGTTCTTTTGATGCTATTAAACCCATAATATACTTCCTAAAACTGGAAATTGTAATTGACTAATATATTTATCACCATCTTCTATAGTTACTGAAGCATTAGAAATACTAACTCCATCTACAATTAAATCTCTTAATGTACTTGTATTAATAAACATATCAGGTTTAGCTTTCTCTAAAAAATATTCTTTTATAGTATTCTCACAATATTTTCTATTTATCATAGTATCTTCAAGAGGTAATAAATCTATAGTTAAATTAATATAAATCAAATCAAGTGCTTTTACTGTAAAAATAATTGGAGGAGCAACATTTTCTATATATGTTTGTATTCTTTCTATATTTGATATTTTATAGAAACCTGTTTCAGAATTACCTCCAAGAACTACTATAAGTAAAGCCCCAAAGATATTAAAGTTTTTAAACTCCCAAGCCTTAGATACCTCACTTGAAGCATTTAAAGCCCAAGCCGCAAAATCTCCTGATTTACCATTTAAACTGCTTTTTACATAATTTAATACTCTAAGTAAATAGTTTTCATCAGTTTCTCCATCTGTACCGCCTTCTATATCTTTTTTTACCACCGCTTCACTGCTTACATTAGAAATTAAGTTAGAAGTAAGAGATAATTTTGAGCCTTTTTTTAAATTATAGCTGCTTCCTGCATTTTGAGCCTGCACTTCAATTTCAATACTTCCATCATTTTCAATTATATATGATTTAGAATTAAAATAAGTATTACCAATATTTGATGAAAAAACACATCCTGCTGGTATTGAAACTCCTGGTATTCCTTCTATTAAAATACTTCCGCTTGCCACCTCAGCATATAGAGGCGGTACTCTATCAGCCCAATGAGCTCTTAAAAAATCCTTTTCTGCTGTATCAGGAAAGATTTGTTTTTTTAAAAACTCTATATCACCCAAAAGAGAATATTGAATACCAGCTTCTACATTTGCTATTACTTTTACTAAATTATATTTAGGAGTATTTTCAAGCGGATTTAATTCACTGTAATATTGATTTAATATTTTTGCTTTTAATTGTTCTAAAGATTCATTCATTATTCCATACTCCTTTTATAATTTCTGTATTATTATCAGGCTTTCTGACTAAAACAGAATAATTTAATCTGCTTTTATTTTCTATTTCAGTATCAACTTTTATATCTTTTGCAAGTCCATCTTCAACTATCCATTCAAGAGAATCAGTTATTATTCTTTTTACTTCATTTTGAGTTTCTTTGCTTAATTTATCTTTTTTGGCAAATAAATCGCTTCCAAAATCATTGTCTGCCCACCATTTATTTTTATTGGAATAAATGCTCATAGAAACAAGATATTCTATATTATTATATTTGTTTAGATCTATTTCTAACATTTCAATTATTGGCTCCATGCACTATTTTTGTATTTTCTATATTACTAAAATTAGCAATTGTTTTTCCAGCTAAAGCAGCACTTAAAGCAAGCTGAAAAGCAGAGTTTGCTCCATTTCCAGCTTCTGGTATAGGAGCTCCAAGACATATATTTAATATAGCTTGAAGTATTTGATTATTTTTTTCCAATTCTTTTTTTAATTCTTCTATTTTTATAAGTCCGCCGAAATCATCTCCTCCTATTTTTATCATATCCTCATTTATAATTATTGATATTTTTTCATTATATATACATGTATCTCCTTCTTTGATTTCAGGGGCTTTATCACTCGATAAAATAGGCAATATTTGAGAGCTGTCAAAATTACCGCCTTTAGATAAAATAATTACTTCTCCTTCTTTAGCTTTTGCAATAAATCCATAAGGAAATAATTCTTTTTTTTCTATTGTTTTATCATAAGAAGATTTTACTTGAATAGTATCATCATTATTTCTTTTTATAAATTTTGAAATAGTTATAATATTTGCTATTTTAGAAGATATAGAAGAAATAAAATTATTAATATTCATTTTTAGCTCCTTTGTCTACTAAAATTATATTAGATGAATACTCTTCATTATTAAGAATAAGCTCAACACTTTTTATTACTTTATAGTTATCTATTCCAAAAGAAGGAATATTTACTTTTATTAATTGATTAGGTTCATAAAATACTTCCTGTTCACTTTTATTTCTTATTTGTAATTTTTCTATTTCTTTTTCAGGAAGTCCCCAGCCATACACATTGATATTTAGTTCATCTGATTTTCTTCTTTTTAATTCTGATTCAGCTCTATTTAAAAGTTCTTGTTGAGATATATTTTCATCTGTAAAAAATAGAGTAAATACTCTTTTTGTATTACATTTATAATCAAACTTTTCTCCAACTCCATAATTTCCTTTTATCCTATAACAATTAAATTGTTCATATCCTTTTTTATCCAAAACTGCAGATTTTATATTCCAATTTTCTTTTAAACTATGATTTGGGATACTTGATAAATATTGTTTTTTATCCCAAACATACAAACCAGACTGTTGATTTGAAGCTATTGCATATCCATTATTTTCTGCTATAGTAAGAAGTTTCTGCCAAACACTTTCATTTTCCCAAGTAAAAGATTTTATAGTTGGTGATTTATCAATATCAGTAGGATAATGTGATACTGCTATATTAGAATTATATTTCTGTGCTATTTTTCTCACTACTTCTACTAATGTACCGCCTTCAATTCTTCCTGAATCTGTAGAATCTATTATATCTCTTGCATAGGAACGTGAATGTATAGTCATCTGCTTTTGATTATTATTTAATACAGCACTAATGTCATCAACTAAAGTAGTTGTTACATTCCTCTCATCATTATTCCACATAACAGCCTTTATTATTATCCTGTCATGTTTTTCTACTTTTTTTAATTCACTTAAAGGACATACTATATCAGCAGTATTACATATTTCATCAATACTCTTTTTTATAATAATTGAATTATAATTAATTAATCTCTTATTTTTTCCAGCATAAACTTTAATATGCATTTTAATAATACTCCTATTTGCTATGTTTGCCTCGCCTTCGCTTTGCGTGCCTTCGGCAAAGAAGTGAATAAGTAAACTTATTCACACGTCTGTGCCCCTGTGGGGCTGGCTCGGCTCACTTTTTCTTAAACATAAAATATTTCTTTAGGAAGTACAAAACTATCTTCTATAAAATTAAAATCTCTCAAATTGTATGAGTTCAAAAAATGCTCTGCATTTAATAATGTCATATTCTTATTGAACTTAATTTTTCTTAATTTCTTTAATTCTTTTATTTTCAATTCTTCTATAACAGATATTTTTAAGTCTATTAAAGCATTATTAAGTTCATGATCATCTTTATTTATAGAATCATTTAATTTGTCATATAGTTCTAAATAATTTTTTATTTTTTCTTTACTATCATCTATTTGAATTATAATACTAGCAACAGCAGTAACTGCAATTATTTTAATAAAATTATCACTTTCTTTTGCAGTATTCATTTCATTAAAAGAAATTGTATCTTTTGTAGTATCATAATTATAAAAATTAAGAAACTGAAGTAAAACTTTTTTTTCATTATTTTTTGCATTTTCTATTGGAAGTATGCTGTTAATCAATGATTTTGAGCTTTCAGCAGTTTCATTTACAGACTGTTTTATATCTATTATTCCATTAACTATTGAAGATACAACATTCTGTAAAGCATCAGCGAAAACTGAAGGAGTTCTAATTCCTTGGGCGATTGTAGAAGATATTGTATTTATAGCCCTTGCCATATCATTAATATAATCTGCTTTTCCTTGTATCATTCCAATAACATTTGAAAGTTTACTTGATACATTATTTATACCTGATAAAAAAGTATCATAATTAAAATTATTCTCTAATTTCTTTTCAAGATTTTTATTAGCTATTTCCTGAACATTGTTTTTAGCATCTTCTATATTAAGAAAATTATAATTTTCATCATTTTTTCTACGCCAAAGGCGGACACTCGTCTCAGCACATAGATTAAAATTAAGTTCTATTTTACATTGACCATTTTCATTCGCTTTTTCATCTATAGACCAGTTTTCTAAAGTTACTTTTAATCTAGGATAAAGAGGTAAAAAAATAAAAGCTGGATTTTCATCATCTGTTTTTATCTTAAAAGCATTTATTAAATCTATTTTTTTATTTAAATATTCTTCATCTCTTAAAAAACCAGATACTCTTATTTTATTAACAGATTCATTAATTGAAGTATTACTCCAATACCCAAAATTAGGATAACTTGAATTATCTAAAGACTGTCCGCCTGAAATATTTATATTATCATATAAGAAATAAACAGCTTCTATATTAGGAGCTTCATATTTTACAAGGCTTTGTATTTCATAAGCCTCTCTCCAAGATGAAGAGCTAGGATATTTCAAATTGCTAGTATTTTCCATTTAATAAGCCATATTCCTTATTTCATTAATATTTCCTGTTTGTATATTTATATTTGGTATGTTATTATTGTATGGAGTAGCTTTATAATAAGTTCTTTCATCTGTCAATTTTATATCTACTCCAATATTAGCAGCCCCTTTCATTTCAACCTGAGCATTGTTATTTTGTATATTATTAGCAGTAATAGTTTTTTCTAAAGTATCTTCTTTAGTCAAACTTTCTCCAATTTTTCCGCCAAGTTTGCTTCCTAAATATCCTCCAGCAATACCAACACCAGCACCTACTAAAGCTCCTATAGCTGTGCCGAGTCCAGGAACAACTGAACCTATAGCAGCACCTATAGCAGCGGAAGTAGCAGCTCCAGCACTAGCTCCTATAGCTGTACCCGCAATACTTCCAACGGCTCCTCCAACAGCCTCACCTTTCATTTTATTTTGTTCTTTTTTTGAAAGTGAAGGATCATTAGCAGCCATAAATCCGCTTATAGCCATTGGTATAGCAGTAACAGCAGCACCCATAGCACCTGCACCTGCTGTTTTTCCTAAACTTTTCCAAGTCATTTTTCCATTATTGATATTTGGTATATTTGAAGATGACTGACCTGCTTTGAATGTGTTAGAATTATTTCCATTTGAAAAAAACTGTCCCATATTTGTAACAAAAACAGGAATAGGAGTTCCTGTTCCTTGTATATGACGACTGTCCGCTTGCAGCGTAGATGATATATTGCCTTTTGCCATATTTTTCAAACTGTTTATTGAACTAATTGTATTAGCAACCCCTGATACCAATTTTGCTGTCATAAATATTCCAAATCCAGCTGCTATAACTTTGAATACGGCATCAAATCTTTCAGGATTTTTAGCAAAATTATTTAATATTCCTGTAACTTTTTCTAAATATGGTGCTACGTTTTTATTTGCAAAAGAATCAAAAGCTGTCTGCAAGTTTTGAATATTAGCTGCCAAACTTTTAGCATTCTCTGCTGCTGCTTTATCTCTCATACCTTTTGCATCTTCTAAATCTAAATACTTTTCTAAACTTGAACCATAATTTTTATAAGCATTTAAAGCTTCATAAACCATATCTGAACCAAATACTTTATTCTCTCTCAAAGCACCCCAACCATTACCTAATTCTTTCTGAGCATTTACTATCTGCATCATAATAGTATTTAAATCCTTCATTTTTCCATTTGAATCTGTTACAGAGAAATCTTTTCCTAATGATGCCCCTAATTGTTCTAAAGCATATTGAGTTTCTGGATTAGCAAGTTCAGACATTACTGCTTCAAGCCTTGTAACAGCTTCATCAGATGATCCAACTGCCTGTCTTAAAACTTGCATTGAAGCCCCAACATTTTTTATGTCTTCTGGAGCAGTACCTATTACAGAATAAGCCGAAATTATAGAAGCTCCTAAAGATGCGAAATCTTTAGCTACAAAAGCCCCCTTATTTCCTTGAGAATATAATTCATCAAGCAGCTTTGATGTTTCTTCAGATGTATATCCTAATTTAGAAAATTCCGAAAGTAATGAGCCTATATCTGTTCCTGTAGCATTAAATGCCCTTATAGATTTTGCTATATTATCTATATTAGCTCTTGCAAAATCCATATCACCTGTTTTTTCCATTATTTGATCCATAGCATCAATAATTTCATTGGCATCTATTTTTACATCTGACTGCATAGCTGCTTTATATATAGCTTCACTTAAACCCTCCATTTGTCTTTTTGCAGTTTCTATATCTTTGGCATTCATTTTTGCAACAGTACCTATTTTATTTATCCTATCTTCAAATGCTATCATTTTATTAATTGTAGCACCTACACCTATAGAAACTCCTAAAGTAGCTAAATTACTTGCTGTAGAGTTTAATATCCCATCTATTTTTGCCGAGTAGGCACCTATCGCTGAAAAAGCTCCCTGCATTTTACTCTGAAAAGAATTAACTTTATTGGAAGCCTTATCAATACCAGAAGAGAATTGATCTTTTAATTTTATTAAAACGCCAGCTGTTATATTACTCATTGTTGCTATGTTCGCCTCGCCTTAAAGAAGTGAATAAGTAAACTTATTCACACGTCTGTGCCCCTGTGGGGCTGGCTCGGCTCTCTTTTCCTTAAATTAAAATATTCCTTTTATTACTTTATAAATTCTTAAACTTTCTTTATGCCATTTTAAAAATTCTTTTATTGTCATATTAATCAAATTATCATAACTTAAACCTTTAGACATTATCATAACTTCAAGTATTAAAGTTCTAAATATATTTATAATATCTATATAATCTTCTTCAACATATTCATCATTTTTTTTTATTATCCTTTTCTGACGACTGTCCACCTTCGGTGTCAGTATTAGAAATAGAATTATTTATAAGTTCATTTAATTTTGCTTGACAAATTACCCAATCAGTTATTTCCATATTTTGTAATATTATTTCAGGTTCTCCTGTCATAGCAGATAACATAGCGACCTCTCTTGAAACTGTATTTTGAGGATATGGATC
>NZ_ARQI01000050.1 GCF_000384655.1 Brachyspira innocens ATCC 29796 | reverse complement strand
TTTTCTATAAAATTAAAATGATAATTTTATTATACAATGTTATTTAAAAACTTTAAAATTATAAAAAATATTATAATTGTTTAATAATTAATTTTTTATAATTTTTGTATATACTGAAAATTTTTAAGTTTGTCAATTTTTTTAGTCAACTTTTTCCCGCCGCACGCCACAGGCGGACTTCGTCAAAGAACCTTATATCCTCGACAAGCTCGGATACGCTTCGCGAAAGTGCAAGTGTAAAAAATTAGTACTAAATAATACTAAAGTTGTGTTACATGTAAGATAGCTTTAGTAAATTAAAGCCCAAATGTAGCCTTTCGCTACTGCGGGCTTCGCCAAAGTTGCTGCCAAAGGCACGCTTCGCGAAAAATGCAATTACTAGAACTTTATACTCTAAAGATACGTATTAAATGTATGATAATACCCGAAATTTGGGTTAAAAATGCAGTTCTTTCACCGAAGGTGTACAGCGTATGGTTCTTTGTGCCAATACCACAGGCACTTCCTACGGTCGCAAAAGAACTGGGGGGGTACGTAGTACGCAGAGCGGTCACACTGTGTACTTCGTAAGGGCAAAGCCCCGCAAATATCAAAATTTAAAAAATTAGTTTTTATTATTTTATTATACTAGATACTGCGAAGCTGCAATATTATAAATATTATTTTTAATCAATTTTATAATTTTATAATGGAGATTTAGAGTAAATATAATAAAAAAATACTAATTAATAGAAGCACCATAATGTACTGAAGTCCAAGATACACCTAAAAAATTATCCCAGCTGTTATTATTAGGATTGGAGGCTACATTAGGAAGATATAAATCCGTAGTTGAAGCTGAAGTAAAAGGCGAAGCCGATACAGCATTTGGAGAAGTTCCTAAATATTCAACATTTTTAAGAGAAGTACAGTTTTCAAAGCTGGTATTATCTATCTTTACTACAGTGCTTGGTATTTGAATGTTTACTAAAGATGTGCAGTCTTTAAAAAAGTTTGCAGTTATTTGCTGAAGCGGAGGAAGAAGTACTGTAGTTAATGCTGAAGTTCCTTCCAATGTAAAAGTGTAGGAAGTTTCAAAAGATGAACCTGATAAATCTAATATTATATCAGTTTCATCTTGAAGAGCTTTTTTTATATTATCAAATATTTGTGAACTATTATCAATATGCCCAGTAACTGATATTATATTTTTTCCAGTTTCATTTCTATTATTTTCCAAAGCAGTTTTTATTTCTTCTTCGGTAGAATTAGCACCAATACTAGATATTGCAGTATTTTCTATATCAATATTACTAGGACCGCACATACAGTATGAAGAAATAGGCTTATACTTGCATGAAGATAGTGCTAAAGATATAAATATTATTATTAGTATTTTTTTCACTTATATTTATTCCTGTTGTTATTTAGGCATACCTTGATTATAATTTATTGTTTTTGTACTCCAGTTATAGTTTAAGAAATTATTCCAGCTGCCGTCACTAGGATCATTTGCTACATTAGGAAGATACAAACTTTCTGGAGAAGCTGCTTCTGCAGTGTAGTATGCTGAAAATACTCCTGATGCTGAAATACTTGAAGGATTGTCCCCTAAATATTCTATTTGTTTCAAAGAAGTACAGCCTGTAAAAACATATTGACCTATTGTTTTTATAGAGCTAGGAATACTAATTTTTTCTAATGATGTACAGTTATAAAAAGTCATAGCAAGAATTTTTGTTATTTTTTCATTTAAAGTTACATTTTTTAAAGCTCTGCATTCTGCAAATGCAGCATTGGCAATTCCTCCAAAATTATCAGGTAAAGCAATTGATTCTAATGAAGAGCATGAATGAAACGCATTAGCCTGTATGGCGTATATTGACTGTGATAAAACAACAGTTTTCAAACTTGAGCAGTTATAAAAAGAATTAGCATTTATTTGGATCATTTTTGTTTGGCTTAAGTCTGCTTTTTCCAATTTTATACATAACTGAAATGCTGATTCTCCAATTTCTGTTAGAGAAGATGGAAAATTAATTGTTTTCAAACTTGAACAGTCATAAAATGCATTCTCTCCGATTGAAGTTATAGTTTCAGGTAATTTAACACCAGACAAATTTTTATTATCCTTAAAAGCATTAGCTGCTATAGCTGTCATTGTAGTTTTGCTTAAATCAAGATAAACTCCGTCTTTAGTGTATGTATTTTTTGATATGATAGTGTTTATTTTTGATATTGTGCTGTTATTATCAATATTTTATTTTGTATCTTCTAAAAATATAGAATAATAACCGTATTCATTAAAATATTCCTGCATTTTAGCTTCTATATTTGCTTCCGTTTCATCAGCTTTAACAGAATAATTTTTTACAATATTTTCAGGTACATCTTCAGGTGATGACGGAGAAGATTCTGTTTGATTATTTGACGGAGATGTAGCTTCATTGCTGCATGCCAGCAAAGATAATAAAAATACCAATAATAAATATTTTATATAATTAAACATATGCTTGTACTCCAAATTAAATTTTGTTTTACAACTATATTCTATAATAGAAAAAGAAAAAAACAATATAAATATAAAAAATATTTTAGCTGATTTTTATATTTTTTTATTTAACGGAATTTATGTTATTATAGTTTAGGAACTTTAAATCTTAAACCCAATAATATTTCATGATAGCTGTCAGCTCTTGTATCTATCAAATATCTGTATCCCAAATCCAAAGATATATATGAACGCAGATTAAAAGCGAATCCACCTCCTAATCCGAATACTAATGTGCTTGCCGAATTTCTTAATTTAGTCTCAGTATTTTGTGATTGTACACAAAGACAGTCTTTTATTCTTCCGCCAATTGAAACTCCAAAATAAATAGTAAAAGGCGGATACTTATCTAAAAGTGTCTGTTTATAGCTTTCAGGAGTTAATTTTTCTTTTATAAGAAAGAAGTTTATATCAAAATATAAAGAACCTAAAAGTGTATGAAGAGTTACATCATCAGACATACTTATGATTTTTCTGCCCAAATATTCAAATTCAAATCTTATAGGAGAAGATTTATTGATAGTAGGTATGCTGTATCCTAGAGAAAAACCTCCGCCGAAATAATTAAGATATGCTTTTTCTTCATTAGCTTTAGGGTAATAATAACTTCCGTCATGTGAAAATACTACTTTAGGAGAGATATATAATCCTTCAGGTACTATAGAAAAAAGCTTATTAGGACTATAATATATAAACATAAATATAAATGCCGCTATTATATAATATCTTTTCATTAAGCTCTCCTAAAAATTAAATCTTATAGAAACTGCAGCATCATGAGTGAACTTGCTTTCTAAATTAAGTATAATTCTATATCCTAAATCTAGGCTTAATACAGGCGTTAGATGAAAGGCTAGGCCTCCGCCAGCTCCGTAAAGAAATTGTAATTCATTATAATATGAGCTGTATTTGAAAAGACCATTATATTCATAGATAGTATTCATAATGCATGTATTTAATGCACCTCCTACTAAAAAGCCCAGATAAATTGACATTACAGGTCTTTTCCCATTATTTAATACACTTCTTTTAGAGTCTTTATTATCATAATTAATATATAAAAAATTGATGTCATAGTATGCTGCTGCTAAAAATGTATGCATTTGTATAGATTGTATATTATTAAGATATGCATTGTTAGGAGTAGGGTTTCTGTATAAATATTCAAATTCTATTCTTACTGTACTGTATTTACTAAGAACATCAAAATTATATCCGATTGAAATACCGCCGCCTACATACATATTCATAGTATTTTTTTCATCGCCTTCTTTTTGTATTCCAGAGTCTCCGATATTAAATATAAATTTAGGTGCTAAATAAAGTCCTATATCTTTAGCTGTAAGTATATTACCAAAACAAGCTGTAATTAAACAAGCAAGCAAAAGTTTTTTTGTTATAAACTTCATAAAATAATATCCTTCTTAATTTAAAACAATATCCCAATAGCAAATCTCGGCAAAGGTACAAACCTTAATAAATGATTATAAGAATATCCTATATCAAGTATGGATATATCAAAAAATGGACGCAAACCGCTATTTATTCCAAAACTTCTTGACAAATCTATTCTAAAACCAATTTCCCCTGAAACATAAAAATCATATATGTATGTATTTCTGTTTGTATAAGTAGAACTTTCTTTTAAGAACTCTTTGTTATGAGTTATAAATAAAGTTCCTCCGAATTTAGGCATTAAGAAAAATCCTGATGCTCTGTCTTTTTTGTTATAATAGAATCTAACCCCAACAGAAGCTCCTATACCATAAACATCACCGTTATATGTTATATTATCATTATCATAATATGTTTTCATAGCATAAAAACCTGCATCTACATTAATATCTATTTTATCAGCCGCTCTGTAAGTGTATGTTAAATCAAGCCCGAAATTTCCCTGAAGCTTTAAATTATTAACATCTTTACTTGGAAACATTATATTTACCACAGAAGGAGCTATTAGCATATAAAAAACAGTGGGACCGAAATTGACGCCTAAAGAATTTCTATGTGAAATCACAGAAACTGTATTTGTTTGAGTATTATCATATTTTACATTTTTATCTACTGTATTATTTGACACATTTGTATCGCCTGATGTATTTTGAGCAAAAGATATGCTAGTAAGTATAAAAAGTAATAAAGCAATTAATTGTTTTTTCATCATAATTTTATTATACCTCTAACTAAAATCTTAAACTAAAACCTACTCTAGGAAATAATGAAAACTTTATTGCTGATACATAATTGCTCCATTTAGGAAAAGAATCCCAGGTAGGTATCATGGCATTTATATCAACCAATCCGCTTCCAAAAAATCCGATTCCTTCATGAATATCTGCATAAAGACCCGGTATTCCAGACCTTACATAGTATCCTATTTCCAGTATTGATATATCTATATAAGGTTTTACAGGCCATTCTTTGTTTGGGAAAAGTTCTATAGTCCAGCCTAATTCATATGAAAAATACATTGTAGTATCAATAGTATGTCTTTTGGTATGAAGCCCCGAAATACCGTTTTGGGTTTCAATATCATACATTAATACTTCTACACCAAATCTTATTGTATTTATAATCTGCTTTTTTTTACCTGCAAAGAATTTTACTCCTATTGTAGCAGGAAAATATATTAAAGATGCTTTAAGGTATGTATCTGAACCTATTAAGGTATTAACAATATTATCTACAACCTCATCAGAACCTGGAATGTCTATATCTGGAACATCTACTCCGGGAATACTTGGTACATCTGGTACACTTACATTGGGTATAGATCCAGCTGGAATAAAATTCATAGCTAAATCTGCTGCTTTATCTTTAGGTACTCCAAGCTGAAATGACATAGACTGAACACCGAAGCCTATTTCTATACCTATATGCGGGTGAAGAAGTAATGTATATGATACATTAGGAACATACCAAAAGCTTCCCTTTGCTTCTATAGCACTTAGATAGTCATTTATTTGACCTAAATCAAATCCTACTAATCCTGTAAATGTCTGATAATTATCAAATATTGTATTTAAAAGAGGCGGAAACATACCAGCATAACCAGGATTTAGGTTTACACTGACAATTTGTCTGCCTTTAATCCAGCTATAAGTATTAGTATCCGATTGAGTTGATAAGGCTATACCATTAGCATACAGACTAATGAATGATATATTAAATACTATAATAGCTGTAATAAATTTTTTCATACTATCTATAACCTTAAATAATTATTATTTAGATGGTACAGTCTCAACTTTACCGAAACTTAATCCGCCAAGTATTTCTTCTATTCTATTTTTTTCTTCTTCTGTAACTTGTGCACTTCCTATTAAATCTTCAGCCTTAATATTACTTGGATCTTCACTGCTTGCTATTCCATTAATAACGCCTACAGCATTTTGCTGTCCTACTATATCTATTATTTCTTTAACACCATCTGTACTTCCGCCATCTGTAGTAATAGTTACCAAATTTCCAAGCGGTGCTGCTATTACATATTCATTTTCATTAGCAAAAATACCAGCTATTCCTAATAAAGAATCTTCAAACTTATAGTCTTGACCGTTAAAATTTAATATATCTCCGCTTATATTAACACCGTCCCAAATACCATTCATTAATTTGCTTAAAATGTAATCAGGTCCAGGTTCTGTTACTGTAAGGTTTGTTTTTTTACATGAAAATACAAAAAGAAAAGTACAAATTATTAAAATATATTTTAAAAATTTCATTCATTTTCTCCTAAAAATAAAAATATAATATATTAATTATATAATTTTTATTTTTAAAAACAACTAAAATACTATTGTTATAAACTCGGATAGAGTAATAATAAAATTTAATTTTGCAGTTATAAAATTTATATATTATTTTTTTCTTAAAAATACATTGTATTAAATGTATTGCTGTATTTTTATGAAATTGTATTATTTTCTATCTTGACAGAAAATTTGAATTGAAGTAAAATTTATAATATGCATTAACATTTTTAAGGTAAATTTCTTGTCTTATGAATAAAACTACAAAACATACAACCTATATAATTAATCATGAAGAAAGTTTCAAAAGAATTATTATAAATAGAAATTACAAAACCAAAAGATATTATATAGATTTTTTTGTAGCAGGATATAAATATAATGACGGGAAAGATTTAATATATTCGCTTTTAAAAAATGAGCCTATTAATTTGGTTCATGAAATAGCTAATCCTTATGACAGATTTGCAATAGCTATTTATGATAAGGATTTTGTGAGGCTTGGGTATGTTCCTAGTGTTATATCGCCTTTAATATCATATAAACTTGAAGATAAGAGAAATAGGGTATATGCTATAATAAAAAATGTCAAATTAGATGCAAGTGATGAGTGTAAGATAGAGATTAGAGTTTTTATAGATATAAATAAAAAAAAGAAAAGAGCTGTTTGATTTGCATATTAATTAATATATGATATTATATCTGTTATGAATAAAGTTTCAGTAAAAACAGAATTAGACTTTCAAAAAATAAAAGATAATTACATAAAAGAGCCTTTTAAATACTGTATTTATGTATTAACAGGTAAAGAAAGGCTTTTTAAAAAGGCATTTGCAGCTGCTTTACATTCATCTATGTTTCCAGATGAGGGAGACAGCGAGATGAATTACAGTGTATTTTATGATAAAAATGATGCTGTGGGATTTGCTCCTTTAGAGGTTGCTGATACTCCGCCTTTCGGCTCTAAACTTAGGCTTATTATAATTTATAAATACAATAATTTTCAGGAGGATTTTTTAGAATACTGTTTAAATCCTTCTAAAACTGCTATAGTTGTATTAGAAACAGAAAGTTCATTAGAAGAAGACCCTATATACAAATATTTTTCTAAAAAACAGGGTTCTCATAATATTAATTTTATAGATTTTCCTCTTCCAGATGAGAAGGATTTTAGGGGATTGATAAATGCTTATATAAACAAACAGGGCAAAAAGATATCTTCTGATGCTGTTGAATATTTAATTAATAATATAAATTTGGATTATGATTCTCTTTATTCAGAGCTTGCCAAAATATGCAGCTATAATGATAAAGAATACCTGAATGTAGAAGATATAATGGATTTTACATATGTATCTAAAAACAAGAATATATTTGATTTTTTGGATGCAGTTTTTGAGAGAAACAGAAAAAAAACTTTCAGCATAATGCATAGATTGGATCAGGAGGCTTCAAGCTCACTTACACTTATGATGAATAATTTTTTAGCTGTCTATTACATGAAAATATTTCCTCCTCAGACTACATTAAATGAAATAAGCAAATTGACAAAAATTCCAGAGTTTATACTGAAGAAAAAGAAAACTTCATTAAAACTTTTTTCCTTAGAAGAGGTTGATGAAATAATATCTAAAATATCGTATTTAAATACATTAAGTGTTACAACCCCAGCAAATATTTTTAAAGCACATTTTGAGCTATTTTTATTTACTATAACTAGATAATTAATAAGTTCGTATATATATGCCTAAACAAATACAGTTTGTAAAAAAGTAAATTTAAAAAATTCATTTTTGACAAATTATAATTGTTTAGTTATAATATATTTATGGAAAATGAATTTAATATCAAACAAATAAAATATTTCAATCCTTTGAATGATTATTTTATAAGATACTTATTTACTGATAAGGGAAGCAGTGAAACTATACTTTTGGATTTTATCAATTCTATAATGATTAATGCCAATATGAAGACCTTTCGCTCTGT
>NZ_ARQI01000049.1 GCF_000384655.1 Brachyspira innocens ATCC 29796 | reverse complement strand
GTATATCCTCGTTCCCTACAGAACCTAAAAGATAGCGTACAAAATAATCGTTCATTCTGTTTATACTACGCATTTATATTATACTCCAAAATTATAATAATAAATATTAGTTAAACAAATTTTTTGTTCATAATAAGCCAAGATAATTCAAAAAAGTAAATTTTTTTATAATTTTTTATAGTTATAGAAGCTTTTTAATAAAATATAATACATCTTTTATTTATAATCTAATTACCCCGCCCACCCGCCCCATATAATCCTAAAAATGATAATCTTACTAATATTAAAAACATACAAATATTTATAAAAAATCTTCATAATAATTTTTTAATAAAAATACAAAGAACAATATTGTACTATATAAAAGCAAATACGTATTTATATTATCTATTTTTATGTGAAAAATAAAATAACAAAATTCTATACAAAGTATTGATATTTAAAGCATTTTCATATATTATATAAATTTAGTATATATAATGAAAAAATAAAGGAGAGAAAAAAGATGAGTCATCATCATCACAGAGGACAATGGGGAACAAGAGCAGGTTTCATACTTGCTGCAATAGGTTCTGCTGTTGGTTTGGGTAATATATGGCGTTTTCCGTATATGGTTGCATCTAATGGCGGCGGAGCTTTTATGATAGTTTTTCTTATAGCTATGCTTACTGCAGGTATACCTATAATGATATTAGAGTTTTCTATAGGGCATAAAACTCATAAAAGTGCTCCAGGTGCTTTGAAGGCATTGAATCCGTCTTGGGAATGGTTAGGCTGGCTTCAGGTATTTACATGTTTTGCAATAGTTGTTTATTATTCTGTTATTATTGCTTGGTCACTATCTTATGGTTTATTTTCTATTCAGGGGTTAAAATGGGGAACTGATACAGCTGGATTTTTTACTAACGAATATTTAAAACTTCAAAGCGGTTTTTCATTAAGTAATTTTAATGTTGGTGTTGCGATACCTCTGATTATTGTTTGGGTTATAATACTTGTTTCTGTTATTGGCGGCGTTAAAGATGGTATAGAAAAAGCTAATAAAATATTTATGCCTTTATTAGCCGTTTTAGTAGTAATCATTCTTATTAGAGGTGTAACTTTACCAGGTGCTTTAGCTGGTCTTGATTATATGTTTAAACCTGATTTCTCTAAACTTACTAACCCTAAAATTTGGATAGATGCTTACGGACAAGTATTTTATAGTATGTCTGTTGCTTTTGGTATAATGATTACATACTCAAGCTATCTTCCAGATGATTCTGATATAGCAAACAATGCATTTATGACAGGTTTTGCTGATACTAGCTTTAGTTTATTTGCTGGTATTACAGTATTCAGTATAATAGGTTATATGGCTCATTCTCAAGGAAAAGCTGTTGCTGATGTAGCTGGAAGCGGCGGTATAGGTTTGGCATTTATGGTATTTCCAGAAGCTATCAACTCTCTTCCTGGTTTAAATGGAATATTCGGTTTAGTATTTTTCTTGGTTCTTGCATTTGCTGGTCTTACTTCGGCTATTTCTCTTGCTGAAGTAGTAATATCTTCATTTATAGATAAATTCAATTTCAACAGAAAAAAAGTAAGTATTATTATCATTGTAATACAAGGTGCTATATCTATGGTATATGCTACTGGAAGCGGACTTTCTATACTTGACATAGTTGACGCTTTTGTAAACAATTATAATATTGTAGTAAGCGGACTTATAGAGATTATATTAGTTGCTTGGGTATATAAACTTGGTTCATTTAAAGAAACTATCAATACTGTAAGTGAGTTTAAAGTAGGTGTTTGGTGGGACTTCTGCTTGAAATTCTTAACTCCTATATTCTTGGCTGTAATGCTTTCATTAAAATTAATTAATGATTTCAAAACTCCTTACGGAGGATATCCTACTTGGGCTTTAGTTGCTTTGGGCTGGTCTATGCCTGTTATAGCATTTATAGTTGGTATATTATTTGCTAAGTTTAAAGACAGAAATCCTAATGTAACTCATCAGTCTAAATAAAATTAAATAAAAGGAGATAAAATTATGGGAATAGATTCTGCTATATTTATGGGACTTAGTTTGCTAGCTATATGGGGAGGTTTTGCTTTCTTTCTTAGCATAGCTATAAGAAAAATGTAAAATAATAAATAAGTAAATACAAATTAAAGGCATTAACTTTTTTAAGTTTTTGCCTTTTTTTATAAATAAAAATAATTTTTTTTATTAATAGTCAAAAAAATATAAATATCTATATTTCTTATTTTATAATACAAAAACAATTAAAAAAAATTAGTCAGCAAAATGAAAAGAACTTTATTAATTACTACAGCAGTATTAAGTATGCTATTTTCTTCAATATTTGGTATGTATGGAGATAAGATATTATACAGGTATAGATGCTTCTAATTTATAGTTTTTATATCATTACAATTTTACGGCAATCTATGTAAAGTGCCGTATTTTTTTAAAGTTCTAATATGTATTGATTTTTTAAAATATTGATATATAATAGAGAGAGGTATATTATTAAATTTTGAGAATAAATAATTAACTTATTTGTAAAAAAGGCTTATAATGTATAAATTAAATACTTATGTTGTATATCCTATGTACGGTATATGTAAAGTGATAGGTATATCTGATAGTAAAGTGAATTCTAATCTTGTAGAATGTTATGTATTAGAATGTGAAAGTGAAAATATTACATTAAAAGTCCCTATAAACAGAGTTAAAGAATATCGTATACGTAAAATAATTTCAAAAGCAGAAGCCGATGAACTCATTAATGTGCTCCAAACAAAACCGCAGGATATAGAAAATAACTGGAAAATAAGATATCAGGAAAATGAAGAAAAATTAAAAAGCGGCGATATTAAAGATACAATAGAAGTAGCTAGAAGTTTATTTACTAGAAACAAATTAAAAGAACTATCGGCAAGTGAAAAACGTTTATACGAAAAGGCTTATATGTTTATAGTTAATGAAATCAGCATAGCTTTAAAAAAAGACAAAGATGAAATTGAAGATATAGTATCTAATGCCTTAGAAAAATCTGCCAAAAAATTCAAAACTAAACCTTTAGAAAAAGAAAAATTGGTAAAAGAAAATAAAGACAATACTAAAAAAAAGAAAAAAGATACTAAAGAATAATACTCTTCAATATTTCTAAAAAAGCATTTATTCAAATAAAAAATAAATATATCTAAATTATAGTTTGTAGGGGGAACTATTATGTGGAGAATAGTATATTTTGTTATATCTTTTTTAATAGCACTAATGGATTATTATTTTACAAAAACTTTTAATTATAAAACCATATCCATATTTTTACTGAGTGCTGTTTTAATATTTTTATTTGAGTTTTTACTTATAAGAAAGAAATCTTCTAAAATTACTCTGGCATTTTTTATTTCATTTTTTTTAACTATAGTTACAGTGCTTTTAACTATAAGTACTATTAATATGATAGGTATTAAATTATCTACTAATGAGAAATTAATCATTCTTTTTATAGAGGGATATCTTACTTTTGGAATTATAGCGGCGTTTATACCTAATATATCAAATATGCTTAATCTTACAAAACCTGATAAAAATAAAACAGCAAAAATACTTGATACTTCTGTTATAGTAGACGGAAGAATATATGATATTGCTGAAAAGAAATTTTTTGACGGACTTCTTGTGCTTCCAGAATTTGTGATAAAAGAAGTACAATTCTTAAGCGATGCCAGAGATCCGCAAAAGAGAATAAGAGGAAGAAGGGCATTAGAGATTTTAAATAAAATGAAATCTTCTAAAAATATACTTCTTTCTATTACTGATATAGATTTTCCTAATATAAAAGAAGTAGATTTAAAACTTATAGAGCTTGCCAAAAAAATGGATGCTAAAGTTATTACTAATGATTTTAATTTGATGAAAGTAGCTTCTATTCATGAGGTTGAAATATTAAATATAAATGATTTGGCTAATTCGCTTCATGTTGTAGTACTTCCTGGTGAAACTATTAAAATTGATTTGATAAGAGAAGGAAAAGATAAGCAGGCACTTGGATATTTAGAAGATGGCACTATGATAGTTGTTGATAATGCTAAACATTTAATAGGAAAGAATGTTGAAATAGAAATAGACAATGTACTTCCTAAAGAGGCTGGAAGAGTGATATTTGCTTCTCTTGCAGGGGCTAAACAATCAAATAATAATAATAAAAAAAGACATGATAAATGATAATAGATCTTTCTTCTTCAATTTATAACAATATGCCTCATTATCCTGATGATATTGATGTAAAAGTTGAAAGTTTTAATTATGAGTATTTTAATATAACAAATATCAATATGTGTGTACATAGCGGCACTCATATTGATACTCCTCTTCATTGCATAAACAATAAACCTTCTGCTGAAAATATAGATTTAAATTATTTTATAGGCAAAGCTTATTGTATTGAAATTAAAACAGATAAAGAAAACAAAATAAACTTTCCTAACAATTTTAATTTTGACACTATAAAAAAAAATAATATACTTCTTATTAATACCTCTTGGCATAAGAATATTAATACAGATTATTATTATAAATATTTTCCATATTTAAGCGAAAGTTTTGCTTATAAATTATTGGACTTAAAAATTAAAACTATAGGAATAGACACTCCTTCTGTTGATAATATTAATAATAATTTGATACATAATATTTTATTTTCACATGATATATGCATTATAGAAGGACTTGCCAATTTAGATAAAGTATCGAATAAAGAATTTTTCTTTAGTGCCGCACCTTTAAAAATAAGAGGTTCTGAAGGCTCACCTGTAAGAGCGTATGCTGTAATTGAATAACAAAAAATAATAATTTTTAAGAAAGCTAAATATAAAAATTGCAAATCCATTTGCTATAGATTTTTAGCGAACAATTTTTATTAGCAATAATAAAAAATAATTAATCTTTTTTTCTTTTCTTTACTTCTAAAATAATTAATATCATAGTTGTAATAATAACAGCAAATATAAGTATTTTATTAAAAGGTAATTTAACACTTTTATTATTAAGAAAATTATTCCAAAGATTCTCCATTAAAACACCAGATCCATTATCAAGTTCAGATATTCTTTTTGACATGTATACAATATTATCCTTATCTGGATATATTCTTTTATCATTTTTTATTTCATCAGGAAGTAATTCTAAAGCTGCTGTATTTGGTGTGGCATATCCTATATATTTAGTATTCTCATATGCTACTTGCTTCTCACATAAAAAATTTATATACATATGTGCCGCTTCTACATTTTTAGCATTTTCAGCAATTGCCAAACATTCAACAAAAGGATTTCCCCCTGATTTTGGTATAGCAAAATTAATATTCGTATTTTGTTTCATAACAGTTAAAGCATCGCCTCCATATGTAACGCCTATATATGCTTTTTCATCTCTTATTTTATATAGTATTTCGTCCATAACATAGTCCTGAACTATATATCTTTGCTTTTTTAAAATATCAAACGATTTTAATATCTCTTTTTCATTTGTAGTATGCAAATCAAATCCTAAATAAGCATTAGCAGCTACAAAAGCATCTCTTGGGGCTATTGCCATAAGTATCATATCTTTATAATCTTCATTAAAAAGTATAGACCAATCAATATCTTCTTCTTTAATATCTATATTCTTTTTATTGTATATAATACCGCTCATTCCCCAAGTATATGGAACACTGTATTCACCTTTGGGATCATAGGCGAGTGAAAAAAAGAATGGATCTATATTATTTTTTACAGCGGGAAGTAAATCGAAATTTAATTTCTGTATCATATTATTTTTTATCATTCTTACTATTATATAATCAGTAGGGGTTATTACATCATAATCCTCAGTATGTAATTTTAATTTGGCATATACTTCTTCATTAGAATTATGTATTATATAATTTACTTTTATTCCAGTGATATTTTCAAATTCTTTTATAATATCCATAGAACCTTTAGAGCCGTTAGCTATATACTCTCCCCAATTACATACATTTAATATAATATTTTTATCTTTTAATTTTTCATAATAATTCAAATCTAACTGACTTTTATCAAGTTTGCTTACAAAAGAAGAGTTTTGAGCAAATATTATACTGCCATATAAAAGAACAATAAATACTGCATAATACAGACGATTGTACATTATTTTTCCTTAAATTGTTTTTGATGTTTTCTTAAAAATAAATTTGTTTTTAGAACCTGATACCTATCTGACCTCCTATATCAAGACCGCCTATTTTTGTCTTTGGAATACTTTCTTTATATTCAAGCAAAGGGAAATCATAAGAAAGATAAACACCTAAAGTTACATTATAAAGAAGTAGGAAATCCAAACTTGCTTTAAGATATGGTATATATAAATTATAAAATTTATTCTGTAATTGTTTAAGAGTGTATTTTTCTATTATCTCTCCACCGCTGTTTTCTTTAGAATAGCTGCTTCCGCCTAGAGGAAATTTTACTCCAGCTCCAACTCCTATAGACATAAATAATATATCTATTTTAGGCATTAAACCTATAGATAAACTGTCAAAGGTAACATTGCCTTTAGACAAATCTGATTTATATGCAAATACATCTCTTTGATATCCGAAATCTAATGATATACCTAGAGAAAAAATAGTCAAATCAAAATAATAATTAGGCTTTAAATAAACACCAAACTCAAAACCTCCGTCTGGTTTTACAGTTTCACTTTGTTTTCCGTCTTCAAGATAAAAACCTATACCAGCACCCAAAGGCACACTTAAATCAACGCCAAATCCATCTTTAGCCATAAGCCCTGAAGTCATAACAGATAAAAATAAAAACAAAATTAATGCAGCTTTCTTCATAATATTACTCCAGTTTTTTATTATTATATTAAAGATATAAATATTTTCTGTTTTTTCAAGCATTAATTAAGTAAATATTATGTTTTTATATATAAATGAGATATTACATCAGAAACAATAATACAAATTTACAATTTTGACACTTCTTCTATACTAAGCCCAGTATTTTCACTAATAATTTTTATATCTATACCAGCATTTTTGAAACTTCTAGCTATAGCAATCTGCTCTTCTCTTCTGCCTTCCTCTATACCTGCTATTCTGCCTTCCTGCATGCCTTTTTCTATACCTCTTTCCATTCCTTCTTGTAAACCTTCTTCACGTTCTCTTCTTAACATTAATGTTTGACCATATAAAAAGCATCTCTGGCATTATAAACTTCCATCTCATCTTCACTGGATATAAAACGTTCGTATCTTTTTATTACTTTAGGCATGATATTATTAACCTCCTTTAATTTATCTTTTACTTTATCCAAATCTTTAGCTGTAAAAAACTCTATCCAAGATAATATTTTGTTTCTTTTTATATATTCTGCATCAGAATTATTCAATATCTTTGTAAATCTCGGAATTTCCACTATATGCATCTGAACCATATCTAAAACAATATTTGGATTTTCAGTGTCTATAAGCTTAAAACATCTATGAGGTTTACCTGCATCTCCAAAATCCATATTGAAGTCTACAAAATTAATGCTTATAACTTCACTAATTATATCATAAGGCTCTTTTTCTTCCACTTCGCTTACTATATTCTTAGATATATAATAGTATATTCTTTTCAAAAAGTCTATATTTCCAGAGAGCTGTATCTCTATAATAACTTTTCTGTTATCAGTTGTTAAAGCTTTTACATCAAGTACGGACTCTTTTAAGTTAATATTTTCTGGCAAGTTGTGAGGATTGATTATTTGCAAGTTGTGTACAGTTTCAAAGCCCAAATCTTCAAGCACGGCATTTACTATGTTTTCTAGTATATCCTCGTTCCCTACAGAACCTAAAAGATAGCGTACAAAATAATCGTTCATTCTGTTTATACTACGCATTTATATTAT
>NZ_ARQI01000048.1 GCF_000384655.1 Brachyspira innocens ATCC 29796 | reverse complement strand
AAGCTAATATATTAATAACAGCAATACAGGAAATTAAAAAATAAATTATAAATGAATAACGATTTTATTAATTCTATAAAAGACAGCTTACTTGAAGCTGGTATAAGCGAAGAGTTGATGATAAAAACTCTTCGTTGTTTTTGCAGAAAATACGGAGGTCAGAAAGTATATTTTTCAAGTTCTACAGAAAGTAAAAGAAGTAATGAAATATTTAATTTGATTTATGATGAATTAGATGAAGAAAATGGAAAAGTAGAATATGGAACAAGTGAAAAAATTACACGTATATTTTTAGAAAACTTTTATAACATATCAGAATATGTGCCTCTGGAAATAAAATATTTTAGAAAAGAAATAGCAGCAGAAATACTAGATGAATATAATAAATCAAAAGATAAAAATAAAACTCAATTTGAAATATGTTCAAAATATAATATTACTTTTGCAACATTTATAAAATTAAAGAATCAAGCATTAAAAAACATAAAAATCAAATCAAAACCTTCAAAAAATTTATTTTAAATATATCAGACAAAATCCTTATATTGATAGAAAGATATTATTTAAAAAAGTGAGCCGAGCCAGTGAATAAGTTTACTTATTCACTTCTTTAAGGCGAGGCGAACATAACAATAATAGAAAATCTAAAAATCTTTAGTCTATAAAAGTTTAATAAAACTCTATAATCTAGTTATGGATATGAAAGAAAGTGTAAATGCTTTTGAACTAGATTATAATAAAACTATTCCCAAAGAAATAGAATTAATACCAAGCGAAGAAATTTTTGCTGGGTTTGATGGAAGAGTTTTTAAAGCAATAGACAAACAAGCTATTATCAGTAAAACTAATTCAAAATTAAAATATGTAGTTATAGATGAAAATCATAAAATAGATTATACAGCAGGTACGGGACAAAGTACAGAAGCTATGGGCTGGATGCATGATTTTTTTGTTAAAGAAGATAATTCAGTTTGGGCTTTGGTTGAATGGACTGAATCAGGATCTGCCAAAATAAAAAGTAAAGAATATAAATATATAAGCCCTGTTTATGAAGTAGATAAAAGCGGAAATATAATATCAATATTAAGGGCAGCAATAACAAATAACCCTAATTTGAGATTAACTGCTTTAAATAATAAACAAAATGAGTTTGCTGAAAGGCAATTACTCGGTGAAAATAGTAATAAAGGAGATAATATGAGTAAAGAAATTACTAATGCATTAGGTATAAATGAAAGTGCTTCAGATTCTGAAGTTCTTAATGCAATAAACAAAACAAAAAATGAGATAGAAAGTTTAAAATTAGAATTAAATAATGAAAGAGAAAATAAAAAATCTTTAATTGAAAAAAATACTAATTTAGAAAAAGCATTAAATGAAGTAAATAAAGAATTTGCGGAATTAAAAAAAGTAAATCTTGAAAAAGATGCTCAAGCCGCTGTAGAAAAAGCTATAAATGATGGAAAAATAGCCCCTTCTACAAAAGATGTATATTTATCTTTATGTATGGAAGATGGAGGAATAGAAAAGTTCAATAAAATTATGGAGAACACTCCAAAAGCAGGACTTTTTGGAGAAACAAATATTCCAAATAAAACAGATAATATTTCATTGAATGAAGCAGATGAAGAAGTAGCTAGAGCTATGGGATATACTAAAGAAGAAATGTTAGCAATGAAAAAAAATGAAAAATAAAGTGAGAAACTGAGTATAATAATTAAGGAGTAATAAATGCCAGTAACTGTTGATTCAAAACTACAATCATTAAAAACTGTAATAAAACATGAGTTTAATAATGCCTATGGAAAATTATCTCCAGATAGTTTTTATAACAAGGTATGTACTCAAATAGCTTCAAACTCAGCATCAAATACTTATGATTTGTTGGGAGATTTTCCAGAGTTTAAGGAATGGACATCAGCAAGACAAGTAAAAGATATGAAAGAACACTCATATACAGTAAGCAACAAAAATTATGAAGCTACTTTAGGTGTTAAGCGTATGGATTTAGAAAATGATAATATAGGGACATATAGAATAAAGGCAGCAAGACAGGCAGAAGCCGCTATAGAGTTCTTTAATCAATCCGCTGCTGATCTTTTAAAGAATGGAGAATCTGCTTTGTGTTATGATGGTCAGAACTTTTTTGATTCAGACCACCCTGTTTATGAAAATAGTGATGGTACTGGTTCAAATACTCCGACTTCTAATATTTATGGTGCTGGAAGCTCTACTGCATGGTATTTGCTTGATTTAAGCAAATCATTAAAGCCTTTTATATTCCAGCAAAGAGAGGCTTTAAAAATGGAAGCTATAACTAATCCAAATAGTGAATATGTATTTACTAATGATGCTTATATGTTTGGAAGCTCTTGGAGAGGTGCTTTTTGCTATGGTTTTTGGCAGCAGGCATTAATAAGTAAAGAAGATTTGACAGCTGAAAATTTTGAAAAGGCTTATGCACAAATGAGAAAAGTTACTAAAGATGGAGGAAGAAAAATGGGTATTAGAGCAACACATATAGTAATACCTCCAGATTTGCAAAGTAAAGCAGAAAGTATTTTCAATGTAGCAAATAATGCTGCAGGTGCTGGAAATATAAACTATAAAAAAGTTGAAATTATAGTTTGTGATTGGCTTTAATTAGTTAAGGAGTTGTATATGCCAAAAACTAAACAAAATGATATTGAAAATAAAGAGGATCAAGGTACAGAAAATACAAATATTAATAATAAAGATGGAATAAATGATTTACAGCAAGATAATACAAAACAATCAGATTTACATAATATTGAAAGCGATAACAAATCAGAAAAAATAAAAGTATTTGTAAAATGCGATACAGGAAATAATAGCTATTATAGAGCTGGAATAAAGTTTTTTAATGTGTTTAGAGAGTATCAAATAACAAAAGAAGTATTAGAAATTTTAAAGAAAGATAAACATTTAATAATAACTGATGCTTTAGATTAATAAGTATGTTTTTGTATAGCAATAAGGAGTAAGTGAGCCGAGCTAGCCAGACGTGTGAATAAGTTTACTTATTCACTTCTTTAAGGCGAGGCGAACATAACAATAATGAAGAGTTTAATATCCTATGAAGAATTTGCAAGCAGGTATTCACAAGATGTTTTGCCTGAATTAAAAGATGAAGGAGAACCTAAAGAACATGTTTTGCAGGCTATTAATGATGCTACAGGTATTATAGTATCTCATTTATCTTGGATTATAGATAAAGAGATAAATGATATTACAGAAAATATTCCTATTCAGTTTGAAAGCGTATTAAAAACTATATGCTGTGATATAGCTTTTTTAAGAATAAATGACAAAGTATCAAGTGATGAAGATTCAAGAGAAAAATATAAAAATGCAATGAATATGCTTGAAAAAATAGATAAGGAATATAAAGGAGGACTTTCTGGACCAAATTTGCAAAGCTCTTTTATAGTAGATGAAAAAACTGATAAAGATTTATTTGATAATAGATTTTTCAAGAAAGGTGAATTTATATAAAAATGTCTGCAGAAGTTTTTATAACAGATATTGAAGAAATAAAAAAATTACAAGATAAATTAAAAAGTCTAAAATTATCTTCAAGCGAGGAAAGAGATATTTTAGAGGCTATAGGTACTGAAATAGAAACTCAAATAGAGGAAAGATTTGAAAATCAAAGAGATGTAAGCGGGAATAAATGGAAAGATATATCCCAAAAAACTAGAGAATATTATAACAAAAAAGGAATAGTAGGGAGTATATTAAGCAGGACTAGACAATTAAGAGATACTATAGAAAGCCAAGTAAATAATAGTCAATTGCTAACAGGAGCTACAAAAGTTTATGCTGCTGTTCACAATTTTGGAGATGATTCAAGAAATATACCTCAAAGGGAATTTTTAGGTTTAAGCAGCGATAATTATGCAGATATTGAAAATATCATAAATGAGTTTTTGGAAAATAGTATAAAGAAAGCTAATAATTAAAAAAGTGAGTATGCACAATAAAATGACATATCTTGATATTAGAAATAATGTTGAAAATCAAATAAAAAAATATTTTGAAGATAGAAAGATAAAAATAAATGTAGAAGCTAGTGCAGGTGCTTTGAATATTGATGAAATTAAAAGGATTTTTATTAAAGCTCCAAGTATATTCGTTTCTATGGCAAATATTAATGTAGAAAAAGAATATATTAGATTTGTAAATTATGTTGTTGTAAGAGCTAATCAAAAAGACAAAATATATGACAGCGGACTTGAAATAACTGGAGCTTTAATAGCATGCATAAAAAATATAGATTCTGGAAGCTGGGGATACGATAGTAAGAATATTTCAGCTGATTGTCTTTATTCTGGTGAGCTTGATAAAATAAATGCATGTCTTTGGGGTATATCTTGGGATTTGAATGTAAGAAGTATAAATATAGATGGTGATATAAACGATGTTTCTGGTTTGGATGATTTTGAAGGATATGATGCTGAACATAAAGTAGAAGATAAAACAGCAGAAGATATAGTAAACATTAAAGATAATTCATAAATAAATAATAAAAGGAGGAAACAGGAACTAATAACAAATTAAGTTCTTGTAAATGCAAATGTCAACAATTAATTTTAGTCAAATACCTGATTCTTTACTTGTTCCTGGACAATATCAAGAAGTAGATAATTCACTAGCAGGTACAAGAACAGAAATTAAAAGAATACTTTTAGTAGGTCCTTTCTTAGCTACAGGTACTGCAAAAAATGGAGTTATAGAAAGAATAACATCTACTATTAAAGCTGGTGAAAAATTTGGATATGGTTCAATACTTTCTGTAATGTGCGAACAATTTTTATCAGTAAATAAGAATGATGAACTATATGCATTGCCTATTACTGATAATGGAACTGCATATTCAAAAACATATAAAATAGCATTAACAGAAGCTAATCAAACAGGTAATATAAAGATTACAGTAAATACAAATGAAATAAATATTTCAGTTGTAAAAGAAGATACAGCAGAAACTATAGCAGGAAAAATAGCAGCTTCTGTTAATACAATGTTTAACTTCTTTATGAATGCTATTTCTGGAGAATCAGCAAATGAAGATGCTACTTGGAATATAACTTTTAATGCATTAAATAAAGGTAATTATGGAATTATATTAAATATAGAAAGCGATAATTCAAAAATTACTTTTGCTGAAGATAGTAAAACAGATGCAGCAGATTCTCCTGTTTCAGATTGGAAAGTATATTTTGATGCTATTGGAGAAACTAGATACAATTATATAATAAATGCTTTTAATGATGAAAATACATTAAAAAAGTTTGCTGAAGAGTTAGAAAGCAGATATTCTGCAACTAGGCAAATAGGCGGAAGAATGTTTGCATATTTGAAAGGAGAAATAGGAGATACAAGCGAAAATGACAGTATAGTAGGCAAAGCCTCAAAAGTAAACAGCCCTCATATATGCTTTATTCCTATAGTACAAACTTCATCATCTATTAATACAAATGAGTTTCCTATAATATTTTTAACTAAAATAGCTGCTGCTGCTATTACTGAACTTATAAATGATCCTTCAGCAAATACTTTGGGGTTAGAAGTTGCAGGAATAACTACAAATAAATCTCTTTTATTTGAAGAACGTCAAAACTTACTTACAGGAGGAGTTGCAACTTACAATACAGATGCTCATGGAAATGTTTTAATAGAAAGACTCGTTACAAGTTATACAACTAATTCAGAAGGTGCAAGAGACACTTCGTATTTAGATATTCAAATTGTAGAAACTATAGATGCTATAAGAACTTATATAAATAATGAAGCTAAAACAAGATTCAAAGGATGGAAATTATCAAGTACAAATGAAGATTTCGGAGCTGGTGCTAAAGTAATGAATGCTGAAGTATGGACATCATTTCTATGTGAATTATATCAATCTGTATTTATGGAAGAGCGTGCTTGGACACAAGATTTTCAATCATATAAAGAAAGTATAACTGCACAAGTAAAATCAGGTACAAAAACTTGGCTTGAATATGTACATAAGCCAATATTAATAGGTCAGTTCTATATAGGAGCTGGATTGAATCAATTTAAGTAAAAAATAAATAATAAAGGAGGCGGATGTAAAACATCCTTGTTTTTATGGAATTATTCAAGGTATATAAAGTTACTTCAAGATTATTGGGAGATTTGCCTTTACAGGCTAATGGTACAACTTTCAGTCCTCAGTCATATTCAAGAGAAACAAAAATAGGAGAAACTCCGAATGCTACTGGCTATGTTGAAACCAATACAGTAGCAGAGCTTAAATTAAAATTAAATGCTGTATTAGATCCTGGAGTATTTTCAGGTGTAAAAAATGATACATTAACTATTTATTTTAAAAATGGAATGGTTTATATGATGGCTAATGCTTGGGTAACTGACAAAGTAGAATTAGGTCAGGGAGAATATGAAGTTACTTATAATTCAAAGTTCAGCGAAAAAATAAAATAAATATTTTGGAGTGTATAAAGTGAATAATGAAATAGTAATAAACTTAAAATATCCAATAACACAGGGTGAGAGAACTGTAACAAGTTTAATATTACCTAAAAATGTATTAGTTAGACATATTATGGCAGG
>NZ_ARQI01000047.1 GCF_000384655.1 Brachyspira innocens ATCC 29796 | reverse complement strand
TAAAAAACTTGCTCGCATATAATCTCCTACCATTCTTACGAATGGTAGGCACTCACAAGTTTTTTATTTCTTCTATACTTAGTCCTGTTAATTCACTAATAAGATTAATATCCATATTTTTATTTTTCATATTTTTAGCTAATAAATATTTTTCTTTTTCTATACCTTTTTCTATACCTTGTTGAAATCCTATTTCTATGCCTTCTTTTTTTCATTCTGCTCTCTCATACTGAAGCATAGCAGCTTGACCATAAAGAAAAGTATCTCTTTCATTATATGCTGACATCTCTTTTTCATCAGCTACAAATCTTTTATATTTATCTATAACTTTAGACATAATATTATTCCTTTTATTTATAAATAAAAATTGTTCGCTTAAAGTCTCCGACAAGTAAACTTATCGGACGCTCACAATTTTTATAACAAGTTTATTAATATCTTTCTCTAAATCTTTAGTAGTAAAAAAATCAATCCAAGATAAAAGTTTATTTTCATTATAGTTATCTATACTAGCATTTTTTAATATTTCTGCAAATCTTTTAATCTCTATAAAATGTATCTGTAAATCGTCAAGTCTAAGATTAGGATTATTGACATCTGCAAAAAAAATAAAAAACTTGTGAGCATCTAGTAAATTTATTTACTAGATGATAAAAGCGAGCAAGTTTTTTATATATAAATACATAAAACATTTATGCTCTCTTCTTATATCAGTCTCGCTTCCTATATCCAAATTAAAATTTATAAAGCTAATACTAATCATCTGACTTATACCAATATATAAATCACTCTCTTTTAACTCAGAAGCTATATTTTTTGCTATGTAATATAATATTCTTTTTATAAAATTATTATTTCCAACTAACTGTATTTCAACAAGTATCTTTTTACCGTCTTTAGTTTTTGCTTTAACATCGAGAATAGATTCTTTTAAATTTTCATTTTCTGCCAAGTTATAAGGATTAATAATTTCGAGATTACCTACTGATTCAAAACCTGCATCATTTAAAACAGCATTAACAATATTTTCTAATATATCCTCATCACCTTCAGTACCAATTAGATATCGTACAAATAAATCATTGAGTCTGTTAATCTCTTTCATAATTTTATTATACTAAAAATATAGTATTTTGTCAAAAAATAAAAAATTAATTCAAATACTTAATAATATTTTCAGCAATATATACAGCATCCTCTTCTTTTAAAGTGCTATATAATGGAAGTGTTATTTGATTTTTGTACATATTAAAAGCATTTTTATAATTATTAACATCATATCCCAAATCAATATAAGCCTTCTGTGCTGGAAGAGGAAGATAATGAACATTTAAAGTTATTCCAATTGCAGACATTTTATCTATAAGCAAATCACGCTCTGCTTCTTCATAATCTTTTATTCTAATCAAATATAAATGATAAGATGACTCACTAAAACTATCCTTAAAATTAGGAAGTATTATTCTTTTATTTTTAGATAAAATTTCATTATAAATGTTTACTATTTTTTTTCTATTGTCAAGCATAGAATCATATCTTTTAAGCTGAGATAAACCAATGGCAGCATGAATATCGCTCATATTAGCTTTATATCCTGCTAACTCAATACTATATCTCCAAGCACCTCTACCGCCTTTACTTTTATCTAAAGCACTTTTATTTTGTCCATGAAGAGACAATATAGAAAGCTCTTTATATATATCATCAGCATTGATACTGCCTATATCATCAAAAGATAAAGCTCCACCCTCAGCAGTAGTAATATTTTTAACAGCATGAAAAGAAAAAGAACTAAAATCTGCCTGAGAGCCTGTTCTTTTTCCTTTGTAAACAGCACCTATAGAATGGGCAGCATCAAGTAAAAATAAAGCTCTTTTTAATTCTTGCTGATATTTATTTTCTGAAGCATTAAATAATTCTTTTTTACTTTCAAGTATTTTTATAATGCCGTCATAATCGCATGGCTTTCCTCCAACATCTACAGCAATAACAGCTTTGGTTTTATTTGTTACAGCTTTTTCTAACTTTTCTAAGTCTATATTAAAATCATTAGTATCAGCATCTATAAATACAACTTTAGCCCCAAGATGAACAACGACATTTGCAGTTGAAGCATAAGTATAAGCTGGAACTATAACCTCATCACCCTCACCTACTCCGAATATTTTTAATGCAAGCTCCATAGCGGATGTGGCACTTGATAATAGCTTTACTCTTTTTACATCTATATATTTACAAAGCTCTTCTTCAAACTCTTTGTTAACTGGTCCTGTTGTTATCCAGCCTGATTTTAATACCTTAACTACTGCTTCTATTTCACTGTCTGTTATATCTGGAGGCGAAAATGGTATTGATTTATTCATAAATTTTTCCTTAATATACTTTTATGTTATTTAAATTATATTATGTTTACTTTACATAATTATATAATATATAGCATGTAAAAAATAAATCAATAATAATTTATCATTATTGATTAACTTAATATAAAAATATTAAATCTTAATTATGTTTATAATTTTTGATATTTAAGTATTAATCATATTCAACAATTTTTAAAATAATAATAAATACATGTTTCTTATAAATAAATTTTAAATATCATTTGACAAAAAATTATCATAGGTATAATATTTTCTGTCAATAAAAAATAAATTATTGGTGTTGTATTATGCTGAGTATAGAGAATCTAATTATAATAATTATAGGCTGTTCAATAGCAGGTTTTGTTGATGCAGCAGCTGGAGGAGGCGGACTTATAAGTCTTCCAGCATATTTAATAGCAGGTATTCCTCCGCATACAGCACTGGCCACAAATAAACTTACATCCACTTCAGGTGCTGTAGTATCTGCTTTTACTTTCTTTAAAAATGGAAAAGTTACCTCAAAACTAATAAAGTTTTTAATACCTATGACAATATTAGGTTCTATTGTAGGTGTGCAGGTTATAGTATTAATAGATGCTAAAATATTACAGCCTTTAATCATGATATTAATTCTAGCAGTAGGTATTTATACTTTATTTTCTAAAACTTTTGGAACCGAGAACCTATTTGATGAAAATAATTTAAAAAGAAAAAATTATATAATCGGTATGTTATTCGCTTTTCTTTTGGGTTTTTATGACGCGGTGTTCGGACCTGGTACTGGAAGTTTTTTAATAATGTTTTTTGTACTTTATTATAAAATGGATTTTCTTCTTGCATCTGGTAATGCTAAAGCTTTGAACCTTACAAGTAATTTATGTTCATTAATAATATTTGCAATAGAGGGAAAAGTTAATTATATGGCTGGAATATTCGTTATACCTTTTATAATGATATCAACTTACTTTGGTGCTAAGTTTGCAATTAAAAAAGGAATAAAAGTTATAAAACCTATATTTGTAACTATATCATTATTAACAACGTTAAAAATATTAATAGATATAATCAGATAAAAAATATATACCTAATCTGAAAAAATCTTAAATATCTCTTTACTAATATTTATATTCTCATTAATTAAAAAATACTTATCTATTATATCTTTATTTATATTCTTACAAACCGAAATTTTTGATTATTAGCTTGGATAAGTATTTCACTATAAAAACATCATCTAAATAACTTAACATAATATTTTTTATATAAATTCTATAAAGCAATTTTTATAATTACCGAATATATAATATCAATAAATTTATAAATTAGGGAGTGTATTATATGGTACGTTCTTTATGGACAGCAGCAAGCGGTATGAACGGTATGCAATTTAAAACTGACACTATCGCAAATAACCTTGCCAATGTTAACACTATAGGATATAAAAAAGTAAGAGCTGATTTTGAAGATTTAATATATCAAAACTTAAAAATACAAGGCACACCAGCCACAGAAGATACAGTAAGACCAGTAGGACTTCAAACAGGACTCGGTGTAAAAAGTGCTTCTACACAAAAAATGTTTGACCAAGGTTCTTTACAGGCAACAGGAAATAAACTTGATTTAGCATTAGAAGGAGAAGGTTTCTTTCAAGTATTAATGCCAGACGGCAGCGTTTCATATACTAGAGACGGATCTTTCAAAATTGATGCTAATGGTCAAATGGTTACTTCAAACGGATACAGACTAGTTCCAGAAATAGTATTTCCAGAAAACTTTTTGGTAGAGCAAATATCTATATCAAGAGAAGGTGTTGTATCTGTAAAAATAGGTGATGAAAATGATCCTGTAGAAATAGGTCAAATTACACTTCATAGATTTATCAATCAGCCAGGACTTCTTTCTATAGGCGATAACTTATACAAAGAAACAATAGCAAGCGGACCTGCTTTTGAAGGCGAACCAGGTGCTAACGGATTTCCTAGAATACATCAGGGATTTGTAGAAATGTCAAATGTTAAAGTAGTTGATGAAATGGTTGATATGATTGTGGCACAAAGAGCATATGAAATGAACTCTAAAGCAGTACAAACAAGCGATAATTTACTTGCTACAGTTGTAAACTTAAAAAGATAATTTTTTACATAACTAGTAATTATATTAAAGAGGTCTTGATTATATCTTATTCAAAGACCTCTTTTTTATATATATTTCCATACGAACTTTCATCTTTTACATAAAGACTAACCATATTAGTATATTCATATCTTATACTTTCTGCATAAGATTCTCCGTATTCATTATAATTATTACCTGCATTGTAATATCTTAAAGACTTTATTATATCGCCATCAAATCTGTCTAATAGTTTATCTATAAATCTTACACCAAGTATAATATTATCTCTTGCATTATATCTGTTTAGTGAAGGATCAACATCTTCATTTGCTATTGGAGTTATCTGGCAATATCCGTATGCATTCTTTTTTGATAAAGCTGTAGGAATAAAGCTGCTTTCAACTTTTATTAATGCCACCATCAAAAGAGGATCTACATTATAATTACCGCAAACATCAAAAACATCTTTTATAAACCAAAAATCCTGATTATAATGATTGGAAACATCTTTTATTAAAGTAACCCAATCATTAGAAGGAAAAGAATAATCATTAATATTAAAATTATGCGTTTCCAAATTTAAATTACAAAGGAATAAAGCTAATATTATAACTGTTCTTTTCATACACCCCCGCTTATTTGAAAGATAAGTCATATATAAACTGCTAAAAAGCAATTAGTATATATTTTAAAATTAACATTTTTTTAAAAAATGTCATAACAAAATACAATTTTTTTACATTATATTTACTATTTTTTGTACATTTTTTACAATTTAACACACCCTTCAAAACAGTATCTAGCCTCACCTTTCATAAATACACTGTTATTCTCATATCTTAATATTAAATCCCCGCCCAAAAGATGATTAAGTATAATATTATCCGTTCTTTTGCTAATAAATCCAGCTACACATACAGCTGATGCTCCAGTACCGCAGGCCAAAGTTTCAGCACTTCCCCTCTCCCAAGTTCTCTGCTTAACCTCTCCCCTATTTATAACCTCTACAAACTCTACATTAGTCCTGTTTGGAAATATAGGATTATTTTCAATATAACTTCCTATATCATCAATATACATATTAGCAACATTGTCCACAAATATAACAGTATGAGGATTTCCCATAGAAACACAGGTAAAATAGTATGTTTTACCTTTAAAAGTGATAGGCTCATCTATTATCATATTCTTATCTATAGTAGTAGGTATCTTTAATCCCTCAAATATAGGAGAGTCCATATTTATTTCAACGCTGTCAACCTCATTATCTTTTATAAAAAGATTAGCGTCTAATATGCCCCTCAAAGTTTCTATTTTCATAGGGTTATTCTTACTTATTCCTTTATCATAAGCATATTTTGCAACACATCTTATACCATTACCGCACATCTCACTTTCAGAGCCGTCATAATTAAACATTCTCATTTGAACATCTGCTTTATCAGAAGGCATTATCAGTATAATCCCGTCTGCTCCTATAGAATAATGTCTATGGCTCAATATAGGTGAATATTTCATAGCATCTTCTACTGTAAACTTTTCTTTGAAACAATCTATATAAATATAATCATTTCCTATGCCATGCATTTTTGTGAAATTTAATATCATAATAAAAAACCTTTGAATAATTTATTATATTTTATAACATAATCAAATTTAAGTAAATGTTTTATGATTAGAGCTTTTAGATTTTAGTATATACCTAAACAATTATAATTTGTCAAAATTAGTTTTTATGTTTTTATTATTTTCGGGGACTAGCCCTGCGAAGCACACAGTCGTGCCACACCCCAACTTCTTTTGCGACCGTAGGAAGTGCCTGTGGTATTGCCACAAAGAAGCAGGCACAGCCCGCAGTAGCGAAAGGCTACATTTGGGATTTAATTTACTAAAGATATCTTACATGTAACACAACTTTAGTATTATTTAGTACTAATTTTTTACACTTGCACTTTCGCGAAGCGTATCCGAGCTTGTCGAGGATATAAGGTTCTTTGACGAAGTCCG
>NZ_ARQI01000046.1 GCF_000384655.1 Brachyspira innocens ATCC 29796 | reverse complement strand
TTTGCAGCTTCATTTAGTAATTTACTGGTGTCAACATTTTCCATAGCTTTAGAAATATCCTCTGATAATTTATTAGTATCAATATTTTCTATAGCTTTTGAAGCTTCATTTAGTAATTTATCAGTATCAATATTTTCTATGGCTTTTGAAGCATCTTCTAATAATTTGTCTGTATCAATATTCTCTATAGCCTTTGATACATCTTCCAATGCTCCGCCTGCTTTTTTTACACCATCTTTAGCTGCATCTGAAACATCATCTATTTTTTCATTTATTTTATCGGTTGCCTTATCTATAGCACTTTTATCTTTCTGGCATGAAACAAAAAATAATGACAAGACTATAAATAAAACTAAATAAATATTTTTCATAATGAAATCCTTATATATTTTTTATGTTAAAATTATAATTATTAATGCATATTTGTCAAGATATAGGAGCATTGGATATATAAACATTTATCTTATATTTATTTTTCATTTTTTTGGAATTATATATGCTTGTAGCCTTTGCAAGCCTGTCATTAAACTTTTCTACCAAAAAATCAGCATCTTCTACTTTAGGAGCTAATATTACTTCTTTTAATGATTTGTTATCAAATATATAAAGATAATTTTTGTAAGAACGTTTCATTTTATCGTCAATATGAAGAGGATTACTTCCATATTCTATAAGCTGTATAATACGCATCTCCTGCTCTTCTATAAATGAAGCATCTTTTATCAAATACTGCATATTCATAAGAAGCTGATACGATAATGCTGATTCTTCTGAATTAAAATCTTTTATCACCTTAAACATAGAATTAAATATATATCCTATATTGTTTTTTAATTTATCATAAAATTTACTGCCTTCATTCCAAACATCATATTCTTTATTTAAATTAATAATAAGATTATCATAATCAGATTCGCATGGATTAAATATTATTTCATTTCTTTTGTAATTATAATATAGTACAAAATACAAAGGCAAAGTCTGCTCTTCATAAAACTCAATATTAGAATAATTATTTTTGTCATAAGAGAATGAAAATAAAATGCTGGAACCGCAATTATTAAAAGACGTATCAAAAAAAGATTTATCAAATACTAAACAGCAGCCCGTACCTTCTTTGTTGTCATATTTTCCGTATAGTCTGTACATAGTAAGAGAGTCTTTACATCTGCTGAATGATGTTTGTAATGCTATAAAATTATTAATGCTTGCATATTTTGAATTAACATTATTATTTCTTAGAAGCTGCATCAATATCTTGCCTTCTTTAGGATCATTTGCATTTTTTATGCTTGTCATTCTAAGTTTATTTTTCTTTAAGTATGTATTATATTTTGAGTTGTCTGCTTTATCATATCTCTTATCAAATGCCATGTCATCAAATACTTCAATACTTGTATAATGCGATATCTCATTAACTTTATCATTGTCTTTTACTGATACCAAATACAAAAATACATACTGCAGTATCCATAGCTTTTTTAATTTTATTCTGTTATTAATATCTATATCTCTTACTATAAAATTAAAATATTCTTCTTTTTCCTCTGTCCAAAAACTATCTTCATTTAATATTGTATTAATAATTTTTTCTATGCCTATATATTCTATAAATCTTGATATAATACTAAATATATTAACGCTTTTAGAATCTTTGATATTTAATATAAGAGTTAAAGCATAATCATACTGCTCTAAACCTATAAGAGCCTCAGATTTTAAAAAATATATTCTGTCGTATATAGTATCATTTCCCATCATGCCTATTTCTATATACTCTATATAATCCTTATTTTTTATAATGGTGTCGCCTTTTGAATTTTTTTCATCTAAAATAGATAAAGACCTATCCAAACATTCTATAGCCTCTTTATATTTTTTTATATTTATAAGAAGACTAGCCTTATTTAAATAAATTACCTCCAAAGATTTATTTATAGATACTGCTTTATCATATGCCTCAAATGCCTCTTCTATTTTACCAATCTTCTCTAATACTATAGCAACATTCAAATAAGCATAATCATATCCAAGCTCTGAAGCCTTATTAAAATAATATAAAGCATCTTCATATCTCTCCAGTCTTGAATATATAATGCCTATATTAAAATAAGATATCTCAGATTTATCATTGATTTCCAGAGCCATATTAAATGAGTATAGAGCCTCATCAAATGCCATTAACTTTGCAAGTATTATGCCTTTGTTTATAAAAGCCTTTTCATAAAGAGGATTAATCTCTATAGCCTTGCTGTAATAATCTATTGCCTCTTCATATCTATTTAAATAATATAATGTTAATGCTGTTTTATAATAGCTTCTTGCAAAATATCTGTCTTTATAATTGCTTTCTAATACTTCATCGTAATTTTCAAAACAGTTTATTATCTTAAAGTATATTCTAAGGGCAGAAGAATATTTCTCCAAATTAAAATAAAATCTTGCCTGAACAAATAGGCTTTCTATTCTGTCTTTCATCATCAGCATAACTCCAATAGGCATTTATTAAAATCATTATAAACTATTTTTTGATAATAAAAAACAAAAAATATCTTGACAAATTTCACATATGTGTTAATATTACTACATAAAGTAATATTACTAAGAAAAACATTTTAATTTAAGGATTTATGATTATGAAAAACAGTAATAAGGGGTTCTTCGGTAAATTTGGCGGGAGATTCGTACCAGAACCATTAGAGAAATTATTAATTGAATTGGAAGAGGCATTTGCACATTACATTAATGACAAAGAGTTTTTAAGCGAGCTTGATGAATTAAGAGCTGATTTTATAGGAAGACCTACTCCTTTAATGTACGCTAAAAACTTATCTGAAAAAATCGGCGGTGCTAAAATATATGTGAAACTTGAAGGCTTAGCAAATACAGGAGCACATAAGATTAACAATTCAATAGGTCAGGCACTTTTAGCCAAGAAGATGGGAAAGAAGAAGATTATCGCAGAAACAGGAGCAGGTCAGCATGGACTTGCCACCGCTGCAGCATGTGCCAAGCTAGGACTTGAATGTTCTATATATATGGGTGAGATAGATGTAAAAAGACAGCAACCCAATGTAGCCTCTATGGAACTGTACGGAGCTAATGTAGTGTCGGTCACCAGAGGAGGAAGAGGACTTAAAGATGCTGTTGATGCGGCATTAGAAGATTGGGTTAAAGATTTAAAAGATACACATTATTTGCTTGGAAGTGCAGTAGGACCTAGCCCATACCCTGATATTGTCAGGACTTTCCAATCGGTAATAGGAAAAGAATTGGATAAACAAATACAAGAAAAGAATTTGAATGTTAAAGCTATGATAGCATGCGTAGGCGGCGGTTCTAATGCTATAGGATTTTTTGAGCCTTTTATAGAAAGAGAAAATCCCAAATTAATAGCCGTTGAAGCTGGCGGTATAAGCATGAATCTCGGAGAAAATGCCATTAGAATGAAAAACCCTTATGCCAAAGATGTTGCAGCTCAAGGGTATATGAGTAAGTTTATATTAAAAGAAAACGGCGAAATATCAGAAACTATGTCTATATCTGCTGGTTTAGACTATCCCGGTGTTGGTCCTCAGCTTGCATATTTGGGAGAATCTGGAAGAATAGAGTTTACTTATGCTACTGACAAAGAAGCAATTAATGCAGTTAAAGAGTTTGCGAGAAATGAGGGAGTAATATTTGCATTAGAAAGTGCCCATGCTGGTGCTAAGGCTATAGAATATGCCAAACAATACACAAAAGATGATGTAATTATAGTTAATATGTCTGGAAGAGGAGATAAAGATATATTCATAACTTCTCCGATATTCAGAGCAGACAAATGGAAGGAATTTTTAAGAAGTGAATTAGAAAGATTAGAAAAAAACATAGACATTCACAAATTTTAGCCTCCGATATATATTTTTTATTTATAGGTTTTTGTTTATTATTTATTAATATTCAAAAGCCTATTTTTTATTTATACTATCCTTATTTTAAAACTTAATTTGTAAATACTTATAGTTATTTAATTTTTTTTTTATAATTAGGACTTAAACCCAATTCTTTTATTATAACATATTAAATAGAAATATAATTCTTATCTTTTATATGATAATGCTATTATTAATAATACTTTTTAAAGTAATTATATTCTTGAAAAATATATATTTTATTATAAAATAAAGCTAGATTTTATTTAAATATTTTTGTTTTACAAAATCATAATATTTAGTTCAAGGATTTTTTATATTGAAAAATAAAGTTTATTTAATTATATCTTTGCTTTTTATATTTTTAATAATTTCATGTAAAAAAATCAATCTGTTAAGTCCTTCTATTATACCGCCTCCTACAGAATTCCCTGTTTCAGAAGAAATGCCTGATTATATAGTACCTTCACCTATACCTCCAGAAAATATAGAGGAAAGTTATATAGAAATAAATCCTGAAATAGTTGCAGATAGTACTGTTTTTGGGGGTTACGGAAGAAGATTCAAATTTCAAAATGAATGGTATGTTTTAGCTACTAATGAATATCAATATGACCCTAACACCAAAAGGCTTACTCCTTCGGCAAAAGGTGCATTACTAAAAATTAATAATGACGGAAGTACAATAATTAAAATTCATAGTTTATCATTAGGCGATGATTTAGAAAATACCGAATATTGGGTAAATTTGAACTCAAAAAAATTGATTATAGAATCAGATAAAGTAACAATACCTTCATCAAAGGCAAGACAAAAAACTATAAATTTCCCGCAATATCCGCGTAGATTGGATAAAGCAAATTTTTATTATACTAATCCGCCTCCTTATTATGACTTTGCATGCTATGGAAACTTAATTATTTATTCTATATATAGAGAATCTCAAAGTCTCATAAATTGGTCTGATTCTCCTAATGAAATAGAAAAAGCAAACTACTCTATTCCTATGCCGAATGATTATGATCCTAGTATACAGGGAATATATGGTATGGAAACTTTGAAGTTTTCTGCTTTATTTTATATTAAAGGCAAATTATTTATTACAGGTCAAAAGTCATTTACTGATGATAATCTTTTTGGATATAGAGACCCTCAAGCCTCTCAATATACTTGCGATTCAAAAAACTACTATACTGTTGATATTACAAAAGATACTCTAAATAATGATAATTGGGATAAACCTGAATTTCCTTTTCCAGAAAAAAGACAGCAGTTTCTTATAAAATATGATAGAAATAAATTAGATAAAGTATATGTATATGGAGGAATATCTTCGCATTATGAGTATAAAGGAGGATATTGGAAAGAGGTAAAAGATAAAGATTTTAGTGAGAAAGACGGAGTATGGTCAACAGAAGACGGTATAAATTGGAAAGAAGAAAAAACAATAGATGTAAGTAAACTTGATAACTATTATTATGATGCTAATCGTGAAAAAATTGATATAGTAGGCGGATATGAGGTACAAGAAGATGGTACACCTTTAGAGCCTTCTTACACTGAGTTAAACGGCAAATATTACAGAACTTTAAAAAGCACTTATCCTATGCCGCCAATAAAAGAGATTATGGAGACAGCTGACAGATTTGAAACAAACTTTACCGTTACAGAAGAGCATATCAAAAAGTCTGGCTATTATCAATTACAAGTCTCTTCAGTATCTCCAGACAAAGCACAGGAATCCGACTGGGTTGATGTAGTGCCTAATAATCAATTAAGTTCTACTATAGGCTGGGAGAGCGGAGGAGCTGATTTATTTACTTTCAACAGCAAAATAGTGCGTTTAGTTGATTATGACAGGCAGTTTAAACTTAATACTCAATATGAAACGGCTTTGAACCTTGCAGAGAAATATTACAATCTGCTTTTAAACTCTTCTATGTCAGACTTTAAAAAGTATGATTATTATTTCTTATACTATAAAGCTATGGCTGATATGCTAAAAATAATTAAAGACAAGGGCAGCGATTATTTCCGTCCCTATGAGGCTGTTACGCATTATACTTTTGAGATTAATTAGTATATACTGGAACGATTTCATTTTATCAATTGATGTACATTATATAGAATTATCAACTTTTTTGCCGCACAAAAAAGTTTTTGCCAAAGGCACGCTTCGCGAAAAACGCAATTACTAGAACTTTATACTTTAAAGATA
>NZ_ARQI01000045.1 GCF_000384655.1 Brachyspira innocens ATCC 29796 | reverse complement strand
AAATTAGAAAGTCAAAATAATTCTATTAACTCTTTAGAGAAAAAATTAGAAAGTCAGAATAATTCCATTAACTCTTTAGAGAAAAAATTAGCAAATCAAAATAATTCTATTAATTCTTTAGAGAAGAAATTAGAAAGTCAGAATAGTTATATAGGTTCTTTATACGAGAAGTTGGAAATTAAAATTAATTCTTTAGATGAGATATTAAATTCTAATAATAAATCGAATAATAATGCAGAAAAAAAAAATAGTTTATATTTGATTATTGTACCAATGTACATCATACAAGCTGCTATGTTTGCATTTTTATTATTAAACAAATAATTTATAAATAAAAGCCTCAAAATATTGAGGCTTTTTTATATTGAATGTAGTTTTTAATTTATTTAAAGAGCTGCGTTATATCATTAATAGTTATGAATATCGCAAGTGTTATTAAAAATGCAGCACCTACAGCCTGTATCTTTGTAAGCACTTTTCTGTCTATAGGACGCCTCATTATAAGCTCTATAAATGAAAATACTATCATACCTCCGTCTACTACTGGAAGAGGAAGAAGATTCATTAAGAAAAGTATTAAACTTATAGTAGCAGTAAATGAAAGTATAGTTCTAAGTCTGTATTCTATATCAACAGAAATTACTTGAGAAGAAATCTGTATTATTCTTACAGGTCCTCCCAAATTCTCACGAACTGATAATTTACCAGTAAAAAGAAGTTTAAGTCCGTTTATATAAGAAACCAAATAATTACCAGTTTCTTTAAAAGCTTCAGGTATTGATTTAGGAAAAGGTATGCCGTCAACTTTTTCAACTCTCATAGGAGTGCTGTCAAACTCTACACCCAAACTTCCGTAAGTACCTATAGTTTTTGAAGATACTGGTTTTGGTATAGCCTCTCTTGTAATCTCTTCTCCGTTTCTTATTACAGTTATATTGATTTTTTGTGATGCATTATCCATAACTATTGGTCTGAAATCGGCTATATTACTGGCACTAATACCGTTTATAGCTATTATTTTATCACCTGACATAAGCCCCGCCTCAGAAGCTGCAGAATCGGCAATTACATTTTTTATTATAAGATCATCTCCGAAATATAATCCCAATACTCTCTCTCCGCTCAAAGCCTTAAGCATTTCAACAGAAGGTATAGTTATACTAATAGCTTCACCGTTTCTATCAATACTAAAAACTATCTCTTCAGCGGCCTTTTGTATAGCCTCATCATTTATAGTTTTTAATATATCATTATCTGATTCTACTTTTATACCGTTTATAGCTGTAATAGTATCTCCGCTTTGTATGCCATATTCATAAGCTAATGTCATACCAGACTTTGAATGCATGTATTTACCATCTCTGAATACTGATACAGTAGGCGAATATAAATCTATTTTTGAAGGCAAAGATACCAATATTGTAAGGAGTAAAAATGCAAATAAATAATTAAAGAAAGGACCAGCAAAATAAACTATTATTCTTTTAAGAGGAGACATATTAAGAAAATCACCTTCTTCTACATTGCCGTCTTCAGAAATCTCTCCTTTAAATTTGCAGTATCCTCCAAAAGGAATAAGCGAAAATCTAAAATCTATTCCTTTAATTTCCTTTTTAAAAAGTATAGGACCGAAACCTATAGAGAAAGCCTCAGCCTTTATTCCAACTGCTAAGCCAGCTAGCAAATGCCCCATCTCATGAACAAATACTAATACGCTCAGTAATATAATAGCACCTATCCAACTCAAATTGAACCTCCTTAAATTTATTACAAATTTATATTTATTAATAATTGTTACTAATAAGTATACATTTAACGTAAATTTATTTCAATAAAATTTACTTAAAAATTAAATATTATATCATTATTAATGAATTTACAATAGCTTTACATTATATGTCTTTTAAATATAACAAAACTATTGACAAAAATTATTAAATTTGTTAGATTTTTTATATGAAGAAATTATTAATTATACTATTATCAGCATGTCTATTTATATATGGCTGCAATTATAAAGCATTAAATCCAGTAAGTACTGATACTTCAAATGAAAATTCTGGTAATTCAGGAAATGAAAGCACAGAAAATTCAGGGGAAACTTCAAATAATGAACAAAATAATAATACCCAAACAACTAAAAAAACTATGAATTTTAAATTAAAAATAGAAGGTTCTTCCAGTTCAAAATATTTTGTAAAAAATGACAGTATGTATGCAAGTGTAATTGAAATAAATCTCAATAATAAAGATTGCACTTATAATGCTGATTATAACGGCGGATATTATATGTGCAATATGAATGATTGGGGAAGAACTATGACTACTGGAAAATACATAAAACTTGACAATATGTATTTTGAATATACTGAAGGAAGTGAAAAGTTTAAGCTTAATTTTTATTTATGGATAGGAGCTCAGTCTTCCAATTTGGTATTAAGAAAAGATATAACAATAGAAATACCTTTAAATGGTTTTGATGAAGAAAAATATAATAATACAGCTTTGATTACATTAAAATTATTTCCAGACAGCGATACATACAGTTCTAATCTTGACGGATTTGAAACAAAATAATTTATTTATGTCTTCTTATGCATTATCCGATTATAAGTATTTATAAACATTTTATTTGATTATATAAAAAATTACTATATAATGTTTATAATTTAAAAAAGATATTTAATTAAATGATATATAAATCATACATTATAACTCAAAACAGAGAATACTTTTTATCTCATAGTATAGAATATTTTTCTTTAAAAAATACATCTGTAAAAAAGATTTTAAAAAATCTAAAAAAAGATGAAAGTTTTATAAATATATTTTTATACGATAATGACAAAAATAAATTATACGGTTATTATGAAATAGATTTAAATAATAAAAAAAATGAAGCATCAGATAAAGACTACACAAATATTTATATAACAGACAATTATAAAAGAAGAAGAGGAATATATTATAAACTTGAAGAAAAATATACTGACTTTTCTTTCTATGAAATAGACTATAAAACATTTTCAAAACTTAAAGACAGATTAATAGTTTTAAATGACAATATATCTCAGACATTTTTTTCATGCACTATAGATAATGATATTTTTAGATATCAGGCAATAGAAACATATCCTTCGCTTTATGTAGCAGAATATGAAAAACATTTTGACCATAAGGCTTATGAAAGTATATACAAAGAATACCTGCGTTTATTAAAACATTCAAACAGCGAAAGCAGTAATATAGATAAATACATAGAGCTTGGAAGCTATTTAATGAATATGCTTATTCCAGAAAAAAATTTCAGAGAACATATACTTGAAGGTTTTAGAATAGTTTATCTTCATCTTGATGATAAAAGCGTAAATATACCTTGGGAAATACTTTCTTATGACGGTAAATTTATATCTGAAAATATAATATTTTCTTATACAAATGCCTCAAATATATTTCATCATAATAATAAAATAAACAATAAAAAATTAAAAATGGCTATTATTTCAATACCAAGCGATGATATAACTTTTGACAAAAAAGAAATAGATACTATTTTATCTATTCATGATGATATAAAAAATACTGAAATAGATTTATATAGAAAAGAACATAATTATTTTGAGTTTATAAAAATACTTGAGAGCTATGATATAGTACATATAATAACACATGGATATAAAAAAGGCATAAAATTAAGCGATGACTATATACTAAACTCTATAGGAGCATTAGAAAATCCGCCGTCTTTAGTTTTTATTAATGCCTGCAATATGGAAGAAACTGATAATAACCTCACAAAATCATTATTATCATCAGGAGTGGGCACTGTAATATCAGGTGTAGGTGCTTTAGCAGATGGAATGTATATAGACTTTACACAATGCTTTTACAGCAATCTTCTTCATAAACATACAAGAATAAATACAGCTCAGGCTTATTATTTTGCCTATATCGAAGTAAAAGAATTTTATAAAGGATTCATACGCTACAGATTTAACGGAGTTCCTATTTATGTATAAAAAAATAATTAAGATACTTTTTTTAATATCTGCATTAGTATTATTTTCATGCAACAATAATACATCAGCTCCAATAAGAAGCAGAAAAATAGCTCCTAAAATATCGACTGTTTATAAATCACCTGCTTATAATTTGAGAATAAGATATATAATACTTCATTACACTGCATTAGATGATGATTTATCTCTAAAAGTTTTAACAGACCCCGGAGTTTCAGCACATTATCTTATAACTACAAGAGAAGATGACCCTATATACAAACTTGTAGATGATAATAATAGAGCTTGGCATGCGGGTGTTACTATGTTTGACAACAGACATACTATGAATGATACTTCTATAGGTATAGAAATAGTAAATTTAGGTTTTTTACAAAAAGTTACAAATACTCCAGAACAGTTAAGAAGAATGACTAAAAGAGAAAGAGAGAATTTATTTTTTATTCCCTATGATGAATATTTAGAGTTTAATGAAAGCCAAATACAAAAGGTAGTATACCTGCTTAGAAACTTAATAGATAAATACGGAGTAAAACCTTATAATATATTAGGTCATTCTGATATAGCACCATACAGAAAAAAAGATCCAGGTCCTAAATTCCCATGGAAAAGGCTTCATGATGAATATAATCTCGGTATATGGTATGATGAATATGACTATACAAATTTTTTAAACGATAATGAATATAGAAAGGCTAAAGTTTTGGATATAAAAGAAGAGTTTGTAAAATACGGTTATACAAGTATGCCTACAAATAATGTATGGGACTTTGACTCAAGAAAGGTGCTTTATGCATTTCAATGCCATTTCAGACCTGAAAAGATAGACGGTAATATAGATAATGAAAGCTACGCTATTATAAGAGCTTTGAATGAAAAGGTAAAAAAGATTAATGAAATGGAAGAACGTTCAAAAGCTAATAACTTTCTTACTAATACATTTTATACTAATATATTTATAAGCAATAATATGGTAAGCACAAACTGGAATTATATGTTTACTAACAGCTTATTAAAAAGAAATTGATAATATAAAATAATTATCATTTGAAAAAAGGAAATTTTATGCTTACAGTTTATATAGCAGCAAGAGATATAGGAAATTATAAAGATAATACAGAAAGATTAAAAGAAGTATTAACAGAAAGCGATATTATATTAGTTGAAAGTTTCAGGGAAGCAACAACACTTTTTAAAGCACTAAATATTAAAAAAGAAAAAGAAGCATTAATAGAGTTTAGCGAACATACAAAAAAATCTAAAGATATTGATGACATAATAACAAAAATTATAAACTGCCGTACTGTCACACTTATAAGCGACTGCGGAACACCAGTTTTAGAAGACCCAGGTAGGCTGCTTCTTGAATACTGCTACTCTCATAATATAAAAGTACGCCCTGTAGCGGGGGTTAGCAGTGTTACAGCGGCTATTATGTGCCTGCCTTTTAATTTTAAAGAGTTTTACTATGCTGGACTTTTACCACGTGATGATAGAGAAAGAGAAAAAAAATTAATGTATTTAAAAAAATTAAATGTTCCAGTTATTATTTTAGATACTCCATACAGACTTAATAAAGTTTTGAATGCTGTAAAAAAAGTTTATTCAAAAGAAAAAGAGGCGGCATTATGTTTGGACATTACCACAGATAATGAAGAGATTGTAATAGACAGTATAAACAATATATGCACAAAATATCAGGATAATAAAAAACGTGAGTTTGTACTTGTTATAAGCTGATATCAAGAATTATAATAATAACAAATAAAAAACGCCTGATAATATAATTACCAGACGTTTTATTTTTATGTAATTATATTAATTAAATTTATTATTTTAATTTAAAGAAACTCATAGCATCTTCAAGCTCTCTAGCTTCATTTAATAATGATTCTGCTGCTGATGATGACTGTTCTACTAAAGCGGCGTTCTGCTGTGTTACTGTATCCATTTGAGATACTGCTATATTTACCTGATCTACTCCAGACTGCTGCTCTATTGCTGTTTCGCTTATATCACGCATAATATTTGAAGTCTCTTCTA
>NZ_ARQI01000044.1 GCF_000384655.1 Brachyspira innocens ATCC 29796 | reverse complement strand
CCAATATATACCATTTGCCTTGATATTTGAACTTCCTCTGAAAACCTCCGAATACTTCGCCGTCTTTAGCAGGTATTGGATTAACATCAACATGACTTGGTATTGTGTCTTCAGGCAATCTAAAATCAGTTGGAGGAGGTATATGTGTAGGGCTTAAAATATTAATCCCCTTACATGAAACTATCAAAACTATTATAAAAATTAGTAAAAACAATATTAAATACAATCTATTTTTCATAAGTATAGCCCCTATTTTTAAAAAATAGTAAAATTCTTTAATAAATATATTCTGTATATAAATACAATAACCTTTGATTATAAAATTATTGCTTCAATTATTAATACGTATAAATAAAAAAATACCTGTAAAAATTTTGTATTTTTTTGATTATTAATTTTTAAAAATAAATTTATTGTTAAAACAATATTCATCAAAAATATTTACTTTAGAAATATTGAGACAGCAGTATGTATATTGATTGAATATTAAAAGTGGAAGTCTATAAGATATATTTCAAAAACAACTATAAAGATAATGCTTTTTTATACTAAAAAATGTACATAAATACACTCCTAAACATTTTTTTCAAAATAATATATTGACATTTTTTTTATCAATGCTATAATGAAAATATAGTTCTTTGAAAGGGGATGCTCCGGCTTCGACTGCGATGGTTGGAACGTATTTTGCATAGCTGTGCTAGGTGTACGCACATTAATATCATACCAAACAATAAGTGCAGACGAATACGCACTTGCAGCTTAATTGAAGTTGCCGCTGATTAAGCAATTTGTCTATGGGTTGTTTTTTCGGTGTCAAAACACATAGAACTTGTATTAGGTGCTGTAAGAGCCTGATATTACGTATACTCTTACTAGTTTTATAGCTTTTCTGCTTGTCTTCTACCTATAAAGCGAAACTCTTAAAGATAAGATATGCTATGTAGACGAATATGGTACGCTTCGTAGGACGCGGGTTCGAGTCCCGCCATCTCCATATTTTTTATAAGTAAGTTGTCATTTATGAAAAAAATAATAAAATTTAATCTACTTATTTTTTTATTTATAAGCGTATTTTCTATTCCATTATTTGCTAAATGGGAGATTAATATTGATAATGATCTAATGTTTATAATGAATTTTGATAACAAATATGAATCAGTATTAGGAATTGGGATAGATACTTCAATAGCTGATAATTGGTTATCAGCATATGATAATCATCAAATTGCTGTTGTTTTATTATATAGTGATAAAATAATATCTGAAAATGAATTATATTTACGTATAAAGAAAAAATCAAATAATTATATTACATATTCAATTTCTGATAAAGATGTTATTGAAGATAATGAATCAACATATATTGGAATAGGTATAAATACAGATGATGGAATTAGGGCTAATAATCTAATAAATATACTGCTTGATTCATTAGAGGTAGAGTTATACAGCAATGATGAATTATTGGGATATTTTAACTTAAAAGGTTTAAGAGAAGCATTAGAGGAAAATCTAGGCGATACAGAGTGGTACATTCAAAAAATAAAAAATTAATTATAAAATAGTTTAATATTACTTTTTAATTCAGTTTATATAAAATAAAAAAAGAGCATGCATACTAAATATACATGCTCTTTCATTTTTTCTATTAAATTATTTTTAACTGTATATTCTAAAATCCATCTCTGGGAATATATCATCACGCCACTCTATCTTTCTAAGCCATTCTTCGTTTAAATCTCTGTTTTTAATAGCATAGTAGAGATCAGTAAATCTTCTAATATAGAGTTTTGTTATATTAACAGCATAATCAACCATAGTACCTGTATGCATAATGAAAGCCCAGTCGCTGCTTTGAGCAAGCAATAATTCTCTTGCTGCCTGATTCAATGCTCTTTCATAAAGCCCGGTTTCATTATAGTAATCATGAGCTAATTCTATCATACGTTCAGCTGCTTTATGCAAATGTCTGTATATCCAGCCATTGCTTCCATTAAGCCAAACCTCTCCGTATCCATTAGCCCCCCAGCTAGACATAGAAGGCATTGATATTTGATTTACAGGGTGTCTTTCCAAATATTCTTTAGGAGTTATAGTTTCTATTGTATCCTGATCATGATGTATCTTTCTCATTAAGAACTCTATAAACATAGGTCCTTCATACCACCAGTGTCCGAAAAGCTCAGCATCATAAGGAGATACTACTATAGGAGGTCTGTCCATTACAGAAGCTAAATATTCAATTTGTTTTTCTCTGTTAAACATAAAGTTGCCTGCATGGTCCCCTGCAGCTTCCATAGCCCACTGTGGGTTATAAGGTTCTTTAGGGCAGTCTTTACCTGTAATTCTATAGTATTTTATTCCAGTATTTTTTCTAAGCCCATTGCTTTGTATAAAGTCTTTAATATACTCAAAAGGCAAGTCATAACCAATATCTCTATAGAATTCTCTGTATCTAAAATCGCCCGGATAACCTACTTCGGCACTCCATACGCTTCTTGAACTTTCAATATCCCTTCCAAAAGCAGCTACCCTACTCTCTCTAGAACAATATAAAGGCGCATAAACTCCGTATTTTGGAACTTTATCAGCATACATTATACCATGCGTATCAACAAAGAAATATTTTAAACCATTGTTTGCAAGATGTTTTTCAAGCCCCGGAAAGAATCCGCATTCTCCAAGCCATATTCCAGTAGGTTTTCTACCCATATGTTTTTCATGGGTTTTTACAGCCATTTTTAATTGGGCTTCTATTGCTTTAGGATATTCCTGCATAAATGGGAAAAATCCATGCGTAGCACCGCAGGTAATTATCTCTAAATTTCCCCTCTCCAAAAAGTATCTGAATCCGTTTAATATATTTTTATTGTATTTATAAACAAAAATATCTCTTATCTTTTTGAACTTTTCTCTATAAAACTCAGCAGTATGATGAAAATTTGGGTCTAATGAAGTTCTTTCGCATTCCATTTCAGATAGTTTAATTAATTTCTCTATATAATTAACATATCTATTTTGAAGCAGCTCATTGGCTAACATATTCATAAGAGGAGGAGTTACGCTCATAGTTATTTTAAAGTTTATACCATCATTAACCATTCTATCATAAGCGTCTAATAAAGGTATATAAGTCTCTGTAATAGCTTCATAGAGCCATTCTTCCTCTAAAAAATTTTCATGTTCAGGGTGTCTCACATAAGGTAGGTGAGCATGAAGCACTAAAGCTAAATAGCCTTTTGACATAATTATTCCTTCAATTAAAAATATTATATATAATTAGTATATAAAATATAAATATTAAAATCAAGACTTCAAATATAGTTTTATCAATAAAAAATAAGCATTAACAATTCTTTTCAAATACATAAAGTATTAAGAATCTTTACATTTCTTACATATTCCAGTAAATACTATATCATGTTTAAATACTTCTACATCATACTCTTTTGAAACTAATTCATCTAGCCTTTTTTGATATTCCATAGGTATATCTAATAACTTTTTGCATTTGCTGCATTGAAAGTGATAGTGTTCATTTGTAATATGATCAAAACGTACTGCATCATCTATAACTGAAAGTTTTTGTATTTCTTTAGTTTCTGATAATAGATTTAAATTTCTATATACAGTACCTAAACTTATAGATGGAAAATTGGGTTTAATATAATTATAAACTTCTTCGGAAGTTGGGTGATTTTTCAATTCTCTTACAGCATTTAATATAACTTGCTTTTGTATAGTGTTTCTTGTATTATTCATAATGATAATTTCCTTATGATATAAAAAAAATAATTAATAATAAATCTTATTTAGTAATATAAATATATAATCAAGTAAATTTTTTGTCAAGAAAAAAATATAATATTTTACTAAATCATGAATACTAAAATATGTTTAAATTAACATAATCTATAGTTAAACTATCAGAATTATCTAAATAAGTTTTTGTTATGATTATTTTATATGTGTCTGACTTATGTGTATAAACTTCAGATAAAGTATTACCGTTAGTATCATCTAGTAAATATTTTTCAAGCTGTATATTGTTGGAAGATAAACTGCTTAAAACATTTTCAAGAAAAACATCAGTATTATTAGAACTATTAATCGTTATTTGACCTATAGAATTATTATCAGTAAAAACCACAAGCTCTGCTTCATTTTCTCTTATTTTGATAGTCTTTCTTAAGATATTATTGGCTATAAAAGCTCTGTCAATATCAAACATCTCAGATAAACTATCAAGCGAATCCTTAAAAGAAAGAGACGCCAAAGTTTTTATATCATTATTCCCATAAGTTATTATATTATAATAAGTAAAAGGGCTTGTTATAGTTACAGCTTCATAAGAGTCCATATTTTTATGAATTAAATTTGCTATTACTATAAAAATAACCAAAAAGCAGGCAAATACTATAAATCTAATTACTTTCATTAACTTCTCTTAAATAAATAAAGATTATATTAAAAATAATAACCAATCATTATTTAAAATAGATATATTTAACTAGGTATATTATGATTTTCTATTAAAAGTATATCATTAACCTCTTCTATAGAAAATAAAGGCATATCGCCTGCATTATAATACGATGGTTTTATCTTAAATGATAATACGCTTTCATACTGCATAAATTTTTCAGATTCTATAACAATATCCAAATTAACTTCTACTTCTTCATTAGAATCAACTTTTTTAGGCATAAAACAAAACATAAACTTTCCAGGAACATTGCTTGATACTATAGCAGGATTAGGAAAATTAACCCCATAACCCTGAAGTATCTTTCCTTCGCAAAATATATAAACTAAGGCATTATCTATTTTTTCAAAATTATTGGAAGCAGTAATATTACCCATTATACTAGGATAAGTTAAATAATAGCCGCTTTCATCTATAGAAGGAACGGATTCCAATAAAGTATTTTCTTTTCTTCTGCTCACTATATCGCAGGCATCTGCTATAATACTTAGTATCTCTGTATTGCTTTGAATAGAATCTCTATTGTAGCTGTGAAGCACTCCTCTGGCACTTGTAACATATTGAGGCTGAACTCTATTTAAAGTATATGCTATAATATCCATACGCATATTGGTATTAACAGGAATATTTTTTTCTTTCAAATATGAATCTGCCAATTTTGACACTTTTTGTTCCATAAGATTTACTAAATACATAAAAACCGCCCTCCGAAGCTAATAACATTATACAAAACAAACCGTTATTTGTCAAAACAAATTTATAATTACAGTGTAATTTTTTTAACTTATTAAAACAATGATTTTCTTAAATTAATAACAAATATAAACATAAAGTATAAAATTATGATAAATAAATAATAATTTAGAACTGTTTCAAATTTGATAAATATTTATAATTATTATAGTATATTTAAATTTATATCAGGTTTTTACATTTGTTCTTTATACAATATAGAAAATTTAATTATGAGTTTATAGTATTAGTTTATGAATATCAAAAAATTATTGTTTTAAAATATAAACTTGCAAGCAAATATATTATTACATTTTGTTATTTTAGTCATATATTTATAATTTTTCTATTTTTTCTATACTCAAACCTGTTACTTTACTTATAATATTAATATCTATATTTTCTTTTTTCATATTTTTAGCCAATGAATATTTTTCTCGTTCTATACCTTGTTCTATACCTTGTTCTATACCTTCTTTTATACCTTCTTCTTTTCCTAATCTTCTTTCTTCATCAAGCATTATCTGATTGCCGTATAAATAAGCCTCTTTTTTCTCATATTCCATCATCATTAATCTGCTTTTAACAAAATTATTATATTTTTTCTGCACTTCTTCCATTATAGGTTTTTCTTTTACTATTTCAGACATAGA
>NZ_ARQI01000043.1 GCF_000384655.1 Brachyspira innocens ATCC 29796 | reverse complement strand
CATATAATAATAAGCGAGATTTTTTAATATATAAATAGGAGAAATTATGAGTAAACCAAAAATTGTAGTATTGGACGGCGGGATATTAAATCCAGGTGATATATCTTGGGGTGAAATAGAAAGCATAGCTGATTTAAAAGTTTATGACAGAACAGATTATGATAAAGTAAAAGAAATAGCTTATGATGCTTGGGGAATATTAAACAGCAAGGTTGTTATTGACAGAAAATTAATGCAGTCTTTAGTGAATTTAAAATATATAGGCATGCTTGCCACAGGGTATAATACTGTAGATATAGAAGCTGCAAAAGAACTTGGAATAACAGTTACAAATGTAAGAGGATACGGACCTCAGTCTGTAGCTCAGCTTGTTATGGCTTTTGTATTATCATTATCTTTTAGGATAGTTGAACATAATAATCAAGTGCATAATGGAGATTGGGTAAAATGCAAAGATTATTCATTTAGCTCATACCCTTTAATGGAGCTTGAAAATAAAACTATGTGTATATTCGGATTCGGAGATATAGGGAGAGAGGTTGCTAAAATGTCTTCGGCTATGGGAATGAAAGTTTTAGTATATTCAAGAAGTAAAAAAGAAGGTTTTGAAAATGCATCTAGTATAGAAGAGCTTTTTGAGAGAGCCGACTTTTTATCTTTAAATGCACCTTTAAATAAAGAAACAGAAAATTTAATTGATATAAACTTGCTTTCAAAAATGAAAAAAACAGCCTTTTTAATAAATACTTCAAGAGGAGGAGTAATAGTAGAAAAAGACTTGGCATATGCTTTGAATAATAATTTAATAGCAGGAGCAGGACTTGATGTACTTGCTAAAGAACCGCCTTCAGCAGACAACCCTTTACTTACAGCTAAAAACTGCTACATCACCCCGCATTTTGCAGGCAATACTTTGGAGGCTAGAACAAGGCTTATGCATAAAGTTTATGAAAATATAAAGGCATTTTTAGAAGGCAGTCCAATAAATGTTTTGACAAAATAGTTTATTCATAAATGGTTTTTACATGGTATATACCTAAACAAATACAGTTTGTCAAAAAATAATTTTTTTAAATTTTGATGTTTATTTATGTTTATTTGCCCACCGCTTACTACGTAACCCCCAGTTCTTTTGCGACCATAGGAAGTACCGTTAGGTATGGTATTGGCACAAAGAACCTTATATACTCGATAAACTCGGTACGTTTCGCGAAAGACTGCATTTGACGAAGTCCGCCTGTGGTGTTGCAAAAACTTTGGTGAAGCCCGCAGAGCGTGTGCGGCAAAAAAAGTTGATAAAATGAAATCGTTCCAGTATATTAAAATATTATATTAGTAAATATACTAATGTAATGTTAAAACCTTAATTATTTTATAAAACTTTGCCAAAATTATAAAAAATAAAAATTTAAGTATATTATATTCTTTTTTTGTTAGTATGCTTTTTATTAATTTGTTTTTTATTAGAAGGCTTATCAGTACTTCCTTTATTAAAATTTCTTTTTTTAATGTCAGATTTTTTATATTCTTTATTTTCTAAACTCTTAAAATTATTTTTTTTAGCAGATTTAAGCGGTTTTGATTTATTTGTTTTAGCCTTATATGTATTTTCTTTTTTTGTAATTAATCTTTTCTTTTTAGGCTTTGCTTTAGCCCATTTAGATTTATCATGCTTTTTTTCTTTTTTTTCTGATTGTTCTTGTTTGTTAGATATATCAGAGTAAGTATTGTTTTCTCCATAGTCTTCATCTATTATATTATCATCATATTCTGAAACATTTGCAAATATGTTTTCTATATCTTTTAATTTTTTATCTTTTTGATTAAAGAAAAAATCTATTTCTTTCTTTGTAAGATCTCTAATATGTCCTGCTTCCAATGTTCCAGAAGTTTCATCATATTTACTTACACAGCCTACAGATATTCTCTCCAAGTCTATAACCTTATATCCTAAATAATCAAATATTTTTCTTATCTCTCTGTTTTTACCTTCATTTATAGTAAGACGTATTTTGCTTTGCACTCTTCCTTTTGATAATATCTTAAATTTGAAAGGCGAATAAGTAATATTTTTTATTGTAATGCCTTTGCTTGCTTCATATAATTTTTCTGAATCTATCTTTCCATTAACTGTAACATCATAAACTTTTAATATTTCATAAGAAGGGTGTGTTATAATATTTGCAAACTCTCCGTCATTAGTAATTATCATAATACCTCTTGATTCGGAGTCAAGCCTTCCTGCATAAAATAGTCTCTCTTTAATACCCTTAAAAAACTCTGTAATTATTCTTCTTCCGGGTAAATATTTTGTAGTGCTTACAACACCTACAGGCTTATATAATGCCATATATCTTTTTCTCTGTCTTTCTATTAATTTTCTGTCTATAGAAACACTGTCAGATTCTTTTACTCTGTATGCAGGGTCTAATATAACCTCATTATTTACTCTTATTCTTCCAGATATTATGGCTTTCTCACAGTTTCTTCTGCTTGCAAAACCAGATTCTAATATTACTTTAACAAGTCTTACTGCTTCTTCATTTTTTTGTTTTTTCATATATATAAGCTGCTCACTAAAAAATTTAACGGACTTTATCATATACTAATTTTATTAATTTGTCAAAACTTAATAAACTGCATATAGACTAAAATTGATTTTTAATATATTATATATCATCTTATTAATAATAAATTACGGATTTTAATTATGGATACAGCAAAAGAAGAATATAATATTTCATTTATAAGCATACTTGTAATTTGTTCTTACATAGCCTGTCAAATGATATCAAATATAGCAAGCGTAAAAATAGCAAATGTTCTAACACTTGCTGTAGACGGAGGAACTTTTTTATATCCTTTAGCCTTTACAATCAGAGATATGGCCCATAAAACTATAGGAAAGAAAAATACACAAAAACTAATAATAGTATCCGCTATTATAAATATTTTTTCACCTATTTATTTTTATATAGTCTCTCAAATACCTGCAGATGCAAGCTGGCAGTTTAATGAAGCGTTTAAAGCAACATTAAGCCCTGTACTTAGAATATCAATAGCTTCAATACTTGGTTCTACTTTATCCGAGCTTGTAGATACAGAAATATATCATTTATTTGTTACTAAAATTACAAAAAGATATCAATGGCTTAGAGTATTAATAAGCAATGCTTTTAGTATACCAGTAGATAACTTGGTATTTGTAATTATAGCATTTTGGGGTGCTTTGCCTTTTGATGCTTTGGTTGGAATATTTATATTTAACTTTGTTGTAAAATATGCGGTTACTGTAATAAGTGTACCTATGATATATTTGGTAAAAGATAAAAATTAATTGCTGTTTCTTTTTATATTAAAAATTATATTAAAAAAATACAATTAAGAGAGTAAAAAACAATATGAAAGCTAGTATAAAATATTTATCATCATATTTGCCTGAAAAAGTTGTTACAAATTATGATTTAGAAAAGACACTAGATACCAATAATGATTGGATAGTTACAAGAACTGGAATAGAAGAGAGAAGAATAGCAGACAAAGATGAAAGCACTGGAGATATGGCAGTTAAAGCTGTAGAAAAACTTAAAGAAAAAGGAGCTGTAATAGAAGATGCAGATGCTGTAATAGTTGCTACTTCTACAAAATCATATACTTTTCCTTCTACTGCAGGACTTATACAAAAGGCATTTAATATAAAAAACTCATGCCTTTCATTTGATATATCAGCTGCATGTTCTGGATATATATATGCTTTAAATACTGCAGCATCATTAATAGAAAGCGGAGAATGCAAAAAGGTTTTGATAATAGCGGCAGAAAAATGTTCGGACATACTCAACTGGGAGGACAGAAGTACTGCTATACTATTTGGAGACGGAGTTAGCAGTGCATTGCTTGAGGCTTCAGATGACGGTAAAGGAATTATAGCTACAGACATAGGCTCAGAATCTAATCCAGACATACTTATAGTGAAAGGCGGCGGAAGTGTTTCACCTATTACAGAAGATAATGTTTTAGATAAAACAAATACTATATATATGGAAGGCACTGAAGTATTTAAAAAAGCTGTGAAAACTTTTGATTATACTATTAATAAAACTGTAAAAAATGCTAATTTACAATTAAAAGATTTATCACTTATAATAACACATCAGGCAAATACTAGAATAATGAATGCTGTTGCCAAAACTTTGTCTCTCACAGATGATAAGTTTTATGTTAATATACAAAAATACGGAAATACATCTGCAGCAAGTGTTGGTATAGCTTTTACAGAAGCATTTGAAAATGGAGCTATAAAAGAAGGAGACTATGTGTTATTAACTGCTTTTGGTGCTGGTCTTACTTGGGGTTCTACATTAATAAAATTTTAAAAATAATAAAGTTTTAAAAATTATAATTAAGAGAGGTTATAAAGATGACATTATATGAATATTTAACTTCAGGATTCGGTAAAGAAGAAGATTTGAATTGTGCCGAAAAAATGCTTTACGGGGCAAACAAAGTATATGATTTGAATATAGATAAAAATGATTTAAAATTGGCTGCTGGTTTTGGAGGCGGTATGGCTATGGGACTTACCTGCGGAGTATTAACTGGAGGTATAATGGCTTTTTCTAAGGCATTTATACAAGAGAAGGGACATGAAGGAACACTCGTAAAAGAAATAGAAGCAGAATATATAACTAAATTTAATGATAAGATGAAAAGTACAAACTGCGACTCATTAGTAGAAAAATACAGACACCCAGAAAACGGATGTGATTATCTAATATTTGAAGCGGCTAAAATATTTGATGAATTAATGGAAAAATATAAAGAATACAGAAAAGATAAATAAAAAAGTTTTTTTAATATAAAAAATAAGTGAGAATATAAAAAAACTCACTTATTTTTATATTTGCTATTAGAGTTTTAATATATTACAATTTTAACACTTCTTCTATAGTAAGCCCAGTATTTTCACTAATAATTTTTATATCTATACCAGCATTTTTTAAACTTCTAGCTATAGTAATTTGCTCTTCTCTTCTGCCTTCCTGCAAGCCCTTCTCTATACCTTTTTCTATACCTTCCTGTATACCTTCTTCTCGTTCTCTTTTTAGCATTATAGTCTGACCATACAAAAAAGCGTCCCTAGCATTATAAACTTCCATCTCATATTCGCTTGATATAAAACGCTCATATTTATTAATTACTTTAGGCATGATATTATTTACCTCCTTTAATTTATCTTTTACTTTATCCAAATCTTTAGCTGTAAAAAACTCTATCCAAGATAATATTTGCTTTCTCTTAATATCTTCTGTGTTACTATTATTTAGTATTTTCTTAAATCTCGGCACTTCCACTATATGCATTTGAACCATATCTAAAACAATATCTGGATTTTCTGTGTCTATTAGCTTAAAACACCTATGGGGCTTACCCTCATCATTAAAATCCATATTGAAGTCTACAAAATTAATGCTTATAACCTCACTAATTATATCATAAGGCTCTTTTTC
>NZ_ARQI01000042.1 GCF_000384655.1 Brachyspira innocens ATCC 29796 | reverse complement strand
AGTTTTTTATTATTCATTTCATAAAGCATATAACAGGAATGTATATTTTTTGTTTTATCTAAATTAAAATTGAGAAGATTGATACTTATTACTGGAGTAAGTTCATCGTATCTTTCACCATGTTTTAATAATTTACTATAGTTAGCAGCCCAATAATAGAGTATGCGTTCTGGAAATCTTGAATTGCCTTGTAATTGTATTTCTATAATAACTACTGAACCATTCTGAGTGATACATTTAACATCAACAATAGTTTCTTTTAAATTTCTATTTTTCTTTAAATTAAATGGTGTAAGTATTTCTACAGAGCGAAAAGTCTTCATATTAGCATTAATCATTATAGAATTGATAAAATCTAAAAGTATAGTCTCACTGCTTCCCTTATCAGTAAATAAGTATCTGATAAAATAATCATTCAAAGGATTAAAATATTTTATTTGTTTAGTATTAAATTTATTTTCCATAACATATATTATAATTAAATAATGTATAAATGTCAAAGTATAAAATTTATTTTCACTCCCACCCTTTAAATTTTTGAATGCAATATGTTATTTATAAATGTTTTTAATTTTATGGCTTTAACTGTTACTCTGGCTGCCCACCCAAGTATTTTTTAAATTTGTAATGCTATTCAAAGCACGTTAAATCAGTTCTTATATATAAAATAAATTAAATTTAAATAACGCTTTGGGCGGGTGCACTTTTTGAAGTGAAGGCTAAAAAGATTTAATTAAACTAATATAAAAAAATAAAGATTTAATATCTAAAAGGGCGGGGATTAAAATAAAGTTTTGAAAATTATTTTAACTCCCACCCTTTAAATTTTTGAATGCAATATGTTATTTATAAATGTTTTTAATTTTATAGCTTTAACTGTTACTCTGACTGCCCACCCAAGTATTATTTAAATTTATGATATATTCAACGCACGTTTAACTTTACTCTTATAAATAATGAAAATTGTAATTTACAAATTAATCCATATTTAAAAAATTGCCTCTGCGTGCGGGAGAGTTATTTATATATATTTTCATTATTTAATTCGCTTTCGGCAAAGTTTCTTAAATAATTTTGAACAAATTCCAAATCTTCCATAGTATCTATGCCATGAAGAAATTTTTTAGTTTCTAATACTTTTATTTTCATTCCGTTATAAAGCCATCTTAACTGCTCAAGTTTTTCTATGCTCTCATAATCACATTCTTTAAGATTTTCTATTTTTAGAAGTATATCTTTTCTAAAGGCATAAATACCAATATGTTTATAATATTTTACATTTATGTTTTGGTCAAATCTTCTATGCGGTATAGCAGCACGAGAGAAATACATAGCATAATCATTAATGTCCGTAACTACTTTTACAGCATTTTCATCTTTTATTAAAGAACTGTCATCTTCTATTTTTACTTTTAAAGTTGCAATATCAACTAAAGTGTCATCAAATACATCTATTATAGGATTAAGAACAGATTCATCTATTAAAGGCTCATCACCCTGAACATTAATTATAATATCAGAGTCAATATTTTTAGCTGCTTCTATAATTCTTGAAGTTCCAGAAGTGTGATCTTTAGAAGTCATAACTGCTTTAGCATTATTTTTTTCACATATATCCATTATCTCTTTAGAATCCGTTGCTATGATACAATCATCTATTTTTTTAGCAGCTTTTACATTATCATATACTGCTATTATTATAGGCTTTCCTAATAGTTCGTAAGTTAATTTTCTTGGAAATCTTGTTGATTCATATCTGGCTGGTATTATTGCGGTAACTTTATTAGACATAATTATTTAACTCCTAGCATATCTTTGGCTATATCTTTCATTTTTGTTTTAAACTCTTCTTCTGTTTTAGATTCGAGTAAAACTACAGAATACATACTCATTCTTGAAATCTTTGTAAATAGAGAAAGAAGTCCCAAATATTTATCATTACTTTTTTTATTGGTTAAAAACATAGTAAGCAGATGAACAGGTTTTTTATCTAATGCAGAGTAATTCAATCCTTTTTTAGAAACAGCAAATATTATATCATTATCTTCTACTTCATTGGTTCTCACATGAGGAAAAGCTACACCATATCCTAAACCGCTGCTTATAATATCCTCTTTTTTATACATAGATTCTATAGTCTGAGCTATATTTATTCTAAGCCCTTTTGATTCTGAATATATTAAAATTTCGCTAATAGCTTCATCTTTGTTGGAAGCTTTTAAGTCTAAAATAACATAAGAATTATCAATGTATTTTTCTACTTCATTAAATGAAATCATAATAAGTAACCTTTTACTTTCATTATTAAATATAACAATTTTATATTAAAAAATTAAAGTTATTTTTTAAATATTCTTTCATTGTATATTTTTTTTGTATAAGTTCTAGTGTAATATTAAGCGGATATATAGTATTGTGATTTTTAAAACTTATTCCTATAGTTTCATCATCTAAATCAATGTTTCTTGATACTTCCCAAGCACCATGAAATTTTATTCTTATCACTTCGCCTATATAGGCACTGACAGAAAATATAAAGTTTCTATTATTGTCACTTTCCAAAACTAAATTAAGTTTTTCTTTAAAAAACTTATCCACTTCAGCTAAACTTTCTATAGTATAATCGGCATGATAGCCTTCACGCATTAAAAAATTGCTTATCCAATTTGAGGCTCTGGAAAGCTCTTCTTCAGGCAGCATATATCTTGACATAAAACAATCCTTCTAAATACAAATATTATATTTTTTTTATAATATGTCAACCATATTTGATTTATAAAAAAATATACTTGCAGAAGTTTTAATCTCTGATATACTCTATCTTATTAAATTTTATTCTTAAACTAAATTTTATTATTTTTAATTTCATTATTGCGGGGAGCGTATGCTAAAGAAAATTATCTCAAACATTATAAAAACTGCATTAGAAGATTATCTTAAAAATACAGATGTAAAAGAAATCGATTCATATATAGAAATAGGTTATGCAGCAGATGACAAATTCGGAGATTATGCCTGCCCTGCAGCTATGAGGCTTGCTAAAGTGCTTAAAAAAAATCCTTTAGAAATAGCAAATTCAATAGCAGAAAAAATAGATAAAAAATATTTTGAGAAAATAGAAGCCGTAAAACCTGGATTTATTAACTTGACATTATCTTATAATTATATAAATGAATGTATAAATGAGCTTTTAAATAATGATGATTATGGAAAAAATACTGTAGAAGATAAGAAAAAGATATTGATAGAATATGTAAGTGCCAATCCTACTGGACCGCTTCATATAGGGCATGGAAGATGGGCTGCTATTGGAAGTGCTTTATCAAATATACTTAAATATGCTGGACATGAAGTTTATCAGGAGTTTTATGTTAATGATGCTGGTGAGCAGATAACAAAATTAAATGAAAGTGTTAATGCCGTAAAAGAAGGCAGAGAGATTCCAGAAGACGGCTATCATGGAGAATATATAAAAGAAGTAGCAAAATTAGACGGAGTACCTAAAGATATTATATTGGAAAGCCAGAAAAAACTTCTTGAGAGATTCGGCACTCATATGGACAATTATGCCTCCGAACTTAAAATACGTGAGGGCGGAGAATTGGAAAAAACTATGGACTTTTTGGATAAAGAGGGGCTTTTATTTGAAGAAGATAATGCTGTTTGGTTTAGAAGTACTAAATACGGAGATGATAAAGACAGAGTAGTTAAAAAAAGTAACGGCAGCTATACATACTTTGCCCCAGATATAACATATCATAAGAATAAAATTGACAGAGGGTATCATTATTTGATAGATATATTGGGGGCAGACCATCATGGTTATGTACCTAGAATTACTGCAGCTGTTAGGGCTGTAAGTAAAGATACTGCATCTTTAAAAGTAATATTAGGTCAGTTAGTACGTCTTTACAGAGGAAATGAACTTGTGAGAATGAGCAAAAGAACAGGAGATATGATTAGTCTTGAAGATGTTATTGATGAGATAGGGGTTGATCCTACCAGATATTTCCTTCTTATGCGTTCATATTCTAGTTCGCTTGATTTTGATTTGGAGCTTGCTAAAAAGAAAGATAATGACAATCCAGTATATTATGTGCAGTATGCCTATGCAAGAGTATGCAATATATTCTTCAAAATGGAAGAGAAAAACATGTCATATGATGATACAAAATCTTTTGACATATCGAAAATTGCTAATGAAAGTTCTTTAAAGCTAGCTAAAATGATATTAAGATTTCCAGACGAGGTATATGAATCTGCTAAATCATTAGAAGTTTATACTCTTATAAATTATACTTATGAAATAGCAAGTGCTTTGCATAAGTTCTACTATGATAATATAGTACTTGAAGAGAATGCTGAAATAAGACAGGAGAGATTAACTTTAGTAAAAGCAGTAAAAAAAGTTTTAGGCTTATGTTTTGATATAATAGGAATATCCAAAGTAGAGCGAATGTGGGCTGATGAATAATAATTTTTATTTATTTTTATTATATTAGACTTATAAAAAATACTATTCAATGATTTTTATAGCAACAATATATTTATGAAAACATATAAATTAAAGATATTCAATTTTTGTATTTTATAGAGTTTATATAAAAATATATATTATAGTTTCTTATATCAATAACGCTTGGGCGGGTGTACTAAAAAAATAATAGGTTTATAGATTTAATTAAAGCCAATATAAAAAATAAAGCCCTAAAATCTAAAAGGGCGGGGATTAAAATAAAGTTTAAAAATTTATTCTAATTCACTCCCTCTAAATTTTTGAATGCAATATGTTATTTATAAATTATTTTTCTTCTTTAGCTTTTACTGTTACTCTGGCTGCCAACCCAAGTGTTTTTTAAATTTTATAATATTATTCAACGCACGTTAAATCGGTTCTTATATATAAAATAAATTAGATTTGTTAATCAATTTATATTTTAAAGATTCGTTCTGTGTGCGTTTAGACAAGCCTTAAATTTAAATCACACTTTTGGCGGGTGCAATTTTTAAAGTGAAGGCTCAAAAGATTTAATTAAACTAATATAAAAAAATAAAACCTTAAAATCTAAAATGGCGGGGATATAAATAAGATAAAAAATAGTTATTGATCCTTTTTTATTATAATTTCTCTATTTCTTCTATACTTAATCCAGTTAATTCACTGATAAGATTTATATCCATATTTTTATTTTTCATATTTTTTGCTGTCAATATTTGATTTTCTTTGATTCCCTCTTTAATACCTTCTTCTTTTCCTAATCTTCTCTCCTCATCAAGCATTATTTGATTACCGTAAAGATAAGCCTCTTTTTTCTCATATTCCATCATCATTAAT
>NZ_ARQI01000041.1 GCF_000384655.1 Brachyspira innocens ATCC 29796 | reverse complement strand
TATCTTACATGTAACACAACTTTAGTATTATTTAGTACTAATTTTTTACACTTGCACTTTCGCGAAGCGTATCCGAGCTTGTCGAGGATATAAGGTTCTTTGACGAAGTCCGACTGTGGCGTGCGGCGGGAAAAAGAACAACAAAAAATTGACAAACTTAAAAATTTTCAATATATATAAGTGTATATTTAATAATTATAAATTCTCTTTCAAAAGATTATAAAGCTTAATCATAACATCAGCAATTTCCTCTGGACTATCTTTTTCTGTATCTATGTCATAACGATAAACATGATGTTCATATTCATAAAACTTACAAAATATTTTATTTATTTCTAAATTTAATTTTTTTATTAAAATACTATATTTCTTATTATCATTTAAATTATACAAATAAATATGTAAGAAAAAACTATCTCTTTGACTTTCTAATATTAAATCAACTTCTCCATTGCAAAAACGATATTTGATATTATGTGAATATCCTTCTTTATATATTTTTTTAATAATTTTTATTTCAGTTAAATAAATATAGGATTTTGATTTATCATTATTTTTTAAATAATCTAATACTTTTTCAGTAAACTCAATGTGTGGTTTAACTATTATGTAAATTTCTTTTTCATTAATAATATCTATAACACTATTAAATATTTTTTTATATTCATCAACATCTTCTACTGTTTGTATGTCGTTAAAAAGATTGTCTTCCAATAGTTTTTGTATTTTTTCTTTTGTCATATCAAGCTCCTCTGTATTATTGCTTATCATATTGGCATTATGTATAGTCTGTATCATAGCAGATTTCAAAAGCCTATAATCTCTTATATATTTATTATCATTATCTTTAAATAAAATATTTTTTTCATGCAAAAAATAATACTTTTTATTTTCTAAAATATTCTCAAGCCATAAAGCTATATCGCTATGTTTTAATGTTTGAAAATTATCTCCAAGTTCCTTTTTTGATTCTTCTGATAAAGTAGAAGCCTCATAACCTGAAGGATTGAGAAAAATCATATATAAATTTTTGTAATTATCTTTTTTCTTATTCTTATAATAATCATCTAATTGATTTGTCTGCTCTTTAGCATATATTTTATTTTCTATAATAATTGCAAACTCTTTTTTATAAGATATAAATAAATCTATTCTTCTAGTGTCTGCTTTTTCTTCTCTTTTTATATTTATATATGAATGCTTTATTTCTTCTTCAATGTTTTTTAATCCGTAATCCCAATTAAATTTATTATGCAAATATATTAAAAAATCTTTTATAAAACTTAATTGAGTACCTTCATACTCTATATTTACTTCAAAAAGTTTAGCAAGTAAATTACTATTATAATTCTCATGTCTTTGTAAATTTACTGCCTCAAATATACAAATCTGCGTAGGATATTTTTTCATTTCCTCTTTTACTTCTTTTATTACTATTTTTATTTGAGGAAGAAATTTATTTAATATATTCGTTTTTAATTCTTCTTCCTCTAAAAATGATTTATGTATAGACTTTATAGTATTTTCTAATGCATTATATTTTTCTTTTTCATCTTTTTTAAATTCATTTATTAAAGTTAATAATGTATTTTCAATAATTTCTGTATTCATATATTAAGTATAATAATCAAATATAAAAAAAGCAATTAATTTAATATTAAAAAATTATGATTGACATTTTATAATTTTTATAATAGAGTAATTGACTATGCGGAGTGGGTAAACGCGGTATTTAAGTAACTAATACTGAGGAAAGTCCGTACCTCTAAAGGGCATCATGCAAGCTAACGGCTTGAAGACGAAAGTCTATGGAAAGTGCAGCAGAAAATATACCGCCAATTTGGTAAGGGTGAAAAGGCATGGTAAGAGCATACCGCATTTGTGGCGACATGAATGGCAGTGTAAACCCCATGAGAGGCAAGAGCAAACAGAAACGGATTGCCCTTTTCCTAAGTTTCAGGTGGCTCGCTAGAATATTATAGTAATATAATATCAAGATAAATGTTTACCTTAAATGACAGAATACGGCTTATAGCTCCGCTTACTTTTTATAACTATTAATATATTATATTTGAATTAAACAAATTATATATTAATATTTCTTATCTATTATTGTTTTATTGTTCTCACGTCTTACTTCAAGTTTGTACACTTTATCTAATGAAAAATCAAAATCCTCTCTGTAATGTGCACCTCTGCTCTCTTCTCTTTCAAGCATACTTAAAGCTAATATTTTTACAGCTTCAATTATTAAATAAACTTCAATAGAGCCTTCATCAATATTTTCTTTTATGCTGTAATTACTTCTAATCTCTTCAAGTTTATTAAGTGCAGTATTTATTTTTTCTCTGTTTCTTACAACCGATAAATACTCGCTTGCTATTTCTCTTATATTTTTTAACACTTCTATTTTTGTAAGATTATTTTTTTTATCATCTTTTGAAATATTATTAATCCAATCATTAAGCTCTTTATAATCTAATTTTATATTATCAAAATCATCAAAATTATTTTTCTTAATATATTTATAAGCATTTTTTACAGCATTATCTGCAAATACTAAAGCCCCTCCCACAGAATTGCCTCCTAATCTGTTAGCTCCCTCTATACCTGATGATAACTCACCTACAGCATATAAACCATCAACACCTGTAAATGCATTGCTGTCTATTTTTATACCTCCGTTACAGCTATGAGCAAAATGCGTTATTACAGTTTCATCTTTTAGTAAATCTATTGCCATATCTTTTTTAAGCCAATCCAAATATACTGTGTAAAACTCTTCTTTATCTTTGTATAAATCTTCAGAATATTTTAATTTTACTCCTTTAGATGATATTTTAAAATCTATTTTTCTGCTTTCAAAATCATTACTGAAAGGAGCATAAGCACTTCTTTCAATAAATAATTTTTTATTTTCTTCGTTGGTTTCAGCGTCTAAAATTAATTTGTCTTCTACATCATACATAGAAGTACAATATTTAAGTGTATGCTCTCCAAATAAAACATTATATTTAGGTTTTAAATATGCTGGTATAAACTGTATAAACTCCATATTCTGTGCCAAAGCTCCAGCATCTAAAGCGGCAGTAAGAGCGGCACCATTAATATTTTTTGGATACAAGCTGTTTTTATAATTTCCTGCAATTCCTCCAGCAGCCAAAATTATTACTTTTGACTTTATAAAGAAGAATTTATCCTTATTTTGAAATACAGCCCCTATCACTTTATCATTATTTTTTATAATTCTTATCAATGAAGAGTTTTCAAATATTTTTAGTCTTTTATTTTTTCTAAATATCTTTTTTGCTCTTTCTCTAGCCTCATTCCAATCATTAATAAGAAAAATATCTCTCGAATATTTTGCAAAACATGCTGCTCTGCTATCTTTTCTAAGCCAAGGTTTGAATCCTATTTTTTTTAATAAATGAATATTTTTTTTTATATTTTTTATATATGTTTTTATAAGATCTTTATTTTCAACACCTTTACCCATATTGGTAATATCTTCATAATATTTATCATAATCATTTTTATCTTTGGTTGCTTGTACACCCAATGTAGCTTTTAGAGGAAAATAAGAAGCACCTCCGCAAATTTTTCCAGTAGTAGCAAGGCATACATTTTTAAAAATATTTAATGCCCTCTCTGCAGAAATAAGACCAGCTATGCCTCCTCCTACTATCAATATATCAGAATTAATTTGTTTGGTTATATTCATATCTATACTCATAAAAGTTATATATACATTTTAACATTTTATTTTTTCATTACAATATATAAACTAATTAAGTATTATAAAAAATAAAATAATAAGTTTATAAAAAAATGTTTTTAATATATAATAATCTTATTCGTTATTTATATTATTTTAAGGAGATTATTTATGTCTGAAGTAAAAAGAATTGCTATAATAGGTGCTATGGATTCTGAAATAACCAATTTTAAAGGTATGATAGAAGATATAGAAGAAATTGAAATAGCTAATATTATTTATTATAAAGGAGTATTATGCGGAAAAAATGTTGTATTATTAAAATCTGGAATAGGAAAGGTTAATGCTGCCATTGCTACAACTATAGCTATAGAAAGATTTAATGTAGAAAAAATAATATTTACTGGTGTTGCTGGTTCTGGAAATCCAGATTATGATATATCTGATATAGTGATATCAAAAGACTTAATAGAGCATGATTTTGATACAAGCGATTTAGACGGAGATGAACTTACTGTACTTGTAAAAGGCTATGATAAAAATTATTATCCTGCCGATAAATCATTAATAGAACTTGCCGAAAAATCCGCACAAAAAGTTATTACTGACAATAAAATATATATTGACACTATAGCTACAGGAGATCAGTTTGTAGGCAATAATCAAAAAGTTAAACAGATACATAATAAGTTTAAAGCAGGTGCTATAGAAATGGAAGGCGCTGCTGTGGCTCATGCTGCTTTGATGTATAAAGTACCTTTTGTAGTTATACGTTCATTATCAGATAAAGCTGACAGCGATGCGGTAGTAGATTTTCCTAAATTTGTAGTAAAATCGGCACAGAACTCTATGAAAATAGTAGTAGAAATGCTTGAGAATATGAAGTAATTAAGAATATAAAAAGCTGATAATTGATACATATATAGTTGATTATCAGCTAATTGTTAGTAATTTTATCAATAATAAATTCTTTTCTCTTTTAATAAGATCATAAAATTTATAAATCAATTTTCGCAATAAAAAAATATTTAAGAATAAAGTATTAATAAATTTGATATTTGTCCCTCATCGTAAATACCTACTTGTATATTAAGCAGGCATACGAGTGGGTATTATAATAGATATACTTGTTAGCCGCAATTATATCATTGTTAAGAAAGTCTTCGTCACCCTGCGTCAAGCCTCTACTTGGTTATGTAGCCGTTAGGCGAAGTGCCTACTCGGCTGACGAGTGGGTGTTAAAACAAGATTTTAATGAAAAAATATCTTCTTGTTTAGAAGAATTGTTTTCGTCCCCCTACGAGCGTAGCGAAGTGCCTACTCGGCACAAGCGTAGCGCAGTGTGGGAGAATTGATTTTAAAAACTTATTTCAAGAAAAA
>NZ_ARQI01000040.1 GCF_000384655.1 Brachyspira innocens ATCC 29796 | reverse complement strand
TGGTCTGGTCTGGTCTGGTCTGGTCTGGTCTGGTCTGGTCTGGTCTGGTCTGGTCTGGTCTGGTCTGGTCTGGTCTGGTCTGGTCTGGTCATATATCATTCCTAATATATTATATAATCATACTAACATATATTATAATAAATGCAATATAAAAATCTATTAAATCATAATTCATAAAAAGAAAGAGTATACATTATATACAAAAAATATAAGCGATTATAAGTACAATATTCTAAAAACATACAAAAAACATTTAAATATATTTTGTTATTTATTTTATTAATAAAAAACAAAAAAATAAATCTAATATAAACTTATAATCTATTATAAAATTTCATTATAGTATAAAGTTTTTTTTAAAGGTGTAAATGTATGAATAATGATTACAAAAAAAGCTATTATGCTGTAATACCCGCAGAAGTAAGATACGATAAAAGATTAAAACCTCTTTGCAGATTATTATATGCAGAAATAACAGCACTCACCAATGACAAAGGATACTGCTGGGCTTCTAATGCATATTTTGCAAGTCTATACTCTATAAGCTCAACAACTGTATCTAGATATGTTTCAGAGCTTAAAGAATACGGTTACATAAAAATACATTATGATAAAAAAGATAATAATACTCAAAAAAGAAAAATATATTTAAACTCACTTAAAAATTATAAAGTATCTGATAACAAGGTATTGTCAGAAAAGTCAAATGGGTATTGTCAGAACAATCAAGGGAGTATTGACCAAACTGATAAATATAATAATAAATTTAATAATAAAATTAATAATGATATGCCGCTCTCTGAATTTGATTTGTTTGTAAAAAGTCTTATAGAGGTTTTTAATAGAACAACATGCAGTAAGGCAGAAAAACTCTCTCAAATACACTGCTTTAAAACTAAAGATAAACAAAGAGAATTAATTGATATATTTAATAACAGACGCTACTCTTGGAAAGACTCTATAAAATATGCTGAACTAAAAATAAAAGACAAAAATAATATCACTACTCTTTGGCTTGATTTTGTAAGCTATTTAAAAATATATCTCACAAAAGGCGACAGAGAACAATTAATAAAAAGACATTACAGCGAAAAAGAATTGTATGAACGTAATCAAAAATTAAAAGAAATGGAACTATTAAAAATACAAAAAGAAAAAGAAGAAAGAGAAAAACTGCTTGAAGAAGAAAAAAGACTTGGTATAGATAATATGACAGAAGATGAAATAATAGAGTTTACCAAAAACAGATTTAAACATCTTCAAAGAAAATAGTAAAATGTATATTGATATTTATTTTTTTTTATATTAAAATAATCTCTCAAAAATATTTACAGCATAAGGTATGGGGGTATATTATGAAAGAATTAATAAATAAAACTTTAGCTGATTATATAAATGATGTAGACAGTTCCTTACCAGCTCCGGGCGGCGGAAGCGTTATGGGACTTGTAGGAAGTTTGGGCTGTGCTTTGGCTGGTATGGTTGGTCATCTTACTGTAAACAAAAAAAAGTTTTTAGAATTAGAAGAAGAACATCAGGATAGTTTTAAAAATGCAATAGAAAAAATAAAAGAAATAAAATCATATTTAGCTGATATAATAGACAAAGATGCAGAAAGTTTTAATTTATTTATGGAAGCTATGAAAATGCCTAAAGAAACAGACACTGAAAAAGAAAATAGAAAAAAAGCTATGTCTGAAGCCTCAAAAAAAGCCATAGAAATACCTTTTAATGCCTTGAAATACTGCTATGAATTAATGCCTCTTTTTGATACAGTCACAAAATATGCAAACAGTGCCGTAATAAGTGATATAGCCGCTGCATACATTTTAATATATGCCTGTGCTAAAGGTTCTGTACTTAATATCAATATTAATATACCTATGATAGATGATAATGTATTTTTAGAACATATTAAAACAGATACTAAAAAATATATGAATGAAATAGATAATATTTACACAAAAACTTCAAAAGTAATTTCATTATTTAATATATAAATGTTGTAAATGATAAATATTATGTTATTAATATCTATATTTTTTATACAAAATCCTAATTTTGTTTTTTCATATTGATATTTTATTTATATTATGATAATCTTAAGTCCAGACAGCAAGGGTTTATAAAATATATATATATGAGAATAGAAATATAGTAATAGAACGTTTTTAATGTTTTATTCTTATAGTTTGATGTAATTTGTCTAAATTACTATAAAATTTTTCTTCTTAAATAAAAACTAGAAACTTCTATCAATATGTTTATCTTGATTATATTTTATAATTTTATTCTTTAAAATCTACTTGTCCTTATTTGTTGGTTATATTTATTCTTTATATTAGGAGGCTTAAATGAGTATAACAACTAAACATATGATATCCTTAAGTGAAGAGGAAAAGGAAAAAATCAAAGAATTCATTAAGAAGGAAGGAAAATCTAAAAGACTTATCTCTAGGGCAAATATCATTCTTGCTTTAGACGATAAGAAAAACACAGGTCTTACTCATACTGATATTGCTAAACAATACAATGTTACATATCATACTGTAGTAAACATTATTAACGAATATGTCAAATCTGGTTTAGACGAAACACTGACATATAAAAGAAATCCAAACAGCAATAGAAAAAAGAAACAGGCCAATTAAAATGAATGATAATTTTATGTGCGGGAAGAAAGTATATTTTCTGAAGCCATCTTTAGAACTCTCGCACATGAAAGAATATCCGCATCAATATCTTCAAACATATATTCTACATTCTCATATAAATTACTAATTAAGTTGATACCAAAATTAATACCCTTGTCAATATCTCCTGTCATAGCCAAATCATCAGTAATAATAACTCCATTAAAGCCTAATTCATTTTCTAGTATATAATCATACTCTCTTGACATACTGGCAGGATTTTCATTATCTATATATTTATTTTTTATATGTGCTGCCAAAACCATTTCAGCTCCAGCATCTATTGCTCTTTTAAAAGGAACAAACTCTTTCAAAAAAAGTTCATTAGTAGTTTTATCTATAACAGGAAAATTATCATGAGAATTAACAGTAGTATCTCCATGACCTGGGAAATGTTTTAATACACTTATGATTCCTGCATCTCTTTGAGCCTTTACAGTGTACTCTGCCATTTTTGCTGCTATATCTGTATTAGTAGAAAAACTTCTATTATATAAATAAGAATTACTATCACTAGGTATATCGCATAAAGGCCCTAATATTACATTAATACCCAAATCAAGCAAGAACTTTGATTTTTTGTATGCTATATCATATGCATATTTAGTACTGTTTGAATCGCCTATATTTTTAGGAGATATATCTTTAAGAGGATCAAAGTCTATACGGTTTACTTCGCCGCCTTCTTGGTCTATAGAAATTAACATATTTGAGTTAACATATTTCCTTAAATCGCTTGTCAACTTTTTAAGCTGTTTTTCATCTTTTATATTATAATCAAAAAGTATTACTCCCATTATATTATTATCTTTAAGCGTTTTAATAGTTTCTTTAGAGAGTACCTTATCTTTTATACCTACCATAAGTAAAAGTCCTCTTCTTTCTTTCTTACTCATTTTTGATACTTCATCTATATAATAGGATAATTCTGGATAATCCTTTTTTAATTTTAATATATATTCTTTTTCTATAAGTACATTTGAAGCACTTTTACATGCATACGAAAATAATAATATTATAAATAAATATAATACACACATTACAATTTCTTTATTAATCTTAACAGCTTTGAACATAATACAGTATCCGTTTCTTTTATATTATTTTCTATAATATTTTTTAATTTATTTATATCTTTATAATAATTATATGAAAGTACATTAACGGCATAATTAATAATATTTTTATCATTATTAATATAATCAGTCATTATAATGCCTTTAAACTTCATATTATTAAATAAAAAATCTCTGTATTTATAATTATCTTTTATATGAGGCATTACTATAATATCAGCCTGAGCCTTTATGCCAGCCAAAAAAGTTTCTCTGTTATCAATAATACTTTCTATATTATCTGTATCTTCATCTATATATAACTCATCATCATAGTATTTTGGAAAATATTTTAATGCTGTTATAAGTCCATTATCTTTATATGCTTTTACTGTACTATATATCAAATTAGAAGCGAGTATCTTATCATCTGAAAATATATGCTCTTTTAGATGAGATTTTTCATTACAATAAGTATTACATATTGGAGATAAAATCATATTAATACCTATAGATTTTAATTTTGAAGCTCTTTCATATGCTATTTTGTATGCATATTCTTCGCTTTCTCGCTCGCCTATATAACTGGAAAAAACTTTAAACTTCTTATCATAGTATATACTGGAAGTGTTTTTATAATCCTGATCTATTGCTATAAATATTTTTCTTTTAATCTTTCTTTTTATTTTTTTTATTATTTTATCAAGGCTTTCTATATCCAAATTATCTATATTTATTATTATGCCTGATATATTGGTTTTGTTTATTATATCTATCAAATTATCATCATAATTTTTTACTGATATTATAAATGGTATTTCTTTTTTATTTTCAATGTTTTCCTTATTATTATTATTTTTTAATACAATATTAAAATTATCATAAAGATAAATAAAAATAAAAAATAAAATTAATAATAATATTGAAACTATAACAATGTAAATCATTATTTTTATTATGCTTTATTCATATAATAAATTTGATTATTTATCAAAACCATTTACTTAAATATGGAGCTAAATAAACTTTTAATCAAATTATATATCTTAATTTATAGTTTTTCTATATATATAAAACTAACAATCCCTAACATTCTTATGAATGGCAGGCACTCACAAGTTTTTTATTTCTTCTATTTATACCATAAAAAACTTGCTCGCATATAATCTCCTACCATTCTTACGAATGG
>NZ_ARQI01000039.1 GCF_000384655.1 Brachyspira innocens ATCC 29796 | reverse complement strand
TCAATCCAATTCTAAAATTTTAAATTTAGAGAATTGTATATATAATCAGAATATTGAAATATCAAATTTGAAAGCTAATCTTGAAAATAAAAACAATATAATTAATAATATAATAAATACTATATCTTGGTGGATACCAATAAGAAAATGGCGTGATTCTTTTAGAAATAAAATGTTAAATAAAGACCAGACCAGACCAGACCAGACCAGACCAGACCAGACCAGACCAGACCAGACCAGACCAGACCTAATATGTAAAGAGTACATATATATTAATAACAATAATATTATAATAAACAAGAAATTACAAGCTGCATTAGAGCTTGCAGCTTAATTTATAATTTGACAAAATAGTTTTTTAGTTTATAATATAAAAAATGTAATTTGGGCATCTTATGATACAAGACAAGACAAGACAAGACAAGACAAGACAAGACAAGACAAGACAAGACAAGACAAGACAAGACAAGACAAGACAAGACAAGACAAGACACTCTCGTATAGTGTATATACATTCTCATAATAATTTAAAATATAAAAAATACAACCTATGCAGCAATATTAAATTTCTGCATAGGTTTTTTATTGCATAATTTTTTATAGAGGTAATACTATGGGATTTTTTTACAATAAATATGATGATGGAATATACAGAGTAAGAAATATTTGCGGCATCAAAATAACTACAAAGCCTTTAGAAAATAGAATAAATTTATTATTATCTCAAATAAATGAAATGAAATTAAAGGTAAATAATATAGATATTAGTACAATAAATACTGATGTGAGGACTATTAATATAGAAAATCAAGTTAATAATATACCATATTTTTATAGAGATATAAAAGTAAAATTAAATCATATTGCTTCTGAAGAATATGGTTATGATAGAAACATATTTAATAATATTAATCCTCCCTATATTTCAATAATAGTTCCTATATATGATATAGGAAAAGAATATTTAATAAATTGTTTGGATAGCTTAATTAATCAAACTTTAAAAGAAATAGAAATAATATTAGTTAATGATTGTTCTCCGAATGAAGAAGATAATTTAATATGTGAAGAATATGCATTAAAAGATGAAAGAATAAAATATATAAAGCACAAAGAAAATAAGGGTCCTGGAGGTGCTAGGATGACAGCATTAAGAGAAGCCAAAGGTTATGCTATAGCTTTTGCAGATCCTGATGATACGGTTGCTTTAAATGCTTATGAAATAGCTGTTTCTAGAATGCTTATAAATAATGTAGATATAGTTTGTTTTAATTATTATTGGGTAGAAAATGATGAAATAACAGATATGCATATAAATATACCTCAATTTTTATATGGAAATAATATATTGCATTTATTATCTATAGAAAAAATGCATGCACCTTTATGGGATAAAATTTATAAAAAAGAATTAATAGCAAAAATAGATAATTTAATGCCCAATAAAATATCTGGAGAAGATTTAGTTGCTAGCTTTAAAATATTATCTATAGCTAAATATTTTGAATATATTCCAATACCATTGTATTTTCATTATAGAAGAAAAACTTCATTTACTAATATGGTTACAAATGATTATGTATTAAATTATGGAAATGTAATAAAAAATATATTTTTTTATTATAAAAATGCAAAATTAAATATAAAAAAAGAAATGCATGATTTTTTTATATCTTTATATAGATTATGTTATGCCTTTATAGATATGAAATTCTATAAGACTAAACAAACAGAAAATGATATTAATGTTTATAATACTCAAAGAGAATTATTAAAACAATTAATTATAGATAATATAAGAGATGGTTACATAACTGAAGAAATTTTTTTAGATATATGTAATAAAAGAAATTTATGGTATATAAGAAACTTGTATTACAATTAATAAGAGGAAATAAAGATGGATAATAAAACTATAGACAATATAGTATGGTGGATACCTTTTAAAAAATTAAGAAATTCTGTAAGAGAATATTTATTAGAAATAAATAATTTAAATAATAAATTATATCAAATAAACGATAAAATTAATATAACAGAAAGAAGTATGTGTGATAATTATATTGATTTGTATGCTAAAATTAGAAAGTTAACACCTCAAGGATATATAGATTTTATTGATATAGATATTGTTAGACATTGCAATTTAAATTGTTATAGCTGTAATCATTTTTCTCAATTAGCAAAACAAGAATATTATAATATAGAAATATTTGAAAATGATATCAAAAGATTATATGAATTAAGTAATGGACTAATAAAAAAATTTCATATATTGGGTGGAGAACCACTATTAAATAAAAATTGTAAAGATTATTTTTATTTAGTAAGAAAATATTTTAAAAATAGTTCAATATGGTTAATAACTAATGGTATTTTGCTTCCAAAACAAGATGAAAGTTTTTGGTTATCATGTCAAGAGAATAATGTAGAAATACATCCTACAAAATATCCAATAAAAATAGATTGGGATAATATAAAGAGAATATGTTCTAATTATAATGTAATATTAAGTTTTTTTAATGATGAAAATGTATTAAAAGAAAGTGTAAAAACAATTTTAAATTTAGATGGTACTAGTAATATATTTGATAATTTTACAAATTGTTATTTAGCAAATAATTGTTTAAATCTTAGTGATGGAAAACTTTTTACATGTGGTTTACCAGCTAATATAAATGCTTTTAATAGTTATTTTTCTATGAATATAAAAGTTACAGAACATGATTATATAGATATATATAAAGCTAAAGATTATAATGAAATACTTCAGTTTCTAGCAAAACCTATGCCCTTTTGTAGATACTGTGATATAACTAAATGGCATGGAATAGGAAGATGGGAAACATCAAAAAGAAATATTGAAGAATATATAGACTAGTCATAAATTAATATAACAAGATTAAGATTAGACATATTTTTATTATAATGCAAAATTTAAAAAATACGATCTATGTTGCAAAATAAAATTGCAGCATAGGTTATTATTTTTAATAAATATTCAGTTTATTACCCTATTCTAATGTATTTTAATCCTCTTTCCTCTAGCATACTTCTATCATAAATATTTCTACCATCAAATATTACTTTGTCCTTTAACATATCTCTAACCCTATTAAAATCAGGACGTCTGAACTCATTCCATTCCGTTAGAAGGAGTAATGCATCAGTATTTTCCAATGTATCATATGAAGAACTAGCATATATAATTCTGTCTCCAAATACTATTTTGGCAGTTTCCATAGCTTTAGGATCATAAGCTTTAATAATTGCTCCTTTTTCAAGTAAAGCATTTATTATAGTAATAGATGGTGCTTCCCTCATATCATTAGTATTAGGTTTAAATGCCAGCCCCCATACAGCAAAAGTTTTACCTTTAATATTGTTATTATAATATGCTTCTACTTTACCAATGAATAGTTTTCTTTGATTAAAATTAATAGAATCTGCTGCTTTTAGCATATCATATTCGCAATTATTCTCTTTAGCAGTATTCAATAATGCTTTTACATCTTTAGGAAAGCAGCTTCCTCCATATCCTAACCCAGGAAATAAAAACTGATTTCCTATACGTTTATCAGATGCTATTCCCATTCTTACCATATCTATATTAGCCCCTACTCTCTCACAAATATTTGCTATCTCATTAATATATGATATTTTAACAGCTAAAAAAGAATTGGCAGCATATTTAGTCATTTCAGCAGATTTAATATCCATTGTAATAACTGGATTTCCTGTTCTTAAATAAGGGGCATATAATTCATACATTATTTTTGTGGCTTTATCAGAATTAGAACCTATTACTATTCTATCAGGCTTTAATGAGTCCTCAACAGCAGCTCCTTGTTTTAAAAATTCAGGATTAGATACTACATCAAATTCATTTTTAAACTCTTCTTTAGCATTTGTTTTTATTATTTCTGCGACCTTTTCTGCAGTTCCTACAGGCACAGTCGATTTATCCACTATAACCTTATATCCATTTAATGCTTTGCCTATTTGCTTAGCCACAGTATAAACATATTTCATATCAGCAGAACCATCTTCTCCTTGTGGGGTACCTACCGCTATAAAACATATTAATGATTCTTTAACCGCTTTTTCTAAATCTGAACTGAATGAAAGTCTTTTCTCAGCAACATTAAATTTAATTAAATCTTCCAATCCTGGTTCATAAATTGGAATAATCCCATTTTTTAATTTATTTAATTTTTCTTCATCATTATCAACACATATTACGAAATTACCCATTTCAGCGAAACATGCACCTACAACTAACCCAACATATCCAGTACCTATTACACATATCTTCATAATTATTACCCCCTCCCCATATATGTATTAAAATATATTTCAGATAAAAAATGATTATTATATTATATAAACTTATATTAATATTGTCAATATATAATTCATAAATACTTGTGTTTAAGAGCCATAGATATTGCACACTTTTGTTTTAAAAAAAGAAGGTATTCCTTATAATTTAAATAAGCACAAATAAACAAAAAGGAATACCTATGAAACAATATAATACAAATCAGAAAAAAAAGATAGTAGAGATTATCAATAAAGTTAAAAATAAAAAAGTTCAGGCTCTCAAATTTAATATTAGTATTAGAACTTATTATTATTGGAAGAAAAAATTAGAAGAAACAGATAGTATAGAAAATAGGAGTAGGAAACCTAAAAATAGTCCTCATAAATTAAAAAATAAAAAGATTATTAATAAAATTGTTGAAATACGAAAG
>NZ_ARQI01000038.1 GCF_000384655.1 Brachyspira innocens ATCC 29796 | reverse complement strand
AACTAACTGACTGACTTATGCAGATTTTATTTTTTGAATAATGGCTGAGACAAAAAAAATATTTGAAAGCTGTTGCGATAATATAATGCAAATTGATGTTTGAAGTATTTATTACAATGCCTTTATTTGAAGCGTAGAGCCTTATTTTTAGGGACTTTTTTATCTAGGTATACATTTATATATACTTTACTAAAAAACACTGCTTACGGCAGTATTTTAAATTTTTTAAAAAAATGTTTTTTTGTTGACTTTAAAATTATTTTGTGTATATTAGTAATTGCTAGATAAAATTATAAAATGCATCAAAAACAAAAGCCTGAGAAACTTTTGCAGCATTGAAGGAAAGAAAATATGAAAGTTGATAGAGGTATAATACTATCTTCTAAAGAGTTGTATACTCAGAAGAAAAATAACAGTAATTGTTCTTTAATTTTAATAAGCTTGAAATGCGGTACAAGTGTGAATAACTATCTCTCAAATAGTTTCTTTCCTGCTTGTATTTTATCTAGCAATAAAAATAAAGCCTTGTACCGCTTTCTATATATTTTTTTGATTCTAAAATTCGTTGAAATTATTATTTTTTATTATTGCTAATAAAAATTGTTCGCTAAAAATGTATAGCAAATAAATTTGCTATACGCTCACAATTTTTATAATTGGCTTTCTAATATTTAAAAACTATTATTTTTTTAATATATTTCTTTTTTGAAAATCTATTTTACAGATAATTTTTTGTAAGTTTGTTGTTTTATACTTAATTGTATAATATTAATGATTTTATGAATAAATATTTTTATTGTATTTTTTTAATTAATTTCTCTAATTCATCATAATAAACATTTTCAAGCTTTTTTATAAACTCTTTATTCTTTTTATAATTGATTTTATCATTATTTAGTTCTATATAAACTTCTTTTATATCAAGGCATTCAAGCATAGTTTGAAGCTTCTTTTTATATTTTCTATCTTTGCATGCATTGTAAAACATTAAAATAGTCTTTACATGTTTAAAAGAATCATCAAATATTTCTTCAAACTCTTTTAATTTTTCTATATTCCAAGAAGTTAAATCTTTATTAAAATATAAAGCATTATTAAACATATATTTCATATCAGTAACATTTGATACATTCCAAGTTTCAATACCGTCAAAATTTTTTCTTTTGCTATCTTGAAACAAGTATGACATGTCAATCATATTACTTGTGTCTATATCAGATAGATTTATATTTTCATCTTTTAGTAAATCAAGTAAAGCATATTTGTATTTTACAATATATTTTTTATTCATTTTGCAGTTTTCTTTATTTTAATTTTTAAACTCTTATATTTGGTATATCAAATACTTTTCCGTTTTCAAAGTTTTTCACTTTCTCTTTTTCTGTAACAGTAATAAATACCTGTCCCAATGTTTTTATGTATTCTAGTATATTATCGCGTCTTGTATTATCAAGCTCGAGCATAGCATCATCAATTAATAAAATAGGGGATTTTCTTCTATACTCGGATAATATTTTCTCGCTTGCAAGTTTCATTATAAGAGTAAACATTCTCTTCTCGCCCTGAGATGAGAATTTTTTTGAAAGTGAATCTTTATAAAAAAATTGATACTCTGCTCTGTGTATTCCAAAATATGTCGTACGCATTCTTATTTGTTCGCTTAAAGTACTTTCTAGTTTTTTTACGTATTCATTTTCATTTAAAATATCTTCTATAGTAGACTGATACTTTATTGTATAAGGGTTTTCATTATTGAAAATATTTTTATATATTTCATTCATTTTATCTTCTAAAAGGGAAGAATATTTTTTATTTTCGTTTGCTATATAAATAGAAAGCTTTGCTATATCACTATTATAAATATATGCTTCATTAGGCTTTGTGCTTAAACAAACATTTCTCATTTTTAGGAGTTTATTATATTTTATTAATGCAGTTAAATACTCTAATGATATTGTTGATATAAGCATATTAAAATAATCGCGTCTTAATTTTGGCTCTGCTATAACTAAATCCGTATCATTAGGCAGAAATATAACATAAAGTATTCTACCTATCAAATCCTTTCTTGATGATACTTCTTTTTTATCAATAAATACCTTTTTTACTTTTTTTTGATATGCTATTTCTATATTTGTATCATAATTTAATTCATCTTCTCTGAAAACGCCTCGTAAAAAATAGTTATCATTTCCATTTTTTACAAGCTCTCTGTCAAGTCTTGTTCTAAATGACACGCCGTTTCCAAGCATGTATACTGCCTCAAGTATATTTGTCTTACCGCATCCGTTATGTCCGTAAAGTACATTAATTTTATCAGAAAATTCAAATACATTTTCATTATAATTTCTAAAAGAACGAATTGTAAGTTCTTTGAGTATCATTTTTATTTAAGCCTTTTGTTTTATTAGTGAGAAGTATTATATATTAAAAGTTTTAAAAATAGTAGTGTTTTTATTATAATGAAAAGCTATTATTAGAAACATTTTTTTATTTTTATATTTTTATACCCATTATATTTTAATATGCCTTCATCTTGAGTTAATAAAATTAAATTATTTATTTTGGCAGTAGCTAATATAATTGCATCAGGAAGTTTTATAGAAATTTCTCTTTTTATTAAAATAGTTTCATTTTTAATATAATTATCTAAATTTATAATATCAATACTTTTAAGAAAATCTTTTATTATATTTTCTTCTTCCGATGTTATTTTTGGATAACATAGTAATTCTATTTCCGATATTATAGATGTATACACATTGTATTCACTATCTAATAAAAATTTACCGCTTAGAAAATATATAATTGCATTTGTATCAAGTAATATATTATTTCCATTCATTTCTTATTTCTTTTTGGAATTCTAACGGATCTTTTTCTAATATTTTTAAACTTCCGCTAAATTTATTCAAATCATTTTTTCCATACTTTTTTTGTTTATTTAGTAATAAATCATAAAAATCTATTATCTGTTTTTTTGATTCATTATCCAATACAGATAAATCCAAAATTTCCATAAGAATTTCCTATTAAAATGAATTACTCTTCTCCTATACTCATAGGCATGATGATGTAATAATAATCCTCTCTTTCTATCTCTTTTACCATAGTAGGGCTTGAATCTTTATTAACCATAAAAGTAACTATTTCCGAATCAATTTGTTTTATAACATCTTGAATATAAGTATAATTGTAAGCAACAGAATGCTCTTCGCCTGAATATTTTATATCAATCTCTTCTAAAGATTCTCCCATCTCTTGGTTAATACCTTTTACTTTAAGAGATTCTTCAGAAACAGTTAATATCATTCTTTTTGAGCGTACATCATTAATCATAGGTACAATTCTTCTTATAGCATCAAGCAAATCATTTTTATTAACCCTAAAACTATATGCAAACTCTTTTGGAATTACCTGTCTGAAATTAGGATATTTTCCTTCTATAAGGCTTGATACAAAATCGTATTTTCCTATTTGGAAATATACCTGCTGTCCATCAACTCCCATTTTTACCTGTTCTACTTCATCATAATTGGCAGTAACAAGTATTTCATTTAATACTTTAGGCTCTATTATTATAGAGAAAGATCCGTTTTCCACTCCTTCAAATTCTCTTTCTATAACAGCCATTCTTCTGCCGTCAGTAGCAACAGCAAGAAATTTAGAATCAGTTTTTTCAAAGCATATACCTCTTAAAGCAGGTTTAAATGGTTCTTTAGCTATAGAAGAAATAGTTTTATTAATCATAGTAACTAATTCTTTAGTAGGAAGCATTATATAGCTTATATCTCCGTTGCTTTCTGGATATGCTGGGAAATCATCAGTTTTCATTCCAATGATTAAATGTTTAGTTTTTCCGTTTTCAGATTCTATATTAATCTTTTCATTTTCTTCAACATTTATAGTAATGAGTCCGTCCGGCATCTCTTTTAATATAGAACTTATTTTTTTAGCATATACAGCAACTGCCCCTTCACCTTCGCAGTCATCAAGTATTATTCTGCTTCTAGCCCAAACAGAGCCGTCAGTAGCAGTTAATGTAAGCATATTTCCCGCAAGATGAAAAAGTACATTGCTTTCTATATTATAAATTACTTTGCCTTCAACAACATTTTCTGTAACCCCGATAGATTTAACTATATCCTTTTTTAAACATCTAAATCTCATTGCTTCCTCTTTTATTTATTTTAATTTTATTAAATTCTAAAAAACTTATAATATTTGTATTCTAATTTTAACATTAAAAACTATTTTTTACAATATGTTTTAATTTATAAACTTGTTTAAGAGCCATAGATATTGCACATTTTTGGTTTAAAAAAAGAAGGTATTCCTTATAATTTAAATAAGCACAAATAAACAAAAAGGAATACCTATGAAACAATATAATACAAATCAGAAAAAAAGATAGTAGAGATTATCAATAAAGTTAAAAATAAAAAAGTTCAGGCTCTCAAATTTAATATTAGTATTAGAACTTATTATTATTGGAAGAAAAAATTAGAAGAAACAGATAGTATAGAAAATAGGAGTAGGAAACCTAAAAATAGTCCTCATAAATTAAAAAATAAAAAGATTATTAATAAAATTGTTGAAATACGAAAGAAATATAAATATGGTAAAAC
>NZ_ARQI01000037.1 GCF_000384655.1 Brachyspira innocens ATCC 29796 | reverse complement strand
TATAGATACGCTTCTCTTTTATCGTATTCATTCATCATTAATCTATCTTTAATAAAGTTATTGTATCTTTTTTGTACTTCTTCCATTATAGGTTTTTCTTTTACTAAATCTGACATAATTTCCCCCTTATTATCTTTCTCTTTCATTGTGAAAAATTTAAGCCAGCAATTTAAATCGGGCTTTAATAAATTATATTTAAATTTCCTGAGTTCAATTATATGAATTTGTAAATGGTCTGTTAATAATCTATTATTAATAGTATCATAAATCATATAGCATGAATGAATATTATTTGAGTCATCTAAATTAAAATTAAGTAAATTTATGCTTATTACTGGAGTTAAGGCATCGTATTTTTCTCCATGTTTTAATAATTTACTATAATTTGAAGCCCAATAATATAATATGCGTTCTGGAAATCTTGAATTGCCTTGTAATTGTATTTCTATAATGACAACTGTACCATTTTGAGTTATACATTTTACATCTGCTATTGTTTCTTTATCTTGATAATTTTCCTTATAATTGAATGGCGTTAAAATCTCTACACTTCTAAATGTCTTCATATTAGAATCAAGCATTGTAGAATTAATAAAGTCAAGCAGTATAGGATTACTGTCTGGCGATGAGAATAGATATCTCACAAAATAGTCATTCAAAACATTAATATTTCTCATAGCTTTATTATACTAATAATAACTATAAATGTAAAGCTAATATTTTAATCATAAATTAACAAGCTATTTTTTAATAAGTTTATTAGTGGTAAAATAAAAATAGTATTATCTAAAGAATTTTTTATCTAAATATTCTTTTGAGAGCCTTAATACAAAAGGTCTTCCATGGGGACAGTTTGTAAGTATATTTTCTTCTTCAAGCAAATCAAGTAATGTCTGCATATCGCTGTTTGAAAGTTTATCGCCAGCTTTTGGAGAATATTTACATGATATAGTAGAGCAGGTATGTTTTATTATTTTTTCTAAATTATTATTATCACCCTTATTTATATAAATGTCCAAAATGTCTTTTATTATTTTTTCTATTTTTTGATTTCTAGGAATGTATATTGGTATATCTTCAATTATAATGCTGTGTTTTGAATTAGCTTCAAATTTTATTCCTATCTCTTCTATTGATTTTTTTGAAGAGTTTAAAATATCTATTTCATAATCTTTGTATTCTATTTCACAAGGTATAAGCAGTTTCTCATATTCTATTTTTTTTGATGTAAGAGTTTTATATATTCTTTCATAATTAAGCCTTTCATAAGCGGCATGCTGATCTATTATATACATTTCATTTCCGCGTTCGGCTACTATGTATGAAGAAAATACCTGTCCTATGGCCCTTGTATACTCTCCGAACTCTGTATTGTTATAATTTGTTTCATTGTAATTAATTGTTTTTTGGTATGTATTATTAAATGTATAACTTTCTGTATGATTTTTATTTGAAGAGTTTTGAACTGCTTGATTGATGTTATTAATATCATTATTATTTTTTAAATTATTGACATTGTCCTGATTATTATAAAAATTATTATTCTGTATAGGAAAAGTAGGAGTAATATCTTTATCAATATCTACTTCCATATTAACAGAATCAAAATTATTTCCTGAATTTATATTATTTGATATAGCATTATATAGTATTCCAGAAATCTCTCTTTCATTTTTTATTCTTACTTCTTTTTTACTGGGGTGAACATTAACATCTATTTTGCTGCTGTCAATATTAATGTATAAGAAGAATAAAGGATAACGCTCTTTAGGTATGGCATTAGAGTACGCATTCTTAATAGCGTATGAGAGAACCCTGTTTTCTATAGGTCTATTATTTAAGAATATAAAATTATTTTTTCTTATAGACTGGCTAATTTTAGAGTTTGAAAATAAGCCGTAAATTAATACATCATTTTTTTCTATCTCAATTTCTATTAAGTTTCTAAATATATTGCTGTCGGATAAATAATTTTCGATTCTGTCTTTTAATGTATCAGCTTTTATATATGAACTCACAACTTTTCCATTATTTTTAAGTTTCATAGAGATTTGAGGCTGAACCAATGCCTCCATATCAAAAACTTCTTTAACAAGAAAAAATTCTCTTGAAATATGCTTTAAGAACTTATATCTTGCAGGTATATTAAAGAACAAATTTTTAGCGATAACTTTTGTACCCTGCGAGGCTGCAGCAGGTTTATGCTCTATAATTTTACCGCCTTCAATAATTATTTTTCCGCCGTTATTTTCGTCTATGCTTTTTGAAACAATTTCTAAATTTGTAACGTCCGATATAGAAGCTAAAGCCTCCCCCCTAAATCCTAATGTATATATGGAGTCTAAATCTTCTATAGAATGTATTTTACTTGTTGCATGATGGGTAACAGCAAGAGGAAGCTCATCAAAATGTATACCATATCCATTATCTTCTACAATCATAGATTTGATTCCCGCTTCTTCAACAGATATTTCAATGTCTGAAGCTCCAGAGTCAACAGCATTTTCAAGCAGTTCTTTAAGCATAGAAGCAGGTCTTTCTATAACTTCTCCAGCAGCTATACGGTTAGCTACAGACTGAGGCAGTTTCATAATATTTTTGTTCATAGTTTTTATATATTACCATAAAATTAAATAAAAAGGAATAATATTTTTATATATGTATTTTTCAATATATAAAATTAATGTTTGTATATTATTATAATTGTTTAATATTATCATTTAATTATAATGTAACTGGTAACAAGTTATTGTATGTTTTTTTGTTGTTTAATGTATATATTATATTTGTTATTTGGTTTATTTTTTAGTGATATATTAACTAAAAAATATCATCTTTTAGTTAATTTACATGCTGATAATATACTATAGTTAGGTATAATAAAAATTTGTAATATTTAATTGAAATTGATAAAAAAATGTATTATACTAAAAGCAACGCATTAATATTATAAATAGAAATGCATAAAAATTAATAATTCTTTGGAGATTAAAATTATGTCTAGAAAAATAGTAATAGCTAGTGCTTGCCGTACAGCAATAGGAAGTATGGGCGGAGCTTTAAGTACAGTTCCAGCAGCTGAACTTGGTGCAATAGTAATAAAAGAAGCTTTAAATAGAGCTAAAGTAGCTCCAAATCAGGTAGATATGGTATATATGGGTTGTGTTATACAGGCTTCACAAGGTCAGAATGTTGCTCGTCAATGTTCTATAAAAGCAGGTTTGCCAGTAGAAGTTCCTGCTATGACAATAAACGTAGTTTGCGGTTCTGGACTTGATGCTGTAAATATTGCTGCTAATATGATAGCTGCAGGAAATGCTGATATAGTAGTAGCAGGCGGTACAGAAAATATGTCATTAGCTCCTTATGCACTTAAAAAAGCACGTTACGGATACAGAATGGGTAATGACACTATTATTGATACTATGGTTAATGATGCTCTTTGGGATGCATTTAATAACTATCATATGGGTATAACAGCAGAAAATATCTGCGATGATTGGAAACTTACAAGAGAAGAATTGGATGCATTTGCTGCTAATTCTCAGCAAAAAGCTGTTAAAGCTCAAGAATCTGGTGCTTTCAAAAAAGAAATAGTTCCAGTAACAGTAAAAACTAAAAAAGGCGAAGTAGTTGTAGATAAAGATGAAGGTCCTAGACCTGGTACTACAGTAGAAACTTTAGCTAAATTAAAACCAGCTTTCAAACCAGACGGCGGAAGAGTAACAGCAGGTAATGCTTCTAGTATTAATGACGGAGCTGCTGCTGTAGTAGTAATGAGCGAAGAAAAAGCTAAAGAATTAGGTATTAAACCTATGGCTACTTGGATTACAGGCGGTTTAGGCGGTGTTGAACCTAGAATTATGGGTATCGGACCAGTTGCTGCTACTAAAAAATTATTGGCTAAAACAGGTTTAACTATTAAAGATTTTGATATTATTGAATCTAATGAAGCTTTTGCTGCTCAGTCAGTTGCTGTTGGTAAAGAATTGGGTATTGATGTTGAAAAACAGCTTAACCCTAATGGCGGAGCTATAGCTTTAGGACACCCAGTAGGTGCTTCAGGCTGCAGAATTTTAGTTACTTTACTTCATGAAATGGAAGCTAAAAATGCTAAAAGAGGTCTTGCTACTCTTTGTATCGGCGGTGGTATGGGCTGTGCTACTATTGTAGAAAGAGAATAATGATATTTGGTTATTTTTTATAAAATTAAGTGTTATGGGTTTGATTTTTTTAATGAGATAGCCTTATCAAATTAAGGTTATTAGATTTCATATAGTCATGTTTTATGTTTTTAAGGCATGGCTATATGAAAAATTATTTTATTATTGCTTATAAAAATTATTATAAATTTTTTTATAAGTAATAGTAATTTTAAAGTGATAATTTATAACTAATTAATGAGGTTATAAGCTATTTGTAGTGACTTTATCATTAGTATAAATGTGATAAGTAAGTAGTTTATAGCTTATGAATTAGGTCATTAATTATTTATAAACGAGTTTATCACTAGCAATATTATGTGATAAACGATCAGTTTATAACTGACGAAGGAAGTTATAAGCTATTTGTAGGCGAGTTTATCACTAGCAATATTATGTGATAAA
>NZ_ARQI01000036.1 GCF_000384655.1 Brachyspira innocens ATCC 29796 | reverse complement strand
ACTTGGGTGGGCAGCCAGAGTAACAGTAAAAGCTAAAGAAGAAAAATAATTTATAAGTAACATATCAACGCTTTAAAATTTAGAGGGTGGGAGTTAAAATAATTTTCAAAATTTTAATTTAATCCCCGCCCTTTTAGATTCAAAAACTTTATTTTTTTATATTAGTTTGATTAAATCTTTTAAGTCTTCAGTTCAAAAATTGCACCCGCCCAAAGTATTATTTAAATTTAAGACTTTCAAGCATTTAGTTCTACGTGCGTTAATAAATATTATAAATAACATATATTATTATTTATATAATATATGTATTAAAAAAATTAAATATTATTTTTATTTTATTGATTATTTTGTAAAGTTAAAGTATAATCTTTTCAAACATTTTAGGAGGTTTTAATAATGGTAAAAGGTACTGTTAGAAGCATACCTATGCTTGTGGTATTAAATATTGTAACATGCGGTATTTATTATGCATACTGGCTTTATAAGACTACAGATGAGATTAAGAATTTTATGGAAAGAGATGATATAAACCCAACACTGGAATTAGTATTATCCATTGTAACATGCGGACTTTATACTTTTTATTGGTATTATAAATACGGTAAAATACTTTATTTAGAGATGACTAAAAAAGCTGGAATGGATAGTACAGAAGACAGCACAGTATTATTAATAGTATTAAATTTCTTTATGTATGTAATAGCATGTGCTATATTTCAGGATAAGTTAAATGCTGTTTGGAACAGTATACCTGATTCAGGATTAATAGAATCTCATAGTGATGATGAATAATTATTAATAATTATAATTAAAAGACTTGCTATAAGCAGGTCTTTTTTATATTTTCTTTTGTTTCTTTTTTTATATTTTTTCCGATACTTATAAAACGTATTATAATTTATGAGGAGAGTAAAGAACTATGAGAAAATATTTATTATTAATATTATTTATCATAAGCCATGCATTTATTTTAAATGCATATGAAAGTCTAAATGAAGTTCTAAAAACTCCAGTGAGTTATAATATATATAAAGGCAAAAATACAGAAAAAGTATTTAATGCAGTAAGATATATAAATAATAATTATTCCAAAGAAAGCCTAAAAGCTAAAAATATATACTCCACATCTAGGATAGATATATATTTGGAGAACGGACTTAAAGTAAATGACAGAGATTTGCAAAGCGTTATATTAGAAACTTCAAAAATCTATGATATGGAAGAGTATTTATACGGAAAATTAAAAGGTAAATTAACACTTTTAATAATGGATATTAATGGAGGCTTTACAGGTGATAAACCCTATATGCAAGGGTATTCAATACTTGATGGTCTTGATGAAATAAAAAATGATACAGATAATATTATATTTTTAGATTATATAAATGGTTGGGAGAATATAGAATCTGTTGTAAATACTATAGCTCATGAACTTCATCATGTTATACATTACAGTTCTTTAGAAAATAAAAGCAATTCTTCATTTGATATATGGGTAGATGAGGCATTATCAGAAGCTGCCGTTATAGCTTACAGAGGAAAACTGCCTAAAAACAGACTTGATTATTATAATACAGATTCAATGTATTTAATAACCAAAGGCGATTATTTTGTAAATTGGAATCAGGGATACACTGTTCATAAATATGCTACAGTTTCACTTTTTATGTATTGGCTTGGACTTCATTCAAAAAATGGATTTGAAATATATAAAGATATAGCTAATGCTCCGAAAGAATATAGAGGAACTTATAAAGCTATACTTTATGCAGCAAATAAAAATATTAAAGGGTTTCAGGATTGGAGTGAGCTTTATGCTGCTTGGCTTGAGGCCAATTACAAAAATGATTCAAAAGGTATTTACGGATACAAAGGGCTTATTACCACAAAACCTAAAATTATAACTACACAGTATAATTGTCCTATGGCACCTGGTTCTGCTATTTATGTTAAGGGTGATTTTATGTCTGATGACAAACTTTTAAGATATGCCGAGCTTGGAGATGATATATATGTAGTTTATAATCCAGATGTAAATACTAAAGGTAAAGACAGATACTTGATAGTAAACTCATATTTTTACGGATACTAATAATTTAGAAGAACTTTTCAGCTAATTTAATAACTCCTAAAAATGAGTATATGGGGATTTCTCATGCATATCTTATGTTTGATGTGCATGAGATTTTTTATAATTTAATATTATATCTTTATAATTTCTGTTATAAGTTTTATATCCGTATTCATAAAATTATTGTATATTCATAATAAATTTTTATTCCAAAATGTATAATTTTTAAATTTTATTCTCAATCCTAACTGTTATTCTGTCTGCCCACCCAAGATTTTTTTTAATTTATAATATTCTTTTAACGCACGTTTAATGGGTTTTTATATATAGAATAAATTAGATTTATTAATTAATTTGTATTAAAAAAACTCATACTACGTGCGTTAAGTAAATTGCGAATTTAAATTAAGATAGGGCGGGTGCACTTTTTGAAGTGAGGGCTTCTGGTTTAATAATAACATATAAAAAAATAAAGCTTTTAAATCTAAAAGGGTGGGGTTAAAATAAAGTTAAAAAATATATTCTAATCCCCGCCCTTTAAATTTTTAAGTATTATTATGTTATTTATAAATTATTTTTTATTTTTTAGCTTTAACTGTTATTCTGTCTGCCCACCCAAGTGTTATTTAAATTTATGATATATTTAACGCACGTTTAATATACTCTTATATATAGAATAAATTAGATTTATTAATTAATTTGTATTAAAAAACTCATACTACGTGCGTTAAGTAAATTGCGAATTTAAATTAAGCTAGGGTGGGTGCACTTTTTGAAGTGAGGTCTTCTGGTTTAATGATAACATATAAAAAAATAAAGCTTTTAAATCTAAAAGGGTGGGGTTAAAATAAAGTTAAAAATCTATTCTAACCCCCGCCCCTTAAATTTTTAAGCATTATTATGTTATTTATAAATTATTTTTTATTTTTAGCTTTAACTGTTATTCTGTCTGCCCACCCAAGCGATTTTTATAATTTATAGCAATATTATATAGCATAATTTCATAACAGAAGCTAGTACTTCTAGCGAATGAAGGGTTAGTATATACTGAAAATTTTTAAGTTTGTCAATTTTTTATTTTTACTGATATCTTTTAATTAAGGGCTGTATAATTTTTATAAATAGGTTTTTAAACAAGTTTATTTATAAAATATAAAAATTAAAGCCTTACATTGATATTATTTTTACTTAGGTATTCTTTTAAATCTTTTATATCTATTTCTTTATAGTGAAATATAGAAGCAGCAAGACCAGCATCAACTCCTTTTACAGCAAATACATCTTTGAAATGCTCCATATTACCAGCACCGCCTGAAGCTATTAAAGGTATAGATACATTATCAGCTATTTCTTTTAATAATTCTATATCAAAACCCTTTTTTACTCCGTCAGTATCTATGCTATTTATAACAAGCTCACCAGCACCATTTTTCTCTCCGTTAATAGCCCACTTTATAGCATCGATTCCTGTATCTTCTCTTCCGCCTTTAGCAAATACTGAATATTTACCATTAACTCTTTTTATATCTATTGAAAGTACAACGCATTGATTACCGTATTTCTCTGCAGCTTCTTTTATAAGATTAGGATTTTTTATCGCTCCTGAATTTACACTTACTTTATCAGCACCTGATTTTAATACTATATCAAAATCTTTTATACTGTTTATACCGCCCCCTACAGTAAGAGGTATGAATATTTCTTTAGCTACATTTTTAAGTACATTTACAAATAAACTTCTGTCTTCATAAGAAGCTGTTATATCATAAAATACAAGCTCATCTGCTAATGAATTATTATAATATTTGGCAAGCTCTACTGGATCATCAACATCTTTTAAGCCTTCAAAATTTGTACCCTTTACAACTCTGCCGTCTCTTACATCTAAGCATGGTATAATTCTTTTTGTTATCATACTAAAAAACCTAATTTGATATATTAGGAAAATTATATAATAAAATTATCATTTCGTAAAGTGTAGATATTGTATTTTATTAACCTTATTGAGTGTTTTTATTTATAATATTTATTAACGAAAAGCCTTAAATTTAAATAACGCTTTGGGCGGGTGCATTTTTTAAAGTGAAGGCTCAAAAGATTTAATTAAAACATATAAAAAAATAAAGCTTTAAAATCTAAAAGGGCGGGGATTAAAATAAAATTTTGAAATTTATTCTAATTCCCACCCTTTAAATTTTTGAATGCCATATGTTATTTATAAATTATTTTTCTTCTTTAGCTTTTACTGTTACTCTAGCTGCCCACCCAAGTATTTTTTAAATTTGTAATGCTATTCAACACACGTAGAACAAAATTTTATATATAAGATAAATCATGATTTTAAATTAACTAATATCTAAAAAATCCGTTCTGCGTGCGTTTAGGCAAGTCTTAAATTTAAATTACGCTTTGGGCGGGTGCATTTTTTGAAGTGAAGGCTCAAAATATTTAATCAAACTAATATAAAAAAAATAGAGCCTTAAAATCTAAAAGGGCGGGGATTAAAATAAAATTTTGAAAATCATTT
>NZ_ARQI01000035.1 GCF_000384655.1 Brachyspira innocens ATCC 29796 | reverse complement strand
CACAACACAACACAACACAACACAACACAACACAACACAACACAACACAACACAACACAACACAACACAACACAACACAACACAACACAACACAATCATCTAATCTATTATTTCAGTTTTATAAACAAAATCAATCTTTATTTTTTAGATATAAAAACATATTCCCATAATATTATCTTTATTTATATAAAAAAACACTATTTATTAATATCTTGTATAAAAATAATTAATATAAATATTTTAGGAGAATGATATGAAAAAACTATTATCTATTATTTTATTGATTACAAGCATTTTATTACTATCCTGTAATCATAATAAGTTAAACTCTTCATTAACCAGTTCTATTGGTAAAGTTGGTGAAATAACAGTTAATCCACTTGCGGTTACACCATTATCAGCCGTTTATACAACAGAAACTGTAAATGCTACACCTATAACAGTAACAGTTAAAGGTTTATACGGGGAACCTGATATAATACATACCTATCCCGCAGGTTATGGCACAGAGTTTGAAATACATGGTATGTTTGCAGAATCTCAAAATACTATTGAAGTTAATGATGGCGGACGTATTATAACTAAAAATGTTTCTACAGAGTCTTTACCAAATGGAATACAAAAAAAATATGATGTAGCAGTTAATAATTTGCCTGAAGATAAATACAAAAATAATCCAGAATTTTATTTGTTGGGAAATGGACAGGTAAAAGATCCAACATTATGCTTATCTAGAAATGGTTATGTAAGGTATTTACAATCTGGTCACATGTTTGTAAAGATAGTAATTGAAAATAAGAAGATTGTTTTGCATGCACAAGGTTTTGATACAAGTCATACACTTCTTGGTTATACTATTTTAAAAAAAACTAGTATATCACATCATGATATAATAAAAATTAATAATGACTATCTTTATTTTACATTTTCTGATTGGGGCGATCAAGATAGATTATTGAAAATGAATAGTTCTGGGGTAAAATTAAGAGAATTTAGTTTTTGTAAGTTAATAGAAAATGTTTTAGATTTAAATAAATATCCAGAAGATGAAAGTGTATTTAAATATATAGCATTTGGAGAAGATATAAATAATATTTATCAAAATAATAATGGACAGCAACAAATCATAGATTGGTTTCATGCTAATTCCTTAGTTTATGATTCATCAACTGACATTTTATATGTTTCTTCAAGAACTAGAGGGATATTAGCTATAGATTATAGTGAATGGAAATTAATATGGTGGATGGCAGATGATTCATTAAAAACTAGAACAGGGATAGGTCCAAATAATGGTATACCTTATCAAGTTTATTTTAAAGATTTAAAATCATTGGAACCATATAGAGTAAAAGGTGCTGGTTTATATGATGGTCCTAAAAATCAACATGCATTATTTTTACTTGAAAATGGGAATTTAGGAATGTTTGATAATCAAGGAGATGAAGATACTAATCCTAATGGTTCAAGGTATGTTGAATATAAAATAACAGGTACACATGGTAATTATACAGCAGAGAATGTTTATGAATATAGAGATAGTTCTTTATATTCACGATTTATGTCAGATATAGATTTTACAGGTGATAATCATCAAAATTTATTACTTGTATATGCTAATATAGGAACTATTCTTGAAGTAGAAAAAAATACAAGGAATGTTTTATTTAGGTTAGATTTACCATTTCAGACATATAGAGTTGAAAAAATGCCTCTGTATTATGATGAAGGAAGGGTTTATTCAGAAGACTGCAACTTGAAAAATCCTAATTAATTTTAATTATTAATTATAATTTGATAAAATGAAATTAAGGCTTGATTACAGTAATGTAGTTGAGCTTTTTTATTTAAAATAGTATAATTTTTTATTTGTATTACACAATTTAAATTTATTAAAATGGTATACATTTTGAAAACTATGAATAATATTTTAGATAGTTATTAGAATTAATTTCTTACAATCTAAATATATTATTTTTTTATAAATTTAGCTTTTATATCTTCAACTAAAATTTCAGGTACTAAACCTTCTATAGGACCTTTAAATTTAAGTATCTCTTTTATCAAAGAAGAACTTATATAAGCGTAATTTTCAGATGTATGTAAAAATATAGTATCCATTTCTGGATATAACAGCTTATTCATTCTTGACATTTTCAATTCATAGTATAAATCTTCGCTGTCTCTTATACCTCTTGCTAGTACTCTTATATCATTTTGTTTCATATATTCTGTAACAAGTCCAGATATTGATACTATTTCTATAGTATTATTTTCTCCTACTACTTTTTTAATCATATTTATTCTTTCTTCTGTAGTAAAAGTAGGAGATTTCTCTAAATTAACCGCTACAGATATATAAACTTTTTCAAATATATCAGCAAGTCTGTAAAGAACATCAAGATGTCCCAATGTAAAAGGGTCAAAAGTACCCGGAAATATTACTTTTCCATTTTTCATAATAATAAATTATATACAAAATTAGTATAATATCAACAAAAAAGCATTATTTTTATATTATAAATTATTATGTATGTATTATATGTGTCGTTTTTATATTTGTTTTAATTTAAATATTTGAGTATATTTACAAAATATAAATTTGTATATAAGTTATTATATGTTATAATATTAGGCAATATTTATCAATTATTAGGAGTTATATTTATGGCTCATGTTAATAAAACAGAAATAAGAGTAATATATGCTGATACCGACCAAATGGGAGTGGTTTACCATTCCAATTATTTAAGATATTTTGAAATAGGAAGAACAGAACTTTTACGCGAACTTGGTATTTCATATAAAGATATGGAAGAAAAGTATAATATAATGCTTCCAGTAAAAGAGGCATTTGTAGATTATAAGATTTCTATAAAATATGATGATGTTATAGTTGTTTATACAAGTGTAGAAAAGCTTAAAAATGTTTCATTAAAATTAAAATATGAGATAAGAAGCAAAGAAAATGAGAATATACTATATAGTACTGCATATACTCTTCACCCATTCGTAAATAGGAGAGGAGAGATAGTAAAACCAGATGATTATTTATATGAAATAATGTCTAAAGGTAAATAATTTTATTATCAGGAGGTATTATGAATTGGCTTAATGTTGTATTAACTGTTCTTTCTTCGGCTAATATGGTAGGCGATATAGTAAAAAACACGGCTATGGAAAGTAAAGCTAAAAAATTTTATGATAAAATAGATGAACGCGAAAAAGAAATAACTGAAAAAATAGAGGCTAAAGTAGGAAAAGAATTTCAGGCGGTTTATTCAGAGATTAATTCATTAAAAATAGTTGTACGTTTTTTATTTTTTGTTTCAATAATATTGCTTATTTTGTTTATATTATCATTGATATTTATTATTTTTGTTTTAAAATATAAGAATATAATTTAATTTTGCGAGTTTTAATATGGCAGTTGCTACTAAAAAAAATAAAAAGGCATTAACTTGTTCGGTAATCACTAGAAATGCTCCAATATTGAGATCCATACGTATAGATCATGTAGAAATACCTTCTAGTAACGGATATGTTTCTATATATTTAGACCATTGTCCGTATATTGTACGTATAGGTTACGGAGAGCTTAGAGTATACAATGAAGAGAATAAACTTATTAATATGTATGTAGAAGACGGCATAGCTGAAGTTACTAATAATGTTGTTGGTATATTGGTAGAGCATGCTTCGTATCCCAAAGATATAGATACAGTACTTCTAAATGAAGAGATAAATAAATTATCAAAACAAATGGTTATCAATGCTGAAGAGGCTAGAAGAAATAAAGAAAAAATTGATAAATTAAAAAAACAAATAGAAATTTCTTCTAAATAATATGCTATTGTGATTTTATTATTATCCGATAATTTAGTTGACATATTGTTATAGGTTTAATATAATTAATATGTTAACTAAAAAATTTACATTAGATGATTGAATATGCCTAAAATAGAAGATTTAGAAAGACTAGGAAGTATTGCTTTTTTAATAGGAAATAAAGCATTACCAAAAGAAATATCACAAGAGGACTATGACCGTTTTAAGTCAGTCTTTACAGATGAACATATGGCAAGTTCTATGCCGGCAGAAGATAATGGTCTGCCTTCTATTGATGACTTGGATAGCTTGGATTTGCCTGATGATGAGATGGTACCAGAGGATAATAAATCTTCTGATGATTTAGATTTACCTGAAGATTTATACAGCGGTGATGACTCATTGAATGATTTGGGGGCTTTAGAAGATTTGGATTTGTATGATAAACCTAAACCTAAAGATGAGGATAAGTCATCAGATAAAGAAGATGATCTAGGTTTGCCTGAAGATTTGGGTAATTCAGAAAGTGATGATAAATTGTCAGCCGATGTAGATAATTT
>NZ_ARQI01000034.1 GCF_000384655.1 Brachyspira innocens ATCC 29796 | reverse complement strand
TTATTTATTAATTCTACTTTTATATAAATTATTATATCTGCAAGTTTCATGCAAAAATATATAAATTCAGGTATAAACAATTTATGCTACTATTTTTATTTGCTCTATAGCTTGTAATTTATTATTAATTATTATAATATTGCTATCATTATATATGTATCCTCTACATATTAGGTCTGGTCTGGTCTGGTCTGGTCTGGTCTGGTCTGGTCTGGTCTGGTCTGGTCTGGTCTGGTCTGTATTTAACATTTTATTTCTAAAACTATCACGCCATTTTTTTACAGGTATCCACCAAGCGATAGTGTTTACTATATTATTAATGTTATTATTAATATTATTAATATCTTTATCAATACCATTATTAATATTTGTAATAGAATTACTCATATTCATACTATCCTTTATTAATATATTAATTAAATCATCTTTATAACTATCTTCTTTTAATACTTTAGGACTTTCTAAAGCTTCTTTAAGCCATTCTATAGAACGTTTCTTTTCTAATTCTAATTTCTTATTTATATAAGAATAATCCATATCTTTTAATAAATTTCTCTCCTCTATATCTTTAACATTATTGACAATTCTATTATCAAGATTAAATATATTAGATAATGAATGTATACGAGAATTAGCTCTATTATTAAGACTAATAACTACATTCCTATTAAAAATCAAACCAAAACAAATACCATGAAATGAATCTGTTATTAAATATTTACAATGTTTTATATAATATAAATAATCTTCTATACTATATTCCATGTTATCTCTGTAACCATTAACAGCCTGCATTTTTATTACTTTAATTTTCAACTTATTAGAAAAATAATCTATAAGTTCTAATATATTTTTTTCTAGATAAACATAATAAAATACGACATAGTCTTTATCATCCATTTTTACTTTAGCATTATTTAATAATTCATCATAATTATCTATAAGAAATACTGGATCTAATAAATGAGAAGGTGTTATACCAAATAATCTATTTGATATATCTACACCATCATCTTCTCTTACTGATACATAATCAAATTGTTTTAAATAATATTTAAAATATATTTTGTTCTTATAATTTAAATCATAGTCTTTTATACCATAAGAAGAAGCAAAAGATATTTTCTTTTTACTATTTTCTACAAAATTTAATAAATGATATAACCAATAAGGATGATTCCATACTTGATCTGAACCTACTATGAAACTATTACATAATTTATTATATTTATTTAATTCAGATTCTGAATAAATACTATTACCAACATTACAATATTTATATGCTATCTTACATCCCAAAGTATTATCATACAATGTTTTACTAACAAGTCTATTATAAATTAATACTGGGTTATAACCTAATTTCTCTATCAATTTATATAAGGCATAATAAGTCAATACTGCACCTGCATTATTTGCAAAAATCATATTAACTATAGCAACATTATATTTAGTATCTGAACAATGTTTATATAACTCCTCAATAGGTTCTTTATCTAAATTATCAAAAAAATATTTACGATTAACAAATACAGGTAATATCCAAGGTCCAAAGCCATCATGTGTAATATTTACTTCCATATATTCACAATTAGATTTTATTTTCTCAAATATTTTTGAAGCTTTATCACTACTTATCTTTACTAATGATATACCTTTGTCATCTTTATATTTAGCCTTTACAGACCAATAATCTCCTATAGTTATATCTCCAACTCTATCAAATCGTCTATACTTACAATGCAAACATTCATTTTTTAATCCAGCATGATTTAAAAATACTTTCATATATGTATCTTGAATTCCTGGTTTAATATATTCATTATTATTAGTTTTTATATATAAACCTACATCCCATTTAAGAGCATTTTTATTACGAAAACTTATATATTCTATATCTTCTATATTTTCTACTTTCTCTCTTATATATTTTTCCCATACTTTTTGTGGTACAACCCCATGACATAAAAAATCCATAGTTAATAAATTATCATAGTCTCTGCCTAAATAGTGATTTAATGCTGATACCTGACAAGGAGTACCTGTAAATAACACTTCCTTATTATCATTTAATAGCTTCTTTATCTCTATAAATACATCACCTAAATCGCTTTCTATATATTTAGAATATCTTAATTTATCTAAATCTTTTTTATTATCTATTATAATATGTTCTACTCCTAGCCAGTCTTTACTAAAACTAGCTCCGCATACATAACCACCTCTATCTAATATATAATCAGCTACTAAACTAAACATACCGCCTGATGAACTTTTCATTCTAATTTCATCTGAAGCCTTTACCTCATAAAACTCTTTTCTATGCTCTGTCTTAAAATTATCATTCAAAGCATGACATCGCTTTACACAGACTCCACAATCCGTACATTTTTCATCATCTACTAATGGATAATGAAATCCTTCTTTGGTCTCTATCATATTTATAGCATTATGCGGGCATACCTTATGGCATACTGAACAACCGCTACATTCATTCCTATTTAATATATTGATATTATTCACTAAATCACTCCTTATTTCTATTTAACATTTTATTTCTAAAATTATCACGCCATTTTCTTATAGGTATCCACCAAGCTAGTTTATTAATATTATTTTGTATATTATTCAATTTATTTTCATAAGAATTAATGACATTATATAATTCTGCATTATTTGATAAACTTTCATTGATTTTTACAATATTATATAATTCCTCATCATAATCCATTTTATCTTTTAGTTCTTTATATTTTAATCTTATATCATTTGAAAATTTAGCAAATTTTGGATCGCCTTTCATATCATCTGATTGTATATATACAATAGTCGAACCTTTTCCATATTTTTCTAGAAGAAGCCACATTTTAGCTCCAAATTCTACACTTTCATATGGTATTTCTCTATCACCATATGGAAAATCTGGACATATATAAACATGTGAAGGTCTTATTAAAAGCATAGCAAATACAAAACCATATAAATCATCATCATTCATATTTTCTTCACATATAATATATTTAAGAGCAAATAAACTAGTTTTTGTACCACTACTTTTATATCTTATAAGATTATCTAGCACTTTAATATAACCATCTACTTTTTTCATTTTTTTATAAGTACTAGGTGTACCAGCATCTATAGAAGTTATTAAACATATTTTATTTTCTTTTAATGCATTGAACACAGATTGGCTATATTTTAAGGAGTTAGTAAATAAACATACTGTTCCGCAATTATTTTTAATTAGATAATCCAAAATTTCATCAAAGTTTTCAAGTAGAGTTGGTTCTCCTCCATTAAATTCTATCCAATTACCACCTATTAATTTACCTTTTTCTTTAAATAAATTTATAAACTCTGTTATATTATTATATATTGCTGGCTTAAAATTATTAACTTTAGTAAAATAACAATATGAGCATCTTAAATTACATAATGTCAAATGCTGTATATTAAATCCTGAAACATATCCATGTCCGCCTAAATACTCAAAATTTATATCTTTATATTCTCTTTCCATTAATAGATTACAGTGTAAACAAGAACCTGTGTCTCCATCTCGTAAACCATTAACTTTTTCAAATAATTCTTTTCTTCTCTGAACAACCAATTCATATGTTACATTACCATTTTTCATTTCTTCTGCTGTTATAATAATAGGAGATTGAAATGTATTCACACAGCAACAAGTTATACCATTATAAAAAAATCTAACTCCAGATTCTATATATTTACATATTTTTACTTTATCAGTAGGTTGAAAATTATGCATTTTATTTATCCTCCAAATTAAAAATATTTTGCACAAAAAAACCTATGCTGCAATACAATATTGCAGCATAGGTTGTAATTTATTTGTTATTATATTATAATTTAAGCATATGTAATAGCTACATATATTATTGTTTCTGGTCTGGTCTGGTCTGGTCTGGTCTGGTCTGGTCTGGTCTGGTCTGGTCTGGTCTGGTCTGGTCTGGTCTGGTCTGTATTTAACATTTTATTTCTAAAATTATCACGCCATTTTTTTACAGGTATCCACCATGCTATTTTATTTACTAAATTATTATATTCAGAAATCTTATTATTATATTTATTTACTAAATTATTATATTCAGAAATCTTATTATTATATTTATTTACTAAATTATTATATTCAGAAATCTTATTATT
>NZ_ARQI01000033.1 GCF_000384655.1 Brachyspira innocens ATCC 29796 | reverse complement strand
TAAATGAAGCTGCAAAAGCTATGGAAAATATCGATACTAGTAAATTACTAGATGATGCTGCAAAGGCTATAGAAAATATTGATACTAATAAATTACCAGAAGATGTTTCTAATGCTATACAAAATATTGATACTGGTAAATTATTAGATGATCTTTCTAAAGCTCTAGAAAATGCCAAAAAATCTAATTAAATAATTAAAAAATAAAATAAATAAAAAAATAATTAGAGAGAAAATTATATGTCAAGAAAAATAGCTATGGTAGTATGGAGTAAGACTGGCAATACTAGATTAATGTCTAAGGCTATAAAAGAAGGTGCTGAAAATGCTGGAGCTTCTGTTGAAGTTTTCAAGTCTTATAATTTTGGTATAGAGGAGGCTAAAAGTTATGATACTATAGCTTTTGGCTGTCCTGCTATGGGGGCTGAAACTTTAGAAGATACAGAGTTTTTGCCTATGTATGAGACAGTTAAACCTTATTTAAAAAATAAAAAAATATTTCTGTTCGGCTCTTACGGCTGGGGTGATGGCGAATGGATGAGAGCTTGGAGAGAAGATGCTATTAATAATGGTATATCTTTATTTAGAGAGCCAATAATAGCAAAAGAAAAACCTTCAGATGATATACTTGATAAATTAAAAAGTGTAGGAAGAGAATTAGCCTTTTCTTGAAAGATGATATTATTTTAAGTAATATCATCTTTTAAGACGTCTTATATCTATATTGTTAGTTGTAATTAGATTGTTATCTAAATATAATATAACTTCAAGATTATTTGCTTCTTTCCAATAATTTTTGTCAAAGCTCATTTTAAAACCTATTCTCTGACCTAGAGGAAATCTTATATTATAAAAAGAGTCATTTCCAGTAAATATTAATTTCTTATTTTTATACAGTGATAAACTTGCATTTAAATTTTCTATATTTATTGAGTTTGTATAATTAGAATTTTTTACTTCTATTGTAGCAACAACAGCTTCATCTTCATAAAACTCTACATTATTTATTTTTACTTCTATAGGTATATTTTTTTTTAATGCACTAAAATATGGTATATCATTAAAAAAGCCTTTTTTATAGAGAAGAAAAAATATTACAAGCAGTGTAAGAAAAGCCCCGTATAAAAACATAAACCATCTTTTTGCAAATATACTTACCTCTCTTTTTGGGGCTGGAGGTTTAGGCTGTCTGTTATTATAGAATTCTAATTCTGGTTTTTTAGGGTCATAAACTTCTCTTGGCAATTTCTTTATATCCTTTTTAATATTTTATATGATATGTCTGCTAAATCTTTAGGCTGAATATAATCATTTCCAAATTTTTTAGATAATATATTAAAAGATTTTGCCTGTATTATTAATGCTAGTTTAGAAGCATCTAGTATATTGAGTTTTCTTGCAAGTAACGCCCCAAGAAATCCTGCAAATACATCTCCCATTCCAGCTTTTCCCATAGATGGTTTTGGGTTATAGTTTATATATATATCATTTTCATGCATTAAAAAACTCACAGCATCTTTTAATATTATAGCTGCATTGGTTTTTTGTCTGTATTTTAATAAAGCTTCATAAGGATTTTCTAATGCTTCTATATGATTTATATTAGTTAATTTTTCAAATTCATATATATGTGGTGTTAATACAAAATTGCTGTTAAGTTCATTAAGTGTGCTTTCAAACATCAAATACAAAGCATCAGCATCTATAACAGTCGGTATATTTATCTGTTTAAGTATACTGTTTACAAAAACTTCAGTAGACATATTTCTTCCAAGTCCAGAACCTATTATGCAGGCATTGCTTTTATTTATATCATTAACTATTTCTATATCATTTTCTGTGAAGCATTTTTGATTATCTTCTCCCACACCTATAATAACAATTTCAGGCATAGAAGGCATAACAGCTTCTCTTATATTTTTTAATATTCCTCTAGGCACATAAAGTCTTATATATCCAACTCCAAGTCTGTAAGCAGCATGAACCGCTAAAACAGCAGCACCTATATACTCATCGCTTCCCGCTATTACAGCAAGCATTCCCTGTTCCCTTTTGCTGAAAAAAGCATTTCTATTTAAATTAATTTTTTCGCTATAGTCTATTAATTTGGCTTTATATCCGAAACCGTTTAATATATTTTCTGGAAATATCGATTTTATCATAAATAATTTTCCTATATATTCTCTTGTTCTATATAAGAAAAATATATCTTTAGCAAAACATACAGTATAAGTTTCATGAGCTTTAAAGCAAGTATGTACATTATCATAGTCATTTATTTTTGAAGCAAGTCCTGAAGGTATATCTATAGCTATTCTAAGAACATCTAATTTGTTTAAATTCTCTACAAGAGTTTTTTGTATGCCTTCTAAAGGTCTGTTTCCTCCAGTACCAAAAAGTGCATCCAACACTATTGATTTTTTTTCTATATTTTCTAAAGCTGATAAAACATCGTCTTCGCTTCCTAAATAACTTATATCTACATTCATAGATTTTAATATGTTAAAATTGGCATAAGTATCTTTATTAACTCTGTCAAGATTTCCAGTAATATATATACTCACATCATAGCCATTATTTATTAAATATCTTGCTATTGCAAGTCCGTCTCCGCCATTTCCTCCAACTGATGAAAAAATATATACGGTTTTTGTGTATAATAGTTTTCTATGCCTTTTTAATAAAAGATAAAAAATCTCGCTTGCTACATGCTCCATAAGAAGTATAGAAGGAATTTTTTCTGTGGTTTTTTTATCTATATTTATTAAATCTTCAGTAGTTACAACTTTCATTTTAATATTCCTAATTTTTCTTTGATTATATCTATAAATGATAATAATATATTTTCATTTAATTGTCCATACTTTATAAACTCATCATAAGTAATTTTTATGCTGCTGCTTTCTTTTACAATATTATTATAAGTATTCTCTGGAATCATATCAGCATTATTTTTAAATACATTCAAATCATAATATGCAGATAATTTCAAAGCCCATAATGCATGTTTCAGCTTTCTATCATTTATAAGTATAGGGTAGAGTAACATATAGCTTTTTGATAATGTATTATCTAAATTTTTAATTTCCTTATAAGAATAAAAGTCTGGAATATTTCTGTATGAAATACTGCTTCCTTTCTTTATAACATTGCTTATTTTGTATTTATCATTATTGTATGAGTATAATAAAGGCCAGTAAGTGGCATCACCATATAAATACTTGGCTATATCCCAATAATACATATCTTTTGATGTTATATACGATAAACTTGCAGCGTTCATTGAATTAAAAAATGTATTAACAACATCGTATAATTTTTGATTTTCTATATTATTGCTTGCTACAATTTTATTGCTTCCATAATAAATAGATACAATTATACCGATTATTAGTATGAATATTATTATTAGTGCTACTTTTAATATGCCTTTAAATAATTCAAAACTTTCTTTTCTTTTATTCATCTTTTTGTTATCCAATTCCTTAGTATTTTTGATATTTAGTAATTCTTTTTCTATATTTTGATTAGATATATTATTTTCTATAATAGAGTTTTCTTTTAAATCATTTATATCATTTTTATCAAAATTATTAATATCTAGTAATTCTTCTTTGCTGTATTCTTTCATTTCTGGGTAGTTATATTCCTTTTTATTATTTTCTTCAGATTTTGCTA
>NZ_ARQI01000032.1 GCF_000384655.1 Brachyspira innocens ATCC 29796 | reverse complement strand
TATTTTAAACAATTAGTTTTATCTATTAAACCAGCTCATACTTGGGCTTTAATAAAATCAAGGAGCTGATAATGACTAAAGAAGAAATACAAAAAGTAAAAGATTTCTTAAGAAAAAGAGAATCAAATACATCAGCTCAAAACTTATTAAACTATATAGAAGAATTAGAAAATAATAATTATGAACAAAATAAAAATATAATAGAAAATATTATAAGAACTAATATTAATAAACTTATATTAGATAAAATACTTTAAAATATATTTAGTTTTCTTCTATTAAAAGCTTAATAAATTCTGATATAATTTTATCAAATTTATTTTTCCAATCAGGTTCATCATTTAAATTCATATTTTTAGCATAATTATCACTTATAAAATCAACTTTTAATAACTCTTCAGGTGATATATATAATTTAATACTATCATAAAAATTAATTAATTTATCATTGATTCCTTCAATTTTAGCATAATTATATTTATCATTTTTAGTATGTTGATCTATATCTTGTATAACAGTTTCAATTTCTTTTTTTATATATGAATATTGTTCATGAGTAAGTTTATTTTCTTCTGGAAGATTTTTGTATTTATTTTTTATAAATTCTAGCGTATTATGTAATAATTTTTTTATATTTCTTAATTTATTAGGATCAAATAAAATTCGTTTATTATTACAATTATTATTCATTAAATATAATCCAATTTATTTTTATAATAATTATTCCAATTATGATATATTAGTTCAGAAAATCTTAAATTTATATCTTCATCTTCTGTATAAAACTCTTTTCCACTCATATTTTTTATAATATTTTCTTCATTTCTATATAAATAGATAATATTTTCTAAGCTATTAAATACTTTCCAACTCATTAAAAAATCTATTACAAGAGGATTATGTCCTACAAAAATAACTTGCTCACTTACTTCAGATAGTTTTTCAAGCCATAAAGATAAAATTAAAGGATGAAAATGAGTATCTATTTCATCTATTAAGAAAATACTGGATTCTTTTTTAGCATGTATGAGCATAGGTGTCATGTATATAGTCTTTCTTGTTCCTGAAGATTCTTTAAAAAAGTTCCTTTTTTCATTTCCATGATGACAAATTATTTTATTTCCTTCAGATATTGTTATATCTGTTATTGTAGAATCTGCCAGCTTTGCTAATTCTAATATTTCTCGTTTATTACCGTTATTTTCTTTTATATGTTCTAATAAATCATTTTCTTTAAAATCACTCATATCATGAACTATAGAAATAAATATTTTTCTTGTTAATTCATAAAAAGGTGCAAGTGTCTCATAAAGTCCTATTTTTGTTGAAAATATAAAACTTGCAAATGTGTTATTGGGAAGCATTAATATGTTTATAATATTTTTAATATCTTTTTCTTCATTATCTTTAAATAATTTTTTAAATTTTATATTTTGATTATCTCTAGTAAATATTATATGATTTTCTAAATCTTTGAATTTTAATACTTCATATTTCTCTCTTAATACTAATTTTTCTTTTACAGATAACTCATACAAAAATTCATTTTTTTCTTTATCAGAAAACTTTAAACTTATAGTTACTGGTTTAGTTTTATCATTCGGCTTATATAATGGAGGATAATCATCTATTTTAGAAAATTCTTTTATAGTTTTCAAAGTATAAGACAAAGCATTAAGCATATTTGTCTTACCTGATGCATTATTACCGAATATTGCTGTTATTTTTTTAAAATCAAATGTTGTTTTTTCTTTATAACATCTGAAATTTTCTATTGAAAACTCTAGTAACATTAATTACCTTTATTAAAAAGTTAGATATCTAAAGATATCTATCCTTAATAGTATATTTTATATAAAATAATGTCAAATTTATATAAGAAATTATTTCAATTTTTTATAATTTTTTCAATTATTATAAATATTTATTAAAATACTTTAAAAAGCAAACTATATAATGTTTATATCAAAAATTATTTTTCTATAATTATGTAAAAATAAAATTATAGGATTAATTTATGAAACTAAATATTATAAAGTTATTTATGCTGTTATTGATAATGTCTGTAACAGCAGCTGCTCGAGACCAAATTGTATATATTACAAGAACAGGCGAAAAATATCATTTGGAGCATTGCAGTTCATTAAGAAGATCTAAAATAAAAATAACATTATCTGAAGCTATAAAAAAAGGATATGAACCTTGTAAAATATGTAAACCTTAAAAAAAATATATTTTTTAGGCTTAAAATGCAAATTTTATTTGTTTAACAATATTTATAAAACTTATTTAAGGATAAAAAAATGAAAAAATTATTATTAATTTATATGGTATTATCTATTAGTCTATTTGCTTTTGAAACTACAGAAAATAATATAAATAACAATATTCTTTATAATATTGAAGTAATACGTATATATGATGGAGATACATTTTTTGTTAATATTCCTGATGTTCATTGGCTTATAGGTTCAAATATTAGTGTACGCATAAGAGGCATAGCCACTCCAGAAATTAGAGGCGGTACAGAAGAAACTAAAGAACTAGCAAGAAAATCAAAAGAAGCATTAATCAAATTATTTGAAGGCAGAAAAATAACTTTATACAATCTAAATAGAGATAAATATTTTAGAATACTTGCTGATGTCAAAGCTGATAATATAGATGTAAAAGACTATATGATAAAAAATAATTATGCAAAACCTTATAACGGCGGTACTAAAGATAGTTGGTAATATCATAATTTTTATTACCATTCTTAATTATTGAATATCTTTATTATAGCAATCAATACTTTTATAAATGCATTGATTGCTATTAATATGTTGATGTAATAAGTTATTTTTTATTAAAAAATATTTCATATATAAATGCTGGCTTATTTGAAATATTTAGTTTTATTTCTATATTGCTATTATCTATAACAATTAAAAATATTATTATTACTGCAGTTAAAAATACTAATGATATAATAATACTCTTTACTATTTTTAAAAATAGTATTATAATATTTTTATTAATCATAATATAAGCTCCTACTATATTGTGATTTTTAGAGTAAGGTTCCGCGAAAACCTTACTCTTTTATTTTTTAATAATTTTACTTTTTGTTTTGCTCCTCCATATACATTCTATGAAGTGCTATTAAATATTCGCTTACATTCATTGCAGATTTTTCCTATTTCTTTATTTTTTATTTTCTTTTAAGTATTGCATATAAAACTTATGTACATTTATCATATATTCTTTTATTTTCATATTATACTTTAAAGCATTTTCTCTTATTTCTTTTCCTATTTCTGCAGGAACACTTATTGATATTACATCCTCTGCCTCTTTTTTTATCTTTGCCTCTTTATTTTTTACTTCAAACTCTTTTAATTTAGACATTAAAAACTCCTTGAATATTATTTAATGTTAGTATAAAATAATGCTAGTTAGTGTTAACATTAATTTTTTAATTCTTTTATAAGTAATGTTAATGCTATTATGATGATGAATATTTCAGTACCATTCATAAGGAATCACCTCCTTTTGAAGTATTCTATGGCTTAGGACTTTGCAGAGTTCTAAGCC
>NZ_ARQI01000031.1 GCF_000384655.1 Brachyspira innocens ATCC 29796 | reverse complement strand
TTTTTTATTTACTTCGTTTAATCTGTCATTGAATATTTTTATATTGTTATTAATATCTTCTATATTAAGATTTTCATTTGATAAAGAAGCGTCCAAATATTGATTAACTTCATTAACTATTCTTCTAGCTTCATATAAAAAATCTTCTTTTACAGTTTTTAAATCTATATTTTTAATATTTTCTTTTAATTTTTTTATTTCTTTTCTTATAAAGTATTTTTTATATCATTTTTATCCATATTGTTTAACTCTTATATGTAAATTGTATGTAATATTATATATTATTAAGTATAAAATTCAAATATTGGTATATACTGAAAATTTTTAAATTTTAATCTCAATCCTAAACATTTAGAGTCTTTAATTTTTATAATACATGCAATACATTATTAATAATTTCTTTATTAAAATATTCAATATATTTTTAATTATTTTCATTATATAGTTACAAATCACCATTTACTTTATTATAAATAAAGGTTAATATATATACTATTATGGACAATATTAAAAAAAATAATAAGATAAGAACATCTGTATCAGCTATATGTGCTATTATATGTATAATATGTGCAAGCTCTGCTGTTGCTGTTTTGGTACTTTTGATTATCAATTCCAATACAGCAAGAGAGATAACATCTTTTTCTCTTTATTCAAGTTTTCTTATCATATTTTATATAATTAATTCTATATATCATTTTTTCCCATTTAACAATAAAGCCAAAAAAGTTTTTTATATACTTTCTCATGCATTTTTTATTATGATGATATGGGGAGTTTATATACCGCCTTGTCTTATACTATTAAAAAACGGCTGGGGCTGGAGTTTCTTTGGAATTATTACGGGGCTTTGTGTATTAGGTATTACTTTAAGAAGTGTATTCGGATACAGATGGAGAGATGCTACTGAGACTATATACTATCTTATACTAAATTGGGTATGGCTTATAGCAATATCAAAGATTTCATCTGCAGCAGGAGAATATGGGGCTATACTTTATCTTACGGGCTTTCTGCTTCTTACTGTAGCTATGGTTTTTTACAGACTTGCTATGTATGAATCTAATAAAAGATATACCTTATTTCTTCCTTTATTTTATTCGCTTCTTATAATATCAAATATATGCCATACAGTTTTTATGTTCAGATATGTTGCTAATATTTTCTAAAATTACTATAATATATATGATGAATATATGATAAATACTAGGAGAAAAACATGATTAAAGAGAGATTAAGCGATTATATTCTAAATACTATTAAAGAAAATTGGGATATAAATGCATTAGCTGATTATGGTACAGATAATATATTAAAATACTCTGATGTTGCTAAAAACATATTAAAAATACATACAGCATTCAAAAAACTGGATATTCATAAAGGTGAAAAAATAGCTTTATGCGGAGCTAATTCTGTTAATTGGGCTTTAACATATATTTCAATAGTAAGCTATGGAGCAGTTGTTGTTCCTATATTAGTAGATTTCTCAAAAGAAGATATTGCTTCAATTGTAAAAGATTCAGGTTCTAAATTTCTTTTTGCAGATAAACGCATAATAGAGGCTATTGACAGTAATACATTATCTTTACTAAACAATGCTTTTTATTTAGAAAACTTTGATACTTTTGTTCAAAAAAAAGAAAATGAAGATACTAAAAATAATAAAAAAGAAAATATATTTAATGACATAGAGATAAATGATTTAAGCAAAGATACTTTTAATCTTACAATATTTGAAAATGATACTTTAGCTACTATAATCTACACTTCTGGAACTACTGGATTCAGCAAAGGTGTTATGCTCAATCATAATTCACTTGCAGCCAATATAAGATTTGCTATAGCCAATATGCCAGTAAAGGCCAATGATCATATACTTTCTTTTCTTCCTCTTGCCCATGTATTTGGATGTTTGTTTGACTTTTTATTTCCTTTTTCTAAAGGGGCATGCATATATATGCTTAATGCTATACCTAGTCCTAATATTTTATTAAAGGCATTCAGCGAAGTGAGACCAAATCTTATACTTATGGTTCCTCTTATTATAGAGAAAATTTATCTTAAAAAAATACTTCCTACTATAGAAAAGCCTTTAATATCAAAACTTTTAAAACTTCCTATAGTTTCATCTTTATTAAAATCAAAAATAAGAAATAATTTAACAGAGGCTTTCGGGGGTAATTTTTATGAGCTTATTATAGGTGGAAGTGCATTGAATGCTGATGTAGAAAAGTTTCTTATGGATATAGGTTTTAAATTTACAGTAGGATACGGTATGACTGAATGCGGACCTTTAATAAGTTATGGACCTTGGAATAAACATGTTGCTAGAAGCTGCGGATGTATAATTGACACACTTGAAGTAAAAATCGATGCTGAAAAAGAAGGTGAAGTTGGAGAGATAATGGTTAGAGGAGAGAACGTTATGCAGGGTTATTATAAAAACTATAAGGCTACTGCTGATGTACTTTCTAAAGACGGCTGGCTTAGAACTGGAGATTTAGGTGTACTTGGAGAGAATAACAGGATATTTATAAGAGGAAGAAGTAAAAATATGCTTCTTGGTGCAAGCGGACAGAATATTTATCCTGAAGAGATTGAAAGTAAGTTAAATACTATGCCTTATATAGCAGAATCTTTAGTGGTACAGAGAGATAATAAACTTCATGCTCTTATATATTTGGATAATGAAAGAGTTAAAGCTGAGAGTTTAAGTTCTGAAGATATTAATAATCTGATAGAAAAAAACAGAATAGAAGTTAATAAAATGCTTCCAGAGTTTGGAAGAATATCAGGTTTTACTATTCAGGAAGAGGAGTTTATTAAAAATCCTACCAAAAAAATAAAGAGATTTTTATACAAATAAGTTATAAATAATGGGGATTAAAATAAAGTTGAAAAATTTATTCTAACTCCCACCCTATAAATTTTTTAATTCTATTTGTTATTGATGAATAATTTTTTATTCTTTAGCTTTTACTGTTACTCTGGCTACCCACCCAAGCATTATTTAAATTTATGATAGTATTCAACGCACGTTTAATTGATTCTTATAAATAATACAAATTAGAATTATTAATTAATCAATATTTAAAAAATACTCTCTGCGTGCGTTTAGAAAAGCCTTAATTTAAATCACGCTTTGGGCGGGTGCATTTTTTAAAGTGAAAGCTCAAAAGATTTAATTAAACTAATATAAAAAATAAAGCCTTAAAATCTAAAAGGGCGGGGATATAAATAAAATAAAAAATAGTTATTGAGTCCTTTTTTATTATAATTTCTCTTTTTATTATAATTTCTCTACTTCTTCTGTACTCAAACCTGTTAATTCACTAATAAGATTTATATCCATATTTTTATTTTTCATATTTTTTGCTGTTAATATCTGGTTTTCTTTAATACCTTCTTCTTTTCCTAATCTTCTCTCCTCATCAAGCATTATCTGATTACCGTAAAGATAAGCCTCTTTTTTCTCATATTCCATCATCATTAAT
>NZ_ARQI01000030.1 GCF_000384655.1 Brachyspira innocens ATCC 29796 | reverse complement strand
CCCGCCGCAAAAAGAACCAAAAAGTGCAAGTATAAAATTAGTACTAAATAATACTAAAATTATATTACATGTAAGATAAATTATTAATTTAAGCTAAAATATAGCCTTTTTGCTTCTCGCCGTAGGCGGGCTTTGCCTGTGGCACGCCAAAGGCACTCCCTACAGTCGCAAAAGAAGTGGGGTCTGTGGCAAAGCCCCAGATATAAAAACAAAATATAGTTGTTTAGGTATATATACATAGGCTTACAGTTTTTTATTTGAATATATAAAAATACTTGAAAACATACCAGTAATTTTTATTCGCATATATAATTATTATTGTAAATGTAATACAAATTTGAAACGATAATATATTACAGATTAGTTTAAATTTTTGAAACTTTTTATTGATTTTTTGTATTTTTATTCTATATTAGTATAGGATAAAGGATAAAATTTAATGTTATATAGATATTTTGAAGAAAATAAAAATAATATTATTGCTAAAAGAAATAAAATATGGATTAAAAATAAAATATTTCCTAAATGGATAAATCCAGAAGAAATAGATTTGGAGCAATTTTTTACAAAAGAAAATACTGCTAAATATTGCTACAATAATCTATTATCTTTTTTAAACAAAGAAAAAATAGATATATCAAACTATACTTTTGTGGAGCCTTCAGCTGGTAATGGTGCTTTTTTTAATTTATTAGATTCAAAAAATAAAATAGGATTGGATTTAATGCCTTTATCTGATGGTATATTAGAACAAGATTTTTTACTATGGTCGCCTGATGATTTAAATAAAAAGTATATATTTATAGGAAATCCACCATTTGGTTACAGAGCTTGGCTTGCTTTGGCTTTTATGAACTCGGCAGCACAATATGCTGATTATATAGGATTTATATTACCTATGTCTTTTCAAAGTGATGGTAAAGGTTCTCCAAAAAATAGAGTAAACAATATGAAATTAGTACATTCTGAAATACTTCCAAATGATAGTTTTTATAGATTAGATAATAAAAAAATTACAGTAAATGCCTTATGGCAAATATGGAAAAAAGGAAATAATGATTTAGAAGAAAAGAAATCTTGTGATGATTGGGTAGATATATTTACTGTTGATACCAGAAAAGAACGAACTTGCGGAATAGAAAAAATGAATAATGCTGATTTTTTTCTACAAAGAACATATTATACACAGCAACCTAAATTGGTAAAAGACTTTTCAGAGGTTAAATATGTTTGCGGATATGGTATTATAATAAAAAAGTCTAAAAGAAAAGTTGAAAATATATTGAATAGTATAAATTGGAATGATTACAGTAATTTGGCAACTCATAATTGCAGACATATAAGTATGTATCATATACAAAAAGCTTTAATAGATAGAGGTATTGTTAATGCATAATAGTATTTATAATGAATTGTTTTTACATATTTTAGAAAAATATCATAATGATTCTAAATGGGATAATGCAGAATTTAAAAAAATAAAAACACTTTCTAATACAGGAGTAGGAAGTGTAGGTCAAGATTTTATTCATGAATTATGCAATAAATTAAATATCAATTCTAAACTTTCTAAAAAGTCTACAGATGTAAGGGATAAAAATGCTTATGATATAGAAATAGAAAATATTAATTTTGAAATCAAAACAGCAACTGAAGATACAAATTGTAATTTTCAATTTAATCATATAAGATATCATAGAAAATATGAGGCTATAATTTGTTTAGGTGTTTCTCCAGATAATTTATATTTCAATATATGGTCAAAATCTGATATTTCTACAGGTAAAGCTGGTAATTTAGTCAGTATGGAAAAAGGAGCTAATGCTTCTTATAAACTTACAAAATCTAGAAAATCATTATATAATATAAATGAATTTGAAAATATATTATTAAGTTTTATTAATGAATTTAAAAAATAAATGCTCATAAATATAAAAAAAATTTACTGACAATTTATTTTCAAAAATTAAAGCTATATTGCAATGATAATTTGTTAGATTATTATTTAACAATGCTTAGTAATATAATAGAAAATGTATTTAATAATACTATAAATAAATCTAATAAAGGTTTAAGAGTAACCATAAAATCTAATATAGATATTATAGAATATAGTATTAATCAAATAATAGATTTTAAATTTGTATCAACTATAGATTCTTTTGATAAAGTAGATTTAACTATTCCATATTTTGAAAACTATTTATCAAAAAATAATATAAAACATGATCCGTTTTTAGATTTATTTACTCCTTTAAGTTTTAAAGAGTGTAAAGTTTACTATGATGATGAATTAATATTAAATGGTATTTTGCTTTCTTCCATACCTTCAATTTCAGAAAGTTCTAAAATAATACAAATAACTGTTTCGGCTTCCGCTTCCATAATTAATGATGTAAATATAGCTGCTATAGAAGCAAACTCTAAATTTGAATTTGAAAATATGTCATTAGTGGAAATAGCAAATGAAATATGTTCGCCTTATGGAATAAAAAGTGTAATAGAAAATATATATGATTTAAAACCATTTAGCAAAGTAGCCATAGAACCAGAACAAACAATATTTGATTTTTTAGTAGATTTAATAAAAGATGAAGGAGTTTTAATAACTAATAATAGTAATGGAGATTTATTATTTCATAAAATAATAAGCAAATTACCAAGCTGTATAATAGAACAAGATAAATACCCTTTTATAGATGCATCTCCTTCTTTTAATCCTCAAAGTTTTTTCACAAATATAGTAGCTTTATCAGAAATAGACAGTGATAAAAATATAAAAGACACTATGGGAAATTATCCTATGGGAAATGATATTCTTCCAGCACCTTTAAGAAATAATAAATCTATTTTTAATATATTGCTAAAAAGAACTCATATATTTGTATGCAAAGTAAAAAAAGGAATTACTTATGATCCTTATACTTCTGCTAAAGTAAAATATGGCAGAATGCTTGCTAATAGTATTAGTTATACTTTAGTTGTAGAAGGACATAAAAATAATACAACTAA
>NZ_ARQI01000029.1 GCF_000384655.1 Brachyspira innocens ATCC 29796 | reverse complement strand
ATCTTATTATTATATTTATTTACTAAATTATTATATTCAGAAATCTTATTATTATATTTATTTACTAAATTATTATATTCAGAAATCTTATTATTGTATTTATTATTTAATAAATATACAGTATTGTTCAATACAATATCATCAGATTCTAATTTGATAGAAGGTTGTTCAACATAATCAAAACATGAATTTTGACATTCTATACCAAATTTTTTTAACCAATTAATAAAATTATTATATAACTTATTATATTCTCTATTTATAGGTTCTAAATCTATTCTTTCATATGTTTTTATTATATCTATTTTATTCACATAACATAATTCTGGCATATAAGGTATTTTAAATAAATCTGACACCTCATAAGCTCTTGAGTCAGGATTTATAAGAACAGCTGGAATTCCAGCATTTAATGATACTATTGCTCCATGCATTCTCCATCCTAAATACATAGTGAATTTTTTTAAATAATTTTCCCAATCTTTCATATTAGAAAATGTTACATATTTTTTTTTAGAAAATGATAAATAATCCATTTTATAATTAAAATTGTAATTAGGTAGTTTTTCATTAAAATATAATAATCCAATTAACTCTAATTCATCCTGTAATACATAAGATGGATTATTTATACTTACATTAAAAAATCTTCCACCTAATACCAATTTAAAATCATCATATTTTTTTTTGTTAATTACTCTATTAATTCCATTTGCAAAATAGCTTGGACAACCAACAGCTTCTGCATTTTTTATACCAATTTTTTTCAATGCTTCAACGGTTAAATGCCCTCTAACACCAATGGCATTAGTCAAATTTGATAATTCTCTAAAAAAATAAATTTTCTCTTTACTTAATTTATCAACAAAATTTTTATCAAACACACCATTAATATAATTGTTTGAACCTAAGCTTATGACTACAATTGTTTTCTTTATTTTTTTTAAAAAATTTAATAATCCATTTGGAAATTCTAATTCTTTAGCAACTCTTATGTGATCTTGTAAAATAAATATAACATGTGTACAGCAATTATTAATATAATCTATATCAGCGTCTGATTTTTTACTATTATAATTATAATAATGCATATTATCTATCTGTGGAGCTTTATATATACCACCACACACTAATTTCATAAATGCATAAGTAATATATGAATTACCTATATTACCTACATATTTCATAAAAGATGTAGAAGATTTCAATATTTTACTATCTAAAACTAAGTGAGTATTTATAAAAAAAGGATTAAATTTTCTGTTCATAGTAAATTACTCCTATAATTTAATAGTTAATCTAAATATAAATAATATTTTAAATCTTATATAATATATATCTTTTATAAATCCAAATAAAGAATATAATTTAGGATATTCTCTATTTTTAGTAAATGTAAAGCCAATAAAAGAAATAGAAAAAAATCTTCTCCTAATTTTATGAAAATCAAATATGTGAAAATTAAATGTTGTTAGAGTATTTTTATTATATTTCTTAAATTCATAACTTATTTCCATCAATCTTTCTAAAAATGCCTTCTTTTGTACATCATTGCAAGCATCATATATTGGCATAATATTATCTTTAAGTCCTGCTTGTATCCAATAATAAGGCATTTCTCCAATAAATCCAGGAAATGTAAGACCTAAATAGCTTCTCATTCTATCTATACATTTATACTTAAGTTCTTTATTATTAATCATACATAAACTCAATATAAAACCTATAGATAAATCCATTCCCTTAACAAACGGATGCACAGTTCTTTTTACTCCTTTTCTATAATTTGCTTCTGAATACCCCTGTAATACTATTTGTTTATCATATCTTTCACAAAAATATATTTTTCCGTTGTTATTTATAATTTCTGAAATTAATGCCATATGAGGTATTAATGCATATATGTTAATATATGCATTGAAAATAACATCGTTTTTTAAATATTTAGATCTATATATTGCAGCAGGAAGAAGTACAATTTCTATTAATAATTTAGCCAGTTTTTCATTATACGTTTCCCCTGAGAAAACTTTAGGATCTGTATAGGTTTGTATTATATCATATTGATCACTTTTTAAAGCATCATATATTTTATGCCAATGCTCAAAGCTAAGTCTATCATCATCACATAATATCCAAAAATATTTTTTAGTAACATACTCAAAAGCCCTAACTATATTAGCATTGCCTCCTATATTAATTTTATGTCTAATATGTGTAATATTATCATATTTTTGCGATATTTCTTCTAAAAATTCACTAGTACCATCAGTAGAGCAATTATCTAAAAAAGTAATTTGACATTTTTTTATAGGACTGTTTTCATCCAATATATCAGATACGATTTCCTTTAATTTATTAATTCTATTATATGTTATTAAAATAATATCCAAATCTTTATTAATATCAAAACTCATATTATTTACTCCAAATATTTATAATCATATAAAAAAATACAACCTATGCCACAATTTTATATTGCAACATAGGTTGTATTTTTTTATATTTTGAATTATTATAAAAATATATATAATCGCTATATATGTAAAAATTAGGTCTGGTCTGGTCTGGTCTGGTCTGGTCTGGTCTGGTCTGGTCTGGTCTGGTCTGGTCTTCTTATAACAAAAGTTACAAATAATATTTTAATTTTAATTTTTTCATAATTAGATTCAAAATAAAAAATATTAAATAATACAAATTTCAATAGCATTATCAATATTATTTGAATTTTTTGTCCTATATTAACTCCTAAAAAAAAGTCAGAAAGATTATACATAGAAAATGGTTTCACT
>NZ_ARQI01000028.1 GCF_000384655.1 Brachyspira innocens ATCC 29796 | reverse complement strand
TTATATCCGTATTATAAGGATAATTATATATATATAATACTATCCACGACTTCAAAAGAAATAGAAACTGAAGCAAATATTGGAAATATAAAAATATATGATAATAATATAATAGCTCCAATAGATCCAAAATATGCTGAATATTTGGGTGTAGTTATAACTGAATATTTTGGAATATATTTAATAAATGGAAAATATAGATTAAAAGGTTCTGCTAATAAAGTTTATAATAGTATGGTAATGGGTTTTGTAGATTATGATATAATAACACAATTTTTTAATGTTACAAATCAATATTTATTCTATGAAGATGACAACTTATTAATAAGGACAGAAGGCGGTTTTACAATTAATTCTATTATTCCAATCCTTATTAAGTTTAAAACTAATAATTATATAGTAGATATAGAATGTCCGATTCAGCCAAGTATTTAGAGAGGTTATTATGAAAAGACAGTTTGATACTTTATTTAAACATAATATTTTTAATAATAAAGAACATTATAATTTCTGCAGTAAGTGCAATAAACTTTATGAAAATAAACAATTCTGCGAATGCGGTAATTTTATTAATCTTACTAGGATAGATAAAAATATAGCAGATATCATTTTAGAGTTAAACAAAAAAGGATATAAAACTAGTCAGTGCTGCGAAGGGCATATTGAAGATGAATATTTCCATCCATATATATATTTTAGTTATTTATTTGATGTTAATGTTTATGGTATGGCTAGGCAAATATCTGAAGTTATAGAAAGTGAGAATCTTCCTATTGAAACTGTTTATATGTTCAATAATCAAAACAAGCAGATAGGAACTCTATTTGAAGTAAAAGAAAGTAAAATAACAGAATTAGAAAATAACAAAGAAAAAATAAAAGAGGTGTTTATTAATAGTTTTAAGATAATAGCAGAAAAATTAAAAGTTTATAAATAGTTTTAAGGAGTGAATATGTTTAAATTAATATTAATTTTTTTAATAGGTGTTATGGTACTTTTTACTTTCATTGGAATAGTAAAATACTATAACAAGTTTATGAATGAAACAGCAGGAACATTTAAAGAGAGATTAAAAGCTCTCATTAAAGAAAAAACATCAATATATTATTTCATTAAATTAACTTACGGATGTGTGATGTTTTTTATAGCTGTAATTTTATAAATAAGCGAATGCCGCCGCCGAGCAAGTTTACTTACTCGGCTATTTAAAGGCGGCATGAGCATAACAATAATAGGACTGATTATGAAGGCATTAAAAGATTTACTTTTTATTATATATAAAAAATTGTCCGCTTTAAGTATCTGCTTGATAAATCAAGCAGATGCTCCCAATTTTTTATTTTTAAGTTTTTTATATTAAAAAATTATTACAGAGGTTATTTATGTTTAATAGCTTTAAAGATTTAATTTCATGCTCAAAGACTGGGCATTTATCATCTATGCGTTTAATCAGCTTATTAGGTTCAGCGGTTATGCTTGTTTGTATAGCTTTTTTAGTTTTCTCTAAAGATACTAGGCTTGGTGAAGCTCTTCCTTTTTTAATGGGCGGTTTGCTTGGACTTGCAGGATTTAAAAGTTATCAGTCAAAGTTTGAAGGTGATAAATAATCTTAACAACTCATTTACCATTTTTTTTCTCCTTTTAATAATAAAATGTTTTAAGGCGGAGCTTTTTTAAGTTCCGCCCTCTTTTTTAACTCTTTAATCAAAATCAATTATTGATAAAATATTTACAATAAGAGTTAAAAAAGAATCTGCTTTATCTAATATATAATGAAGTTTTTTGTATTTATCTTTATTAATTATTTTTATAGAAAATGTTAAAATATACTTTACTATTTTTAAAAACAGTAGTATTATATTTGTAGTAATCATTTTATTACCTCGTAAGTGATATTTTGATTTTTGAGGGTAAAGTTTTGGGGACTTTACTCTCTTTTTTTATTTAAGCTTATTACTTTTTGTATATTTCACTCATATACATTTTATGCAGTTCTGCTAAATACTCGCTTACTCTCATATTCAAACTGTCAGCCTCTTTCTTCATTTCTTCAAATGTTATCTTTGTAACTCTTAAAGTTATTCCTGTGTTTCTTTCTTCTTTACTGAATGGTTTTAATTTTTGCATACTGCTTTTTATATGGAGGGATAAAATGAAATATAAAAAATAAGGGCGAAGCTTAAACTCCTGCCCTTGAGAATAAAAATATAATTTATGGTTTTTAGAAATTAATATAAATTAATTTTAAACTTTTTCATAAAAATAGGCAATCAATATGAATAGCAAAAGAATTATTCATTTTTGTTATTTTCAATCTTATTTTTTATTTTCGGATATTTTTTGTAGAACTTATTAAATGCTCCCCATTTTTCAAGTATATCTTTTTGTAAACATTCATATATAGCACTGCATAATTTACAATCTCCCATAGCTCTATGCAAATTATCTATACTAACGTTATAATATGATGCAACTGTTACTTGCTTATAATTTTCTAAATCTTTTAATACTCTTTTAGCTATATACATAACATCAATAAAATCATTATTTAATAAAAGTTCTCCATTACTAACTTCATATAAAGCATCATATAAAAACTTTATATCAAATGGAACATTATAACCAACTAATATATCATCCCCTACAAAATCATAAAATTGTTTTATAGCTTCATCTACTCTAGGTGCATTTTTTACCATTTTATTAGTAATATTTGTGTATGAACTTATAAAGTTTGGAATATAATCTA
>NZ_ARQI01000027.1 GCF_000384655.1 Brachyspira innocens ATCC 29796 | reverse complement strand
TTTTCATAATTCATAAACCTCTTTAAATTATTAAACTTTTATTTATTTTTTAAAAATACCATTACAATAGGAGCTATAAAAGAAAAAATAAATGAATAAATACCATAAATATAAATGAAGCTATATATTTTATTATTTCCAATTACTGCCTCATTTATATTGATATTGTTTTTTAATATCTTTATTATAGACTTTATATTTTGTATTATAATATATACTAAATTAACAGCTATTATTATATTAAGAACTGCAATAGAAATTTCATTTATTTTATTTTCAGAAATAATTACTCTGTATATGCTTGCTCCTAATACTAATATATTAAATAATAATGCTATTATTGGAAATATTATATACATTGCTTTTGTTATGACTCCAGCTTTATAATCTGCTCTTATAAAGTATAAAGTAATAATAGATAAAATTAATAATACATTATAAATTATAAAAGACTTAGTATTGTCAAAAGGTCTTATAGGTTCATATAGTAAGGCAAAAAATGAAACAAATATTAAAAATGAATATAAAAATAATAATCCTCAAGAAATATATATTGATAAAACAGTTTTGAATCTTTTTTGCACAAAGAAAAATATAAACGGTATTAAAGTATGTAAATATACAATAAAAATCAAAATCAGTTTTGAGTATAATGTACTTGCATCTTCTCCAGTAAAAACAGATAACATTAAACCAAAAAATAAAAATACCATAAATGCCAAAAATTCTAGCGATTCTACTAATTCTACTAATTTAATAATTAAGAATAATATTATTGCTAATAAAATTTCTGATGCTACAAAAAACAGTATTATATCTCCTAATTTAGTAAAACTATTATATGTATTATTTTTTATATTAAAATTGTTATCAGATAAAAGTATTATAATAAAAAAGATTATAGAAGATAATATACTTTTATTAATCATTATATTAGATTTAAAAAATTCAAGCATATAAGGTATTTCATCTTTTAATGGTGCTGAAGTAAATATGCCAAGCAAAAATAAAAGTAAAAATGACAAAAATGTTATTAGTATTGTTCTTTTATTAATATTTTCTAAATTACTATCTATAATAAATAAAAATGAATAACAAAAAAAGTAAAATACTTGATAATAAAAACTATTAATAATAATTGTTGGATAGAAATTGTCAGCATTATGATCAATATCATATAATAATATTTGTATACTTATAGGAAGAGAAGATATTATTATTATGGTAAATACTAATATATGATATAATCTTTTTTTACTGCTCAAATTCATAAGCTTATTTTCAGACATTTTTCATAACCCCTTATAGGTATTTTTTATTAATACTAAGAAATTGATTATAATTTATAATTGTAAATTGTTAAAATAGTTATATTTTATAAATTATATATACTAAAAATTTTTAAACAGAAAATAAAAAAGTGCATATATAATGCATACTCTTTTTATAAAGATTATAACTATTTTGTAAGTAATTTTATTATTTCTTCATTTTTTCCGTATTCTCTGGCATAATACAATGCATCATAATTACCTCTTTTTATACTTTTATCAGCACCAGCATTTAAAAGCATTTTTGTCATTTCTAGATTCCCATTATAACAAGCTGACATCAATGCTGTCATACCATCTCTATTTTGAACATTAACATCTGCATTATTTTTAATAAGCACTTTTACAGCATTAATATTATTATAAGAAGTGGCTTCTCTCAATGCAGTATCATAATCATAATATTTATATGAACCACTATCAATCAGCTTTTGTAAAAAAACTTCATTGGTAGAATAGTGTGCAGCATTTATCAATGGAACATTAAGATTAAGCAAAGTTGATTGATTAAGATCACAAACTTTCAAACTTTTATCCAAAGAATCAGAACCATTTTGAAGTAAAATATCTGCTATATCCTCATGTCCATACATATAAGCATAAATCAAAGCATTTGCATTATTTCTATTTCTTTTATTTATATCAGCTTTATTTGCAATCAAAATTTTTACCGTTTCTTTATAGCCTTTCATAATAGCATACATTAAAGGTGTTTCTTCATTCTCATAATCTCCATCATAAGCTATATTAACATCGGCTTTATTTTTTATTAAGAGTTTTACCATTTCAATATTTTCTTTTCTATTATATTCTAAAGCACAAAATAATGCCGTTCTTCCTCTAAAGCCCTGATAATCAATATCAGCACCATAACTTAAAAGTAGTTTAACCATTTCCATATTATTATTATCAACTGCAAGTATCAATGCAGTATCGCCATCACTTACTACAGTATTAACATCTGCCTTATATTTCAAAAGAAGCTCAGCCATTTCTATATTATTATCCATAACTGCAATCGATAATAATGTAAAATCTTCATAATCAAGATTATTAATATTGACATTATGTTGTTTAAGAATATTCTCAGCTTCTTTAACATTACCTTCATACACATATTCTCTTAATCTTTCATAAGCTTTAGTTTTATTATCAGTTTGACTATATAAGTACATACTAAATAAAAATAAAATAAATATTAGCTTTTTCATAATTCATAAACCTCTTTAAATTATTAAACTTTTATTTATTTTTTAAAAATACCATTACAATAGGAGCTATAAAAGAAAAAATAAAT
>NZ_ARQI01000026.1 GCF_000384655.1 Brachyspira innocens ATCC 29796 | reverse complement strand
AATGTTTTGATAAGGCAATAGAGATCAATGATAAAGATACTGATTCATACTATAATAAAGCTTTAATTTTATTTGAACTTGGAAGATATGAGGAAGTGGAAAAAGAGTTTAACAATATTACAAAACTTGGAGAAACATCTTATAATCCATATTATAAAGGATTAACTTTATATAGAGAGAGAAAATACGCGGAAGCTATCAATGAATTTGATGAAGCAATAAAAATTAATAATATCAATAATAATGAAGCGTACTATTATAAAGGGCTTTCTCTATTTGAATTAAAAAAATATGATGAGGCATTAGAAAGTTTTAAAAGCACAAATAATTTTAATAAACATGACATGTATTATTTTTCGGGCGAAATTTATGAAACCAAAAATAATTATAAAGAGGCTATTAAATATTATGAAGAGGCTTTAAAAAATTATAAAGAAAAAAATAATTCAAGATATTATTATATAATAGGCATGACATTATACAAATTATCCGAGCTTGATAAAGCTATAGATAATTTTAATAAAGCATTATCATTTATATTTGAAGATAGTTATAAAAATAAAGAAGATATTTTGAATTACTGCAATAATATATTAAAACTTGAAAAGAATAATAAAGTTTTTTATGCTTATAAAATAATGGCTTTGATTTTATTAAACAGATATGATGAATCCTTATCATTATATAACAATATAGAAAAAAATAATGAATATTTAGACAGAGATGAACTTTATCAAAAAGCCTTAAATATATTAGATGAAAACAAAATAGATGTTAATTCTAATAAAAGAGTAGAAAAAGAAGAAGATAATAAATCAGATATAAATAATGAAATATATAGTATTAAAGAACAAATTAATTTATTAAAAAGCAAAGGAGAATATAATTCAGTTATAAAATGTTATGATAAGATAATAAATTTAAACTCAAATAATATAGAAAACTATAAAGATAAAATAGACTTCTTAAAAAGTATAGGCAAAAATGATTTAGCTATAGAATGCTGTGATGAGATGATAAAATTAAACCCTATAGAAGCATATAAAGGCAAAGCTGATATATACAAAATGCTGGCTATTTACTATAGTTCTAGCAGAGAAAAATATTATCATTTAGCTATAGAATGTTATGATGGTATGATAAAATTGGAACCTAATTATATAGAATCTTATAAAAGAAAAGCAGAAATATGCAAAACATTAGCTGATAAAAATATTTCTGAAGCAAAAAAATATTATAACTTAGCTATGGAATGTTATGATAAGGCTATAAACTTAAAACCTAGCAGTGAGCTTTATTACAGTAAGTGTAATGTCTTAAATAGTCTAAACAGAAAACCTGAAGCTGATGAGTGCTGGAAAAAAGCTAATGAGTTAAGGGAGTTAGGATTGTGATTTTTTAGGGTATATTTATTTTTTGGCTGCTCTTTATTCTTGGGCGGAATTTTATTTATATTTGGTTGCCATTTAATTCTGGTATAGTATTTTATTATTAGATATATTTTTATCTGTTCTTTTTTGCGTAGCCAAAAAAGAACCAAAAAAGGCTACTTCTTTTTTTGTAAAAAAAGAAGGCAAAAAAACAATTACAATCTTGAGGTAATACTTTTTATTTTTTGGTTGCATTCTATTATTCGATATATTTTTATATTAGTTTTATTTTCATTATTTGGAATGTATTTTTAGTATTTGATTGCTTATTAATTTATTCTTTTTGGTGTAATGAAAGGTAAAAAACCGCACCTATAGTGGACTATCCTAAATATTAAGCAATGCGGTGCGGAATGCCAGTACGGCGAGTACAAAAAGTAGGGCAAAAAACAATTACAATCTTGAGGGTTTGCTTTTCATTATTCGTTATCTTTTATTTATTTTTGTTTGCCATATGGTTATAACTTTATATTTTAATATTTAATTTATTTTCTTATCGTTATTTTTTGTTTGTACGGCACGCAGAGCGGATTTTTTAAATATTGATTAATTTAAAAATACTAATTCATCTTAATATATAAGATTTCATTCTACGTGCGTTGAAGAGTATCATAAATTTAAAAAACGCTTGGGTGGGCAGCCAGAGTAACAGTAAAAGCTAAAGAAGAAAAATAATTTATAAGTAACATATCAACGCATTAAAATTTAAAGGGTGGGAATTAGAATAAATTTTAAAATTTTATTTTAATCCCCCCTTTTAGATATTAAAGCTTTATTTTTTTATATTAGTTTAATTAAATCTTTTAAGTACTCACTTCAAAAAGTACACCCGCCCAAAGCATTATTTAAATTTAAGGCTTTCCTAAACGCACGTAGAGCGGATTTTTTTAATATTGGTTAATTTATAATTCTAATTCTGAAACATATAAGAATTGATTTAACGTGCGTTTAATATAGCATAAATTTAAAAAGCACTTGGGTGGGCAGCCAGAGTAACAGTCAAAGCTAAAGAATAAAAAAATCATTCATAAATAACAAATAGAATTAAAAAATTTAAGGGGTGGGAGTTAAAATTATTTCCAAAACTTTATTTTAA
>NZ_ARQI01000025.1 GCF_000384655.1 Brachyspira innocens ATCC 29796 | reverse complement strand
AGAAAGATTCAATCAAACTGAATTGATTAATTCTATAAAAAAAATATTTGAATGTAGGAAGTACAATGTCATTATATTTCAGAGGTAAAAGCGGAACAGGCAAAACTACAATGCTTAAAATGTTATGGCAAATATATTCTATCAATAATATAAAAGTAATGTATATGAAAGCAAGCCATTTTGAAGATTTGCATAAAAACTTATTTAATCAAAATGCTAAGGATAAAGATATGAAATCTACTATTGATAAAAAAATAGATAATGCCAAAAATGCAGATATTATTATGATAGATGATATTGACAGCGTTGGCTTTCATTATGCTATAGACGGATACTATAAAATATTTGATAATATAAGAAGCGGGGAAAAAACAGTTATTCTTACATCAAATAAAAGCTATGATGATTTATTAAATAGTTTGAATAAAAAAACTGATGCTGAATATATGAAAGGCAGACTTACAAGCCGTCTTCTAAACTTAAAAGTAGTAGATATAGAAATGCAAAAGTCTAAAGAATTGATAACAGTTTAAATATTCAAAATATTATTTTGATTATTTATATAAGATTTTATTAAAAGAGGAAGTTTATATGCTTAAAATATTAACAGATGATAGTTTATTTCTTATTGAAAAACCTATCCGCATATATAAAAATAAGTTTGAGGATAATCAATTAGTAATAAAAAGCTATCATTTAATTATTGAAGATGATAAAAAAAATAAAATGCTTATTTTATCTTCAGATTGTTTAGATACGATTGAAGGATCATATAAAGAACTTTGTGATAAAATCATATATAGAGACAATAATATAAAAACAGATTTATTTTTTAATTTTACAAATTATAAATAAGGAGATAAAAATGTTAAAAATGATGGTATTTAGTATTAACACTAGCAAGTATTTTGAGTTAGGCTGTTTGGAATTAGAAAAGTTTATTAAACATCTTGGAGAGCCTGCTTATGCTAATTTAATAACAGATGAATTAAAAGAGTTATTAAATACTTATGAGCCTGAATATCAAAGAGATGATTGGAATATACATTTTTCTAATTGGCTAAAAAGTTTGCAAATAGGAGATTATTTATGTATGTATGACGGTTGGGTAACTGATTGGAAAACTATGAATGAATTAAAAGAAAAGTATATAGCACAATTAAAAGATAAAGGCATGTTAATAAGCTGTTAACAATGTTGATAACTTGTAAATAAGATGTTCAAAAATTAGGAGATAAAAAAATGAATAAAGAAGATTTAATTATTAATGAATGCGAAGAACTTAAAAACTTATTAATTAAGAAGAATAAAGATTATGAAAACAGCTATGATAAAACATTAGATGAGTATGGTAAGCAGATAGGATTAATAAGAATAGAAGATAAATTAAACAGATTAAAAAATCTCATTCTATCAGAAGAGGAAATGAGAACAGAGGAAAGTATTATTGATACAGTATTTGATATAGCAGGCTATGCAGTTCTTTTTAGTATTTATTTGAAAGAAAAACAAGACATAAATAATGCGAAGTAATGAAAAAGCATATAAAAGATATCAAAGCAAGAAATGGCGTGCTTTGAGAGAAAGTTTTTTAAAAGAAAATCCGCTTTGTAAAAACTTTGCTGAATGCCATAACTTTGCTGAACACGTAGATCATATAAAGCGTGTAGAAAGCGAAGATGATCCGTTGTTTTATGATAAAAGAAATCTGCAGGCTTTATGTAAGAGATGCCATAGCAGAAAAACAGCAAAAGAAGATGGAGCTTTTGGAAATAAAAAGAAAGATTATTAATAGGATATGATTATGAATATGAAAGTAAATAATGAAAAACAATATATACATATAGAACGAGATAATAAAGAAGAACATATTATTATTGATGCTAAAAATATTAGCAGCGAAGATGCTATTTATTTGTTAACTGAGTTTATATACTTTGTAACAAATCAAGAAAATGTACCTGCTGATGGTTTTGTGGATATTATAAAAGAGGCAGTAATATTCAAAACAAAATTAGAAACTAAAAAGGAGGAGTGAGCCGAGCTGCCGAGACTGTTTACAGGCTTGGGAATTAGAAAGCGACCAAGTAGGTAGCTATAGCTAGGCGAACATAGTAACAATGAGAGAAGTAAACTTTATAGAAAATAACGGGGTTTTTGGCATAACTTTTACATCTGATGATAAAGCAGAAGCTAACACTATAATGAATGCTATACAGAGATTTATATTAAAAAATAGTAATAAAGAAACAAAAGAAAATATTGATGATAACTGCCAATATTATGCCCAAGACTATTCAAGAAATCCTCTGGATGGCCCTAGTAAAGGTGTATATTTAAATTTATATACAAATGATAGATTAATTGAGTTGTACAATAATGATAAGCTTAGTCAAGGACATAAAAATTATATAAAAGATTTACTGAACGAAAGAGGCGTTACTGATTTAAGTATGCCAAATACAAAAAAGAAAAACAATACTAAAAATCAAGAAAAATCAAACACAATA
>NZ_ARQI01000024.1 GCF_000384655.1 Brachyspira innocens ATCC 29796 | reverse complement strand
ATGCTATTATGATGATGAATATTTCAGTACCATTCATAAGGAATCACCTCCTTTTGAAGTATTCTATGGCTTAGGACTTTGCAGAGTTCTAAGCCTATTTTTTACTTAAACAGAATCAGTTTTTTTGTTTTCTTTTAAGCATTTCATATAAAAATTATGAGTATTTACAAGATAAGCACTGGGCTTCATGTTATATTTTTTAGCATAGGCTCTTATTTCATTTGCCATATTTTTGCTTGTATGAACTACAAGTATGTCGCCTTTTATTTCCTGCTTTTCAAGCTCTCTCAATTTAGACATAAAAAACTCCTTAAAATATTATTTTTTATTTTCTTTTAAATATTCTAAATAAAACTTATGCGTTTGTACTAGATAATCACTAATTTTCATATTATATTTTTTAGCATTATCTCTTATTTCTTTTCCTATTCTTTTGCTTGTGTAAACTGCGAGTCTGTCCTCTGTTATTTCCTGTTTTTCAAATTCTTTAAATTCTTTCATAAAAAACTCCTTGAAGATTATTTAGTATTAATATATTATTTAAATTATATTCTTGTTAGGGCTATTAAATGCTGGGAACAAATAATAACCCTTTTCAATACTATTCTTAATTATTGAATAGTTTTATGATAGCGATCAATGCCTCTAAGCAGGCATTGACTGCTAATAATATTTTTAATATCATAAAGCATTTCCTCCTTTTTTTATCAAATATATTTTATTAAAACATGGTCAAAAAGAATTTCAATATAGCTCATATTTTATGTTTAATTAATTTTAAATTGCATATTTTTCTTTTGATTAAAAATTTCAAAAAAGTATTAAAATTCGCAGCATAATTACAAATGTTATATATACTATTCAGCAATTTTTTATGCAAAAAGTTTTTTTGTCATAATTATTTTTTAATGATTATCTCTTTAATAATGAAATAGAGTAATAAACAATACTTAAATGTAATATATACAATCCAATATAAAAAATTTAATATAATAAAAATATTTAATTGTAATTAGGTTAAGACGATAATATTACTGCTCAGAAAAAATTAAAAACAGTTTAAAAAAACTTTTTATTTGAAAAGCCTGTCTATCAATGATGGGCTTATTAAAATAAAAGGAGCTGTTTTTATGAAAACGCTAGACTATCTAAAATTATATGATAACAATAATTCTAATTTAATAATTAAATATCTTGAATACATAAAACTTTATAAATCAAAATCAACTTTACAGACTTATTCAAACTCTATAAAAAATTTCTATGATTTTTTATATTTTTATTATGATAATAGACTGTCTAAAAATATACAATTATACAATACTATGGTTATGTATAATAAAGTAGATAGAAAATGCATTGAAGACTATATCGCTTATCAAGTTAATAAAAATCTTAGTGCAGATGTAATTCACTGCAGAGTTATGGCTGTAAAAAATTACTTTAAGTATTTAGTGAAATTGAAAAAAATAAGTACCGAAACTTTTTTTGATATTTTTGATGAGCTTAAAACTCCAAAGATAATTGTAAAAAATCAGCTATTAATAAAAGCAGATGAAACGATCAGTATTACAAAAAAGATAAAAGAAAAATCAGAAAGTTTTGCAGATGAGAGAAATATATTCATGCTTTTGCTGATGTCTAACACAGGCATACGCCGTAAAGAGCTTGCCTGCATAGACATACAAAATATAAACCTTTCTAATAATACCATAACTATTTATAAAACAAAAGGGGATAAACCAAGAATTATCTCTTTTTCTAATTCTATAAAATCTAAACTATTTGAATATTTAAAATTAAGAAAATCTATATTAAAGCAGAGAAACAAAATACATAATATGCTATTTATTAAGACAAACGGAGATGCTCTTAACATAAATACTATAAGCACAATAATGCATTTCATTTCTAAAAAAACAAATATAAAAGTTACTTGTCATTCATTAAGAAGAGGCTTTGCAACTGATATGGCAGAAAACGGAACTGACATTTATGTCATATCAAAAATGCTAGGACATCAAAATATAAATACAACCGTGTCAAGATATATTTATGTTTTGGCTGGTATGATAAAAGAAGCTATGGAAAATCACCCATTTTCTAAGTTTCAAAATAGTACGAAAAAAGACTGTATTAAAAAAGACATTAAAACAAATATGCTTGAAGAATGGAAAGACTTAACGTGCAGAATGAATCAAATATTAAACAGTTTTGAAAAAATTGAAAAGGATTTTAATAGAGCTTAAAAGATAGGCTGTAATCTCTGCCAAGATTACAGCCTGCGAGCTAATTTTATGATTAGTAAAAACTATAATACTGTTTAGTTAATATAAAAAATATTAGAAAATATTAATTTGTGTAGCATAAAAAAACTGCATATATATAGGTTAAA
>NZ_ARQI01000023.1 GCF_000384655.1 Brachyspira innocens ATCC 29796 | reverse complement strand
AAGCAAGCAAGCAAGCAAGCAAGCAAGCAAGCAAGCAAGCAATAATCTTAAACAATATTTTACACATATACCTATTAATCATAATAGGCTCATCATATTTTACTTTAAATATTATTTTAATTAATAAACTGGTGAAAATATGATTAAAGTAAGTGTAATAATACCAGTTTATAATTCTGAAAAATATTTAGAAAAATGTTTGGATAGTGTAGTAAATCAGACTTTAAAAGAAATAGAAATTATATGTATAGATGATTGTTCTTCAGATAATAGCTATTCAATATTAGAAAAATATAGAGAGAAAGATAATAGAATAATAATAATAAAAAATAAAACTAATCAAGGAATAGGTAAAAATAGAAATATTGGTATTAAAAATGCTTCAGGTGAGTATCTGGCATTTATAGATAATGATGATTTTTATTCTAATAATTTTTTATATGATTTGTTTTATACAGCTAAGAAATATGATTCTGATATATGTTATACACACTCCATATTTAGAGGTAGCGAAGACTATGATATTTTAGATGATAATGATATAAAGAATGATGATTATTTAATTGATTATACATTACCTTCATATTTCTATTTATATTCTGACAAAGGTGTTTATAATGATAGATTATGGCCTTGGGAGGTATGGGGTAAAATTTGGAAAAGGGAGTTTATTATTAAAAATAACATTACATTTATTGATTCTAATTATTTTGAGGATTTAGTATTTTTATTAGAAAGTATTGTTTATAGCCCTAAAATATCAGTTAATAATAATGCTAAATATTATAATAGAAATATTGTTACTTCGGCAGGACGTTCAAAACGTTCTGTAGAGTCTGATATAAGAAATTATACAGCTATGTTCGATAGAATATTTAATATATATTATCAAAAATCATATAAGAATATTAGTTATGCTTTGGATAGATTTATTATAGAAGTTTATAAGTTCTATAAAAAAATAGAAAATAAAGAAATATTTTATAAAGAACTTTCTAAGAATATGAGTAATATTGTATCAGATAAAAATAATGTATATCCAAATATAAAAATGTTAAAAGCTATGTATATTTGTTTTATCAATAAAAAAACTATAAAACAATTTGAAAGTGTAATTTTTAGATACAAAATTATTACTAAAATGCTTCCTAGATTTTTTCTTAAAGAGCTTAGAAAAAATAGTATTATTATCTAGACTAAAAATTTATTATTTTTTTATTTTAAATATTATTCTTTTATATTTTTTTTATTAAATAAATTTCTTATTTGTCTTATTATTCTTTTAATTTCCCTAGTGATGTTATGTTTCAAAGAAAATGGTATAAGTCCGAATCTTTTAACAGCTATTTCAAAGTCTGCCTGTGCATCACATTTTATTTCTTTAGGGTGAATTAAATTTTTATAATCTATAGGATATGTTTTTCTATTAGCATTTTCATCATCTGGATTTCCAGTATGAGTAGAATCTTCACCAAAACCTATATTTGAAATTAAATTAACATTAGGGTTTATACATATACCATCTTTTGATATTATGCAGTAAGTCCATTGATAATCCCAAGTATTAATATCAGCTGTTCTATAAAACCAATTCTGCCAGTAATCTCTTATATTAAAATCTTTATAACGTTTTTTTAGAGTTTTTTTAGTATCTTTATAGCTTATAGTTTTCATTGTTGAGTCATAATATTTCCAAGCTCGTCTCCAAGAAGCCCATCCCCAGCAATGCTGAATAGTAGCAAAATAATAGCTTGCCTCTCCTACTTTTCTATCTAAAGGCGAATCACCTGTAATATGCATTATTTGTTTGTTATCTTTATAATAGTCTAGTAATTTTTCACAGTAATAAAAAAATGAGTTTTCAGCTATAACATCATCTTCAAGTATTATGCCTTGTTCTTCATTATCAAAAAACCAAGTTATTGCAGCTGATACACCATCACAACAGCCTAAATTCTTATCCTGAAATAAAGTTTTTACTTCACATTCCCAATCAATGGAGTTTAAAATACTTTCTCTAGTGTCAATACATTTTATTTTTTCTTCGTCATTTCTCCAGCCGTCTGCAGCTATATATAATTTTTTAGGTTTTACTTTTCTTATAGTGTCTAATACTTTTAATGCAGTATCTTTTCTTTTAAAAATTATTAACAATATTGGGGTATTAAACATGTATTACCTCCAACATTATTAATTTTAATGTATTTTTCTTTGCAGATAATAAGATGCCCCATATATTTAAAATATGGGATAGTGAAATATATAATTTAGTATTTAGTGTTGTGTTGTGTTGTGTTGTGTTGTGTTGTGTTGTGTTGTGTTGTGTTGTGTTGTGTTGTGTTGTGTTGTGTTGTGTTGTGTTGTGTTGTGTT
>NZ_ARQI01000022.1 GCF_000384655.1 Brachyspira innocens ATCC 29796 | reverse complement strand
GATGAAGAAGTAAAAGAGCTTGAAGATACTAATCAAATATTCGGAATGACTTTTGATGAAATAGATAAAATGTCAGTACGGGAGTTAAAGAAAAATTTGAGAGAAGCTAAAGAAAAAAATAAACAGGATAGAGAAGCTCTTGAAAATGTAATAAAACAAAAAGAAGAAAAAAATAATGAGCTTGAAAGACAAATTAGAGGTTTAGATCCAATAAGTGCTGAAAGGTTAGCTCAGGAAAAATGCGAAGAAATATCTAAAGATTTCTTAAAAAAGATAGCAAGTATTGAGATGGATTTTTTCTCATTAAAACAAATGATGAATGCAGTACAATCTATAGAAGGAATCAATCTTGTAATTATTGAAGAGTTTCAGGAAAGATTTTCAAATGCTTTTGCCAATTTAGAAAAAGAAAGACAAAATTTTTATGATATATATGATAACCCTCATGTATATTCAAGAGAAGAACAGCTTGAACTTGGTATTATAAAAAATTACGGTGATAATATGAAAGATGAAAAAAGATATTATATAGATTAAAAATAAAACTCGTAAGGCGAACATAGCAATAAAGGAGAAGTGAGCCGAGCCATCTGACAAACTTGTTTGTCAGATACTTATAGGCGTAGGCGAACATAGCAATAATGATAAACGAATGGGTATTAAAAATGCAGGAAACTAAAACTGCAAAAGAACGTAAAAAGATAGTTGAAGAATATTCACGAATTATTGGGCGTTCTGTAAGTTTTTGCTATAAAGAGTTGAAAAAGAATGGATATGATTCTAAAAGAGCTAAAAGAAAAGATATAGGCAAAAAAAATATAGATGATAATACCATAAAAATTGTAGCTTCTTTAGTAAAGACTGGAATAAGAGAAAATGGTAAAAAAACTATGCCTGTAAATGTTGCTTTGGATATGCTAAAAAGAAACGGTTATGATATTAATATAAAAACAAGCAGAATGAGAGAGATATTGAAAGATTCAAAAATAGATGCAGACAGATTAAAAAAAGATAGTCATAATATAAGGCTTAGAAGTGAATATCCTAATCAAGTACATCAAGTAGATCCAAGTGTAGCTTTAATATATTTTGCTCCAGAATCAGAAGACGGTAAAAGTAAAATGAAAATTATTGAAGATAGTGAATATTACAAAAATAAAGATTTCTTCAATGATGCTAAAGATAAAAAAGGAAAAAAGATAAGGAGAAAAAAATGTTTAAGATACGTTTTAACGGATCATTATTCAGGCAGTATATGTTTAAGATATTATGCTGCTTATGGAGAAACAGCAGAATATCTTTATGATTTTTTGCTTTATGCTTGGAGTAAAAAAGAAAGAGAAGATTATGCATTTCATGGAGTACCTGAAATACTTGTATGGGATAAAGGTTCTGCTAATACTTCAAAATCTGTAGCCAATGCTTTAAGAAGTTTGAAAGTAAAAACAATAGCTCATTCTACAGGCAATTCAAGGGCTAAAGGACAGGTAGAGAATGCAAACAATTTGATAGAAACTCATTTTGAATGTCTTTTCAGACTTGAAGCTATATCAAGTATAGAAGAATTAAATGAAGCTGCGGAGCGATTTTGTGTTGAATATAATACAAAAATGAAAATAAAAAGAATGGGGCAAATTATAAACAGCAGATATTTGTTATGGCAAAAAATTACATTAGAACAATTAAGAGAACTTCCAGATATAGAAGTATGCAAACAAATATTTTCTGCAGGAGTGTTAAAAAGAAAAGTAAAAAGTGATTTGACTATCAGTATGTATCATGCTAAAGCAAAAAGAACTCTATATTATAGTTTAATCAATTTAGGAGTTGAAAAAGGAGATGAAATAAATGCTCAAGCAGTATTATTTGGAGATAAATATAAAGCAATAATTTGGTTTAATAGAAAAAATGAATATGGAGAATCTGAAGAATTAAGCTATGAGATAGAACCTATAGAAATTGATGAGGCTGGTTTCGACATAAATGCAGCAGTAATTGGTAAAGAATATAAACAGACAAAATTAACTGAAAATGAGAATGATATTAAAGAAATAGAAAATATTTCTGAAGAAATAAAAAAACAGGAAATATTAAAATCTCATTCTCTAATACAGCCAGATATTAAGTTTATTTATCAAAAAGAAGGAGAAAAAATTAATTTAGATAAAAATGATAATAGAGAGATTTTATTATCGTATGTTGAAGTAATGGAAAAAGTAAAATCGGGATTAGGATATGTTCCAGATGATTTAGCTGAGGAATTAAAGAAAGATTATACTGACGGAATACCATATAGCTATGCAGATGAAATAATATCCTTTTGGAAAAATAAAGAAAATAAGGAGAATGAAAATATAATTTA
>NZ_ARQI01000021.1 GCF_000384655.1 Brachyspira innocens ATCC 29796 | reverse complement strand
CTACCTAATTAATATTATATAAAAAAGTTCTAAAAAATCAACAAATAATATCTTATTCGCTGTTGTGTGATGGTCTATTGCTTGGATTTATCAATTATTGCTATGTTCGCCTCGCCTTAAAGAAGTGAATAAGTAAACTTATTCACTGGCTCGGCTCTCTTTCTCCTTTATTGCTATGTTCGCCTACGCATATAATCTGCAAATAAATAAATTTATTTGCTGCTTCGGCTCACTTCTCCTTTATTGCTAACCCTCCAAGTCTCGCATAGTTTTACAACTATCGGCACTCGACTTGTCTCTTTCTCCTTATTTATAGAAATTCATAACTATAAATATTGACATATACACTAAAATTTTATTATAATTTTTATATTATTATAGCGTATAGGACTAAAATATGAAACTTATAAAAATACTTTTAATATCGCTTATTATAACTTCAAGCATATTTGCTCAAGCTAATACAGTTTATATTTCAGACAAAGGTAAAAAATATCATAGAGAAAACTGCAGAACATTAAGAGGCAATAAATACCCTATAAGTATTCAGAAAGCAAAAGAAAGAGGATACACTGCCTGCAAAGTATGCAAGCCTCCAATGAATTAATTATCCATCATTTTTATTAAAGGTTTTTTAGCATCTCCAAACATATATAACTGATTCTTTAATAGTATTAGCGGAAAGCCTTCTGTATGCACTTTATTATCTTTAACAGTATAAAATATATCATTACTTATATAATATTTAAAGACAGTGTTTACAGGTTTAGAACCTATAAGCATTACAACTGAACCATCATCAAAAAACGAATATCCATAAGATATACTTTCTAGTTCATTAACCCATAATCCAACAACTTCTTTTTCATCTTTTACAATATTATATTTTAATTCTTCCGAATTAACTTTATCATATATAACTTTTCCTTCATCATTTATTAAAGCTAATTTATTTTTATTTTTAGAAATTAACATAGCATTACTATAAAAATCATTATTACTATCTATACCTATTAATGAACTATTAGTAATCATATACTTTAAAATTAAAAATATATCATCATTATTATCTGATATTATTAGAGTTTCATTTTGATAATTGTATACAAAACCTGTATTTTTGTTTTTCCAAATACCTATTATTTCATTTTTAGAATTAACTTTATCTTTAGGATTATTATTATTTGATTTATAAAAAGAAGTTCCTAAATAAGCACCTAAAGCTGCAAATATTATTATGATTATAAATGATTTATTATTTTTCATAATAAAACTCCTAAAAAATATTTTTAATAAAAAACATTGGCAACAAATCTTACTTTGCCGCCTATTTTTAATTTATCACTATTAAGAGGTACTTCAAAACTTTCATATAATTTATTATCTGGCGATAATAAATAATTATCAAGTTTTAACGATATTCGCTTTATCATATAAATGTTATTTAGTTTTAACACATACAAGCCAGCACCTTGAAAACCTAAAGTATCGCATAATACAATAGATGAATCTCTGATAATCGGCTCCATATCATCGCCTTTTTGAATAATAGCTATTAATTTACCTTCATATTTTTTTAATTCATTTGGTATTTGAATGGCATCTGCTGAATTCATATCTCCATTTATGACTTTAATTAAATTAAGATTCTTTTGTCCTGTTTCAAGCATAGAACTGCTATCCTCAAGTATGTATTTACTGCTTTTTGCTATCCACTCGCCATTTATATTTTCTAATTCCTTATCAATATCATATTCTGATTTAAATTCATTTACAGTATATTTTTGATTTTCGGAACTATCTATATTATTTTTTATAAACATCTCTCCCTGACCTGTTATAAGCCAATTTAAATTGATCTTATAGACTTCTGATAATTTTTCTAATACTTCATTTGGTATGAAAGTAGCACTATTGTTTTCATATCTTGAAAGAGCTTTTTGATTAGTTCCTAATAATTTAGACATATCATCTTGAGATATACTTAATTTTTGTCTTATTTCTTTTATTCTTTCCCCTATTTTTCTCATTTTTTTACTAAAAACCTTTGTTAAGTATTGACTTTTACCTTAATTTTAAGTATAATATTGTTATAAGTATTAATTAATACCCGTTATTTATCGAAATATTAAGTACAAATGATAATATTTTTATTTTTTTAGATAAAAAACAGGTAAAGATAAGAGGCAATATGAGTAATTATATAAGTAAACAAGTTGGAAAATACATTTCTTACAAATTAAAACTAAAAGGTATAACCCATAATGATATAGCTAAATCAGCCAACTTATCTACTGCAATTATAACACATGTACTAAACGG
>NZ_ARQI01000020.1 GCF_000384655.1 Brachyspira innocens ATCC 29796 | reverse complement strand
ATCATCATCATATACTTTATCAAAAAGCGATTTAGTACCTAGTCTATAATTAATATGTTTTCTTCTGCCGTGTAAAAATCTGTCTAATTCTCTAAAAATAAAATATTTTATAGTATAAAACAAAATCTTTGTATAAGTTTCTGCTGTAATAGGTTTTGTACTATGTTTTATATAATTCAAACCTTTTATAAGTCCCATAAAACCAATGTTAATTAATTCTTCTTTTTCAAAAGATTTTATATAATATAAACAATTAACTACTTTATATACTAAAAGTTTCAAATTAATTAATATTTTATTTCGCATTATTATACTTTCTTCTTCATTGGTTATCTTTTTCCATTCTTCAATCATATTAAAATCATATTCTTTTTTCTGATTTAATGTCATGTTTTTCCTCTTTTTTAAAATGCTCATAAAACGTTTTTATAACACTTACTACTTTATCATCTAGGTTTAATAATATAGCATTTAATATCATAGCTATATCCCTTGAGTTTTTATGTCCTTTAATACATATATCTTTTTTATTTTCTGTTACTATTCCTAAAACATAAATACAGCCTCGTTTTTTTAATTTATTGGTAAACTCTTCAATATCTTTCTTTAATTCATCATTATCAATTAATTTAGTGATATTCATTAAAACGGTACCTCTTCATCATCTTCCTGACTATTATTTTCTGCTGTGTTATTAGATTCTTTCTTATCAGCAAGCATTTGCATTGACTGCATAATAATTCTCACCTTAGATCTGATAGTGTTTGTGTTTTTATCCTGCCACCTTTCCTGCCTTAATGTCCCGCTTATACAAACCTGCTTTCCTTTTGTAAGATATTTATTTGCTGTTTCTGCAAGTTTATCAAATGCCACTATATCAAAATAATTTACTTCTGTAGTATTTTTTGTACTTACATAATAATTATTTGCTATAGAGAACTCAGAAATTTCCATTCCATTTTGTGTATATTTTCTCTGAGGATCAGCAGTCAATCTTCCTATTAATGTTACATTATTAAAATCTGCCATAATAACTCCTAATTTAATTTGATTACTATATCACAAAGTAAAGCAGTTATATTTGATAAAAAGAAACAAATCAAATAGAACGCCTTAGCAATGTTATTTTTAGATGTTATACTAATAAAAATACATATAACACTAAATATTCCAAAACTTATAGAACCTATTTGATAAACAATCATTTATATATCCTTGCTTAATATATTTTCTACTGTATTCATATAAAAAGCTAATTTATGATTACATTCTAATCTTTCACCATTTATACTTACAAATAATTCATTTTTATCTTTTACTTTGTTATAGCTTATATCAATATTTTTATATTGATACTTTAACACTCCTAAAATGTCATTCATTCTTCTGAACTCATCATTTACATCATTATAATTAATAATAGCTTTAATATTATTATTCATTATCTTCATCTTCAAAAATTATTGTTGTTGGTAATCCAGACTGTGCAATTTTTAAAATACAATCTTCACATAGATTTAATTTTTTTTCTTTTGATTTTATTTTTTTACATTCTTTATTCTTACCTTCAATAGTTATTGTCGTTTCTGGTAAATCATTAAAATCTTTCTTACATATACTGCAAATCATTTTTATTCCTTTTATTATTGCTATGTTCCATTAAATAGCTGGTTTATAATCAATATTTTTAATTTTAACATTTATTAGTTTGTTATAAAAACTGCATTTTTTAGTATCTCTTAAATCTATATATTTATTAAGTACATTACAAAAGAAACTGTTTTCTTTTCTATTAAAGCAATTTATACATTGTTCTTTATATTTTGTATTTGACATTTTAATAAACTCCTTTAATCATTTCCCTACTTTTTCTGGTGTTCTGTTAAATTTTTTATTACGTTACTACTTAGGTTTATTTTTTTACCTGATATTATTTTTAATTGTTTTCTTGTCTTTCCTTTCATTTAATTTATCTCCTTAATTCTTATTCATTTATAAACTAATAATCAAAAAGCATTTTATTGCCTTCGCTATCTACTTTATCACCGTCTGCATCATAGTCCCATCTATTTAGATTATCTTCATCTATACTAGAACTGAATGGATCTTCTTCATTCTCATCATCTACTCTATAATTTGAATCATCTTCATCTTCTCCAAAAGATATTATTCCATTATCTTCTTCTAATGTTTCTTCAAAAGATTTATTTTCTCTTTTATTAATTTCTTTTTGTATATC
>NZ_ARQI01000019.1 GCF_000384655.1 Brachyspira innocens ATCC 29796 | reverse complement strand
TTAATTTCCTGTATTGCTGTTATTAATATATTAGCTTCTTTATGTCCGCATTCAGATAGAGAGTTTTTACCTGTTATTCTTTTTATAAAAACTTTCAATGTATTTTCGCTTGGATTATTTGATTTTTTCCACCATAATCCTTTTATAAATTTAACTTGTTTTTCTGTTAAATATTTTGTATCTTGATAGGTTACGTAAAAATGTTTATCATTTTCATTTTTTTGATTTTTACTAGACGACTGTCCGCCTCGCGAAGCGTGCCTTTGGCAGGCGAAAGCTCCAGCAACATTCATTGAATTTAATACTTCTTTTAATTCTTCAACAGTCATATCTGTTGTGCTTTCTTTACCTGCTGTGGCTTTTAAAAATACTTTATAATCATCTTCATTTAGTCCTAAATATTTTTTACCTATATGTATTTTAGCTATCATTTTCTTTCGTTTGTTTTCACTCTTTTTTTCTTTAAACATTTAAAAATCCTCCTATTTTCTTAGTTTGGTATCATCTATTAAAAGCCATTTATTGCCGTATGGCTGTACAGCCTAAAAGTCTTTTTATTGTTTTTGGTATAAATAATAGCATGTATAAAAAAATCCTTTTTTATGAGTTATTTTGATGAATCATTTTTAATTGGGTATTTTGTTATATACTGATTCATAGCAAATAAAGCTAATGTTTTTATTGAACCAAATTTTTTTCTTTCAGCATAGTTTTTTAATTCCTCATAATCAGTTTTTGATAATTTTATTTTTATGCAATAATTTTCTTTAGTTTTATTAGTTTCATCTTGATTGATTTTTACTCCCTTATCTTTCAAAAAATTATTGAGTATCATTCTAATTATAGAACTTTTGAACTTATTAGATTTATTACAATATTCATTTAATTTATTATAAGTGTCATGTTCTATAGCTATCGATAAAGTCCTATATTTACTTGAATCCATCATAATTCCCCCCAATTAAACTAATATTTATAAACTCATTATTAAATGTTCATCAATTTTATTTATTTTTAAATCATAAGCCTTATTTATTGCTCTTCTCATTAAATTATTTATACTTAAAGGATAGGCTTTACTTATTGTTGTACCTTTTAATAATTTACTTGAAAGTTTTGAAGATATTGCCTCTATACCTTTGTCTGTAATAATATCATCAATATTCACTCCAGCTTTGGCAAACTTTAATTGTAAATATGTTTTTATATCTTTAGGATCAGATAAAGGTTCTATTTTTAATAATTCCATTCTTCTTATAATTTCTCTAGCTTCATAATTTTTACTTTCATCTAATTTGCCTGCTAGTTCTGTCTGTCCTATTAAAAGTATTGAAAGTAATTTTTTCAATCCGTCCTCAAGCTCCCAAAATCTTTTTAGATATTTGAGTGTTGCTATACTTAAATCATGTGCTTCTTCTATTATGAGTACATGAGCAAATCCCATTCTTGATGAATTAGTTAATATTCTTTCAACCTGCCTTGCTTTAGCTTCTAAACTCTTTTTTGGAGATTCTGAAGAAACATCTAATATTATAGAATCGCATATAGCTCCTACAGAAAGTCTCGTTTTATCTATAATCTTACATTGTATTATTTTTACTCTTTGATTTTCTTTTTCCATAGTGTCAATAGCATATCTTCTTAAAGTAGTTTTACCGCTTCCGCTTTCTCCAATTAAAGCTACCATTCCTCCTTGCTTTGCTGTCTGACATATAAACTCTGTCATAAAACGCATATCACCGTTTAAATATACATCTTCCATTTTTTCTATATCACCAAAGAAAGGATCATGTTTAAATCCAAACTTTCTAAATGCTTTTATATTTATTGCCATAAAAACACGGATGTTTTTATGCCGACGCTACATGGATGTATAAGCGGCGGCATTCATCCACCTCCTTTTTAATTTTTTAATATTTTATAAACAAAAATAAAGCTGCAGCAATTATTACTGAATATATAATTACTATTAACATCAGCCAACTCCTTGATTATCCTCTTTAGCTTCTTTATTTTTTATTATTGCCGCCTTGCCGAGTAGGCACCTATTCGGTGCGTGCCGTAGGCAATACTCGCTGTCGCCCTATAAATAAGCTGTCAAACAAGTTTGCCATCTGGGCTTGGCTCGTTAAATTATATTTTCATTCTCCTTATTTTCTTTATTTTT
>NZ_ARQI01000018.1 GCF_000384655.1 Brachyspira innocens ATCC 29796 | reverse complement strand
ACAACACAACACAACACAACACAACACAACACAACACAACACAACACAACACAACACAACACAACACAACACAATCATCTAATCTAATATTTCTATTTTTCAACAAAATCAATCTTTATTTTTTAATCATAAAAACATATTCCCATAATATTATCTTTATTAGTATAAAAAAACACTATTTATTAATATCTTGTATAAAAAATAATTAATATAAATATTTTAGGAGAATAAATTATGAAAAAACTATTATTTATTATTTTACTGGTTACAGTTTTATTTGCTTTATCTTGTAATCATAATAAGTTAAACTCTTCATTAACCAGTTCCATTGGTAAAGTTGGAGAAATAGTTGTGGATCCTTATGGAGTAACACCATTATCAGCAGTTTATACAACAGAAACTGTAAATGCGGCACCTATAACAGTAATAGTTAAAGGTTTATATGGAGAGCCAGACATAATACACACTTATCCAGCAGGTTATGGTACAGAGTTTGAAATACATGGTATGTTTGCAGAATCTCAAAATACTATTGAAGTTAATGACGGCGGAAGAATTATAACTAAAAATGTTAACATAGGAAAATTGTTTTTAAAACAGAATAATAGACCAGTACCACGTGAATATGATGTTAAAATTAATAATTTACCAGAAGAAAAATATACTAATAATCCTGATTTATATTTTTCCATTGGAGCTGGAGTAGTAGGTGTTTCTAGAAATGGTTATGTTAGATATGTAATGGATAGTGTACATTCTTTCAAATTAGTTATAGATAAGAAAATATATATACATAATATTTGGTCTACAGTTAACTCTATTGGTAAAACAATACTTAATTATCCAACAGTTAGTCATCACGATATAATAAAAGTGAATAATAATTATTTGTACTTATCTAGTTCTGAATGGGGATCGGAGGATAGAATGGTAGAGATAGATTCTTCTGGTAAAGAGATTAGACGATTAAATTTTGCACAATTAATTAAGGATGCTTTAGATATAGTAAAATATCCAGAAGATGAGTATATTTTTAAAAAAATAGCATATACAGAAGATATAAATAACATATATGAAAATAATGGTGTTCAAAAATCAGTAAACTGGTTTCATGCTAATTCTTTGGTTTATGATTTATCAACTGATATTTTGTATGTATCAAGTAGAGATCATGCTGTTTTGGCTATAGACTACAGTGAATGGAAATTAATTTGGTGGATGGTAGATAGCAAACTTAATACCATTCCTCCAGTAGTTGGATATGATAAATCTTTTAAAGATTTAAAATCATTGGAACCATATAGGGTAAAAGGTGATGCATTAAATGACGGACCAAAAAATCAGCATGCATTATTTTTACATAAAAATGGGAATTTAGGAATGTTTGATAATCAGGGAGATGAAACAACTAATCCTAATGGTTCAAGATATGTTGAATACAAGATAACAGGTACTCATGGCAATTATATAGCACAAAAAGTTTATGAATATAGAGATAGTTCTTTATATTCTAGAGTAGTGTCTGATGTAGATTTTACATCTGAAAATTATAAAAATTTATTGATTTGTTATGGTTATCCTAGTGGTAGAATATTGGAAATAGATAAAAATAGTAAAATACAATTATTTAGAATAGATATTATAGATACAAGTCATACATATAGAGTAGATAAAATGCCTTTGTATTATGATGAAGGAAGAGTTTATTCAGAGGACTGTAACTTGAAAAATCCTAATTAATTTTAATCATTAATTATAATTTGATAAAATGAAATTAAGGCTTGATTACAGTAATGTAGTTGAGCCTTTTTATTTCATTTAAATTTTTGTAATAAATATTCCACTTTTTTAATTAATTCTTTTAGCGTTCAAGTTTACATTATAATAGCAGTTTATTTTTTTCAATAAGATTATTGATATTATTTTTATAACTTATGAAATTATGTAAAAATAGTATGTAGGTTTATAAATATAATTGACAAATATGTTTATAGAATATAAAATATGCTAACTATATTTTTGGCATATTTATGAACAACACAACACAACACAACACAACACAACACAACACAACACAACACAACACAACACAACACAACACAACACAACACAACACAAC
>NZ_ARQI01000017.1 GCF_000384655.1 Brachyspira innocens ATCC 29796 | reverse complement strand
GTTTTCGTCCCCGGTGGGGGAATTGATTTTAAAAACCCGTCCATTACTTTATAAATATACTGTAAATTTTATATGATATTTATTTACAAATACTTAATTTTTAGTATCTTTCTACATATATATCTTTTTAAGATTTATATGAAATTAACAAATCAACATGTAAATTATCTTTACAGTCGTCGATCTATGACAACATAAAACATATATTACGAACTTTACAAAAATTATACACTTCATAATCAAATATGTCAAAGAACTCATCTTTATTAGTATAATACATTTTGCATACTTTTGCAAGCATTTTTATATTAAATACTTTTTTCATATATGATCTATGATCTTTGCACAAGTTTATACATAGTCATTAATTATTAGACATCTTAAAAATATTATAAACATCTTCTTTGCTCAAAGCTCTGAAATGCCTAAACTCCAATTTGCCATCTTTTATGCATCTTCTTGTTAAATCATTGAGAACATCTTCACTTTGAACCCCTATTCCTAATTCTGTAAAGTTAGTAGGCATATTTATTTGTTTAAAATATTCTATGGTTTTTTCTATTCCTTTAAGTCCTGTATTATCATCATCAATATTCCAAACATTTTTTGAGTACTGGATAAATCTTTGTCTTTTATCTTTAAGGCAGTATTTAGCCCAAGAGCCCCACATGGCAGAAAGACTTGCTCCATGGGCTACATCAAATTTAGCACTTAATTCATGACCGAATTTATGAACTATAAAATCAAAACTAAGTCCAAGACCAGTTAAAGTATTATGTGATAAACTTCCGCACCACATAAGCTCACTCATAGCATCATAATTAGTTTTATCTTTCATAGCTATTAAGCCATTTTTAAAAATTGTTCTCAAAACTGCTTCTGCTATAGCATCTGTTGTCTGATTATTATCTCCATTTACTGAGCCTTCGCTGTCTCCGAAATATCTGTCGAACGTATGCATGAGCATGTCAGATATTCCGCATGCCACCTGATAATATGGCAGAGTAAATGTGAGGCAAGGATTCATTATTGCAAATTTAGGACGGTTAAACTCTGTAGGAAGTCCTCTTTTATCGAGTGTCTCTTCATTTGTGAGTACTGCCGAATTGCTTGTCTCGCTTCCTGCTGCTGATATTGTAAGTATGCAGCCTATAGGTATACTTTTTTCTACTTCTTTTACTCTAGTCCAAAAATCCCATATATCAGTTTCTGGATTAGATGCCCCATGTGCTATTGCTTTGGCTGTATCTATAACGCTTCCTCCTCCTACTGCGAGTATAAAATCAGAGCCAAAATCTATTGCTTTTTTTACGCCTTCTCTTGCATGAGATAGAGTAGGGTTGGCTCTAACATTACCAAATAATTCATATTCTATATTATCGTTTTTTAATATGTTTTCTATTTTTTCTAATAGTCCGCTTTCTTTTACGCTTTTTGTACCGTAAACTACTAATACTTTTTTGCATCCTAGATTTTTTATTTCTTTTCCAACTGTATTTTCTGTGTCTCTTCCAAATATTACTTTGGTAGGATTATTATATATAAAACTTTGCATGTAAATATCCTTAAATAAAATAGATTATATTTAGTATTATAATTATTTTTATTTGTTAATCAAGCGTGTAGATGGCAGTTTATTTTTTATATATACCTAAACAAATATGGTTTGTCAAAAATAAAATCATATTTTGTTTTTAATATCTGTGGCTTTGCCCACCGCTCTGCGTGCTTACGCAAAACTCCACTTTTTTGTGACGCTGTCCGCCTTCGGTGTGACATAAAGAAGCAGGCACAGCCCGCAGAGCGAAAGGCTATATTTCAGGCTAAATTTAATAATTTATTATACATTTAG
>NZ_ARQI01000016.1 GCF_000384655.1 Brachyspira innocens ATCC 29796 | reverse complement strand
CCGTTTAGTACATGTGTTATAATTGCAGTAGATAAGTTGGCTGATTTAGCTATATCATTATGGGTTATACCTTTTAGTTTTAATTTGTAAGAAATATATTTTCCAACTTGTTTACTTATATAATTACTCATATAGCCTCTTATCTTTACCCGTTTATCGAAATACAATTACTATTTTAGTGAAGTTTATATATGTTTTTTCGATAAATAACGGGTATTAATTAATACTTATATTATATATTATACTCATTTTGAGCAATAAGTCAATAGAGAATATTGATTTTTTACTCAAAAAAGGAAATAAATGGAAACTATAGCTGATAGATTTATCAAAATGCGAAATATGCTTAATATCAATAAAAGTCGATTTGCCCAAAGTATACAAACGACTCCTTCTATTGTTGGAGAAATTGAAAGTGGTAAAAGAGAACCTTCTAAAAATATTTTGATAAAGTTATTAAATACATATAACGTAAATATTAATTGGTTATTATCTGGTGATGGAAATATATTTTTAAATGATAGAAATACACAAAATATAGAATATATAAATTCTGATTCTGAGTTATTTATAGAAAAAAACAATGACAATAATAGTGACCATTTTAATGGTTTATATAGCAGATATTTATTAGAAGATAGTAATACAGAAAATAAAAATCTACAAAAAAGTATAGATTTAATAAATATAGTTAATGAAAATATAAATGTAAATACCGCCATACAAATACCAAAAGAATTAAATGAATATAAAAATAAACTAATAGGTATAATAGAAAAAAGTGATAGTATGGAACCAACTATAAGAAGGGCTTCTGTAGTCCTTTCTGATACTTTGGGGTTTCAAGGAGATGGAATATATTTGATTACAATTAATGAACAATATATGATAAAAAGAATATCTATAAGACCTGATTTTTATGTAATTAGTTCAGATAATAAATCTTATGAAAAATTTGAAATATCTTCTGATAGTGATAAATTAAAAATAGTAGGTTTAGTTAGATGTGTAATAAATATTTTTTAGGAGTTTTTTATGCAAAAAAGTGTAAGTATATTAAAAATTATATCTTCAGTTTTGACTATAGCTGCTTTTGGATGTTTTGCTTATGGAGGATTGATAATATTTCAAACTTGCAGAGAAGTCGATAATGACATAAAAAATAAAAACAATTACATAGAAGCTAAAAATAGCGATGAAGTTGTAGGTTTTTGGTATAATGAAATATAAAGGCAAGGTGTATATTTTGGAGAGGATGGAACTTTTAAAGCCGATGTAAAAACTCCTGAAGAAGAAGCTTATGCAGGTAATAGGACTTATTATATAGAAAATGGTATATTTAGTATAGTTGATGATAAAAACGAAGTTTATACATTTAATAAACCTATACTATTGTCGAAAGATAGAAAAATATTATATTTACATTCAGATACTAATAAACCATATATAAAACAATAAATGGCTGCAGTCCGCAAATTTGCAAATAGCCGAACGTTTGGCTGTTTTGTACTAGAAAAATGTTACAAATATGCATACGTATGCATATTTGAGTTATAGAAAAATTGTAAATTCGCCATCGATGGCGAATTTAAATACAAAATTGATTTCGTATTTAAATTCTAAAATAAGCAATAGATTGCAATTTTAGGTGCTGGAAAAATTTCAAATTCCCAAACGTGTGGTAATTTGGGTACTAGAAGATTTGCAAATTCCCTATCGATGGGTAATTTGACTTCTAGTAA
>NZ_ARQI01000015.1 GCF_000384655.1 Brachyspira innocens ATCC 29796 | reverse complement strand
AATAAGCGGGATTTAACGGGATAAAGCGGTATTTAGTGAAATGTAAAAAGAAAAAGAACCAACACATTATGCAATTAATTTAATAATTTTTATATATAAAACGATGAAAAAAACTCATTTTAATATATAATTTAGTCACAAAACACTAGGAAATTACATAATGAAAATAAACTACGAATTAATTAGAAATATACTTGAAGTGATGGAAGAACATAAAAATCATGAAATACTTGGAAAAGAACTATTAGATAAATTAAACATCAAAGTACCAGAAGATGATAATAATGAAGAAGAAATTTTATTATATGATAATTTAGTAGGACATATTAAAATTTTATTTGATAATGAATGTATAGATAATGATTTCAATAATAAGGAAAATAAATATGGATTTACTTATTTGTTATCTACTAACTTTCCATTAATTAATGGAGCTTATAGAATTACAGCAAAAGGATATGATTTTCTAAGCGGTTTAAGAGAAGATAAAGTATTTTCTAAAATAAAAGATTTTTCAATCAATGTAGCCATAGAAACAGCTAAACAATTATTAGTAAAACTAGCTTTAGGAAATTTATAAATAACTATTGTATATTCTTCATTAAATCTTCATTATCATCTATAGTATGAATTATACCTTTGTCATCTATATAATCAATTTTATGTAGTGTATAACGAACATTTTGACCAAACATATTTTTTATTATCTTAATACTATCTATAAAAAATTGATCGCTATTACATTTATTATCAATTAATTTTAATATTTCATTGCCAGTTTTACTAACAGTAAGTATAGGTATTTGTACCATACCCATATTATTATATATTGAAAATATCAAATTATTATTAAGCATAGTTAGATTATTATTTACTATTATACCTGTATTTAAAGAACTATTTATTAATCCTATATCTATTAAGGTAACAATATAATAATGTATAACACCATATCTTTTTAATAAATCATGATCATTAAATATATAACAATTTTTTTGTCCATCAAAAATAAAAAATTTAGCAACTTTAGTAAATAATTCTGCTTCATCAGTAGTCATATTTTTTAATGTTTCTAAAGTTCTATATGAAAAACTGCCAGGCTGTTTTATCTCTCCTGCTAATAATTTAGCCCATAAATTCTGAATATCTTCATTGCTTATATCTTGAACAATATTAAAATATCTAGTAAACCAATCCTTATCCACAGGTTTATCAGAAACATCCTCTTCATCTTTTAATATATCATAAGTTTTAGAAATAACATTTTGAATATTAGAAGTTCTTGATAATTCCTGATTTACTAATCTTGCTTTTGTGTTTTCTAATAATATATTAGCATTACTTATTTCTGTTCCATTATTATTATGATTTATATTAAGATTTGAATTTTTAGTTATAAATTCTGATATTTTTTCTATTTCATATATTTTATCATCTGTTTCTAATTTTCTTTTATAAGATTCAACATCAGCAATTCTTTTTATATGAAGCGGTTCATATATTTTCCAACCAAGACCTCTTAATAAATCAATAAATTTTTCTACAGCTTTACCAATGCCAGCTATATCATTGACATCCATAATAACTCCCTATAAACTATTATAATAAATGATAAATCTTTAATATTTTTTGTCAATATATATGAAAAATCTAAAAATCTTTAGTCTATAAAAGTTCATTAAAAATCTATAATCTGAAT
>NZ_ARQI01000014.1 GCF_000384655.1 Brachyspira innocens ATCC 29796 | reverse complement strand
CCAAAAAAACAGCTGATGAAGAAGTTAAAGATACAACAGTAAAGAAAACTACAGCTAAAAAAGCTACTGCAGCTAAAAAAACAGCTGATGAAGAAGTTAAAGATACAACTGTAAAAAAAACAGCTCTTAAAAAAACTGCATCACCTCTAAAAGAAGAAAGTAAAGCCATAGATTTACAAAACAGCCAAGAAGAAAAGAAAGAAACAAATAAAAAAATAGACAGCATTTTTGATAAAAAAGATGATAAAGCTTCTGATTTGTCTGAAAATAAAATATCTTCAAGAGAACCTATAGTAAAAAAAGAAGAAGAAAAAAAAGAAGAGAGAAAAGATTTAAAAGAACTCATAAAAGAAGCCAAAGCGGATAGAAAAAACCCATTTAAAACATCAAGTCCAGTAAGAAAATTAGAAACTATAAAAACTGAAAGCAGCGAAACTAAAACAGAAAGAGAATCAATAACTCTATTAAAAGAAGCTATAAAAGCAAAATCAAAAAATGTATCAAGACCTGTTACTGTGAAAAAACGTTTAGCTGTTGTTGATGATGATACTGAAATTAATACAGAATCAAAAAATACTTCATCTTCTGAATTAAATGTTTCAAAACCTATAATAACTAGTGTATTAGCAGCTCATAGCATAAACAGCATAAAAGATAATGAAATAAAAGATAATAAAGATAGTGATGATTTTATTGATAAAAAAGAAGATGAAAAAAGCGAAGAAGAAATAAATACTGAAAAAACATCAGATGATGAGATAAATAAAGAAGAGCCTATTACAGAAGAAAAAGAAGTTTCAGAAAATACAGACGATGTAAAAGAGATAGAGCTAAAAGAAGAAACAAAAATAGAAGAAAAAGAAGAGATTACAGAAACTCCTTCATCATCTATAATGCATAATTACAGCTCTTCATACTCTTTTACTAGATTTGAAAAGAAAGAAGAAGAGAATGAAACAATAAATGAAACTGCAGAAGAAAATAATTTAAATAAATCTGAAGAAAAAGCAGAAGAAGAAATAACTGAAGAAAATAAAGAATTAGAAAATAATACTGAAGAGAAAGAAAATAAAACTGAAGAAATTAAAATAAATGATAAACCTACATACAGTAAAAGCGATATATTTAAAAGACCTGTTATTATACCTTCAAACAATGATGAAGAGATAAAAAAATCAGTATATGAACAGCATGAAATAGATAAGGCAATAGAAACAGCACCTACTATTGATGAAAATGATGCTGTTGAAAATTATAAAAATTATAATTCAGATGAAACTGAAAACAATGAAGATGAATCTAAAAAATTACAGGAATTAAAAGAAAAAGATATAAAAATAATAGAAACTGAAGATGAATTAAAAACTTCATCATTGCCTGAAATAGAGAAAAAACCAGCAGAGCCTTATGTTGCTCCAGCACATTCTATAGATGAAAATAAAAAATCAAATAAAATTGTTGCTATAGTAGGAATTATAATCATAATACTAGGATTATCTTTCTTGGGTGTACAGTTCTTCTCTGGAAAAAATAATGAGGTTGATGATGATTTCTATGAAATAGTTACTAATGAAACTATTTCTCCAACTAATGATCTTACTCAAACAAATAATGCAGTTAATGCTTTAACTAATACAGTAAGACCACAGACTAACAATGCTCAAACTAATACAGTAAGACCGCAAACTAA
>NZ_ARQI01000013.1 GCF_000384655.1 Brachyspira innocens ATCC 29796 | reverse complement strand
AGCGTTGGCTTTCATTATGCTATAGACGGATACTATAAAATATTTGATAATATAAGAAGCGGGGAAAAAACAGTTATTCTTACATCAAATAAAAGTTATGATGATTTATTAAAAAGTTTGAATAAAAAAACTGATGCTGAATATATAAAAGGCAGACTTACAAGCAGACTTATAAATTTAAAAGTAGTAGACATAGAAATGCAAAAGTCTAAGGAGCTTATAACAGCATAGTAATAATAGAGGTATAAATAATATGATAAAAACAAAATTATTAAAAAAATATGCAGTTATGTCAGACGGTAAAAACTATATAAAAATATATACATCTGATTTTGAAACATATTATAAAGAATATCTAGGCTTCACTGCTAAAGATATTATTAATTTACATTCAGGTAAAAATAGGCTTCATATATCAAATATAGAAATTACAGAAAGTAAAGAAATAACTGATTACGGAAGAAAAACAAGAGAATGTTTTATAGAAATAAGACAGGAAAATGGAGAGATATTTGGATATATGCATTTAGAAAATACATATATTGAAGATTCAGATAAGTTTGAATATTCACTAAATGGAGAAATAAAGAAAATAGATTTTTAATAGTCAAAATATTATTTTGATTATTTTTATAAGATTTTATTAAAAAAATAGGAGATAAAAAATGATATTTTTAGAAAAATTGCGTGAACATTATGTTTGTACAAAAATAGCTATTTTAGAAGCTGCATCAAATAAAATAGCTGAACAATATCCTATATTAAAAGATGATATGGAGATTAAAAGAAACAGATTAGAAATTAATAATGATTTATGTAACTGCTATATAGATTTAGAAGATGGAGCATTTAAAATATGTGTAGATGGAAAGACTCCGTACTGCTATGAAGATTTTGAATCAGTGCTAACTGATATAGAAGATGAGATAGCTAATAATGAATAATTCTATGTTTATAAGTTGTCAACAATGTTGATAACTTGTAAATAAGATGTTCAAAAGTAAAGAGTGTTTATAATGAGAAGTGATGAAAAAGCATATAAAAGATATCAAAGTAAAAAATGGCGTGCTTTTAGAGAAAGTTTTTTGAAAGAAAATCCGCTTTGCAAAAACTTTGACGAGTGCCATAACTTTGCTGAACATGTGGACCATATAAAAAGAATAGAAAGCGAAGATGATCCTCTGTTTTATGATAAAAATAATCTGCAGGCTTTATGCAAAAGGTGTCATAGCAGAAAAACAGCAAAAGAAGATGGAGCTTTTGGAAATAAAAAGAAAGATTATTAATAGGATATGATTATGAAAATAGATAGTCAAAAACAATATATACATATAGAACGAGATAATAAAGAAAAACGTATTATTATCGATGCTAAAAATATTAGCAGCGAAGATACTGTTTATTTATTAACTGAGTTTATATACTTTGTAACCAATAAAGAAAATGTACCTGCTGATGGTTTTATTGATATTATAAAAGAGGCAGTAAGATTAAAAACAGAATTAGAAAAAAAGGAATGAATAATGAGAGAAGTAAACTTTATAGAAAATAACGGGGTTTTTGG
>NZ_ARQI01000012.1 GCF_000384655.1 Brachyspira innocens ATCC 29796 | reverse complement strand
AATGTTTTGATAAGGCAATAGAGATCAATGATAAAGATACTGATTCATACTATAATAAAGCTTTAATTTTATTTGAACTTGGAAGATATGAGGAAAAAGAGTTTAACAATATTACAAAACTTGGAGAAACATCTTATAATACACATTATAAAGGATTAACTTTATATAGAGAGAGAAAATATGCTGAAGCTGTCAATGAATTTGATGAAGCAATAAAACTTAATAATGCAAATAATTATAATAATGAAGCATACTATTATAAAGGGCTTTCTTTATTTGAATTAAAAAAATATGATGAAGCATTAGAAAGTTTTAAAAGCACAAATAATTTTAATAGATATGATATGTATTATTTTTTGGGCGAGATTTATGAAACCAAAAATGATTATAAAGAAGCTTTTAAATATTATGAAGAGGCTTTAAAAAATTATAAAGAGAAAAATAATTCAAGAGATTATTATATAATAGGTATGACATTATATAAATTATCTGTTTTTGATAAGGCTATTGATAATTTTAATAAGGCATTATCATTTATATTTGAAGATAATAAAAATCTTGAAGATATTTTGAATTACTGCAATAATATTTTAAAACTTGAAAAGAATAATAAAGTCTTTTATGCTTATAAGATAATAGCTTTGATTTTATTAAACAGATATGATGAAGCATTATCATTATATAACAATATAGAAAAAAATAATGAATCTTTAGGCAGAGATGAACTTTATCAAAAAGCCTTAAATATATTAGATGAAAATAAAATAGATGTTAATTCTAATAAAAAAGAAGCAAAAGAAGAAGAAGAAGATAATAAATCAGATATAGAGAGCCTTAAAGAACAAATTAATTTATTAAAAAGCAAAGGAGAAAATTATTTAGTTATGGAATGGTATGATAAAATTATAGAAGTAAATAATCAAAATATAGAAAGCTACAGAGAGAAAATAGCATTTGCCAAAAGCATAGGCAATAGTAAAGAGGCTATAAAATGTTATGACAAGATGATGAAATTAAGCCCTATAGAAGCCTATAAAGGCAAAGCAGAAATATACAGAACATTAGCCAATGAAAATGATAGTAATAGAGAAAAATATTATGACTTAGCTATAGAATGCTATGACAATGTTATAGAGTTAAATCTGTCAGATGCAGAAGCCTATAAAGGCAAGGCAGAAATATATGAAATACTATACAAAAATAATCCTACCTACAAGTATTTATATACTATATACTATGAAAAGGCTATAAAGTGCTATAACAAAGCCATAGAATTAAATCCTAATGATGCAGAAGCGTATAAAGGCAAAGCTGATGCATATTATCACTTAGCTAAGAATAATTATAAATATTCTAGCTTAGCTATAGAATGTTATGACAAGATGATAGAGTTAAACCCTAATTATGTGGAAGCATATAAAGGAAAAGCTGATACTTATTATCAATTAGCTAATAATACTTATGACAAAGAAAAATATTATAACTTGGCTATAGAATGTTATGATAAGGTTATAGAATTAAATCCTAATGAT
>NZ_ARQI01000011.1 GCF_000384655.1 Brachyspira innocens ATCC 29796 | reverse complement strand
AATAAGCGGGATTTAACGGGATAAAGCGGTATTTAGTGAAATGTAAAAAGAAAAAGAACCAACACATTATGCAATTAATTTAATAATTTTTATATGTAAAACGATGAAAAAAACTCATTTTAATATATTTATAAAACTATTACAATCTAACAGCAATTGGAAAATACACATTCCTTTTCATCGCATTAATTTCAGGTACTTGATTTGTAGGATATTTTTGTATACACTCTTTTGATAAGTACAAAGCATCTTTAACAGTTACAATATATTTAGATCTTAATCCTATTTTAGAAGCTTCTATTAAAGAATTTATAAAATAAGAACCTGTTTCATTTCTACCATCAGATGCTTGATCAATCTGGCAACTATATAATACTATTATCCCATCATCAGATTTTTTTATATGATCATTATATTTATTTCTATATAAATCAGATATCATTATTTCACTAGATTCAGTGGATTCTCTTATTACTTTTTCACTAAAATATTCTTCTTCTGGAATATAACTTCTACAACAATCAAATATAATTAGCTGCTTTTTAGATTGATTTTTGAAAGATATATCTTTATACATCATATTGTTTATATATAAATATAATTGACCATCCTCTTTAGATACTCCGCCATGACTAGAAACCATAGTTATAGTATAATCGCATTCTATGTTTGATAATTTTTCTATTTTAGATTTATTTGGATTACATAAACAAACTATTTCATCATTTCTCCAAGCTCCTCCAATATTTGATTGTAAAAAAAATCTAAAATTTTTTATATCTTCTTTTGTATACATAATATCATTTTCTTCACCAAAATCACTAATTAAAATTGCTAGTCTTTCCATTGTAAATTATACTCCTTTTTAATTTTTTTTATATATTTTATCTATAAAATAAACAAATTTTTTACCGTAACCTATCTCACTTTCTTTATAATTTATCTTATCAAACCAATATTGTTCATGTCTTTTAATCCAATTATATACATCCAGAAAATTTAATATTTTATGTTCTTTTTTGTTGTAATATATATATATTTTATTAATATAATTAAATATCATCTCGCAATATATTTCATATTGAATATATCTATTAATAATTTCAATATTGCAATTATATACTTCTACATTATTATTTCTATAAATATTTGCAATATTATTGTATTGTTTAGTAAAATAATCATTTTCTAAAAATGGATAATCCATTGAATATTTCATTAAATTATGTAATTCATTAATAAGTATATTTTTATTATCAATTTTTTTTAATATAAAATTCGTTATTATAGAAACTACTGCCGATACAAAAGCAGTAAATAAAGATGATGATGCAATTTCCATTATAGTAATTTCTTTCATACGAATATATAATAACATATCATTATTAAATTATCAATATATGAAAAATCTAAAAATCTTTAGTCTATAAAAGTTCATTAAAAATCTATAATCTGAATATAATTAAATGAAGGCAGGTATATAATGCTTAC
>NZ_ARQI01000010.1 GCF_000384655.1 Brachyspira innocens ATCC 29796 | reverse complement strand
AGATTATCTAAATATTTTTCATGAGAATCTAATCGTTCTTTAATTTCTTTCATAGTATTAATTAAACCATTGCCATTTGAACTGCCATCTTCATTTATTCCTATTCTATGACATATACTAGCTATTCGTTTATCTAAATCGCTTATGGTTGTTCTTGGCATATAATAAAAATCCTTAAATATCTTTGATTAATTCAAAACGTCTTATCCTATCCTGAAGCCCATTATATCCGCCGTTAATTTTTTTAGTAATTTCTTTAATATCTCTTATTCCAATTAAGCCTCTATTTTTATAATAGCAGCATGCAACTTCTGAAGCTGCATCTTTTTCTAATAATAAATCAGGATTATTAATTAAATCTAAACCTGTCAATTTTGAATATTTACTATAATTGTTTCTTCCTGTAAGCTGAATTATACCTCTGCCTATGAATTTATATCCGTCTCCTGCATTTATATTGCCTAAATCTTTTCTATTACCATAAACTAATTCTGCTATATATTTCCAGCCTTGAGAGCATATATTTTCAGCATTTTCTAATGTTTTTACTTTAGACGGAAAAACTTCTAAAAGTCTTTTAGGAGAATATTTAAAACTTTCTTTTAATACGGTAAAATTCTTACTTTCATGACTGGTTTGTGCTAAAAACATTTTTATATCATATTCATCAGTAATAGAGTATTTACTAAAATATTTTTCTAAACATGGAAGCCATTCAAGATTAATTTCTAATTTAATTAAATATTCTTTTATCATATTACAAACTCCGAATATATTTTATTAATATAAATTAGAAATATTTTAATGCAATATAGTTTGTTTTTTGATATGATATAATTACTAATAAAAAATGGTAGAAATTTATTAAGATCAAAATTTCTACCATTTTAATTTTTTATAATTACATTTAATAGTTTTATTTATAATTCCTCTTTTTCTGAATATCTATATGAAAAATTATATGATTTTATTGTTAATTTATTATTGTCATCAGATATTATAATATTTTTGGAATAAACATCATTAAATATAAATCGCATTTCATTTTTAAATTGAGCTTTATTATTTGTTATAATACCTTTATATCTTAAAATATTTAAAGTACTATTTCTAAATCTAATTTCTAAGCCAATATTATTTTCATCTAAAAAATCAACAAAACTATAACTCGCTAAATTACTATCTGTTATTGTATATGTTGCCATTATATTCTCCTTTAAAATTATTATATTGATAATATATATAAAGAAATCCTTGTAAAAGTCAAGCTAAATTTATTTTTTAATAATACTATTTTATAATATATTAGTTTATATATTTTTTGGCAATATTAAATTGTATCTTGAATTGAAATTAAACTGTGCTA
>NZ_ARQI01000009.1 GCF_000384655.1 Brachyspira innocens ATCC 29796 | reverse complement strand
GTTTATTTGGATTTTGTTGAGGACAGCAATGTAGATAATGATAAAAGCTATATAGTTTATTCTCTTCAAAGTTCAAATCCTAAATATGAGTTTGAATATTCAAGAGATATTTATCAAGTTAGTGTTTATTCTACAAGTTTAGAACATGCATTAACTCTTCAGAAAAAAATAGGTAAGTATTTTAATAGTTTGAAAAAAAAGATAGATAATATTGAGATATGCGGCTGTGATATAAGCAATGAAAGCCATTCTCGTATAGACAATGCATATCAGACAATGACAATAATAGAAATATTATATAAATATTAATATAAAGCTAGCATAATAACAATAAGGAGATATTATGAGTCAAATAAGTGTGCAAGAAAAAAAAACAATAAGATACGGAAGTGCCAAAGTTTTGATAGGAGATAGATTTGATAAACTTATAAATATAGGAGCAGGACGCAATATTGCTGTAAAAGAAACTATAACTACATCAGATATAGAAAGCGACAATGCAGGAACTATAGCTACTTTAGTGACAGAACATAAAATGGAATTAACTCTTGACAGTTTAGAAATTAATTTCAAAAACTATGCTGAGGCAAGAGGCGGTATAGATAATATAGACAGCTATGATGGTAAAACAGAAGTTACAAAACAGTATATAGTAGAATCAGATACATATAAAAGAGGTGAAGAAATAAAAGTTCCATTTAGAAATGCAGACGGAAGCGAAGTAACAATAACTAAAGTAGAAAAGAAAAACTCTATGGGAAATATTCTCATAGAAGAATCAAGCTACGAAAAAATAGGAACTAATGGAATAAAAATTACAGATAGTAAAATATCTCCTAGCACAGATACTTTAATTATTACATATACTAGAACTATGCCTAAAATGGTACGCATGGCAACAGGAGGAAAAAGTTCTACAATCAAACCTAAATGCATAATGATAGTTAATACTAATGCTGAGAGTAAAGAATTAAGAATATATTTACCGCAGGCTTCAATAGCAGGCGGCTTAGAGTTTAGCTTCCCTTCTGATAAAGCACAGGATGTGTTGGTAGGGAAATTAAGTTTCTCAGCGACTTTAGCAGGCAGTCAGCAAAGCGGAGAGCAGCTTGCATGGTATGAAGATGAACAGTCTGTAGGTAAAGATGAAGAAGAAATAAAAGATACAGAAGAGGAAACATCAGATACCGAAAGTGAACCTAATGTTCCATTAACTTTAGAAAGTGATAAACCAAATGTAGATATAAGAGCAGATGGAAATGATACTGTAG
>NZ_ARQI01000008.1 GCF_000384655.1 Brachyspira innocens ATCC 29796 | reverse complement strand
GGTCTGGTCTGGTCTGGTCTGGTCTGGTCTGGTCTGGTCTGGTCTTTATTTAACATTTTATTTCTAAAAGAATCACGCCATTTTCTTATTGGTATCCACCAAGATATAGTATTTATTATATTATTAATTATATTGTTTTTATTTTCAAGATTAGCTTTCAAATTTGATATTTCAATATTCTGATTATATATACAATTCTCTAAATTTAAAATTTTAGAATTGGATTGAAAAATCTCATTAAATAAGAAATCATTATTTATTTTTTCAGTTTCTAAAACAGATTTATCAATATAATAATACTTTTTTTCTGTTTCATTTATAATTAACTTAATATCATTAAAATATTCTTTGGTTAAAGATATAGATTCATCAAGTGCATTATAATATATTTTTGCTAAATTTATATCATTAAAAATATCTCCAGAATACTTTATAGGTGGATATTTAAAATGATGAAATCTAGTTGAAGTTTCATACATAAGTATAACTTTTTTTCTCATTAAAGTAGCCCAGTATATAGCATGGTATGAATTAGATATTATTATATTTGATGAAGCTATAAATTGCATTATATTATATATATTATCACTATTATATATTATATCATAATTATTATAATCAAATTTATAATAATTATGACTAATTATACCTATATCTCTTTTTATACTAGATTTAATATTCAAATATGGCAACATACAAGTAGCACATGGAACATATCTGAAATTTGAAGGATGATTATAATCTCTAATTGATATCATTTTTATTTTATTAAAATCTATATCAACAGTTATATCTTCAATATCATAAATATTATTATAGCCAACAGACCATAATATGACATTTTTTGATTTACTTGAAATTATATTTATAAAATTATTCCATTTATTCCAAGCATTTATCAATCCTCCTCCACCAATTATTACAATATCATTTTCTTTTATTAATTCTATATTAGGATTTTCTATATCATGTATATGTATATCATAGTTATACAAATATTTAAAATATTTATAGTAACCGCAATATATATCACCTCTATTAACAAAATCAAGTCTATGAATATAGTGTAACATTTAAATTCTCCAAAGTATCATTATTCAAAATATAAATTAATATATTTTATATTTTGAATCATCATAAAATCATATATAAAAAATTATGCTGCAATATCGTATTGCGACATATCTTGTAATTTATTATTAATTATTATAATATTACTAGCATCATATATGTACCCTCTACATATTAAGGTCTGGTCTGGTCTGGTCTGGTCTGGTCTGGTCTG
>NZ_ARQI01000007.1 GCF_000384655.1 Brachyspira innocens ATCC 29796 | reverse complement strand
TTAGGCACAACATTAACCCAGTCGGATTCCTGTGCTTTGTCTGGAGGAATTGAAGACACTTGTAATTGATAATAACCAGACTTTTTAATATGCTCTTCTGTAACGGTGAAGTTAGTTTCAAATCTGTCAACCGTTTCCATAATTTCTTTAATAGGCGGCATAGGATAGGTACTGTTAAAAGTCCTGTAATATTTGCCGTTTAACTCAGTGTATGAAGGCTCGAAAGGCGTACCGTCAGGCATTTCATAACCAATCATTTTATTAGTTTCATTAACAAACTGATATGCATTAATATGATATCCCACTGAAATTCCTGTCCATTCAAGATTATATTTATCAATAATATCATAAATATCATAATGTTCCTCTTTCCAATTTATACCATCCTCTGTTGTATATACAATACCATTACCATTATAAACCGAGTCATTAGTCCATAATTTCCATCTATCACTATAGCTATATTTTATATAATAAGATGGAATTTCTAAATACAATTTATTTTCATTATACCATACACCATAGTTATTTATATACAATGCATTTATTATATTTATATGATTTGTAACCCAATTTTTAGCATCAGACATATCTTTTCCCAATTCAATCGTATAATATTCATTTGTACCCATAATAAAATATCCATCATTAGGCTCTATATAATATGTAAGATATTTATTATAAAAATTAAAATTCATTTTAAATACAAATATTTTACCCTTAAAATAAATTATCCTATTTTCAGTAGCATTTCCAAATCTTCCTTGAAAGCTAGGATTATTAAAATTAGGTTTTGGAAAATCAAATACATTTGAGGAAGAAGATTTATTCCAATTTAATAAATCTGATGAACTTCTGTTGCTGTAATGAATTATAAGTTTTTCTACATAACCAAAATTATCGTTAGTAATTTTTTTATAAATATCTTCTATTTTTTCTCCAGTTACTTCATCATAACTGTATCCCCAACGATAACCGATATTATTAGGTACATCATCAGGAATTTTATAATTCCAGTTTGTTGCCCAGCCTTGAGACTCTGCTTTTATGGGTATCCTTACTTCTGTATCAGTAATAACGAGTTTCTTTGAATTTAAATTCTTCCAATACTCTGCTTTTTCTAAATCGCTGCCTGAGGAAAGGCTGTGTATTTTTGTTATTGTACTGCCGTCATTTTCTATTCTTAATACTGCTCCTTTGCCTGTGGGGTTAAGTGTTTTTGTGTTTGGGTCGTATTGGTATTCATTAGT
>NZ_ARQI01000006.1 GCF_000384655.1 Brachyspira innocens ATCC 29796 | reverse complement strand
TTAGGCACAACATTAACCCAGTCGGATTCCTGTGCTTTGTCTGGAGGAATTGAAGACACTTGTAATTGATAATAACCAGACTTTTTAATATGCTCCTCTGTAACGGTGAAGTTTGTTTCAAATCTGTCAACTGTCTCCATAATTTCTTTTATTGGCGGCATAGGATAGGTACTGTTAAAAGTCCTGTAATACTTGCCGTTTAACTCAGTGTATGAAGGCTCAAAAGGTGTACCATCAGGAATTTCATAACCAAGCATTTCATTAATAGCATTGATAATAACATGTTCGCCAGAAATTAATGTTTCAGGTCCAACTGATTTCGAACAGAATATTAGATCATATTCATCAATAGTATCATAAGATTCCTCTTTCCAATTTATACCGTCTTCTGTTGTGTATACCATAGATCTCCTATCATAATATCCAACATTAGTCCATAATTTCCATTTATCACTATATGTATATTCTACATGATACTTATAATAATTATTAATTAAATACAATTTATTTTCATCATACCATACATCATAATAATCTGTACATACATTATAATAATCTGTATTCAATGCATTTCTTATATGATTTGTAACCCAATTCTTAGCATCAGACATATCCTTTCCCAATTCAATCGTATAATATTCATTTTTAATAAAATAAAAATATCCATCTCTAGGTTCTATATAATATGTAAGATATTCATCATAAATATTACGTTCACCATTAAATACAAATATTTTACCCTTAAAATAAACTATATAATGTACCCGAGAATTTCCAAATCTTCCTTGAAAACTTGGATTACTAAAATTAGTTTTTGGGAAGTTAAATACATTTGATAAAGAAACTTTATTCCAATTCACTAAATCTGATGAACTTCTGTTGCTGTAATGAATTATAAGTTTCTCTACATAACCAAAATTATCGTTAGTAATTTTTTGATAAATATTTGTTGTGTTTCCATTTTCATCAACAATGCCGTACCAAGATTCACCAATATTATTATCTACATTATCAGGAATTCTATAATCCCAATTTGTTGCCCAGCCTTGAGACTCTGCTTTTACAGGTATCCTTACTTCTGTATCACTAATAACGAGTTTCTTTGAATGTAAATTCTTCCAATACTCTGCTTTTTCTAAATCGCTGCCTGAGGAAAGGCTGTGTATTTTGGTTATTGTACTGCCGTCATTTTCTATTCTTAATACTGCTCCTTTGCCTGTGGGGTTAAGTGTTTTTGTGTT
>NZ_ARQI01000005.1 GCF_000384655.1 Brachyspira innocens ATCC 29796 | reverse complement strand
CTTTTAACAAAATTATTATATTTTTTCTGCACTTCTTCCATTATAGGTTTTTCTTTTACTATTTCAGACATAGATGCCTCCAAATTTTTACTTGTAAAGATTTTAAGCCAATAATTTAAATCTTTAGATAATACATTTTTCTTAAATTTTTTTAACTCTATTATATGTATCTGCAAATGATCAGTTAATAACTTTTTATTATTCATCTCATAAAGCATATAACAAGAATGTATATTTTTTGTTTTATCTAAATTAAAATTAAGAAGATTAATACTTATTACAGGAGTTAATTCATCGTATCTTTCACCATGTTTTAATAATTTACTATAATTGGCTGCCCAGTAATAAAGTATGCGTTCTGGAAATCTAGAATTACCTTGTAATTGTATCTCTATTATAACCACTGAACCATTTTGAGTGATGCATTTAACATCAACTATAGTCTCTTTTAGATTTCTATTCTTTTTTAAATTAAAAGGAGTTAGTATTTCTACAGAACGAAAGGTCTTCATATTAGCATTAAGCATTATAGAATTAATAAAGTCCAAAAGTATAGATTCGCTGCTTCCTTTATCAGTAAATAAGTATCTTATAAAATAATCATTTAATGGATTAAAATATTTTATTTGTTTAATATTTAATTTCTTTTTCATATATATATTATACCCAAAATTATTAACTTTGTCAAAAATAAACGTTTAATCAAATTCAGCCCTAGAAAATAAATCTCTTATAAGCTTATCATTTTCGCATGCATCTTTAAATAATAAAGCAAATTTCTTTAATGCTTCAATATTACTGCTGTAAGCACAAAACATACTTGCCTCAGAATCGAAATCAATAATACCTTTCAACTCTGGGACTTTTTCTTCTAAAAATACTATAGCCAAAGACTGCCAATCATACCCTCCTCCTTCAAAGCCTTCATCTTCTCTTTCTTCAAATATTTCTGCTTTATATTCTCCAACATTTAAGCAGAGAGAAGCACTATTTTCATGTTCTACAAAAAAGAATGGTTCTATTTGTTTTTCAAAATCATTTTTCATTTTTATTTCCTATCAATTAAATTTTTTTATATTAATACTTTACTGCAATAATTAAAATTTATAATATTTTAATATAGTAAAATCATAAATAATAAAAATTTTACTACTAAATTTAAACTTTAAACGAGTTTAGAGTTTAGAGTTTAGAGTTTAGAGTTTAGAGTTTAGAGTTT
>NZ_ARQI01000004.1 GCF_000384655.1 Brachyspira innocens ATCC 29796 | reverse complement strand
CAGACCAGACCAGACCAGACCAGACCAGACCAGACCAGACCTAATATGTAGAGGATACATATATAATGATAGCAATATTATAATAATTAATAATAAATTACAAGCTATAGAGCAAATAAAAATAGTAGCATAAATTGTTTATACCTGAATTTATATATTTTTGCATGAAACTTGCAGATATAATAATTTATATAAAAGTAGAATTAATAAATAAACTATCTTTGTGGATATAGCTAAAAATTTTATAATAGTTTCCGTAAATAAAATATTTAATAGAAATTAATTATATAATTAAGGAGACAAAATTGAAAAAAGTAGTTTTTATTACAGGAGGAAATAGAGGTATAGGATTAGAACTATGCAGGAAATTTGCTTTAGAATATAACTTTAAAGTTTATATGGGATGTAGAGATATTGATAAAGCTAAAGAAGCTATAAAATCAATTGGAAATCCATCTAATATAATACCTATAAGAATAGATGTTGAATTTGAATATTCAATATCCAAAGCTTATCAAGAATATTTAAAACTAAAAGATAAAGATGAACAATTATATATATTTATAAATAATGCTGCTGCTCAATTAGATTGGATACCTTTCAAATCTCATATAAAAACTTTAGAAATACCTATAGATTTACTTGATAAAATATATAGAATAAATGTATTTTCTTCAATACTTACAACAAAATATTTTTTGAACTCTTTTGAAAATGGAGCAAGAATAGTTAATGTTACTTCAGGTTCTGGAGAATTATGGCATCCTGATGCAGAAAAAGATTTTCAAATAGGATATGCAAGTACGAAAACAGCATTGATGATGGTTACAAAGAAACTTAGTGGTGCTGTTAAAGACAAAAATATTTATGTTAATTGTGTTTGTCCTGGTTGGTGTAAAACTTCTATGGGTGGAGATACAGCACCAACAACAGCTGAAGATGGAGCTAATTCCATTATACAAGCCTGTTTTTTAAATGAAGAAAATCCACCTACTGGAAAATATTTTAGATATGGTCAAAGAATACCTATAGACATATACCCTACTTCTAATAATAATGAATATATATATATACAACAATTAGAAAAAATAAAAGAGAATATTAATAAACTGGCTTGGTGGATACCAATAAGAAAATGGCGTGATAACTTTAGAAATAAAATGTTAAATACAGACCAGACCAGACCAGACCAGACCAGACCAGACC
>NZ_ARQI01000003.1 GCF_000384655.1 Brachyspira innocens ATCC 29796 | reverse complement strand
TACGCATATCAATCTCCGCAGGCAGCCCTCTAGTAATGTCATTACATAAAGTGTCGAAACGGTCAAGTATTTTTACTATACGCTTTTGCTCTTCTAAAGGTGGAAAGTAAATTTCTAATTTATAAAATGCTTTATGAGGTAAGTCTGGAACAGTACCACCAGATGCAGCATTTAACATTTGTTCATACATTTTTTTTGTATTCAATACATAATAAATATATCTTTTATTTATATTATTAAAAAAATTAAGTTTAAAAAAATTATTATGAAAACAGCCTTTTACTCCTGTTATTATTTTTCCTGTGCTTCCTGTTCTAGTAACTAATATATCATCGGTATCGCATATAACATTTTCTGCTGGATTTTCAATATAATATTTATCTTTATTATTTCCTTTTAAAAATTGTACTGTAATATAAAAATATCTGTTTTTTCCATCTTCTTTTTTTCTCTGACTAATAGGAATTTGTAATCCTTGATTAACAGTACAAATATCACTCATTTTAACTTTATTAAATTTCGTATTAAATAAAAGTTTATTTTGATAATACTCATACTGTTTTTTTCTTAAGATGGTTTCTCTATTTAAAAGCTCTTGTAATTGATTTGTTTTTTCTGTAAATATGTCTAATATACGCACTATCTCTTTTTGTACTTCTATTGGCGGGACTGGTATTTCTATATTCCTTAAATTTTGCTGGTTAATTTTTGGTGGTATACCTCTTACAATATTACTAACATCAATAGTTTGTAAATAATAAAATAAAAATCTTAATGTATTAATATTTTCATTATATAAAACATGAGCATGATTATTAACCCATATCTTACCGATAGCCCAATTTAAAACTGGTGAATTATCTTTATTTATTACACTACCATCTTCACCCATTAAAATAAATGTACCATCAAAAATATAATTATCAATATAGTCTTGAATTCCATTAGCTCCATAATAAGGGTAATTACCTTTTATTCTTTTATTTTTTGAGACAGGCTTTCTTAAATTATCTAAAATACTAACAACTTCATCAAGCTTTTTATACTCCACGCCGTCGGGGCAGTATTTGTTTAACAATTCTTCTAGCAAACTCATAACTTTATTTTTAAATCCTAC
>NZ_ARQI01000002.1 GCF_000384655.1 Brachyspira innocens ATCC 29796 | reverse complement strand
GCAGTTTTTTGTATTTATCTTTATTGATTATTTTGATGAAAAAAGTTAAAATGTACTTTACTATTTTTAAAAACAGTAATATAATTTTGATGTTAATATAGGACATTGTTTTATATCTCCATTTAAAATGATGTTTTTTAGGGTAAGGTTTTCCTAGAACCTTACCCTGTATATTGCTTATTTTTTTATTTCTTGTATAAGCAATATTAATGCTATTATGATGATGAATATTTCACCAGTACTCATAAGGAATCACCTCCTTTTAATGTGAAGTATTCAGGGCTGGAACTTTGCAGAGTTTCAGCCCTATTTTTTAAGTCTTAATCAAAATGAAATATTGATAAAATATTTATAATCAATGTTAATATAAGATTGCTCTTTTTTAATATTGAGTATAATTTTTGATATTTATTTTGATTAATAATTTCAAATAAAATTAATAGAATGCTATTTACTATTTTTAAAAATAGTATTAGAATATAGCTATTACGCATAGTTTGAATCCTTTATTTAAATTATGTTTCAAGGGTAAGGTTTTCGCAGAACCTTACCCTCTTTTTTTATTTAGGCTGATTACTTTTTATTTACTTCATTGATATACATTTTATGCAGTTCTAATAAATACTTGCTTACTCTCATATTCAAACTGTCAGCCTCTTTCTTCATCTCTTGAAATGCTGTCTTTGTAACTCTCAAAGTTATCCCTATATTTTTTTCTTTGTCTGAAGGTTTTAATTTTTGCATACCGCACTCCTTATAAATTTATTTTTTGTATACTCTTAGTAAAAAAATATAAAGAAATATAAGTTGCTCTTTATTTATTTTTTTAAAAAATTTATACTGACATCATTTTTTTAAAAAAGCGTCTGTAAATATAAATTTGTTTATATTTTATTATACAGTAGTATGGTATAGTATAAATATATAGTTTAGCTATACATTTTTTGTACTCAGTTTATCAATCCTGTTACTAAGCTCATTCATTTTTAGAACTATTGTATTAAG
>NZ_ARQI01000001.1 GCF_000384655.1 Brachyspira innocens ATCC 29796 | reverse complement strand
TCTAGCATTACATTATTATAGTTGGCATTGTTACTGTCTATTTTTTCTGTAATACTTTCCTGTAATTCTTCTTTTAATTTGGAAAGACTTTCTTTTTCTTCTTCAAAAAACTTTGATTGTTCCTCTTTACTATTTTCTATCTGGCTAGATAATTCTTCTAACTTGTTTTGATTATATTCTTTTTGTTCCGCTAGTTTAGAACTCAAACTGTCTAATTCTTTTTTAGCCTCTTCTATACTGCTGTCAAACTTACTGCCTAAATTATTAATAAGCTCATCATATCTGCTGTTATTTTCTTTGATAGAGCTTTCCAAATCTTCATGACTTTTTCTTAAATTAGAAATTTCTTTGAAAGTTTTTAAGTTCTGCTCTAGCATTACGTTATTATTATTTTCATTATTCTTTTCTATTTTCTCTGTAATGCTTACTTCCAACTCTTCTTTTAATTTAGATATATTTTCTTTCTCTTCTTCAAAGTATTTTGATTGCTCTTCTTTAGCATTTTCTATATTACTGGATAAATCTTCTAACTTACTTTTATTATATTCTTGCTGTTCTTCTAATTTACTGCCTAAATTATTAATAAGCTCATCATATTTGCTGTTATTTTCTTTGATAGAGCTTTCTAAATCTTTCTGACTTTTTCTTAAAGATGATATTTCTTTAAAAGTTTTGAGATTCTGTTCTAGCATTACATTATTATAGTTGGCATTGTTACTGTCTATTTTCTTTGTAATGCTTACTTCCAACTCTTCTTTTAATTTGGAGATATTTTCTTTTTCTTCTTCAAAGAACTTTGATTGCTCTTCTTTACTGTTTTCTATTTGGCTAGATAATTCATCTAATTTATTTTTATTATATTCTTTTTCTTGCCATAGCTTAGAACTTAAATTATCTAATTCTTTTTTAGCCTCTTCTATACTGCTGTCAAACTTACTGCCCAAATTATTAATAAGCTCATCATATTTACTATTATTTTCTTTGATAGAACTTTCCAAATCTTCATGACTTTTTCTTAAACCAGATAT